>CAZZFF010000012.1:0-75166 GCA_964653485.1 uncultured Verrucomicrobiota bacterium | reverse complement strand
CTGACTTCAGCCCCACGCTGTTCACACTTATTATGGCATAATGGTGTTCCTGGTCCGGTCTGGCCGAGGTGTCCACGAAGCGCATCTTCGGCATGGGCTGCTCCGGCGTATCGTGATACGTCATCGATTGGAACAATGGCCGCCCGAATTTGCCCAGCGGCTTCTCCGGCACTTTGGCAAACTCCTTCCCGTCGCGCATGACGATGAAGCCGCCAATGCCGCTCTCGAAGTCCGCTTCCGCGTCCCAGGTGATTTCTCGGCCTTCATCTCCAGCTTGGGTCGCCCGGACGCTGAAGGGCGGCGGCGGCGGCGTGGTGTCGCCCACGGCGCCGGTCTTGACGTACTCCATCCAGGCCTTGGCCACCGCTTCGTTGGGCAGCCACACGGACTCCTCCAGCTTTCCATGATATTCGGGCGCCCGCACCGCCGTGTCGCCGCCGAGCGGTGCCAGCCAGGCGATGTTCATGTCCACAGGCTTCAGGGTTTGGTCTTTGCTCCCCTTGTCCGGCAGCCGCATCGCCAGGCACGCGTCAAGGAACGGGATGGCGAAATAGCGGCTGTCGCCGCACTCGTGGCCAGTGCGAGGGTCCTGCGCGAAGCCGGTGGGCGCCCCGTTGGTGCGGTAAAGCCCGAACGTGGCCAGCAGGATGCGGGTCAGGCCCTTCTCCTTCACGCCGGTGGTGCATATCCTGGGGATGGCATAGCTTGAGGCGGGGATTGCGACCGGCGGGAACATGGCCGGTCTGTCGGCCCAGACGAACGCCGAGCCGGAGCGGTAGTAAACAGCGATCACGCGTTCGGGGTGCAGGCTGCTCATGACATCCGCCCATCCGGCGCCGGCGGAATGGCCCCAGAGCGCCCACGGGACGGCCGACAATTCAGGATGGCCGGTCCGGTTTGCGAAGTCGCCTATAGCTCTGAGGAAGGTCTTGTCCGAGCCGAGGCGGGGGTCGAACCAGTAGTCCGAGCCTGCGGCACCGAGGTCTCCGTCGTTTAAGACGTGGTAGCTTGGACCGAGCAGGGCGCAGTCCCACTTTTTGGCCAGGGCCTGCCAGTGAAGGTCGTAAGCGGCAGTGGAGCCTTCCCTGGAGGCCGTCATGCCCGCGCCGTGCTGGTGAACGATGATGCCGCGGAATGTCTCTATGCCGTCCGGAATCCAGAGCGTGTAGGTGACGGCGATTCTCAGTTCCCCTTCGACGCTGGATGCCGGATAATCAACCTTGAGATACCGTCCGGCCCCCCGCATCGTTCCCGCGCAAACAAACAGGGCGGCGATGAACACTGTAAGCGCCTTGAGCTTCTCTCGCAGGTGAGGACAACGGCTAACCTGAGAGGTGATCCATTGTCTCATTATGGTGAAGCCACAACTGCGCACCATGGCCATTAGTAATGGTACTTGCACGACACGATGATGACCATCTCGGTGGTTACTTTGTAAACCAGGCGATGCTCATCAGTGATCCTTCGAGACCAGTAACCTTTCAAATCGTGCTTGAGCGGTTCGGGCTTGCCGATGCCGCCAAAGGGGTCGCGAAGGGTTTCCTTGATCAGCCGGGTCAGCCGCTCGAAAACCTGGCTGTCTTGTTTGGCCCAATCGTTGAACTGCTCGAAGGCTTCAGAATGAAAGCCGACTTTCCTCATTGGAAAGCCTGCTGTTCGGGCACGACTATGTTGCGGTTTCGCTCGATGTCGGCAACTGCCCGCAAGAGTTGTTCGCGGTTGGAGGGAGAGCGCAACAGATAATCCGTTTCGTCCGCATCGCTCACCGTGATTTCAATTTCTTTGTGCGCGAAGGCCTTTTTCAGACCATCCAGGAACTGCTGGTCGAGCTCGTCCACGCTTGTCCGGTAAACTGCAAACATAATTCTTGGCCTTTCTCAACACCACCAGCCTAGCCGCTGTTGCCGTTGGCCGCAACCGGCGAGATCGGCCTCCGAGCTGATGGGTTTGCCTCACGGTGCCGCCTCTTCGGGAACCGGGGTGACGATCCATCTTGCGCCGCGTTTGAATCCGGACGGCCCCGGCTCGGCGCGCATCAGGCCCGTGAGCCTGAAGTAGTTTTCAAGGTGTTTGTTGAAAATGGCTTCTCCCGCGCCGACCTCGATCATTCCGCGGTCCTGGTCGGCGCCGAATCCGCCCAAAGCGGCGCCCTTGATGCTCGGAACATATCCGGGCCACTGGCCTGCGTTCCAGGTGTATCCGAAGTAGAAGGGATTGGCTGTCTCCGCCTGCATTTTCGCCTTCCATTCAAGCCCAAGCTCGGCAAACAGCTCGCCGGGATTGGCCGCGATGACGATGTCGTCGTTGATCAGGATCGTGGTGAGACGAACGTCGAAATGCTTCGCGGGATCGAAGCGTCCCGTAAAGGCGAGTGCGGCGTCTTTGTATTTGATGGTCGTTTCATCACCCGTGCCGCGCAGGGCCTTTGCCACCTTGACCGTTTCAAACGCCAGCAACTCTCCCATCCGTTCCATCGGCGCGTAATCGGTCTTGAAGGGATCGTTCGGACCGTCTCTTCGCGGGACCGTGAACAACGGGGCGACATTGCCGGCAGCTCCGTTGACGAAGAGGCAGTTCACCCCTTTGCCAAAGGCCTCCTCAACCTTCCGCGCGGCGACTCCCGGGTAATCGGCCGAAATCGCGTAACTCTGGCAGACCACGTCGGCATGGCAGGCATAGTTCATAATAATGGCCCGGGCCTGGCCGTTGGTGTCCTCCACCCGGATGACGCCCACTTCCTGGTCAACCGGCCCGAAAGGAATCCGGTCCGGGTTGATCGCGCCGTAATGATCATCGCCCATCCATGACTCGCGGGCATGGCCGTCCTCGCGGACGACCAGGCGTTTGAATCCCAACTGGGGGAAACTCTTGCGCCCGGCGGCAATCCTGGCCGGGAACATATTGGTCACCGCCAACCCCACGGCCTGGATGATTTGCTTCTCGTAGAAGGCCTTCAGGTCGCTGTACTCGGGGGCTTTGCCGGGCTTCGAGGGACCCGTATGATTGTGCGATGAGCAGAGGAAAACCTTTGAAATCCCGTACGTCTCTTTGCAGGCCGTTTCGACCTTCTCGCTGGTGAAGACCCCTAAATCGACCGAGACAAATGCCAGGCGTTCGCGGTTGATTTCCAGCACCAGGCTCCGGGCGTACACCGGATCATGGAGAGGCTCATCCGTAACGGGAGTGATGCTCACCTTGGCCGTCCCTGCCAAGAGCCTGCCGGTCGCGCCGAGCGCCTGGGTTGTAAAGGTGCAAACGCCGCAGAGCACAAGCGCCGCGGCAAGGAGTTTCGTCGTTTTCACGTGGCAATCCGCGTGAACCAGCCTTGCCGCCGTGAACGTTCTTTCTCTCGTGTTCATATCTGGTTGCTGCGCAGATTTTACCAGGACCTCGTCGCTGAGCAATCGGAATTCGGCGCCCCTTTGCACATGGACGGCTTTGTATTCTCGGAGTTCGATTCCCGGGCCGTGAACGTTAGCAACGGGGCTTGGAAATGACAGCCGATCCTCCTATCGTGCTGTTGTGAATGCGCTGACAAACACGCTAATCGAGGAGATTAAGGCCGCGCCCGATGCAGTCCAGCGCGAGGTCTTCGATTTCCTGGTGTTTCTGAAGACCAGGGAGGCCGCGCGCGAAGAAGGCGGGGAGAGTTTGTTGCCACTGGCTCAAACGGCGTGGGGGGCGGACTGGAGCACACCCGAAGAGGAGGAAGCATGGCGCGATTTGTAAGCGGTGAAATCGTCGTCGTGCCATTCCCATTCACCGACCTTTCCAGCGCGAAGGTGCGGCCGGCGCTTGTCTTGGCCTCCATGAGTCGCGGGGATGTCAGGTTAGTTGGCGGCAACGAGGTCGGCGTTCAAATGCACCACCTCACCGGGCTTGATGGTGAGGGGCGCGGTCTTCTGACCGTAGCGGACGTTGATTGCTCCGCCCTTGAGGCCGTGGATGTCCGCAGTTTCCAATTTGCCGCCCTTCCATTGCAGGCTCACCTCATACCCGCCGCGGGCGCGCAGGCCGGAGACAGAGCCTTCATCCCAACCCGCGGGCAAGGCGGGCAGCAAGCTGATTTCGCCGGCATGGCTCTGCACCAACGCCTCAGCCACCGCCGCCGTAAAGCCGAAGCTGGCGTCGGACTGGTTGGCGCCGGCATTGTGCAAGTTGGCCGCGGGGGATCGGCCCATATAGGCCTGGATGCACCGGGCGACCTGGTCGCCGCGCTCCAAGCGAGCCCACATCGCGATGCCCCATGAGAGGATGAACCCGCCGCCCGGCGGATGGGCCTCCATCCATTTCCGGTACGCGGCGGCGAATCCCGGATTGCCGCGCAGCGTGATCGAGCATCCCGGATAAAAGGCGAAATTAGGCGAGACGTTGTGCCCTTGCGGGCCGGTCTTCCAGTCTTCGATCCATTCCTGAACGAATCCCGAGCCGCCGATCTGGTAGGGTGGAATTCTCTTGAGCGCGTCTTCCAGTTTGGCCCTGAAATCCGCGTCCACGCCCAGGATTCTGCCGGCCTCGATACAATGCGGGAACAACTCGCGCATGATGGCGACATCCATCGTCGGCGAGGGCGAAAGAACGGCCGGCTTGCCATTAGCGTCGAAATAGCCGTGCTCGGGCGACATGGAAAACGGCGTGACAAGCCACTGATGCCTGGGTTCCACGATCATGATGTTCAGCAGGAACGCGGCGCAATCTCTCAACGTCGGATAATATCGCTTGAGAAACTCGACGTCGCGGCCGAAGGCGTAGTGCTCCCAAATGCTCTGGCACAGCCAGGCGCCGCCGAGGGGCCACATGCCGAACCGCGCGGCATCCACCGGGGCGGTCCCGCGCCAGAGATCGATGTTATGATGGGTGACCCAGCCTTCCGCGCCGTAATAGGCCTTCGCCGTCCTGGCGCCGGTTTCGGAGATGTCCTGGATCATGTCAAACAAGGGCTGGGCGCATTCCGGCAGGTTGCAGACCTCGGCGGGCCAGTAGTTCATCTCGGTGTTGATGTTGATCGTGTATTTGCTGCCCCAGGGTGGGAGAACGTCTTCGTTCCAGATGCCTTGCAAATTGGCAGGCTGGCCCCCGGCGCGGCTGCTCGCCGCCAGAATGTAACGGCCGAACTGAAAGACCAAAGCTTCCAGGTTCGGATCGCGGCCGCCGGCGCGCACCGCGGCAAGCCGCTCATCAATGGGCCTGTCGTTTTGCGCCGTGTCGCCAACGCGCAGATGAACGCGCCCCATCAACCCGCGGAAATCCTCCTCATGGCGGCGCCGAAGGCCGGCGTAGTCCTTGCCGGCGCAGTCCGCCAGGATGTTCCGGCACTGGGCGGCCGGATCGCCGCTAATGTCGTGGTAATTGATGTAGCTGGTCGCCGTGGTGAGAATCAACGTGACGGCGTCCGCCTTCCGGATGCGCAGGCTGTCCGCGGTGGCCTCCGATTGGCCCCCTTCGGCGCGCGCCGCCATGGCGGCCTCAAAGCGCAGGCCCGGTCCTTCGACCGGGGCGATGAGCCAGTTTGTCTCCGAGCCCGGCTTCCGCCATGTTCCATCCAGGACCAACTCTCCGGCGGTGGCGGTGACTTTATCCACAAATGGCGCGGGACTCTTAAACCGCGCCTCGACCGACACGGAGCCTGGCTTGTCCGCCGAGATGCGCATCACCAGCACGCGGTCCGGGTAGGAGATGAACACCTCGCGTGTGAACACCACGCCGCCGGAGCGATAGGTGACCGTGGCGACGCCACTCTCCAGGTCCAGCTCGCGGCGATAATCGGCAGCCTCGCCCGCGCCGTCGAACGCAAGCAACAAGTCGCCGATGGGCTGATAGGCCTGCTGGCCCGTGGGGACGCCCCAGAAATGGTCGTCAACCATCTTTTCGGCCTCCTGGAATTTCTGCTCCGCCATCAGCGCCTTGATCGGCTCGAAATACTTGCCCGCATTCGGGTCATCGTAATCATGGGGTTTTCCTGACCAGAAGCTCGAATTGTTCAGGGCGATCCGCTCCGTTTCTGTTCCGCCAAAGACCATGGCGGCGGTCAGCCCGTTGCCCAGGGGCATTGCCTCCAGCCACTTGACGGCGGGGTGGCGATACCAGAGGGTCATCTCCCCGCGGTGGCCTTTGGAGAAAGGCCCCGCCGCGTTCGGTTCCCCTTCGGGCGCTTTCAATGGCGTGAAGACCTCGGCTCCGCGGAGTGTTCCGGCAATGCTCAACGCGCACACGGACAAGGCCCAAGCAAGGCCCGGCGCGGCCAGGGCAACGAGGATCGTTGGCGGTTTCATATTCTCCTCCGTAATAACCGGTCTGGCCTACTGATCCCCGGAGTTGCCGTTCAGGCTCACGGGGATTTTGCTGTGGTTGGTGACGCGCTGTTTTCCGCTGAAAAGGTTGTCTGAGACGGCCGCCTGCCTCACCCCTTCACCCAACTCGATCTGGGGTTTGTCTTCCCGGAACTCGCAGCCGCGCACCAGGATTTTGCCGCCTTGGACCTGGATTGCATGGCGGCCCTCTTTTTTTTGGTCCCACTGCACGAAGGTGCAATCGCTGAAGCCGACCGTGCCGCGGCCGGCGATTTTGGCGATCTGGTTGCACGGTCCCCAAAAGGCGCAATTCACGAAGCGCACGGCGCCAGTGTGGTTGGTGCCGACGGCGACCATGGTGGGATCGGGGCCGTGAAAGGAGACGAACTCCCCGTTCGAGATAAGCAAGCCGAAGGGCGCGGAGTTCTCGACCACAACCGCGGTGAAACAGTCATCGGCGCCGATGCCCAGAAAGTTGCCATTGCAGTTGCCGGCGCGGGTTTGAATGAACTTATAGCCGACGTTGTAGCCGAAACAGAAGGTGTTAAACACGTATTGCCAGTCGCTCCGGCCGATGACGAACGCCTCCCCGTGCTCTTGTTGCCATTTGAACAGCCGCGGCTGCATGCTCCACCAGGGGTTGAAATGGACGTCCTCGATCCGGCCAATGTCGTAAATGTCATCCACGTAGATGCCGCGGCGCAGGGGCTGCCCGGAGACGTCGCGGATGAGGTGCCTCTCGTTGTGGGCGGCGTCGATGCCATTGTAGGGGTTGAGCATCTCGACGGCCAGCACGGCCGGGTTCTTCCCGCGCATCGCGATGGCATAGGGATAAGGCTTGGGTTCCTCGGCCGGGTTTTGGTTCGGGTAATAGAGAACGACGCCCTTGAGTGTGCTGTTGTCGCGCAAGGTGATGAACGCCGGGCCCTCCTCGTTGTCTTGGTTCTCCGTGACCAGGAACGTCGTTCCATCGTCGGTCGGCTTGGCCGCGCCCCGGTTTCGCATGCCGACATGCGACGGCACCGATTCCCAAACGCCCCGCAGCGTGACCGCCGCCGGCACGGTGAGGTGGCCCGCGAAGAAGTAATTGCCGCGCGGCGCATAAACCACACCGCCTCCGGCCTCCTTGGCCGCGTCCAGCGCCTTTTGGAACGCGCCGGTATCGTCCGCCTGGCCATCGCCCTTGGCGCCGAAATCACGAACGGACCAGGAGTCCGGGTTGGGAGCGGCAACGGCCAGGAAGGCGCCGCCAATGAGGGTCAGGAGCGTTTCTGTGATTCGTTTCATACCAGTTCTCGCGTTTCGCATTGCACGGGTCGCTTCCCGAAAAGGTCCGCGCCTGGACCCCGGGCGACCTGTTGTTTGAAACAGAATGGGCATTTTCGGGCCGGGGCGCCATCCCCAATTTCGCGCGCGGAACCCTCTTGGGGCGGTAGCCAGGCGTCGCGCGAACCCGGCCTGAGATTCCCGACGCTGGTCCGTATTCTCCTCTTGCGAACGTTTGTCATCGACTACATTCTCTCCCCGTCTCAGAGCGTCGGCTCCAATGGACAAATGACCTGACCAAATTGTTAGCGACCTGATATGAAAGAGAATCAACCTGGTGAAATTCGCAATGTTGCACTCGTAGGCCATGCTTCGTCGGGCAAGACCATGCTCAGCGAGTCCATGCTGGCATGCGCGGGCGTGATCAACCGCATGGGCAGCGTCCCGGCCGGTTCCACCGTTTCGGACTATCACGAGAGTGAACAGCAGCGCCTGATCTCCGTTTCGGCGACGCTCATGCACCTGGATTGGCAGGGAAAGAAGATCAACGTGCTGGATTGCCCGGGATATGCGGACTTCATCAGCGAGGGCTTGGGCGCCTTGCGGGCAAGCGACCTGGCGGTCGTGGTGATTCACGCCAACCACGGCATCGGAGTGGGCACGGACGCGATGTGGAAGTACGCCACGGAACTGGGGATTCCCAAGGTCATCGTGGTCAATGGGTTCGACAAGGAAGAGACCGATTTCGACAAGAGCCTGGAGCAGATCCGCGAGCGGTTTGGCGAGCGCATCTTCCCGATGGCGGCGCCGATCAACCCTGGACCGGGCTTCAACCAGGTGCTCGATGTCGTGCGCAGTGAGGTCGCGACATACGCCACGGACAAGAGCGGCAAGTTTACCGAGTCCCCCGCTTCCGGGCCGCAGGCCGAGCGGGCCAAGCTCCTGCACGGTCAACTCATCGAATTCATCGCCGAATCCGACGACGCCCTGATGGAGAAGTTCTTCGCCCAGGGCGGGTTGTCCGACGACGAGATGCGGGCCGGGCTGCGCCCCGCTTTTCAAAAACAGGTCTTCACTCCCCTCTACGTCACCTCCGCGGAAAACAACATCGGCGTTGCCCGCCTCCTCGATTTCATCGCCAAGTACGCCCCCTCGCCAGTGGACCGCCCGACGGTCAAGGCCACCGATGCCGAAGGCCGCGAGATCGAAGTCAAGCTGACCGACCCCGACCCTGTTCTCTTCGTCTTCAAGACCATGAGCGAGGCCCAGTTCGGCGAGCTCTCCTTCTTCCGCATCTACTCCGGTTCGATCAAGTTCGGCACGGAGCTCTACAATACCGGCCGGCGGAGTACCGAAAAAATCGGGCAGATATACATACTGAACGGCAAGACGCGCACGAGCGTTCCCACGCTTGGCGCGGGGGACATCGGCGCGGTGGTGAAGCTCAAGGACACGCAGACCGGCAACACGCTTTGCTTGGCCAAGAAGCCGATCTCGCTGCCCAAAGTGGAATACCCCAAACCGAACATCCATGCCGCGCTCAAGAGCGCCGTGAAAGGGGAAGAGGACAAGATCGCCTCGGGCCTGGCGGCGCTGCACCATGAGGACCCGACCTTCCTCTACATGGTGGATTCCGAATTGCGGCAGACGATCGTTTCCGCCCAGGGAGAGCTGCACCTGGAGGTCATCGCCGACCATTTGCGGCGCCGCTACAACGTGCATGTTCAGTTGAGTGAGCCGCGCGTCCGCTACCGCGAGACCATCAAGGGCCGGGGCGAATCCAAGTATCGCCACAAGAAGCAGACGGGCGGCGCCGGCCAGTTTGCCGAGGTCTGGATGCGCATCGAGCCGAGACCGCGCGATACCGGCGTCGAGTTCACAAACTCGCTTTCCGGGCAGAACGTCGACCGCGTGTTCGTGCCTTCCGTCGAGAAGGGCGTCTTGAAGGCCTGCGAGGAAGGAATCGTGGCCGGCTACCGTGTGGTGGATGTGAAGATCGATTTCTACGACGGCAAGATGCACCCGGTCGATTCCAAAGACATCGCATTCCAGATAGCCGGCTATTTCGGATTCAAGGAGGCATTCACCGGGGCGCGCCCCTGCCTGCTGGAACCGATTCTCCTGGTCGAAATCCGCATCCCCGAGGATTGCATGGGCAAGGTCATGGGGGACCTCTCCAGCCGCCGGGGCAAAATCCAAGGGATGGACATGGAAGGCGGCACCCAGGTTATCAAAGCCCATGTGCCTGCCAAGGAACTCTACCGCTACTCCAGCACCCTCCGCTCCCTGACCGGCGGGCGCGGCATCCACTCCGAAGCGTTCAGCCATTACGAAGAAATGCCGCGCGACGCCGAAGCCAAGGTCATCGAGGAGAGCAAGAAGGCCAAGCAGGCGGCGGCGGCGGAGTGAGTTCTGAGTCTGCCCAAGCCAATTCCCCGGGCCCGCCTCGCGCGACGACGCGGAACGCCGCCTCCAGGCGGCAGCGGTCCTGAGCCCCGGTCAATCCCCCGGGCTCGCCCCGCGCGGGAGGCCTTGCGGGCCCAAGGCCAGTTTTGGACTCCGGCCTGGCTGGCCAGGGCCATGGCGGCCTGGGTCGTAGCTCTTCGACCCCCGGTGCTTTTCGACCCCGCCGCGGGACCGGGGACTTTTTTTGCAGCCGCCAGGGGGCTTGGATTCCAGGGGAGCTTCGCGGGGTTTGAATTGGATGGAGCCGTCCTGGCTCAGGCTTCGGAGGCGGGGCTTGGGCAGGACGACCTTCGCCGCGTCAGGATGGGTGATTTCCTGGCCAGCCCCGTCCGATCAACTTACCCGGCCATCATCTCGAATCCTCCGTACATCCGTCATCACCGGCTTGACTGGGGGCGAAAGCGGCTGCTGCATGCCCGGGCGGCCCGATGGCTCGGGTTCGCCCTCGATGGGCGGGTGGGATTGCACGTCTATTTCCTCTTGAAATGCCTCCAATCCCTTTCGCCCGGCGGGCGCCTTGCCTTCCTGCTGCCGGCTGACGTTTGCGAGGGTGTTTCCTCCAGCCGCTTATGGAGGCGTCTGAGCGGGCGGTTTCGCTTCGACGCCGTCATCACGTTCTCCCGTGAGGCGGCCCCGTTTCCGGACCTGGACACCAACGCCCTCGTGTTTCTCCTCTCCAAACGGGCGCCGCAGCCGCGCATTCCCTGGCTCCGTGTGTTGCGGCCGGATGCCGATGTCCTCTCGTCCGCCCTTGCGGAGCCGCGGCCCTGCGCCGCCGGCGGACTTTCCGTGCAAGTCTGCGAACGGGAATTGGAGGAGTTGGTCTCGACCGGCCTGTCCCGCCCGCCCCGCGCCCATATCGCTCGGGGTGTGCCGCTGTCCGCTTTTGCCAAAGTCGTGCGCGGCATTGCCACGGGCGCCAACAAAATCTTCTTTCTCACCTCCGGCCAAATCCGGCGGCACGGCCTGGAAAGGAGGTTTTTCCGGAGGGCGATTGGGAGGACCCGGGACTGTCCAGCCGCAGTGCTCAGGGCGCGGGACATGGCGGCGCTCGACCGCGCAGGGCGTCCAACCTGGCTCCTGAGTTTGGATGGCGCGCCCAAGTCTCTCCTGCCCCCGCCCCTGCGCGCATATCTTGTCGAGGCCGAGCAGGCCGGCCTCGCTGCCCGTCCTCTGATCGCCACGCGCAGACCGTGGTATCGGATGGAACGCCGCCCCGCTCCCGCCCTCCTGTTTGCTTACCTTGGAAGACGGGATTGCCGTTTCATCCTCAATGAAGCCGGCGTAGTCCCGCTCACCTGTTTCTTGTGTGTTTACCCCAGCGACCAGGACCCGCGACACGTTCGGCGCCTTTGGCGCGCCTTGAACGACCCGGCCACGCTTGCCAACCTTCCCTATGTCGGCAAGTCCTACGGCGGCGGCGCCATTAAAGCCGAACCGCGTCAGCTTGAGGCCCTCGAGCTCCCGCCGGAGGTCATCAAAAGGTACGGCCTGACCCGATAGCCTTGGCCCGGCGGCTTTAGCGCGGCGTCCTGGCCGAATGTCTTATCAGAAGGCCCCTTCCAGCAAGGTCAGGGCTTGACGCCCTGAGCCATCGCGGCGCGGAGTTGTTTTTCCGCGTCCGGCCCCCAATACCCGCAATCGAGTTGAAGGAACACCGAGGTGTAGGGAATCGTCAGATCAGTCTTCAGGATGAGGACGTGAAACGTCCGGCCGGCCTCATCGAGCCTGGCAATGAGCTGGTCATGGGGCAGCGCCACCGCGCCCCGGTCCTTGAGGAGCGATTTCAAACCGGAGCGATAGGCGGCAACGCCCGGGGCGAGGGCCTCCGGCACATACTCCAGTTCGGCATCGGTGTGGATCATCGGTCGCACGTGCCTGGTCTGATCCAACGCGGCCAGCACTGCCTTGAGGGTCTCCAATTGAGAAGTGCCGGTGCAAATCGTCTCGACGCCGGGACTCGTCTGGGCCGGATAAGCCGAATCGGCGATCACGATCCAGTTGCGATGACCCAGCATCGGCAACTCGCGCTCGAGGGTCTGGCGCCAAGCCGTGCCCGGCCGAACCGGAGGGGCCTGGCAACCGGCCAGCAGCAGGACTAAAATGCAGACGCTCAGGACTCGGTGAACATCCGGGATTCTGCCAGTAGGGACTGCCGTGTTCATGCGCTGAAGAGACACCTTCCCGACGGGTTTATCAAGATCGATCGGCAAGCCAACTCGCTGCGACTCTACCTGCGGTCTTGGCCCCACCGGCTGCTGCTCGAACCACGCCGCCGGTTTGAAAGTCACATAGACGTTCTCAGTCTGTTCCTTCCACTCCGGCATCGGACAAACGAAGGGTCCGCAAGCAGGTTGCTTCCTGCTGTCTTGGTGTTCACTCGTGGTGACCGGGCAAAGCCCGCGGTTTCATCTCTTTCAGCCATCAAGCCAGGAACTTGCGCAGGCTCTCGCGCAGCTTTTGGCGGGCGCGGTAGAGGCGGGTTTCCACCGCTTTGGCTGAACAGTCGAGGATTTGGCCGATGTCGGCCTGGGAACGGCCCTCATAGACCGCCAGGACGAGGGGTTGACGCAAATCCACGGGCAGTGCCGCCACGGCCTGCCGGACGGCAGCCGAGCGTTCCCGGACCTCCAACGCCTGGTCCGGCTCGATGTCTGCGGCGCGCAGGGTGTCTCTGAGGCTAACATCGGTTTGGGGGTTTTCTGCGTCCAGAGAGACCTGGGGGTGGCGCGCCCGCCAACGGAAGCGGTCTCGGACCAGGTTGGTCGCGATGGCGTAGAGCCAGGTGGAGAACTTCCGGCGCGGATCGAACTTGTCCCTGTTTTCATAGACCCGGGCGAACGTTTCCTGGGCCAGGTCGGCCGCATCGTCCTGGTTCTGCAACGAGCGGACCAGGTAGTGAAAGAGCGTGGGCCCGTGGCGGTCCATGAGGGCGTTGAGAGCCGGGTCGTGGCCGCCGGCCAGGCGGGCCATGTCCAGAGCGTCCTGCTCGTTGCCGTTGGGAGGTTCCATGACGCCTAAGTGGCCATGACCACTAAGGGTTGTCCTTGCCGTCGTGGTGATGGTGGCGGCTTTCCATGGCTGTGGCCCGGAGAAGGGTCTGCTGCTCGATCCAGGCCAGGTAACGCCGCCCCTGCTCCGGGGGCATGGTGCGGCTGACCGCCAGGAAGTGTTTGAGCATCTCGGCTTCACACTCGGCCCGAATCGCGGCCCGCTGGGCCAGAAGGTTGCGGATTTCCGGTGTGACTGTGTCGGCATTGGCCAGCAGTTGCCTTAGCCGCTCGGTTTGTTGCTCGACGAGGCCGCACCGTTGGCCGCACTGGGGCAGGTAGGCCTGGTGCAATCGCGTGATGCGGGCGAACTCGGTGTCGCTCAAGTTGAATTCCTGCTTCAGCCACGCCAGCTCCGGCTGCGGCGCGCTCATCGCCTCGCGCATGGGCGCCGTGCCCCGGTAATAGACGCCGCAGAAGGCGGCCGCGCACACCACCAGTCCGGCCAACAGAATCATGCCGCCTTTGTTCATGGCTGGGGGTTTCCCGTTTGGTAGGGGTCGATGGACTGGACATAGCGCAGACCGAGGGTCGCTTGCAGATGGCTGCTCTCGACTTGCGCGGTCCAGGAGCCGGCCGCGATGCTGAGCACGAGCAGGGCCGCCACGCAGGCGCAGGCGGCCTTGGGCTGAGGCGACACCACTCCCAACAGGCGCATCAAGCCGGCGCGGAAGGGCGACGGTCGCCGTGCCTCGGAGCGCGCGATTCGCTGCCAGACCTGTTCATGGAAGCGCGGTGGCAGCTCCGCCTCGACGGTCCATTGCCGCAGGAGGGTCTCAAGAGGCTCCTGGTCCTTTTGTCCTGGCTCGTTCATAAGCGCATAGTCTTTACACGTATATACTACGCCGCGGCCCTCGAAAACCCTCGCCTTTTTCAGACCTGCGATCTTGACCTTCAATCCGGCCTGTCATAGAAAGGCGGCATGATCCACGTAGGCATACACGCTGACAACTGGAGGCCGTTGAGCGTCGGTTTCGAAGCCGCATGTGAGAAGATTGCCGCCACGGGCCTGAAACACATCGAATTCTGCTCCATCCACGGTCAGAACTTCATCGCCGCCCTCGGATATGATCCGGGGGTGTCCCTCCAATCCAACCCGCGCGCCGTGCGCCGATTTCTCGACAAACTCGGCCTGGTGGTCTCCCAGATCGATGGCTCGTATCCCATGATGGGTCCCAACGGTTCGGCCTACGGCGTCCAGTACGTCACCCAGACGATCCGGTTCGCCGCTGAATTGGGGTGTCCGATGGTCGATACCGTGGACGGCGCGTTCGAGACGCCGGGCCTGACCCGCAAAGAGGTCTTCCGCATCACGTGCGACAACTACCGGCAGTGCCTGTCCTGGGCCGAGGATTACAAGATCATCATCAACATCGAGCCTCACGGCCCTTACACGAACGACATCCAGTTCATGAATGACCTTTTTCAAGAACTGAACTCCGAGTACTTGCGGTGCAATTTCGACACCGGCAATACGTTCATCGCCGGGCACAACCCGCTCGATTACCTCAAAGCCCTCCGCAAGCACGTCGTCCACTGCCACATCAAGGACGTCAGCCCCGCCCTCGCTGCGGCGGCGCGCGGCGAGGAGACCGGCATCGGCAGCTCCGAGGTCCCTGTCGGCGGCGGTGTTAACGCCGACAACATCCGCGCCTGTCTGCACTATCTCCAGCAGACCGGCTGGGAGGGCGTCGTCTCCCTGGAATGCAGCGGCACCGACGAGAACACCCGCAAGAGCGTCGAGTGGATACGCGGGGTGATCGAGGGGCCTCGGTGAGGGGAGGGTGGGACGCGTTTCCTCACGAGCCTTGGCAAAGGGCTCGCTCGGTGGCCGGGTCGAAGAAGTGCGCCTGGGCCATGTCGAACACGAGGCTGACGCGCTGCGGGGCGCGGACGGGGTCGGCGGCGGGAACGCGGGCGACGAATGACTGCGCCAACCCGGCCAGGTTGAGATAGCTCTCCGCGCCCATGGGCTGAACGACCTCCACCACGGCCTCGACGGTCTGCCCAGGGGGCGAGTCGGGCAGAGCGGTTCTGTGGCCGATATGCTCCGGGCGAATCCCCATGATAACGTCCCGCCCGGCCCAGTCCGTCATTGACGCCGCCATGCGCTTGTCCAGGGGCAACGACAACCCGCCCTGCGCGGCGGCGGGCACTTGCTCCTCGAACAGGAGCGCCCCGGCCCCCTGAGCAATCCGGCCCTTGAAAAAGTTCATTGCCGGGAAGCCGATGAAGCCCGCCACGAACAGATTTGCCGGATGTCGATAAACGACCCCCGGCTCGGCGACCTGCTGGATGACCCCGTCTTTCATGACGGCGATGCGGCGGCCGAGCATCATTGCCTCGACCTGGTCATGCGTCACGTAGAGGGCGGTTGTGCCCAGCCGGAGCTGCAAGCGGGCAAACTCGGCGCGCAGTTGCGCGCGCATCGGCGCGTCCAGGTTGGACAGGGGCTCGTCGAGCAGAAACACTTTGGGCTGCCTCACCAACGCTCGCCCCAGGGCGACGCGCTGGTGCTGCCCGCCTGAGAGTTCCCGCGGCCGCCGGTCCAGGCAAGCCGTCAACCCCAGCGCCTCCGCCGCCGCGTTGACCCGCCTCGCAATCTCCGCCCGCGGGCACTTCCGCAACTTCAGCCCGAACGCCATGTTCTCATATACCGAAAGATGGGGATAAAGGGCATGGTGCTGAAAGACCATCGCCACCTGCCGGTCCTTGGCGGCCAGGTTGTTGACCCCCTGCCCGTCGATGGCCACCGTCCCGGACGTGGGTTCCTCCAGCCCCGCTATCATCCGCAGCAGAGTCGTCTTGCCGCAACCGGACGGCCCCACCAGCGCCAGGCATTCGCCCTCTTCAACGGCCAGGCTCACCTCGCGGACCGCCCGCACCGGTCCCGGGAACACCTTGGTCAGGTTCTCAAGAACAACACGCGCCATGGATGAAGGGATGGATGGCTTCGATCAGTGCCCGCACGCCGGCTAAGGTGCCGTTAGCGTGAGTTGGGGTCAAGCGCGCAGGGCGCAGACGGAGCATCCGAAAGGAGTCTGTCCGCTTTCGAGCCGCAACCGACCGTGCCACGCGACGACTCCGCCATGAACGCTTGATGTTCTCGTGGGAATAGGGGAAGGTGGGTTCTGTGAAAGCGACGTTGGATATTCCGGATGACCTCTTCCGTGAGGCCAAGTCCCGGGCCGCATTGACGGGGGTCAGGCTGGAGGATCTTGTTGCCGACGGGTTGCGATTGGTGCCGAGCGGCGCGGATGCGCGCATCGCTCCGAAGCGAGTGCAGTTTCCGATCATCAAGGCCAAGCGAGGAGATCCCGTCCTGACCAAGCGGATGGTGGATGAGGCCGAGCGACAGATGGCGAGGGAGGAAGCTGAGCGCTTGGACGTTCCATTTCATAAACGCGCCTGGGCCTGACTGCTCCGGGCGATGCTCCAGACCCTTCTCATCTTTTGGCCCTGTTCTTGGCACTGAAGCAGCCCCTCCCGCCCTTGCAGGGCGGGTTGGGATTCGGCGGCGGGTTCTCCCAGGGCGTTGCCCTGGGCTGATTTGCCTGCACGCCGTTGGCGTGCTGTGAGCAACACGCCAATCCTACGCGAGGTTGGGGCCTGCCTTTGTCCTCACGCCGGGGTGACGTCTTCCAGGAGGCCCTCGCGCGTCATTTTTTCCTGGAGTTCCAGGACCGTTGCGGTGCCTGTGGTGCCTAGCTTGTGGATGACGACGGAGGCGGCGGCGCTGGCCAGTTCGAGCGCCTCGCGGAGGGAGGCCCCGCCGGCGATGGCGGCGGTCAGGTTGGCGGAGACGGCATCCCCGGCGCCGACGATGTCGATTTCGCCGCGAACAGGCAGGGCAGGGACGTGCTCGATGCGCCCGCCGGGGCCGGCCCCCACCATGCCGCGCTCGGCCAGAGTGACAAAAACGGCGCGATGATTGGCATCGGCCAATTCCATGGCGGCGCGCTTGATGTCGTCGAAGTCCAGTTCTTTGCGGGCGCCGGTCAAGGCGGCCAACTCGGCGGCGTTCATCTTGAAGACCACGGGCGGGAAGCCCCGCAGGCCGCGGCGGCTATCAGCCAACACCAGCATCTCCGGGTTTGACCGGAGGTGATCGCCCAGGGAAGTCAGGACCCGCTGCGTGACCACGCCGGTTTCCGGGATGTCCACCTGGTCCAAGACGATGAGGGCGTCGGTTATTTTCGCGGCGTCCAGCAGCCGGCTTGTTATGATGCCCTGGACCAGGGAAGGGCTGGGCGTCCAGTTCTTGAGGTCCAGGCGGTTCAGCTCCGCCGGCGGCTTTCCGGGAGCCAGCACGAGCGGTTTGCAGTAAGTGAAGGTGCGGCGCTGGGCGGTCCGCAAGAAAAGGCCGAGCCGGACTCCGGGCCGCTCCTCGAGGGCGCGCGACAGTTCGTAGCCCTCGCCGTCGTCCCCCACGAAGCCGACGGGGTAGAGCGTGCCGATTCGCAGGGCGCAGAGGTTGTTGAGAATCGTGCCCGCGCCGCCGGGTTGCGCGCGCACATTGACGACGTTGTGGACGGGCAGGCCGGTTTCAATCGAGGTCTCCGACTTTGTCGGGTCGATTTCCAGATAGCGGTCCAGGCAGAAATCCCCAACGATTCCGACCCGGAGGCTGGCATATCGCCCGGTGATGGCGTAGAAACGGTCCAGGTTCATAAGGAGCCGGCGCAACCCGAGACGAGCCCCGCGGGGTTGTTCAAGTTATTTTGCATTGGCGACGGGGTCCAACTGGCGGAGCAAGTTGTGCAGGAACACCGCATTGTCGCTCTGCACATAACGCATCGTGCCGCCCATGCGGGCGAAGCTCTTGCAGAAGCGCAGGTAGTAGGCGGGGTTGGACTTGGGCGGCTCGCCTTGGGACCAGTCCCATCGGCCGCCGTCCTGGACATCCACCACGTAGATGGAGTGGTCGTGAACGATTTGGCGGTTGGCCTGCAGGCGCAGGTTGTTGACGCAACTCAGGCTCTTCTCGAACACCTGAGGGGCCATGATGGCCGACCCTACCGCGAGCACGACGCCGCCGTCCAATCCCTCGATCGCGCGGCCCACGAGCCGAAAATCCAGTGTGGCGGCGCGCCCGATGGCGGCCCCGTTGAACATGGGATGGGTGGAGATGATGTCGTAGCCGATGCCCGGATGGGCGGTCATGGGGACGTTGCGGACAAAGGCTCGGGCCAGGATCGAACTCTCTTTCCACGGGTGCCGCACCTTGAAAGGCCCCGCTGGAAGGTGGTGGGCCTCCATGGCCCGCAGGAGTTCGGCGCGCGCCGGGGCGAGCGGGTGCCTGGGTTCGGCGCGCAGGGCTGTTTCCAACGATTCGACGGTAGGCAGCGTGGCGCCGTCTTCTGAAATGAAGCGTCCGAGGCTGCGGCCATATCCTTCCTCGCGAAGCGCGCCGCACATCAGCGCCAGGTGGAGGCAGCGGCCCGTCTCGTCCCACGTGCCGAAGGTGCCGGTGGCCACGTTCTTGCGCACGCTCTCCTCGGTCCGCCCCAGGAAGGACAACTCCCAGTCGTGAATTGTGCCGGCCCCATTGGTGGCCAGGTGCGTCACCCAGCCTCCGTCTATCAGTCGATTGACGACGCTCATCAAGCCGTTTTTGACGAGGTGCGCGCCGTACATCAGGATGACGCTGGCGCCGCGTTCGCGGGCGGCGACAATTTGGCGGGAACAGCCGCGAATGGCCTCGAACAGCGGAGCGGGGCAGGGCGGGGGCGGCGCGTCCGGGTCCCGCAGGAGTTGGTCGATCGAGCTCAGGCTCTGGCGCTCCGCCAAGGGATAGACCCTCGTTTTTGTCGTGTCCAGCGGCTCAGGGAAGTTTGGCATACCCGCATTAGTTTCCCATGATTCGTTTCAGCAAGGCCGGGCCGTCTCGAAAATCCGGGATCACCACGTCGGCGCCCACGCCGAGCAGCCGTTTGCGTTTCCACTGGTCGAAGCGCCCGCCGCCATTGTGGGCCTCGTCACTGGCGACAGCCACGGCCAATCCGCCCACTTCCTTCGTGTTTTCGATCTCGACGTAGCCGTCGCCGAAGGAAAGCAACCGGTCGCCGGGGATGCGGTTTTCGGCCAATATCCGTTCGATGACCATTTTCTTGGAAAACTGCTTGTAATCATCCAGGGCGCCATAGACGTGGCGGCCGAAGTACCGGGTCAGGTCGAGCAACTCGGCCTCTTGTTTGACGAACACCTCGTCGGTGCCGCTGGCCAGGTAGAGCGGCAGGCCGCGGCGGCGGAGGTCCTCCAGCAGCGGACGGGCCGCGTGGACCAAGAGGCTGTCGGGGCTGACCGCGCCCTGGCGCAGAGCGTCGAGACGATGGTGGATTCGCTGGTCGAGCCGGCGCAAGTATTCCTGCTTGTACCAGAGCGGCTCGCGCGGCGAGCCGCCGCGTTCGCGGATGCGCTCGGCCAACTGGATCATCTGGTAGATCGTCTGTTTGCCATTGAGACGCATGATGTCGTTTTCGCACAACTGCCGCCGCTCCTCGTCTTTCTCGCCCGGCAATGCCGGCAGCATCTCGACGAACATCGGCACCATCACCTCCGGCCAACCTTGGCGAATGAGAGAGAGCGTCCCGTCGAAATCGAAAAGCACGTGGCTGACTTCGGGACGCGCCGCAAACCCGGAGCTGAATTCGACCAGCCCCTCGAATGACGCGATTGTATCCATCGCTCGACAATAAATCCGGTCCAGGTAAAAAAAGCAATCCTGGGATGCCCCGCGCGCGCTTGATTGTTCCGCGCGGAGGCTTTTACGGCTCCGCGCGGAGGCTATGCTTCAAACGTCGCAAATCTTGATCGCCTGGCGGAGCGAGGCGAGGGCATCGGGGCGCTTGGGGACGAACTCCTGGCTTACAAAGCCCTGGTAGCCCGTGGCGACGATGGCCCTCATGACGGCCGGGTAGTTGATTTCCTGGGTTTCATCGATCTCGTGTCTGTCGGGCACGCCGCCGGTGTGGAAGTGGCCGATATATTGATGGTTCTCTCTGATGGTGCGGATCATGTCGCCCTCCATGATCTGCATGTGGTAGATGTCGTAAAGTAGCTTGAGCCGTTCGGACCCGACGCGCTTGCAGACTTCCACGCCCCAGGCGGTGTGGTCGGCCATGTAGTCCTTATGATCGACCTTGCTATTGAGCAATTCGAGGTTCACGAAGACCTTGTATTTTTCGGCGGTGGGCATGAGGCGCTTGAGGCCCTTGACGCAGTTCTCTAGGCCCTGCTCATCATCCATGCCGTTGCGGTTGCCGGAGAAGGTGATGATGTTGGGAAACCCGTTTTCGGCCACCTCGGGAATGGCTTTCTCGAACTTGGGCAGAAGGACGTCGTGGTGTTCGAGGCGATTCCAGCCGTAGGAGATGCTGTCCGGTCCGTTGCACATCGCGCAAATCAGGCCGGCCTTTTTGACGGTGGGCCACTGGGAAGGGCCGAGCAATTCGACCGATTGCAGGCCGATGTTCGCCGCCTCGCGGCAAAAGTCCTCGAAGGTCATTTTTGCGGGTTTCCCCCCCTGGCTGTCGACCAGGCTCCCGTAGCACCAGAGGCAGGCGGAATGGTGGATATTGCCTTTGAGCTTGGCGGGGGCTGTATCGGCGCCGAGCAAGGTGTTTGGGAGGGAAGCGGCGGCCGCCAGCGCAGCGGTGCCGCCGGTCAGGCCTCGGAGGGCGGAACGACGTGACATAGTATGGTTCATGGCGCGAGGTTATACCGCGAGGCCCGCAAGTCGCACGTCTTTTTTTCAGCCGTCGGTGGCCCTGTGGCATCGAGGTTGAAATAGAACCTCCGCCGCAGGCTCGAACACGGGCAAGAGTCCGCATTCCTGGGGGACAAAAAGCCGGCGCGCGCCCTTCGAGGGACAGCGCCGCGCTCCAAAACGGAATTGCGCGGCCTTCCGGGGGCCGGTCCGCGCGTCGTTGAGTGGCTGTTGAAGGCCACTCCCATGGTTGTCTGCCGCTGAACTCACAAGCTATTGGACGAGCGCGCTGCGGGAAAATTCAGCAGGCCATTTTCGGCGTGACAATCTTCCGCATTCCCTTGTAGAGTCCCACTCCAGTCATTGCTCTTGACCGAACGCATGCGCGTGAAGAAACAGAAACGACTGCGGCACCTCAGCCTGGACAACGGCCGACGATCCCTCATCGATTTGCCCTTGGAATTTGAGGGCAAACGCGTGTTTGTTCTGTGGGACCTCGTCGTCGTGGGCAAGCACCAGCTCAAGGCGCGGATCGAAATTGACCCCAAACTGCTGGACAGGCTGGGCGGGCCTGGGGGCGATTACGCCTATCGCGGCCGCCTCGTCCTGCCCCGGCCCCAGGACAATTAGACCCCTGCCGGGTATAACGGACGGATTTGACAGATGGGACTGATGGCGCTTGAAACCGAGGAGTCGAAATCCGAGACTCACCGTGTGCATTGGCAGAAGATCACGCTGGCTGGGGTTGGTCTGCTGGGCGGCTCGCTAGGGCTTGCCCTGAGAAACGCCCAATTGGCCAAAAGGGTGGTTGGCTTTGTCCGGCGTCAGGCCAGCGTGAGGGAGTGCGAGAGCCTGGGCGCGGTCGACGCCGCTACGTGTGACTTGCGCGCCGCGGTCCAGGGGTCCGGCCTGGTGGTCCTGTGCGTGCCGCTGGCCCAGATGCGGCCGCTGGTCGAGCAGATGCTTCCCGTCCTTGAACCCGGCGCCGTCGTGACGGACGTCGGCAGTGTCAAAGGCCCTGTGGTCGTGGAGTTGGAGCGGTTGGTGGCGCAGGCTGGGGGTCATTTTATTGGGGGCCATCCCATGGCCGGCGCGGAAAAGAGCGGTGTGACCGCCGCCAGGGCCGATCTCTTCCTGGGCGCCGTCTGCGTCCTGACTCCCACCGCCAACTCGGACCCCGCGGCCTTGCGGCAGGTCCGTGCGCTCTGGGACGCCTTGGGGGCCAATGTCCTGGAATTGACGCCCCAGTGCCACGATGAACTCGTCAGCCGCTCCAGTCACCTGCCGCACGTCCTTGCCGCCCAACTGGCGGGCATGGTCCTAAGCCCGGAACTGCCTTCCACACAAAAGGCCCTTTGCGCCACCGGGTTCCGCGATACCACTCGCATTGCCTCCGGTTCGCCGGAGATGTGGCGTGACATCGCCATGGCCAATCGCAAGAACCTCTCTCAAGCCCTCCGGACTTTCATCCTCGGCCTGGAAGACTTCGACCGCGCGCTCCAGGCGGGAGACGCCCGGGCCATTGCCGCCTTTTTCTCCACCGCAAAGCAGCGACGGGACGATTGGTCGGAGACGCGCTGGGCCTCAGGCGCGGAATGAAGCAGCCATGGCTCTCCCCTCGCTCATAGAAATCCTGCCGCTGGACAAGCCCGTCCAGGCGCAAATCACAGTGCCGGGTTCCAAGAGCATTACCAACCGGGCATTGGTCCTGGCGGCGCTGGGCCAAGGCATCACGACACTCGAAGGCGCCCTCTGGAGCGAGGATACGCGGGTCATGGCCGAGTGTCTCCAGAAACTGGGGTTCACAGTCCGGACAAGCCCGGACCCGGAGGATGCCTGCAATCGCACCCTGGCCGTTCAGGGAGAGGGTGGCCGCGTCCCGGCCGGGGGCGTCGAGGGCCGGCCGTTGGATTTGTTCGTGGGCAACGCGGGCACCGCGGCTCGTTTCGTCGCAGCCTTGGTTTGCAGGGGCCGGGGCGTTTATCGTTTGGACGGCACCCGGCGGATGCAAGAGCGTCCGCAGGCCGCCCTTTTTCGGGCCTTGCGCGACCTGGGCTGCCGCGTGGATTCCTCGAATGACAGGCTTCCCGCCGTCATTCACGGGCAGGGACCGCGTCCTGGAAAATGCCGCGTCAGCATCGAGGAGAGTTCGCAATTCGCCTCAGCCCTTTTGTTGTCGGGTCGCGACTGCTGGGACATAGAAATCGTGGGGGCCAACCAGGACGAGCAGCCTTATGTGGAAATGACGCGCGGCCTGATAAGAAGTTTCCCTTCCCAGGGCGGGACCTTCCGCATCGAGCCGGACGCATCCAGCGGGAGTTATTTTCTGGGCGCGGAGTGGATTCTGCGCAACGCCGAGATTGCCGCCGCCTTTCAGGAGGCCGTCTCTGGCCGGCGCGGCGAACCTCCAACGGAGAGCTCCTGGACGCTGGACTTGACCGATCTGACGGCGATCTCGGTCCGCCACTGGCCGACCAGCGGATGGCAGGCAGATGCGGATTTTCCCAAGTTTCTCGCCGGCCCGGAGCTCAAGCTCCAGACCCCAGGGGACACCGTGCTGCCCCGCCACCGGGTCATGCTCAGTTTGCCCGAGGAGGTCTCCCGCGACCATGACCTGGGCGACAGCATCATGACGGCCGCTGTGCTCGCCCCTTTGGCGGGGCACCTCATTCGCCTGACCGATCTGGGACGCCTGCGTCTCCAGGAGACCGAACGCGTGGCCGCCCTTAGAACCGAGCTCACCCGCTGCGGGGCTCGAGTCGTCGAGAAGGGCGACACCCTCACCATTCTCCCCTCGGCCGACAGTCTCCACGGGGCTGAAATCGAGACCTACGACGACCACCGTCTGGCGATGTGTTTTTCCATTCTGGGATTGAAAGTGCGGGGGATGAAGATCAAGAATCCCTCGTGCGTGAAGAAGACGTTTCCCAATTTCTTCCAGAAGCTTGCCGCCCCGCCCCCCAATGGCTTGGGCGCCATCATCCTGGATGCGAAGACCGCCCGTCCGTTGACCTGGGACGGGCTGGTCGCAACTGACCCATGACCGACCCTATCGTCATCGCCATCGACGGCACGAGCGCCAGCGGCAAGAGCACCAACTCCAAGCTCGTGGCCAAGGCGCTCAATTTCGTTCACGTGGACACCGGGGCGATGTATCGCGCCCTGGCTTGGTATTGCCTCAAGCATCGGATCGACGTCCACGACCCCAAAGCGGTTGCGGCCGCTTGCCGCCGATGGAAGACCGCCCTGAGGTGCGTTGACGGCCAGACGCAACTGGTGGTCGAAGGCTATTATCCGGCCCAGGAAATCCGCACGCCCGAAGTCAGCGCCGCGGTGCCCGCCGTGGCGGCGGTGCCCAAGGTGCGCCAATGGATGAAGAACAAGCAGCGCGAGTGCGTCAAGTTCGGCAGCCTCGTCATGGAAGGCCGCGACATCGGGAGCAACGTGTTCCCGGACACCGATTTCAAGTACTACCTGGATGCGGCCCTGGAAGAGCGGTCCCGCCGCCGCGCAGCGGACGGCATCCAGGAAAACCTGGCCGCCCGGGACCAGCGCGACAGCCAGCGCGCCGTCGCTCCGCTGATGATTCCCCTCGGCGCGACCGTCATCAACAATTCCCAGATGACCGCCGCACAGACCAGCGCCGCGATCATCGCGGATATCAAGCGCAAACTTGCGCGGCACCAGGGGGCGGACCATGAAAAGAAGGAGATTGGGACGCAGGATTAAGCTTGCGATCAGGGGAGGCCCTCCGGACGCATGAATCCCGTCTATTACCTGGGCTGGCGCGGTTTCCGGTTGCTCTTCAGGTTCTATTTCCGCGCGCGCTATTGCAATCCCGAACGGGTGCCGCTCCAGGGGCCGGTCATCCTTGCCTGCAATCACGCCAGTTTCCTCGACCCCCTGCTGGCCGGCTCCGGCCTGCACCGCGCCTTGAACTATCTGGCCCGGGAGAGCCTCTTCCGATTTCCGGTCATGGGCTGGGTGCTGCATCGGTGGCAGGCCGTGCCGGTGGACCGCGAGGGCGGCGGGGCCAAGGGACTCAAAGCCATCCTGGACCGCCTGCTGGCGGGCGGGGCTATCATTCTCTTTCCGGAGGGCACGCGCACCCGCGACGGCCGCCTCCAACCCGCCCGCGCCGGCATCGGCCTGACCGTCATCAAATCCACGGCCCCGGTGGTGCCCGTCCGCACGTTTGGCACATTCGACGCCTACGGCCGCCACCTCCGCTTGCCCCGCCCGCATCGCCTGGCGGTCAAGTACGGTCGCGCCCTCCTCTTCGAGCAACTCCGGGCTGAGGCCAGGACCTGCTCGAAGACGCGCCTCAAGCAGATTTACGCCCAGGTTGCCGACGAGATCATGGCCGCCATCACCCGCCTCGAACCCTTTGAGGACAAGCAACGGTTTCCGTGAGAAGGAAGCCTTGCGGCCATGTGCCGGTTTGGCTACTACTGCCGGAATGGATTATCGCGAGGCGTTGGTGGCGTTGAACCTAATCGAGGGCATCGGCCCGGTCCGGGTGCGGCTGCTGCTCGACCATTTCGGGGATGCGCCGGCCGTGTTGCGGGCCTCGCGCCAGCAGTTGTTGCAGGTCAGGGGCATTGGTGAGGAGAGCGCCGATGCCATCGCCAACTGGGAGAAAACGATCTCGCTCGACGCGGAATTGAAGCGGATTGCGGATTTCGGGTGCCGGATCGTCGCCCAGCAAGACGAGGAGTACCCCGCATTGCTGCGGCAGATTTACGACCCGCCGCCGGTGCTCTACGTCAAAGGCCAGATGCTGCCCAAGGACAAGAACGCGGTGGCGCTGGTGGGGTCCCGGATGACCACGCACTATGGGATAGAAATCGCCCGCAAATTAGGTTACCAGCTTGCCTACTTGGGCGTGACGGTCGTGAGCGGAGGGGCGCGGGGCATCGACTCGGCCGCGCACCAGGGGGCTTTGACGGCCAAGGGACGCACCATCGCGGTCCTGGGGACCGGCATCAACCTGATTACTCCTCCTGAAAACGCGAAGCTCTTCGAGCAGATCGCCGCCAACGGGGCCGTCATCACCCAATTCCCCTTCAACCGTCCGGGGGACAAGCAGTCGTTCCCGATCCGCAACCGCATCGTTGCCGGGATGACGCTCGGCACGGTGGTAATCGAGGCCAACCTCACCAGCGGGGCTCTGATTACCGCCAACTTCGCCAACGAATATGGCCGCCAGGTCTTCGCCGTTCCCGGCCGCATCGATTCCCCCCGCAGCAAAGGCTGCCACGACCTCATCAAGAAAGGCGCGAAGCTCTGCGAAGGCGCCGAGGACATCCTCAGTGAATTCGAGTACCTCTTCCCGCCGAGCAACCGGCCGCCCACGCCGGCCGAGACCGGCGTCCTGCCCGCGCTCGAACTGAGCGACAGGGAACAGAAGGTCTATGACACGCTCGGCAACGAAGAGATCGGCATCGACGAGGTGATCCGCAAGAGCGGCCTGCCCGCCTCCGCCGTATCCGTCGGGCTGCTCAGCCTGGAGATGAAACGGCTGATTCGGCAATTGCCGGGGAAGATGTTTTTGCGGAACCATTGAGCATCCTTATGTTATGGCGAAATGGAACCGCGAAGATTACGTTAGGCAGGTATGCAAGCCCTTGTGGAAAGAAAAGAATGGACGGACGAGGCGCTCATGGCGTTGCCTCGGGATGGCCAAAAATATGAGGTGCTCGGGGGAGAACTGGCTGTGAGTCCTACTGGTTTTCAGCGCGGGTACCTGGCGTCGCGTCTGGCGTCGGTCCTCATGGCTTTTGTGCTCAAGCACCGCCTGGGCTTGGTTGTGGATTCGAGCACCGGCTTCCGGATGAACGGCGGCGACTGCCTTTCGCCGGACGTTTCGTTTGTGCGGAAAGAGCGCCTGCGCGGGGAGAAGCGGATTCCGACGAAATTCTTTGAAGGAGCGCCGGACCTGGTGGTGGAGGTCATCTCACCGGGAGAAAACCAGAGAAAGCTCAAGCGGAAACTGACGCAGTTTTTCGCGAATGGGACCCGCACTGCCTGGGTGGTGAATCCCAAAGACCGCGCGGTATCGGTGTGGGGCTCGCCGGAGCACCCGGACGTCCTGCGCGAAGGCGGGCAGTTGGACGGCGGCTCCTTGCTGCCTGGCTTCGGTTTTCCCATCAAGGAACTCTTCCAGGTCCCGGACTTTGACTCCTGAATCGGGATAGAGTCCTCCGCCTCGACGCCGCGCCTCTCGCGTCGGAGAATTGGCCGCCGTGAACGGCCTTTCAAAGAAGCTCGCCCGAGGCATTGTCGGGACACGCCCCTTCAGCTCGCTCGATGACCTTCGCCGAGTCAAGGGACTCGGGGCGAAGCTACAAATCTATGCTCCGTGCCAGCAGCCCAACAACGATGGTCAGCGGCAGGAGCCAGCCGCCGATGGCGCTCGATTTGTCTCTGGGCGAATCGGCTGGCTCCCGTTCGCTGCACTGATCCGTTCGGCACGCTCATTCCAGAAAGAAATCGACTGTCGTAACCACGCGCAGGACTTTCCTCTCGGGAGAGGCTGCGTCCCGGTCCTCGATTTCGAGGGCCCCCTGCGTCGCTTTGCGGATGCGTCCCACCTTGCTCCCCGAGTCCTGGGCGAATTTCTCAGCCGCAGCTCGGGCATTGGCTGTGGCTTCTCTGATCATATCCGGCTTGATTTCATTCACCGCGTTAAAAATAAACTCAATCCGATCTCTGGACTCATTGCCGGCCAGCGTTACGCCCTTTTCCAGGAGCACGTCTGCACCCTGAATCGCCTTTTTTACCATGTCCACGTTCGAGCTTCTCACGACCAGGGTGACCACCCCTCGGTACCGCGCAAGGGAGGGCCGATTGGCCTGAATCCGCTCGTCCTCCCGGTCGCTCACTTCAGGCAACCCCTGCGTAATCTCCTTGGAATCGATGCCGCTCTCCTGGAGAAAAGAGAGCACCCGACCGCGGTTCGTTTCCATCGCCGTTTTCAATGCGCCCAAGCCTTCGGCGGCAACAGAAAATCGGATCGGCCAGATCACGAGCGTCGCCTTGACCTCGCGTTCAGACAAGCCCTTGACCGCAAGATAGCGGTCAAATTCACGTCCCATTTTCACGGCACGCCCAATCTGCGCCCCGAGTATTCCCAGGCCGATAACCAGTGACAAGCCAAGGACCAAGAACGAACGGATTGTAATCATAACGGTCTTGCCGAACCATAAGCGCAGCCACGCCGGGCCGATGACGCCCGACATGCCGCGAGTCGAGATCCCAGCGTTGGCTGCCGCGACTGGTTTGCCAGTGGGGCTATCATCCCGACCTCCCCAAGGGAAAAAAGTGCGCAAGGGTTACATGAACTCGTCATACCTAACCCTAATTGCCCCCACCCTACGCCCACTCGCGGCTGGATGACAAGAGCCAAGAGATTTGACCTTGCCCGAGCCGGCGTTTCGGCCAGCAGCCAAAGCCAGGCGTTCAACGCGATTCTCCAATTCTACCGGGAAGTGCTGGGGAAACAAATCGGCCGGGTCAACGCCTTGCGGGCCAAGTGGCCCGTGCATGAGCGTCATGCCCCCCACGCTCGCCGAAACGCACTTCCTCCTCCAGGCCATCCGCAATGAAGGCGGCGCCCCACTCGAGCGCCAGGTTGGGAGCCGGTTGCCTCGGCAGTTGCCGGGGAAGATGTTTGTGCGGAACCAATAACCTGCTGGGGTATAAACCCTATAGGGGTAGGGGTCGTTCATTGATAACTTCGCGTCAAGTCCAATTTAGCTTGGCTGCCCCATGAACTTTTCTGGGACAAGATGTTAGAATTCTCATAAAAATGAAAACACCGTCTCTGCAAGACACTCCAATTCAAGCTCCCGCCGTCCAACTGGCCCGGCTCTCCGGCTCGCATGGCTACCGCTTTGAAGGCGACATTGTGCATCTGAACGCGATGTTCGCCCTCATGGATCCCGCCGCGCACGGGCTGTCGTGGGCGCTGCAACTTTGGGCCTGCCCCTGCGCGCCGGCGTCCGCCCTGGACCTGGCCGGCCACGTTGTGGCGGAGGTCCCGCTGCCTCCGATGGCGGAATTGGCCGATGAAATCGAACACTTCGACGTGAGCGCCGCCGCGTGGCCGCCGGCCGGGGGCGGGGAGCACGCCATGGTCCTGGTGCTCGCATCGGGCCGCGCCGGCCAGTTCAATCAAGTTCACGACCTGGCCGTTTATCCGCGCCGCGAACAGTTCATTCAACCGCGAATGAGGGGGAACGTCGGCTACCGCATCGAGGGCGGGCGAGTGCATATCTCGGTCGAGCGCGTTGAGAATCCGCGCCCGGCGGAAAACCTCAGCGGCACACTGTCGCTGGAACTGTGGGCCCTGCCGGCGCCTTATGCGGGCGGGCGCTTCGAAGGCCACCCGCTGGCGGGAGCGCGGATCGGCTCCGTCGGCGGCCAGAGGGAGTTGGCGTTGCAGCCGCTTGACGTCGCGTTTGCGGCCCCGCCCGCCGGCGCGTGGGAACTCGTCCTCATGCTGCGTGAATGGACGGCCGGCGGTTTCGTGACCCGTGATTCCGCCACGTTCGCCACTCCCTTCATTTCCGCGCCGGCGGTGGAACCCGCTCCAGCCTTGCCGGCCGGGAAGCCCGAAGACCGCCCCGCGGCGGCGGTTTCCTGTGTCTGCGTGGAACCGGCCCCGGCGCCCGTGGTGGAGAAGTCCTCGACACCTGCCGTCGGAGCGGCTGTCGCGCCTGCCGTCGCGAGCGCGCCGGCGCCCGCAAGCGCGTCGGCGGCTGTGCCGGCGCCGGCAGCGGCGCCCGCGCAAGAGTTCGCGAAGCCCGCCGCGGTCGTCTCCGCCGCGAAGGCGCCCGCGGATGCTTCCGCGAAACGCGTCTCCGTCAATAGCGCGCGCGTCGAAGAATTGGCCGCCGTGAACGGCCTTTCAAAGAAACTCGCCCACGGCATAGTCGGGAAGCGCCCGTTCAACTCGCTCGACGACCTTTGCCGAGTCAAGGGACTCGGGGCGAAACTGCTGGCGAAGATACGCTCCAGCCTGAAGCTCTGAGGCAGGGCGGCGGAAATAACGTGTGGTCTGTGGGCGCGGTCACGCCGGCTCGGGAAGAAGTGGGCAGCGCTGCACCTCGCTGGCGGCAACGCTACAGCCTGCATAACGTGATCCAACCGTCGCGTGAATCCGCGATGCCAGAGACGCTCGGTCTCTTTGCAGGCAAAGCTCGCAATCACCGACCGAAGCTAAAGCTCCGGCAGCAATGTGTCAACTCTGCGACACTGTGGGATTGCCATCCAGACGCTTGGACAGGTCGATGGGGTCGCCAACGGCGACCTGGCGCGGATTTACCTGGTAGGCCCAGACCTCGAAATGGGTGAGGGCGGCCTCGCCGTAGATGGTCGCGAAGGCGCCATCCACGGCGTCCGCGCCGTGGGCGACCTTGACGCGGCCGATGCGCGGGACGTTGTAGCGCGCGTCGAAGGTGAACCACTCCCGCCCCAGATAGACTTCGCAATAGGCGTGGAAATCCATCGGTGTGCCCGGATTGACGCAGCCGATGTCCGGCAGGTGTCCGGTCACGTAGCGCGCGGGCAGATTGAACGCCCTGCACAGCGCGATGGCCGCGTGGGCAAAATCGCGGCAGACGCCGTAGCGCCGCGCGATGACCTCGGATGCGCAGAGGTCGGCACGACCGGACATGAAGCGGTATTCGATGTTGTTGTGGACCCAATCGCAGATGGCCTGCACCCGCGGCAAGCCATGGGGGACGCGCCCGAATTGGTTCCAGGCGAAATTCAGCAGCTTGTCTGAATCGCAGTAGCGGCTCGGCAATGTGTAGCGCAGCACCTCAACTGGGAGCTCGCCCACGGGCATGACGCTCGCCTGGGGTTCCCGGCGGTCCGGCAGGCGGGAGACGGCGACCAGGGCGTCGTGGGAGACCTCGTTGCGCCCCGGCATGAGCATCGAGCGGCAGGCGGTGTTGCCGTGGCTGTCCTGGAACTCGGACGAGGGCACACCGATGCCAAACGAAACTCTCTCCTGCATCACCCGCACGCCGGCTTCCAGGCGCGGTTTCAGCATGAACAGAACAAATGTCGGCACGGAGGTTTCATAAACCAGATTGCAGCCGACCCGAACAACGATGCTCAACAAGGGCCATTCCATGGGTCAATACCGGCTTCAAACCTCGGGGCCTCTCCATTCAGGGGAGCGGATTACAAGCGCCAGTGTCTTAGGCTAAGCCCGTTTTTCAAAAAGCTCAAATCCTTCGGAGATTTCGTGGGGTATGAACCCCATAGCGGGACCTCACATTTGCTGGTAAAGAACAGGTCAAGTGTTTTTTGGGCTTGACAACCGGGGGTTTCGGGACCGCGGAAGCCCGCGCCGAGGCCGCTTCGAGAAGTGGTCCTATGCCTATGAACTTTGCGAGCTACGAAGTCGATAATTTTTACGATGAGATGCTGACGGAGCCGCTGGCGGCGCGCCCTTGCGCGCAGAACCTGATGCAGAGCATCCAATCGCTCCCTCCGGGGGAGTTCGAGCGGCGGCAAGCGGCCGCGGAGCGCGCGTTGATGCAGATGGGCATCACCTTCAACGTATACGGGGCGCAGGCCGGGGTGGAGAAGATTTTTCCATTCGACATCATTCCGCGGATTGTCTCAGCCACGGAATGGAGCCGGCTGGAGAAGGGACTCAAGCAACGGATTCACGCGCTGAACCTGTTCGTGGACGATGTTTACCACGACCAGAAGATACTCAAGGCTGGCGTCGTGCCGCGCGAGATCATCCTGACGGCGAAGTCGTATCGCCGGCAGCTCGTTGGCTGGAACCCGCCGCGCGGCATCTGGTGCCACATCACGGGCACGGACCTGGTCCGGCACAGCGACGGCGAGTTCTACGTGCTGGAAGACAATTTGCGCTGTCCCTCCGGGGTTTCCTACGTGCTGCAGAACCGGCAGGTGATGAAGAGTCTTTTCCCCAAGGTGTTCTCCGCGTCCAAGGTGCGGCCGGTGGACAACTACCCGCTGAAGCTGCGGGACATGCTGGAGTTTCTCGCCCCGGACGGCGTGGCCGCGCCGCACGTGGTGCTGCTGACGCCGGGCAGCTACAACTCCGCGTACTTCGAGCACTCGTTCCTGGCCCAGCAGATGGGGGTCGAACTGGTCGAAGGGCGGGACCTGGTGGTGGAAGACGGCCAGGTGCTCATGCGCACCACCAAGGGTTTCGAGCGGGTGGACGTGATTTACCGGCGGGTTGACGACGATTTCCTCGATCCGAAGTGCTTTCGCCCCGATTCGATGCTGGGGGTGCCGGGCCTGATGGAGGCCTACAAGGCGGGCAACGTGGCCCTGACGAACGCCCCGGGCACCGGGGTCGCCGATGACAAGGTCGTTTATGCCTACGTGCCGCGCATCGTGAAGTACTATCTCGGCGAGGAGATGATTGTGCCGAATGTGCCGACCTACATCTGCGCCGAGGAAAAGGACTTGCGCTACACGCTGGAGAACCTGGACAAGCTTGTCGTGAAGGCCGCCAACGAATCGGGCGGCTACGGGATGCTCGTCGGCCCGCACTCGACCCAGGGGCAGCGGGCGGAGTTTGCGGAGAAGGTCAAGGCCGATCCGCGCAACTATATCGCCCAACCCACGCTGGCGCTGTCGCGCGTGCCGACGCTCTGCGCCGATCACCTGGAAGGGCGGCATGTGGACCTGCGCCCTTACATTCTCTACGGGAAGGAGATTTTCGTGCTGCCCGGCGGCCTCACGCGAGTCGCGCTCAAGAAGGGTTCGCTGGTGGTGAATTCCTCGCAGGGCGGCGGCAGCAAGGACACGTGGGTGCTCGCGGATTCGGAGGCAGTCGAGCGCGAGGGGGGCAACGGCCACTCGGTGCCGCTCTCGAAATCGAAGGGAGGAGGGCTGCCCTTGATACGTCCAACCCCGCCTGACGGGGAGGGGACAATGGACATGTCTTTAATCAGCTCGAAAGGAGGATTGCCACTATGCTCAGCCGCGTAGCTGATTCGGTTTATTGGATGAGCCGTTACATCGAGCGCGCCGAGAATGTGGCGCGGTTTGTGGACGTGAACATCCAGCTCATGCTCGACGCGCCCCAGGGCCAGGATCAACAGTGGGACCCCCTGGTTGCCATCACCGGCGACCACGAGGATTTTGCGCGGCGCTACGGCCCCGCGACCGAGAGCAACGTCATCAAGTTCCTGACGTTCGACGGCGACAATCCCAACTCGATCTTCTCCTGCGTGCGCGCCGCGCGGGAAAATGCCAGGAGCGTTCGGGAGATCATTTCTTCCGAGATGTGGCTCCAGTTGAACCGGTTCTACCTCATGGTCAACGCGGCCGCGCAGCAGAACGGCGGGCTGGACCAGCACGAGGGCTTCTACGGCGAGGTCAAGCAGGCCAGCCATCTCTTTACGGGCGTCACGGACGCCACGATGACCCATTGCGAGGCGTGGCACTTCAGCCGGCTGGGGCGGATGCTCGAGCGCGCGGACAAGACATCGCGCATCCTGGACGTGAAGTATTTCCTCTTGCTCCGCTCGGTCGAGGACGTGGGCACCGCGTTCGACGGCATCCAATGGATAGCGGTGCTGCGCTCGGCTTCGGGCTTCGAGATGTACCGGCAGCGTCATGGCCGTGTTTTGCCTCGAGGGGTCGTCGGATTCCTGATGCTCGACCGGGAGTTTCCGCGCGCAATCCAGTTTTGCCTCACGGCGGCCCGGGATTCACTCCACGCCATCAGCGGCACGCCGCTGGGCACCTTCCGCCACGTGCCGGAGAAACTGCTGGGCCAGCTCTGCTCGGACCTGTCGTTTACCGGGGTGGCCGAGGTGATGGATTACGGTCTTCACGAGTATCTGGACGAATTGCAGACCAAGCTCAACCAGGTCGGCCAGGGCATCGTCGAGACGTTCTTCGCGGTCAAGACTCCGCAGCCGGGCAAGAAACCAATGCTCGTGGCCGTGCAATAGGCCGCGAGCCGTCCGATTCAGAGAATCGAATTCCCTAAAGGACCTAAAGGATCATGTCCATCCACATCGCCCTCCACCACAAGACGCACTACCGCTACGACCGTCCGGTGAGCCTTGGCCCGCAGGTGGTGCGGCTGCGGCCCGCGCCGCATTGCCGCACCCGCATCCTGAGCCATTCGTTGCGCATTGCCCCCGCCAAGCACTTCCTTAACTGGCAGCAGGACCCGCAGTCCAATTACCTCGCCCGGCTCGTCTTCCCGGAGCCAACCCGGGAATTCCTCGTCGAGGTGGACCTCGTCGCCGAGATGGCGGTGTTCAACCCGTTCGATTTCTTCCTTGAACCGCAGGCGGATCATTTTCCGTTCAAGTACGACAAATCGCTGGAGCATGAATTGGCGCCCTTCCAACTCAAGGACCCGCCCACGCCGCTCCTGGGGAAGTTCCTGGGGGCCGTGAAGCGGGAACTGATTGGCCGGTCGGCCTCGCCCGCGGACGCGAAGGACCCGCGCCCTCGAACAAACGACTTCCTGGTGGCCCTGAACCAGCGCCTTTGGCGCGACGTCAAGTATCTCATCCGCCTGGAGCCGGGGGTGCAGACACCCGAGGAGACGCTGGCGCAAGGCAGCGGCTCGTGCCGCGACTCGGCGTGGCTGCTTTGCCAGACGCTCCGCCACCTCGGTCTGGCCGCGCGTTTTGTCAGCGGCTACCTCGTCCAACTGGCGGCCGACACCAAGTCTCTCGACGGCCCGAGCGGGCCGGAGCGCGATTTCACCGACCTGCACGCCTGGTGCGAGGTCTATCTGCCCGGCGCCGGCTGGGTCGGCCTGGACCCTACGAGCGGCCTGCTTGCGGGGGCGGGCCACATCCCGCTGGCGGCGACGCCGGACCCACAGAGCGCGGCGCCCATCACCGGCGTCGTCGAGGCCTGCAAGTGCGACTTCGGCTTCGAGATGACGGTCGCGCGAATCTACGAATCCCCGCGCGTGACCAAGCCGTACACCGAAGAGCAATGGCGCGAGATCGAATCGCTGGGCCGGCGCCTCGACGCGGACCTGGTCCGGCAGGACGCGCGCCTGACGATGGGCGGAGAGCCGACCTTCGTCAGCATTGACGACATGGAGGGGGCGGAGTGGAACACGCTCGCCCTCGGGCCGATGAAGCGCCGTCTGGCCGACAATCTCCTGAGGCGTCTCAAGCGCCGTTTTGCCCCCGGCGCATTGCTCCATTGCGGCCAGGGCAAATGGTATCCTGGGGAGTCGCTGCCCCGGTGGGCGTTCGGCTGCTATTGGCGCAAGGACGGACAGCCGGTATGGGAAGACGAGGCGCTCTTCGCGGACGAGGCGAAGCTGTACGGCTTCGGGGAGAAGCGCGCGGAGGAATTTATCTGCGCCTTGGCGGAGCGGCTGGGTTGCGGCGGCAAGTGGGTGATGCCGGCCTTCGAGGACGCCTGGTATTACCTCTGGAAAGAGCGCCGGCTGCCCACGAACGTGGACCCCTTCAAGTCCAACTTGAGAGAGGAAGAGGAGCGCGCCCGTCTGGCGAAGGTCTTCGAGCAGGGCCTCGACAAGACCGTCGGCTTCCTCTTGCCGTTGCGCCGCGGAGAGTCGGCCGGCGTCCCTTGCTGGACCAGCGGCTCGTGGTTCTTGCGGCCCGAGCGGTGCTATCTCATCCCCGGCGATTCGCCCATGGGTTTTCGCCTGCCGCTGGATTCCCTGCCTTGGGCCAGCGCCGGGGACCTTCCTTCGATCATCGAACGCGACCCCTTTGAGGCCCGGGCGCCGCTGCCGCCGCGCCAGGCTTTCCTGGCGGCCTCCGGGCCGAACCCGCGCGATGTCCGGCAGAGTCTGGCCAACCGCCCGTCCGATTTGGGAACCGGGGCGGACTCGCCGCTCCGCCAACCGCGCCGCGGGGAATCGGCGGGATGGATCGCGCGGACGGCGCTGTGCGTCGAGCCGCGGCAGGGGCGGCTGCACGTGTTCATGCCGCCGGCGGCCTTTCTGGAGGATTACCTGGAGTGCATCGCCGCGGTTGAGGACACTGCGGCGCGGCTGGACACGCCCGTGGTGATCGAGGGGTACACGCCTCCGTCCGACCCGCGGTTGAACGTGCTCAAGGTGACTCCCGATCCCGGCGTCATCGAGGTGAACATGCACCCGACGTCCTCGTGGGATGAAATGGTCCGGCAGACGGAGACCCTTTACGAAGAGGCGCGGCTTTCGCGGCTTGGGACCGAGAAATTCATGCTCGACGGCCGCCACACCGGCACCGGCGGGGGCAACCACATTGTCCTGGGAGGCCCGACGCCCGCGGACAGCCCGTTGCTGCGCCGTCCGGACCTCCTCCGCTCTTTGCTGGCTTACTTTCAGAACCACCCGTCGCTCTCGTTTCTCTTCAGCACCCTCTTCATCGGCCCTACCAGCCAAACCCCGCGAATCGATGAAGCCCGAAACGATTCGCTCTACGAGCTTGAGGTCGCATTTCGGCAAGTGCCGGACGCCGCCGGCTGCCCGCCGTGGCTGGTCGACCGTCTCTTCCGGCACCTGCTCATTGACGCCAGCGGCAACACGCATCGCGCCGAGTTCTGCATCGATAAGCTCTATTCGCCCGAGACCGCCAGCGGCCGCCTCGGCCTGCTGGAGATGCGCGCGTTCGAGATGCCGCCTCACGCCCGCATGAGCTTGGCGCAGCAGCTTCTCCTGCGCGCCCTGGTGGCCAGGTTCTGGGAGCACCCATACAAGAACTCGCTCGTCCGGTGGGGCACAGACATCCACGATCGCTGGATGCTGCCGCACTTTGTCTGGAGCGATTTGGGCGATGTGATCGAAGACCTCCGAGCCGGCGGTTGCACGATGAGCCTCGATTGGTTCGCGCCGCACTTCGAGTTCCGATTCCCGGAAATCGGCGACCTCCAGGTGAAGAACGTCCAATTGGAGATTCGCCAGGCGCTCGAGCCGTGGCATGTGCTGGGCGAAGAAGCCGGGCCGGGCGGCACCGTGCGCTATGTGGACTCCAGCCTGGAGCGGGTGCAGGTGAAGGCGCGCGGTCTGGTGGACTCGCGGCATGTGATCTGCGCCGGCGGCGCGGCCCTGCCGCTCCACCCCACGGGCACGAACGGCGAATATGTCGCCGGCGTCCGCTACCGGGCATGGCAGCCCCCCGGCTGCCTCCATCCCACCATCGGCGTCCATGCGCCCCTGGTCTTTGACATTGTGGACACTTGGAACGGCAGGAGCATCGGCGGCTGCACGTATTACGTCACGCATCCCGGCGGGCGGCATTACGAGGCGTTTCCCGTCAACTCCTACGAAGCCGAAAGCCGTCGTCTGGCGCGTTTCTTTCGCTTTGGCCACACCCCGGGGCCGATGCAGCCCCGCATCCCGCTGGCCAACCGCGATTTTCCGTTTACATTGGACCTTCGGAATGTGTGAGCGAACCGCTCAAGGTGATGTGATATTCGCAGATGGCTTCATGACCGCGCATGAGGCGCAAACCCCGTTACATTCAGCTCCGCCGGAGGCCGGCGCCGCGTGGAATGAACTCCGCGCGGTCTCCGGCCAGATTCGTCCGCAGTGGCAGCCCCTGATGGCGGCGCTCGAGTCGCTTGGACGCGACGAACTGGCTGTCCGCGTCCAGAACGGGCGCCGCATTTTGCGGGAGCACGGCGTGAGCTGCTTCTCCTCGGACCCGAAAGGGGAGCGCGAGGTGCAGTGGGAACTGGACTGCATCCCGCTGGTCATCGGCGCGGCCGAGTGGCGCGAACTCGAGGCCGGGCTTGTCCAGCGGGCGCGGCTGCTCAATCTCATCCTGGGAGACCTTTTCGGCGTGCAGCGCCTCTTGCGGGACGGGTTTATCCCCGCCCCGCTGGTTTATGCCAACGCCGGCTACCTGCGGGCCTGTCAGAACGTCCGAGTGCCCGGGGGGAACTACCTGGATTTGTACGCCGCCGATATTGCGCGCGGGCCGGAGGGGCGCTGGCGGGTGCTGGCGGATCGAACGCAGGCGCCGTCCGGATTCGGCTTTGTGCTCGAAAACCGGAGAGTCCTGTCGCGCATTCTGCCCGAAGTGCTGCACGCGATGCGCCCGCGTTCGCTTTCGGAGACCTTGCGCATCCGCCGGGAAGGGCTGCGCCGGCTCGCGCCCTCCGGAACGGACAACCCGGCTATCGTGCTGCTCACGCCCGGGCCGCGGAACGAGTCCTACTTCGAGCACGCCTACCTGGCGCGCGTGTTGGGCTTCACGCTCGTCGAGGGCGGAGACCTGACGGTGCGCGACCGCCGTGTTTTTCTCAAGACCCTCGACGGACTGCGCCCGGTGGACGTGGTGCTACGCTGCGTCACGGATGCATTTTGCGACCCGCTGGCGTTGCGGTTCGAGTCGCTGCTCGGCGTGCCCGGGCTCGTCGAGGCGACTCGCGCCGCCCGCGTTTCGGTCGCCAACGCGCTCGGCTCCGGCCTTGTGGAGAGCCCGGCCTTTCTGCCGTTCCTGCCGGGGCTGGCGGCGCACCTGCTGGGCGAGGAGTTGAGGCTTCCCTCCGTCGCGACCTGGTGGTGCGGCCAACCGCGCGAGAGAACGTTCGTCGAGGGGCACATCGATGAGTTGTTCCTCCGCCCCGCCTTTTCGGCGTTCGGGCCGATGGCCGAGCCTGGCGGCCTGACCAATGAAGGCCGCGCCCAATGGGTCTCGCGCCTGCGCGAGCTTCCGCACGAATGGGTGGGTCAGGAACAGGTTCTGCTTTCCCGTGCCCCGGCCTGGCCCAGGGAATCCCGGCCCATCACCGTCCGGGTCTTCGTGGTGTTCGACGGGGAGGACTTTTTCGCCGTGCCGGGCGGTCTGGCGCGGATGGTTGGGCAGGAGGCCCTGGCCACAGGGACGCTCTCCCTGACCGGCGGCTGCAAAGACGTCTGGGTGCTGCCGCACGACGCGGGAGGCCCGGCCCCGCCGGTCCTGGTCGCGGCGCCCGCACCCGCGCTCGAACGGCTTGCCTCGGACCTGCCAAGCCGCACCGCGGAGAACCTTTTCTGGCTGGGCCGCTACGCCGAGCGTTTGGAGCAGCTTCTCCGGCTGTGCCGTTCGGCCCTGGGCCATCTTGCGGACGAACTCGCCGGCGGCCAGGCTGCGGCCCTGGCGGATTTGCTGGGCCGTCTCGGTCTGGCCGCCTCGGCTCGAGCCGGCCGTCCCGGGCCGGAACGGCTGCAAACGGACCTGCTGGCGCTTCTCTACGACACAGCCCCAACCCAAGGAGTCCGCGAACTTCTCAAGCGCATCCACACCTCGAGTTTCAGCGTCCGTGACCGCTTGTCCGGCGACACGTGGTACATCCTCAACCGGCTCAACTTCGATGCCGAGCAGCGCCCCGGCCACCTCCCGCTGGTTCTTGCCGGCTCGGTCCTCAACACGCTGGTGCTGGACCTCGCGGTCTTCAGCGGGATGGAAATGGAGAACATGACGCGCGGGCACGGCTGGGTCTTTCTCGACCTCGGACGGCGGATCGAACGCGGCATGGCCGTTGCCCGCCTCGTGGAGGCGGCCCTGCGCTGCGCCGGGACGCGCGAGGTTCTCCTGGAATCACTTCTGGAGATCGCCGACAGCGTCATCACCTACCGCCGGCGCTACTTCGCGGAGCCGCGGGTCGCCGGCGTGCTGGACCTCCTGTTGCTCGACGCGACCAATCCGCGCGCCCTGGCGTTCCAGCTCGGCGTGCTCCAAGGCCACGCCGCCAAACTCCCCAGCGGATCGAACCCGGAGGGGGTCGCGCAGTTCCAGCAACGTTTGACCGCCCTGGGCGAGAAGCTGAGCTGCTTCGGCCCGGCGGAATTTGACACGGAGGCGGGCGCGCGGGCCACGGCCGAGCGCCTGGCCGGCCTTGCGGCGGACCTGGGCAGTCTCTCCGACTTGCTCACTCATGTCTATTTCAGCCACATCGTTCCGCGGGTGAGTTGAGATGAAAGCGCACCTTTTCGACATCACTCACACCACGACGTACGAGTACCAATCGCCGGTAACGGTCGCACATCACTTGCTGCGGCTGGCGCCGCGGCGGCTGCACCGCCAGTTGAGGCTGGCTCACGAGGTTTCCTTCGATCCGGGGGCGGCGTCTTCCAGCAGCCATACGGACTACTTTGGCAACGAAGTCGCTTTCGTCATCTTCGAGGGCGCGCATCGGCGGTTGCGCGTCACGGCCCGCAGCCGCGTCGCCGTCGGGGCCCCCTTCATTCCGGAGGCCGCCGAGACACCCTCGTGGGAGAGCGTGCGGAGCCTATGCCGGAGAGACCTTTCGGTGCCGGTCCTGGAGGCCAGCGAATTCACCTTCGCCTCTCCGATGGTGCCGCTCGACGCGTCGTTTGGCGAGTACGCCAGGGAGTCTTTCCCGGCCCGGCGCGCCATCCTCGACGCGGTGCTCGACCTGACTGGCCGCATTCACCGCGACTTCAAGTTCGATGCGACGGCCACGACCGTCGCGGCTCCGTTGGCCCAGGTGCTCGAACAGCGCCGGGGCGTCTGCCAGGACTTCGCGCATTTGCAGATTGCCTGCCTGCGCGCGCTGGGCCTGCCGGCGCGCTACGTCAGCGGCTATCTCGAAACCGTGCCTCCGCCCGGACATCCCAAACTGATCGGGGCCGATGCCTCGCACGCATGGCTCGGCTTCTTCTGCCCCGGCCTGGGGTGGATTGACGTGGACCCGACCAACAACATCCTGGCCTCCCTCCAGCATATCACCGTGGCGTGGGGGCGCGATTACGGCGATGTCAGCCCCATCCGCGGGGTGCTCGTCGGCGGCGACAAGCACTCCCTCAGCGTCGCCGTGGATGTCCTCGCCCTGGGCGAGATTGACGACGAACCGGGAGGCAGAATGGCGGATGGGTGACATCTTCCCGGATGGCAACGGGTCGTTTCCTGGAAACGAGGCGACGTTAGCGGCGCTGCCGAGACGCCGCTGCGTTGGCGCTGGAAGTGTGTTGCTGGTTTCGATTCATTTCGGGACGTTAATTCCCATCTTGGCCCAGATGTCGTTGGCGGCTTTGAGTTGAAGAGCTTGCTGCTGACGGTAGTTTTCCAACTGGGTTGGCGTCAGCACGGACTCGAGGGCCTTGTTCTTCCGGTCAAAACCCGATTGTAAAACATCGGCCATGTTCGTTGAGGCCGGCGCGGCGGGCGACGTTGGGCCGTTGGTGAGTTGGCTCAAGGTGACATCGTAGAGAGCCGCGAAGGCGCGGTCCTCTTGCTCGGGCGTCAAGCCCAGGGTGGTTTCCATTTGGACCACTTCAAAGTTGGCGCTCTGGCGCGCGGTGTGCCCGGCTTCATCCTGTTCGTAGCCCGGATAGGCGGCGAGCTGGTCCGGAGTCAACAGCGCCTTGATTTGCTGGTCGGGATTGCCGGCGTCCTTGGCCATGCTGGCGAGTTGATCCTTGTCGAACGTTCCCGAAAAGGCCTGCTGCATCCCCGTGGACATCACCTGGGCCTGTCGCATCAGGATGTCGCGAACGGCTTGGGCTTGCTCCGGAGTGAGGCGCAGGCTGGCCGTCATGCGGGACAACTTGCCGTCGACCTGCTGCTCCATGGCTTGTTTCATGGCCTTCTGCATCAGGTCGCCCATAGGCCCCGAGGCTTGCGTGGCGCCGGCACTGGCTGTCTGCCGCGCAAGCTGCGCCTTCAATTCCTCCGCCTCCGCATTTGCCCGCCGGGCGACTCCCGCCATCCCGCGCAGGCGGAGCAGTTCGGGCTGGGTCTGCGCCTTCCATTGGCGTAGTCGCTCCAATTCAGCGAGCGCGGCCTCGTCGGGACGCGGGCGCCCGACTTCGCTTCGCGAGGCGGGTTCCTCTTCCTGCGCGCGCGGTTGCGCCTTTTGTTGCGCGCGCAACTGCGCGTTCTCGGAGCGCATCCGTTGGAGGCGGGTTTCTTGCCACACAGGCGCGGCGATGCCCGCCACTACCAGCGCGCCGATCAGACTGACTTGGACTTTGGTTAGACTCATAATGTTCATGAGGGTAAGGGTTGTTGAACCGAGCGCCGTTCCGCCGGCAAGCACTGTGCTCGCGATGGACGCGGCCAAGGCCGGCGGGGCGGGAGTAGCGGCTCCAATCGCCAATGCGGCGGCCAGGCCGGAAGCGGTCGAGGTGATGCCGCGCCGTTCGAGCAGCCCGCGGAGCTTCTCCAGCGCCCGGTCCGCCCGCATGCGGGCTGCGTTCTCTGTAAGTCCAAGCCGCTCGCCGACTTCGCGCAAGGTCCGGTCTTCGAGGAAGCGAAGCACGACGACCGCGCGATCCGCCTCTTTCAGTTCGTGGAGGGCGTCGTCGAGCGCCGGGCCAACGCGCTGCCAGGCCGCATTGGGAGAGTCCTCCGAAAGCAACTCATTCATACTTTGGGCCTCTTCTTCGCGTCGCCGGCGGTGCTGGTCAGCGCGCCGCAAATTGGCGGCCCGATGGCGGACCGCGGTGTAAAGCCACCCGGCCAACGAGGGATGGCGCAGCAGTCCGGCCCCTTTGCGCGCCAGGTCGGTGAACACCGCCTGCGACACGTCTTCCGCCAGCGCACCGTCGCCTCCCGTCTCTCTCAGGGCCGACGAATACACCAGGTTCAAGTGCTCCCGCACCAACTCGGTGAAGGCGCTCTCGGAGCGTTCCTCAACATACCGTCGTAGCAATTCCGTGTCGTTCTTCATGCGCCTTCACAGAGGATAGGTGCGCCGAAGGCCAAAACCGCACAGAAAAATGCCTTCGACGATGAAAAGGAGGCTCCTTAAAGAGGGGCCGGGACAACCGCTGTGCGAAGTCGTTCCGGATGAACGCCGAACGGGGGGCGAACGCCAGTCACCGTGCCAGGAATGCGCGATGGTCGGGGCTGTCCACGCCGCGCCGCACTGCGGCGAGGACCGTTTATAAGTTTACCAACCGCCGCGGTCGTTGGTTTTCATTCTCCCCATCGAGGCAAGCTGGCGTCGTTTGGGTTTGCCGTTCGAGGACGCGGCCCGCGCGGGTTGGGGCGGGGCCTCCCGGACTTGTTTTCGAACCTTGCGGACCTGGATGGACAGCTTCTTCTCGACGTGGTCTCGCCAGACGGCGCGACAAGGACACGACGGGTTTGGACAATTCTTCAAGCGGGCGAGCTGCTTGCGCCGTTCTCGAACCAAGGCGGCAAGCCGAAGCAACTCCGACTCCAGTTCAAGAACTTCGCGCTCTTTGCTTTTCATGACGGCTCACTGATTCTTGCAGTATAATAACTCAAGTTCAGCAAATGTCACATTGAGAAGAACGACGCAGACACAACTATGACACGACAACAGCACACCGGAAACACGCCAGACCAGTGGATGACCCGCCAGCCGGCGCGCGCGGCCCGGAGACGGTGGTTCCAGGCCGCCGGGTTGGGCGTCCTGCTGGCCTTGGGCGGTCCTCTTTGCACGGCCCTCTTGGCCCAAAACAACTCTCTGGTCGTCAACGACTTGCTTCACGGCTATCCAGGCTCCCTGATGGGTCCCACAACCTTCTCGCTCGACACCCCCACCGGCGCCGGCTACTCCGTCGATTTCGGAGTCAATGGCGGCTCCGGTATCGTCATCAGCAACGGCGCTTTCCTGAACGTCGCTTCGAGCAACGATGTCATGACGTTCTCGTTCTGGCTGAAAAGGTACGACATCAACGCCGGCTCGGCCTTCTGGGGGGCCGCGGTGCTGCCGGCCGCCAGCAGCGACGGCGACCGCGGGTTTCAAGCCCATGTGCCCTGGAGCGATGACAACATCTATTTCGACACGGACGGGTGTTGCGACCCCAATCTCGAGCGCGTCGAGGCCAGCATCACCACGTTCGCCGGCTGGCAAGTTGTGGGAAATGATAGTTGGTGGACCGCCTGGCACCATTTTGTCTTTTCCAAGAACCACGCCAACAAGGAGATCTGGATCGATGGCCAGTTATTCTACGGGGGCCTCAGCTCCGACCCGTTGACAACCGATTTCTTCCAGCTCACCCTCGGCAATTCCTGGGACACATCCTTGCCGATACACGCCAAGCTTGATGACTTCGCAGTTTATTCCACGGCCCTGAGCGGCGACAGCATCGGCCTGCTTTTCGCCGGGACCTCGCCCACGAATTTGCCGGGTGAGAATATCCTGGCCTACTGGAGTTTCGATAATCCTCCCGCAATCGGTCCGATGGCCGGCTCTCCTGTGGGCTTCAGCTACACGGTGTACAACACGGGCACCCGGTTTGCCGACACCTCCACCATCGCCCTGACCTTGAACGGCCAGACCGTGACGCCCACCTCACTGGCCGCCAGCGGGGCCATCATCACGGTCAATTATCTCCTCCCCAACCCGCCGTTCCCCCCGGGCTCGACCAACACCGTCTCCTTGACGGTGAAAGACACCAAGGGGAATGCCTACTCCAGCACCGACTCCTTTGTGGTCGAGCAGTTTGGGTATGTCCAAGCGGCCTGGAGCGTGGGCGGGGTCAATACCAATCAGCCCGGCTTCCGAATCCTCCCCTGGCAGTCTGGGAGCGAGTCGGACCGCCTCTACTGGGCTGAGGAACAACTGGAGGGTCTTCACGGACTCAACAACGCCGACCTGAGCGGCGCGACGGACGGCGGATACATTGACTTCACCGGCGTCGTCAACTTCAACATCAATCCCGCCTCGGCCGCGGGCGCCGACACGGGTGATTTTACGAGCGCAAACGGCTATCCGGACTCGCCTTTCCCCGGCATCCCGGGCCCCAACGGAGCCACTGGCAGCACGGCCATGGAGGTGCTGGCCTTCCTCCAGTTCGCCAGCCCCGGCCTCTATACCATGGGGGTGAGCGGCAACGACGGATTCGCCGTGACTGTGGGACCCGATCCGAGGGACCGGCTGGCGACGGTGTGCGGCCAGTGGGACGCCGGGCGGGGCGCCTCCGACGGCCTCTTCAGTATCTACGTCGCCGGCGCCGGGATATACCCGTTCTGCCTGCGGCATTTCAACGGCGCCGGGCAGTTGCCCGGCAACGCCGGGAGCCTGGAGTGGTTCACCGTGCAGCCCGATGGCACCAAAATCCTCATCAATGATCCCAGCCCGACGAACACCAGCGGCGTGAGGGCGTTCTTCTCGGGACCGGCGCTCCCGGCCTACGTGTCGCAAGTCAACCCTTACGATGGCGATACGGTTGCCTGGCCGGACCGCGTGCTCGTCCAGTTGACTGACGCGGGCACCCAGGTCAACACGACTCCCGCTCCTGGCTTGCTCATCGATGGCGCTCCCACAAGCCCGGCGATCAGCAAACAGGGCGCCGTCACCACCATCCTGGCCACCTTCCCTCCGCCCGGCCTGTCCCCGGGCCCGCATACGGCCACCTTGGTCTGGAGCGATACCGGCACGATGAGCGCCAGCAATTCCTGGTCCTTCATCGCAGGCTCCTTCCCGACGCTCGATGTGAGCATGAGCGCGCCGGCGAGCGCCGCGGACAAAACCCAGCCCGGATTCGTGCTCGAGGTCACTCAACTCGACCCCGGTACCGTGGGTGACTCCGGTGACGTTACGGGCAACAACGTGGAGGAAAACAATGCGCACCTGGCGGGGCGTTACTTTCCCGATTACGGCGCCAACCAGGTCGATACGGTCCACGGCGGCGCGGGCGGCATCCCGGCGGCGTTCGAGAACATTTGGTTTTGGACCAACGCAGTGGATTTCAAAATCGTTTATACGGGAGCGGCAGCCTACCAGGGGGATTTTTCATACGATTACGCCATGCCGGGGATTCCGGGCAGGAGCGGCTCTTCGGACTGCATCGCCGCCGGGTTCCAGACCTACATCGTATTCCCGGCCGCCGGTTTCTATCGGATGGGGGTGAACAGCGACGATGGGTTCCGCATCACCGAGGGCATCGGCGTCACTCGCCAGGCGCTGCACGTGAGCGGCCCCGGCATCGATGCGGACGTCGTCGGCGTGCTCAATTCGACGAATGACTATTCCGGGTGGGGGGGCGGCCTGCCGCCGGCGGCCAACGCCCTCATCGCGCCGGCCGTTTATCTCGATGCGAACGCGTCGTGCCCCAATCTGCCGTCGGGCGACCTGACCAACAAGATCGGGATCATTGAATGCGGGACCTGCGGCGGTTACGACGCGATGGACGCGGCCTATTGTGTCCAAACCAACGGGGGGCTGGCCGCAATCGTGGTCAACCAGCCGGGCTCCGGCCTGCCCTTCATGGATGCCGGCAGCGGCTGTCCGGTGACCATCCCGGTGTTGATGGTCAATGGACGTTCGGCTGACGGCGCCGGCGGCGAGCTGGATTTCTGGCGCACGAATTCACTGGTCGTCAACATTGGCGCGGATGCCCGCCTCAAGCTCCTCGAGGCCAACGAAGGCAAAGGAATGAGCGATGTGGACTCCGGCTTCTGGGTGCCGGCGCCCGGGGCCTATCCGCTGCGCCTGCTCTACTACCAGGGCAACGGCGACGGCGGGTGCGAATGGTCCACCATTCTCCCCGGAGTGACGGTCGACGGCGGCACGCGCTCGCTGGTCAACGACAGAACGGACCCGAATTCGCTCATGGCTTACCGCGCGGTGACGCTGCCGCCTAGAATGAACATAGCAACGGTGAGCAACGGCGTAACAACCGTGAGTTGGACCGGGGCGGGCATCCTCCAATCAGCCACGGCCCTCAATCCGGGTAACTGGGCGGACGTCGTGCCACAACCGGGCAACAACGTTTATACCCCCTCGCCCGGGGGGACGGCGTTTTACCGCGTGCGGGTGCCCGACCCGGTCACGCCGTAAGGCCCCCGGCAGAACCGGGTTTTTTGCCGGCGAGCTTTGCCGAAAAGAGCGCCAGCAGGCCCAACACGGCGGTAAAGCCCAGCAAGACCGGGCATTCGAGCGTCAGGATTTCGTAGGACTTGCCGAAGTACAGGACGCTCTGCAAGGCATGCACGGCCCAATAGCTCGGGGTGAACAGGGCGATCGTCTTAAACAGGTCCGGGACGATTTCGATGGGCCACCAGCAGCCTCCGAGGCCGGCCAGAATCATCGAACCGAACATGGCCAGCAGAATCACCTGCTTTTCAGTTTGGCAAACGACCCCGCCCAGGATGCTCAAGCAACCGGCGAAGGCCGCCAGGCAGAGCACGGCAGGCAAGAGGAACAGCGGATGGTCCCCGAGCGGGACCCCGAACATGATTGAGCCGCAGACCAGCAACACAATCGCCTGCATCAGGGCAAGGAGGACCCGTGCCAAAGCCTTGCCGGCATAAACCTCGAATCGGAACAGGGGCGCCGCCACCAGGCGCGACAACTGTCCGCCGGCCCGGTCCTTGACCAGGATTGCCCCGCCGTAAGTGAAGACCATTTGCAACACGAACATCACCAGCATGCCAGGCAAGCTCTGGCTAAAGCCGCTGGGCGGCGGGCGCAAGGTCCGGTGACCCCGGAGCGCCAAAGTGAGCAGTTGGGGACGGCCCAGGGCGTCCTTGAGGGCCGTCCTGGATGCCTCGGTCCACTGCCGATGGCTGACATCGGCCAGGACCAGGCCCTTGGTAAAACGGACGATCGCGTGAGTCAACCGGGATTGGACTTCGAGGAAACTCTCCGAGGATGCTTCGCCCTTGACGAGCGGCAGCTTGATTGGCTTGCCTTCCAGGAGCGCCTGGCCGAAGCCGGCCGGGATAACGATGCCATAGGGCCACTTCTGCTTCAACTCCGCCTGGGCCTCAGGGCCTTTGACATCAACCCAGCAACCCTCTTCGCGCAACTGATCGATGAACAAATCGGCAAGCTCATGGCGGTCCAGGTTGACGACGGGAATCCAGGTGGCTCGCGAGCCTCCGCCGTGGATTGCGCTGCCAAAGACGTAGGCGAAAGCCAGGGGCATGGCCAGCAGCCACAAGGTTGCCCGCCAGTCTTTGGCCACCCGCTTCAGGTCGCCCAGGGCGATGCGCAGCGTATTCATTTTCGGCGGCCCTCCGCCAGTTGGCGTCGGAAAAGACAGAAGGCCGTCATGCACCCCAGGGCGCCGAGGGCCACCAGGCCGGCGAGTGGCTTGAGCATCTCCAACATCGGTTTGGATGCGGCCGCGTCGCGTAGGGCGAGGACGCCCCACCGGTTGGGGGTAAATTGGCCCACGACTTGCAAAAACGCGGGCAGATTCTCGAAGGGAAACATGTTGCCGCCGGCCATGGCGAGAATCAGCAGGATTACGGAGGGCAGCACAGTGGCCTGTTCCCTCGTTCTGGCCAGCGAGTAAAGGAAAGCCAACAGGCCGGTCATGGACAAGGCGCAGGCGGCGATAACAACGCCCAGGACCGGGGGACTGCCCCAGTGGATTCCGAAGAGCAGGGCGGTCAGCAGGACCAGCAGAAGCAAGCCCAGGGCGCACAGCACGAAGCAGCGGAGCATCTTGGAGAGCACAAATTGGGGGAGAGTCACCGGCGAGGCCAGGATGCGGGACAGGACATGATTGTCTCTCTCCTGGAGCACCTCCTGCATGGGGCCCTGGCCGATGAACAGCACCCAGAGGTACATCGTGCCGGGCAAGAGGATTAAGAGGAAGTCACTCATGGCCGGGGGAGCGGCGCCGTTGGGTTCGCCTCCGCGGGCTGGTAATCCGCAGCCGCCACCGTCTTGAACTGAACCAACGGCGGAAACAGGTAGGTCCGCACCGCCCGCAGCCTTTGCAGGGATTGCGAAGCGGCTCCGAGGACGGCGGCATCCGCCGGAAAATCATTGCCGCGAACCAATTCGCGTATCTCCTTGAGCGGTTCGCGCAGGATTTCCGCGGCCCCGGATAGTCCCACGGCCAGCAGAGAAACCCCTTGGCGGGCCACCTTTGGCATCACCTGCTGGGCCGGGTTCTCGTAAAGCTCGATGCAGTTGGTCCGGCCGGCGAGGAGGTCCTCGGTCATGTTCCTGGGCAGCACGATGAAGGCGGAGACCTGACTCTTTTCGAGCAAGGCAAGGCCCTGTGCCCGGTTTTCGACCAGGTGCAGGCGCAGTTGGCTGGCGGCGTCCCCTTGAGCAGGCAGGGACCGCAACATGCTGGAGAGCATGTCTTTGTCCTGGTCAAGCAAGGCGAGATGGAGTGTGGGCATCGGGCCGGCCCCGCCTTTGCCGCCGAAGACCGCGGCTATGAGCACCGACATCAGGATCGGCAAGGAGAGCAGCAGCAGAATCGACCAGGGCCGTTTCCCGTCGCGCTTCAAGTCATTGAGCACCAGCCCGAGCACCGTTTTCAATCGCGCAACTCCCTTCCCGTGAGCTTGAGGAAAACGCTCTCCAGCGTGGGCTTCTGGACCGAAAGGTCGGCCAACGCGATGCTCGATTTGCTCAACTGGGCGACAAGGGCGGCCAGGCCGTAGCCGTCGCGCCCGAGGTGAAGCGTGGCGAGGTCATCGGCCACACTCAGAAGAGAGACCGGTTCCCGTTCGAGGCATTGCCGCACCTGTTGCGCGGTGAATTTGCCGCGGAGGGTGACCACGTCGCAGTCGCCCGCCACCTTGGCCAACTCGCCCACGGAGCCGGTTTGGAGAATGCGTCCGTGGTCCATGATGGCGATGCGGTCGCACAACTTCTCGGCCTCTTCAAGGTGGTGGGTGGTGAAGAGGATGGTCGTCCCCTCGCGGGCCATTTCGCGGATGATGTCCAGGATGTTGTTTCGGGCCTGCGGATCGATGCCCACCGTCGGCTCGTCCAGCAACAGCACCTGCGGCCGATGCACCAGGCCGATGGCCAGGTTGAGCCGGCGCTTCATTCCGCCCGAAAAGCGGGAGACCGGTTCCCGGGCCCGTTCGGCCAGGCCCACTCGTTCCAGGATGGCATCGACGCTCTTTTTCAGTTCGGCGCGGGGCGCGCCGTACAATCCGCCCCAGAACAGCAGGTTTTCCCGCGCGCTGAATTCCTCGTAGAATGCCGCTTCCTGCGGCACTAATCCCAGCAGGCGCTTGGCCGCCTTGGGAGACTCCCATAGGTTGAATTCGCCAATGAGAACCGTGCCCTCGTCCGGCCTGAGCAAACCGCAGACCATGGAAATGGTGGTCGTCTTGCCGGCCCCATTCGGGCCGAGAAAGCCGAACATCTCCCCCCGGGCGACACGGAACGAGATGCGGTCCACAGCTCGGATTTGGCCAAATCTCTTGGAGAGGGCGTCAACGGAAATCATGCGTGGCTGTTTGTGAGGTCTAGACTGAGACTCGTTGGCGCCTGAGTAAAGCAGGAAAGCGTCCTCTCCAAATTTCACTTGCCTGTTGGGGACACCCAAGGCACTGTCCAATAACTAAAGATGATGACTGACTCCACACCAATGTCTCGCGCTGGCCGGCAAGGCAAATCCTGGCGCCGCGCGGCCACCCCTTCAGTGTTCGGCAGCCCGGTGCTGGCGGCCATTCTGGGCATGGGCCTTCTGGCGAGCCTTGGGACAACCCTTCAAGGCGGGAACCTGTATGTGCCGAACTACTCGTTCGAGTCCCCGGCGGTTCCGCCCGTGTCGCCGTACGCGATGCCCGGGGTTGACTCGTGGCAGAAGTCTCCGCAACCGGCCTGGTACGACCCGGCCCAGAATGACGACACTCCTTGGGAGGACCTCACCGGCACCTTTTACAACGTTCCGTTTCCCGGTGAATTCATCGGCAATTGCGACGGCAACCAGGCGGCCTTTGTGTTCGCGCTGCCCGATGTCGCCCTGTTCCAGGATTACAACTCGGTTTCGGGCACCAACACGGCGCCGAGCCACGCCTTTAACGCCCGGTTCAATCCGGCCAGGTCATACACGCTCACCGTCGGCCTCATCGGCGGCGGCGGGAACATGGCCCCGGGTGCCACGTTCCAAATCAGTCTTTATTACCGCGACGCGTCCAACAACGTGGTTGCCGTGGCCGCCACCACCGTCACCAACACCGTCGCCGCCTTTCCCGACACCACCAACTTCGTTGATTACCAGGTCCACCTGCCCACCGTGCAGCCGAGCGATCCCTGGGCCGGACAGAACATCGGTGTGCAGCTCGCTTCCACAGTCGACCTCTCACTGGCCAGCGGGTATTGGGACGTGGACAACGTCCGCCTGGTTGAAGGAATAGACGTTCCAAACTACTCCTTTGAGTCGCCCACGGTGCCGCCTGTGTCGCCCTACGCCGCCCCCGACATCGACTACTGGGAGAAATCCTCACAGCCGGCTTGGTACGACCCGACCCAAAATGACGACACCCCGTGGGACGACCTGATGGGCGAATTTTACAACGTCCCGTTCCCCGGCGAATTCATTGACAACTGCGACGGGCACCAAGCGGCATTCATGTTCGCCCTGCCCGGCGTAGGTCTGTTCCAGGACTTTAACTCTTTCTCCGGGACCAACGCCCCGACGCACGCCCTGAGCGCCGCCTTCACGGCAGGCAAGGCCTACAGTTTGACGGTCGGCCTGATTGGCGGCGGGGGTGGAATGACCAACGGCGCGACGTTTCAGGTCGGCCTTTATTACCGCGATGCCTCGAACAACGTCGTCACCGTGGCCGCCGCGACCGTCACCAACACTCCCGCCCTCTTTCCAAACACGACCAACCTGGTTGATTGCCAGGTCCAAATGCCTGGAGTCAAGATCACCGACGCGTGGGCAGGGCGGCACATCGGCATCCAATTGCTCTCGACGGTTGGTTTCGATCTTGCCGGCGGATACTGGGACCTGGACAACGTGAGGCTGGCCGAAACGGTCGCGCCGGCCTTGGCGAACGCCGGAGTTACCAACGGCCAAACCAGCTTCACCCTGCTGAGCGAGCCTGGACTTGCGTTCGAGATAGAGACCGCCACCGACCTGGCCCCCGGCACGAATCAGTGGGTCAGCATCGGCACGCTTACCAATGTCACCGGGACGGGTTCCTTTGCCGTCCCCGTCACCAGCGCCCCCCAGCGCTTTTACCGCGCGCATCAATTGTGATGAATTTGAGCGGCGGCGGAAGCGCGGCGGCTGGAGGAGAGTCGGGAGAGAACCAGTCCGGGGTTTGATCTCTCCTCCAAAGGCGGATGTCAGTAGATGTCCAGATCTTTCGCTGATACGACGGCGCCCGCATACCCTTGTTGCACTTGTTCCAGCAACGTGGCTTCGCTGCATCCGTTGAAGAGTTGATGATAGAGAACCAGCAGCTTGGGCTTGGCCTGCCTGGCGATTTGGGCCAGTTCGGCAGCCGAGGTGTGCGCTGCCTGGTAATAAGCGCCGCCGTCCTGCCCCGGCGGAGTGCAATAGACTTCATGCACCAGAACGTCGCAGCCGTTGCACGCTTCCGCGACGCTTGAGGCGGGAGCTGTGTCGCCGGAAATCACAACGCTGCGGCCCGCCGTTTCGAACCGGTACCCAAAGGCCTGGTCCCATGTGGCGTGCTTCACCAGAAACGCTTTCACGGTGATGTTTCCGTCCTTGTACGCCACTCCAGGCCCGATTTCATGCACGTTGACTTTGTATGCATTCGCGTTTCCATGCTCCAGCCCGTTGATTCGCACATCCATGTCCTTCTTCCACGCGGCCATCAGGTGGTCGGTCATTTCCTGCGTTCCCTTCGGCCCGAACACCTCCAAGGGTTTTCCTCGGCCCACCACCGCGGGGGTAAAGATCAAATCGGGATAGCCCAGCGTGTGGTCCGAGTGCAAATGCGTCAGGAACAGGAACGTCAGAGCAGGCGGACGCAGCGCATTGATCTGCGTTCGGGCCGCGGCTGCCGCCGCTCGGCGCACCACGCCGGGGCCGGCATCCACCAGATAGGCTTGTGTCCCGGCGACCACTGCCACTGACGGACCGGAGCGATCCGGGTCGGGAATGGGGGTTCCGGTGCCTAGAAAAACGATTCTCAGATCGCCGGACGGAGCACCTCCGGAACCAACTGCCGCAACGGTCGGAAGGGGCTGCATCTCCGCCGTCGAGGCCCCCACACGCTTTGCCGTGAAATGGGACGCGCCGGACGCGCCGTAAACTCCGTTCATCCCTGGAAAAGCGCCGGGTTGAACCTTCACCGAGCGCGTGAAAGTAATGATGTCACCAGCCATCACTCCGGAGAAGCTAATCGTGCGGCCGCCATCAGGACTGTCGCACTTAAAAGAGACCTTATCTCCCTCTATGGCGCCGTCGGAAATCACGGTGGCCCCCGTCAGCGTTGTTGTCATCGTCCCGCTGGACGCTCCTTGGCTCACCGTGCCCGTCACTTTGGCGCCCTCTGCCCTCAATGTGAACGTCCAGGGAGCAAACGCAACATCTTCGGCCCTCCACGTGCCGGTGACGCCGGCCCGGCCGACGAACCCCGCTCCCACGGCAAAAAACAGTCCGAGCAACAGGAACGTATTCTTCATGCCCACGCCTTTTCGCTCGGAGACCTGCCGGCGGGGGGGGGTCCTGCTTCCGCAATGCCATTGGCTGTCCAAACCGGGCGGTTAACGGAGAACTGCTTCCAGGGAACTCTCATTGTCTTATGAATTTTGCCGGATGCTGCTCAGGCATGGGGTAGGTGTCAACCCCAATATGCGCACTATTTTCAAAGGCCTTCGAGCCTTCGATGGTAAAGCGCAAAGAACTTTGACAAGCTGCTCCAAACGGCTTTACTTGGTGAGTATGGTAAGGACTACAATATCCAGCAAGGGCCAAACGACAATACCAAGGGAATTCATAAAACTGTGGCGAACATCCAGGGTATTGTGGCGCCGGAACCCCGACGGGAGCGCAAGGGTTTCCCCCGCGCCCGACATTATGTCGCTGCTGGGCAGCGCATCGGACGGCAAGCCCCGCGACCCCGACGAAAAGGAGAAGGCGCGCCGCGAATTGGGCCGCAATGCGGCTAAAGAAGGGCTCTCGCAATGAGCCAGCGCATACGCCTGGATGCGAACGTCATCTTGCGCTTCCTGCGCAACGACGACGCGAAGCAGTCTCCGGCGGCGGCCGGATTGTTTGAGAAGGCGAAGGCGGGGAGCGTCAGGCTTTTCGTCACAGCCGTGACCATCAATGAAGTGTTTTTTGCGCTGACCTCGTTCTACAAGCTGTCGCAGGCGGAAGCGGCGGAGAAGTTGTTGCCGTTCGCGTTGGCCGGAGCGGTGGAGTTGGAAGAGGAAGAGTGCCTGGTGGACTCGCTCCAAAGGGTTATTTCGGAGGAAGTGGATTTCGGCGACGCCTATCTGGCGGCGTCGGCCGCGCGGGCCAAGGACATGGTTGCCTCCTTCGACAAGGATTTGAGGAAGTTCAAGGACATCGACCTTTACGATTTCCAGGCAAGGAACTGAAGACTGGGAAGGCGCACTTGGCGTTGCGAGGGACATCCAAGCAGGAGTCGGCCTCCTGATCCATTTCGGAAGTTACGGCTACAATGACGATGGGCTGGAAATGTTGGCGGGTTCTCTAGCGGACACGAATGGCCTGGGTCTTGCCCCAGGCCCCTCGATTGCGCCGGTCCATGACAATGAGGTGGCCGTCCCGAGCGAAATGATTGCGATGACCGACGCGGTCTTGTACCCGAACCACCCCGATCAGGGGCCCTACACGACCGATGGAATCCCCAGCGGATGACCTACGCTATGCTTGGCCTTCAATTGGACCTGCTATGCCGAGATCATGAACCGTGTGCCCGCTGTGCCGGCGGATATTCCGCTTGTCCAGGCGTACCCGCGCCGCCATGGAGGGCGATGGAATGTGGGGTTTTTGGACGGACACCCCGGTCCATGGGTCTATGAACACGAAAAACGAGCATTTGTTTTTAACTTCGCGGCGGCAATGCTCCTCCTGACCGCGCCGGGAGTTGAGCCTTGTGATTCGGCGGGTCGTGGACACCAAGGAAGCGAAGGAAACGAACGATTCCGTCGCGCGCCCTGTTGAATTCCAAAGGAGTCTAATAAACTAATGTACACCATAACCAGTGCCTATATCTGAAAAAATCTCACCGCTCGCCCTTGCGCGGTGCGGCATCCGGGGCTAGAGGAATTTACAGTAGCCGCGCCCCCCGTGCGGCAAGGGTATAGCCGCGCGCGGGGAATGTTTTGGCGCAGGATCGTTGAGATGTCGGCAATTTTTCCGAAGTGGACCAACCGGCTGCCGGTGATGATGATCACCGGGACGCTGCTCACGGGCACCGCTGTGGTGGCCGGGATGTGGTATTACCTGACGCCGAAGTATTCGCGGGTCGGCTACCAGCCGGTTCAGCCGGTGGCCTTTTCGCATGCCACACACGCGGGCCAGCTTGGCCTGGATTGCCGCTACTGCCACAATGCGGTCGAGCGGTCCTGGTATTCGAATATCCCGGCGAGTTCGACCTGCATGAACTGCCACAACCAGGTGCTCAAGGACGACCCGCGGCTGGAATTGGTGCGCGAGAGCGCGCAAAGCGGGCGGCCCATACCCTGGGTCCAAATTCATCGCGTGCCGGATTTCGTCTATTTCAACCACTCCGTGCATGTGGGCCGCGGCATCAGTTGCGTCGAATGCCACGGACGAATCGACCAGATGGAAGAGGTCTATCATTTTCAACCTCTGAGCATGACCTTCTGCCTCGATTGCCACCGCAACCCCGCGGCGAAAATCCGGCCCCCGGACAAGATCACCGACCTGAACTGGAAATGGAGCGACAATGCCGAGGAAAACGCCCGGCTGCAGAAGGCGAACGGCGAGAAGATGGTTCACGATTGGAAGGTCGAATCCTTGCAGAATTGCTCCGCTTGCCATCGATGATCCCGACAGGAACAGCCAACGAGCCAATGAACCCAGAAACCCGGTCCCCGAAAATGGCGGGCGTGACGGGCGCGGCCCAGGGATGCGGCGTCCGCTCGGCCGAATCCGGCCCCGTTTATTGGCGCAGTCTCGATGAACTGGCGCAGACGCCTCAATTCCGCCAATGGATCGAGCGTGAGTTTCCGGAGGGGGCGAGCGAGTGGGCCGACCCGGTGTCGCGGCGGCAATTCCTGAGGCTGATGTCGGCCTCGCTGCTGCTGGCCGGGGTCGGGTTTGCGGGCAGCGGCTGCCGCCGGCCGGTGGAGAGGGTGGAGCCGTTCGGCAAAATGCCCGAAGACTACGTGCATGGGGTCCCGCAGTTTTACGCGACGGCAATGCCGGCGCACGGAAGCGCCGTGCCACTGGTCGTCAAGTCCAACGACGGCCGGCCTACCAAGATCGAAGGGAACAGGCTGCACCCGGACAGCAACGGCGGCACGGACCGCTTCGCGCAGGCCTCCATCCTCAATCTTTACGACCCCGACCGCGCCTCGCGGTTTGTGCGGGGCGGGAACAATTGCACGCGCGAAGCCGCGCAGGATTTCCTGTCCGAACTGGGACGCAAGGCGGGCCAGAACGGCGGCCAGGGGCTTTGCTTCCTGATCGAGCGCGACAATTCGCCTTCTCGAAGCAGGCTCCGCAAGGTCTTGACCGAGGCATTGCCGCAGGCGCGCTGGTACATCCATGACCCCGTGGATTTGGACATCCATCGCCGCGCCGCCACGCTGGCCTTTGGCCAGCCGGTCCGGCCGCACTGGCAGCTTGACAAGGCCAGCGTGGTGGTTTCCCTGGACTGCGATTTCCTTGGCTCTGAAGGGGACGTCCACAATCACATCCGCCGCTTCTCCCAGCGGCGCCGCCTGGAAAAGCCTGAAGACTCGCCCGTTCGGCTCTACATCGCCGAGAGCCTGATGAGTGTCACCGGTTTCAACGCGGACCATCGGCTGCGGCTGCCCGCGGGCGCCGTGGCGCCACTGGCGGCGGCCCTGGCGGCGGCGGTCCGCAACTCGGGCGGCTCAAGTATCGAGGCGCTGGCAAAGGCCGCGGGGGTCGAGGCGCAGTGGATGGCGAAGTGGGTTGAAGCGTGCGCCAAGGACCTGGCCGCCAACCGGGGCCGGTCACTCGTAGTGGCGGGGTATCGGCAGCCCATCGAGGTACACCTCCTGGCCCACTCGATGAATGCGGCCCTGGGGAACCTGGGCCAAACGGTCCTCTTCCTTCCCGCCCCGGAAGCCAAGGAGGGCGGCCTGCCCGAATTGGCCCAGGCGCTCAATGCCGGGCAAGTCGAAACGCTCGTCGTGCTTGGCGGCAACCCCGTCTATAGCGCCCCGGCGGACCTGGATTGGGCAAAAACCCAGCGCCGGGCCAGGACGGTCGTGCGCTTGGGTTATTATGAAGACGAGACTTTCGCCGTCTGCGACTGGCACCTCCCGGCGGCCCATTACCTCGAATCCTGGGGCGATGCCCGCACGAGCGATGGCACCCTGGTGCCGGTCCAGCCCTTGATTGCCCCGCTCTTCGGCGGCCTCACCGAGTTGGAGGTCCTGGCCCGCATCGCCGGGGCGAAGATGACCGACCCTTACGGAATCACGCGCGAGACCTTTGCCGGCTTGTGCGGCTCGGACCCGTTCGAGGCGGCGTGGCGGAAGTTTCTGCACGACGGTTTCCTGGCCAATTCGGCGGCGCGACCGGTCGAGGTCAGCCTCAATGAAGCCGCCGTGGCGGAAGGGTTGGCCCGGGTCCAACAGCCCAGTCCATTGGGCAAGGACAGGCTCGAGGTGGTGTTCCATCGCGACTACAGCCTGGACGACGGGCGCTATAACAACAACGGCTGGCTCCAGGAGCTGCCGGACCCGGTCACCAAGATTGTCTGGGATAACGTGGTCCTGATGAGCCGGAAGACGGCCGTGGAGCTTGGGGTGAAAGACTCCGACATGGTGGAGGTCAGGCTGGGCGAGCGGAGCGCGCGCGGGCCGGTCTGGGTGCAGCCGGGCATGGCTGACTACTCGCTGGGGCTGGCGTTGGGCTACGGGCGCCGCCAGACCGGGCGGGTGGGCCGCAGCGTCGGGTTCGACGTGTACCCATTGCGCACAACTTCCAGCCCGAACATCGCTCTCGGCGCCGCCGTGAAGGCGGTCGAGGGGACTTTGCCGGTGTTCTGCACCCAGACCCATTGGTCGCTGGAGGGCCGCCCGATTGTTCGCGAGGCGGACCTGGACCACTACCGGGAGCACCCGGATTTCGCCAAAGAGCCGGATGCGGAAGAAGAAGGCGATTTGCCCGTGGTGGCGCCGCTGTATCCGAACCCATTCGATCAGTCCAAGCGGAAGGGGTTGCACCAATGGGGAATGTCGATCGATTTGAACCGGTGCGTCGGTTGTTCGGCCTGCATGTTGGCCTGCCAGAGCGAGAACAATGTGCCCATCGTCGGGAAAGAGCAGGTCGGGCGCGGGCGCGAGATGCACTGGCTGAGGATTGACCGTTACTACGCGGGCCGGCCCCTGGAGGCCAAGGACAGCCCGGACGCCAAAGAGAGCTTTTTCGACACGTTCCGGACCGAGGCCGAACAACAGTTCGAGAAGTGGATCGATAATCCGCAGGTCGTCACCCAGCCAATGCTTTGCCAGCATTGCGAGGCCGCGCCCTGCGAGAACGTCTGCCCCGTCAACGCCACCTCCCACGACCAGGAGGGCCTCAACGTGATGACTTACAACCGTTGCGTCGGGACCCGGTACTGCTCGAACAATTGCCCCTACAAGGTCCGGCGCTTCAACTTCTTCGATTACAACAAGCGGCCCATCGAGCACCTTTATCTTGGGCCGTTCGGCCATCGCAGGGATGACGAGTGGGACCTGATCAAGATGATCAAGAACCCGGATGTCACCGTGCGAATGCGGGGTGTGATGGAGAAATGCACCTTCTGCATTCAGCGCATCGAGCAGGCCAAGATCGCCCAGAAAGACAAGGCCGGCGCGTCAGGCGACGTGCTCGTGCCGACCGATTCCTTTACGACTGCCTGCGCCCAGGCGTGTCCGGCCGACGCCATCGTCTTCGGAAACATCAACGACCCGAACAGCCGCGTTTCGAGGCTCAAGGGGTTGGACCGGGACTACGCGGTGCTCAAGGCGCTCCTGACCAAGCCGCGCACCACCTACCTGGCCCGCGTGCGCAATCCAAACCCGGCCATGCCGGATTACTTCGGAGGAACTCACTGATGGAGGCCCAGACCGTTCCAATCAAGACCGGGAGCCTGGGTGGCGGCGGCGTGGTGAGCGTGCCGGAGCCGCCGTCCGAGCTTGCGCGCGCGCCCCTGGTTGCCAACAACCGCAGTTTTGGATGGATTTCCAACCGCGTGGCCTCGCTCAGCGAAGGCCGAGCCCCGACGTGGTGGTGGGTGCTGTTCATCCCCAGCGTGCTGGCCTTGGGCATGCTCTTCCTCATGATCGCCTACCAGGTGTCCACCGGCGTCGGCGTCTGGGGCAACATGCGCCCGGTCATGTGGGCGTGGGACATCGTCAATTTCGTTTGGTGGATTGGAATTGGCCACGCAGGGACGCTCATCTCGGCGATTCTGTTCCTCCTGCGCCAGCGATGGCGGACGGCGGTGAACCGCGCCGCCGAGGCCATGACCATCTTCGCCGTCATGTGCGCCGGCATCTATCCCGCGCTCCACGTCGGACGCGCCTGGTACGATTGGTGGCTCTTCCCGGTCCCCAACTCGAACTCGATCTGGCCCCAGTTCCGCTCGCCCCTGATGTGGGACGTTTTCGCCGTCTCGACCTATTTCACCGTTTCCGTGTTGTTCTGGTATATGGGCCTGATCCCGGACCTGGCGGTGCTTCGCGACCGGGCCAAGACCCGGTTGCGCCAGTTCCTCTACGGTTTCTTCGCCCTGGGCTGGACCGGGTCCAACCGCCATTGGAGCAATTACGAGAAGGCCTACCTGATCCTGGCCGGCCTCTCGACGCCCCTGGTCCTCTCGGTCCATTCCATTGTGTCCCTCGACTTTTCGGTTTCGCAACTGCCAGGCTGGCACACGACCATTTTCCCGCCCTATTTCGTGGCCGGCGCTGTCTTCTCCGGGTTCGGCATGGTATTGACCCTGCTGATCCCGCTGCGCTCGATCTTCAAGCTTCAGGACATCATCACGATGCGGCACATCGACATCATGTGCAAGGTCACCCTCGCCACCGGCTCGATCGTCGGCTATGCCTACGCGATGGAGTTCTTCATCGCCTGGTACAGCGGCAACCCCAACGAACGGTTCCACTTCCTGAACCGCGCGATGGGCCCTTACCAATGGGCCTGGTGCATGATGGTCTCCTGCAACGTGCTCATCCCGCAGCTATTCTGGTTCAGGCGGCTGCGGCAGAATCTCGTTGTGGTTTTCATCATCTCAATCCTCGTCAACGTCGGGATGTGGTTCGAGCGGTTCGTGATTATCGTGGTTTCTTTACACCGTGATTTCATCCCATCCAGTTGGGGCTATTACCGTCCGACGTGGGTGGACATCTGCACTTACATCGGCACCTTCGGCCTGTTCTTCACGATGTTCCTGTTGTTCCTGAGGTTTCTGCCGATGATTGCCATCTCCGAAGTCAAAGGCGTGACGCCCCAAGCGGAGCCGCATCACCCGCTGGGCGGAGCCAAACCGATGGAGGCGCCGCATGATGCCTGACACAGCCGCCAAACCCTACGGCATCGTTGCCGAATTCACCACCGCCGCCGCGGTCCTCCACGCCGCGGAGAAGGTCCGCCAGGCGGGCTTTCGCCAATGGGACGTTTTCACCCCGTTCCCGGTCCACGGCATGGACAAGGCCATGGGCCTGAGCAACTCGAAAGTCGGGTGGTTCGCGTTCATCGGAGGGGTGGCCGGCTACGCGACGGGCATGTTGATGATCTGGTACATGAACACCTTCGATTATCCGATCGTCATCGGCGGCAAACCGATGTTCAGTCCTTTCTCCGCTTTTCCCCCTTCCTATGAACTGACGATTCTCTTCGGGTCCTTCGGTGCGCTCTTCGGCATGTTGTTCTTGAACCGGCTGCCGCGCCTGCACCATCCGCTCCTCAAGAACAAGCGGTTCTCGCTGGTCACCCACGATCGGTTCTTCATCACTATCGAGTGCGACGACCCCAAGTATTCGGAAACCGAAACCCGCAAGCTGCTGCAGGAGGCCGGCAGCCGGCACATCGAGGTGGTGGAGGAGTAATGCGTTATTTTCTGGCCATTCTCTTCGCCTCCGCGCTCGCCGTGACCGGGGTTCTGGGCTTTCGCGGCTCCCATTTCCGCAAGCCGCCGCTTTATATCTTTCCGGACATGGAATGGCAGCTCAAGCTGCGCCCTCAAAAGCCCAACGGCTTCTTTCCCAACGGCCTGAGTTCGCAGTTGCCCGTCCCGGGTACTATCGCGCGCTCCACGCCGCTCCAGACGGCCAAGGGTTCCGTCTATCCCTATGAGGACGCCCCGGTCAATACGGGGCTTCTGAGCGGCACGACCAATTTCGTGGAGGACAATCCCCTGGCGGTCACCGGGCAACTGCTCCAGAGGGGCCGCCAGCGCTTCAGCATAAACTGTTCGCCCTGCCATGGGCAATTGGCGGATGGCAACGGCATTACCAAAAAGCTCGGCGCCATGACTGTGGTGGCTGACCTCCATGACAAACGCATCGTCGAGATGACGGACGGCGAGTTGTTCTACGTCATCACCCACGGGCGCAACCTCATGCAGCCGTACGGAGCCAACATCACCGTGGCGGATCGCTGGGCCATCGTCGCCTACCTGCGCGCGCTCCAACTCAGCCAGTTGGCCACCGTGGACGACCTGCCCGAACCACTGCGCGCGAGCCTCAAGAAATAGCGGCCTCCAATTCCACATCATGACGAATTCACGAACTTCGCTCTCGTCGCCGGACCTATCCAAATGGCGGCCGGCGCCGATGTTTTTGATGCTCGGGGGAGGGGCGCTCTGCGCGCTGGGCGGCTTGCTGGACGCCCGGCAGTTCGCCTTTTCCTGGCTGTTGAGCTTCATGTTTTTCCTGAGCCTCTGCCTGGGGGCGCTGTTCCTGGTCATCGCGCATCATCTCTTCGATGCCGGCTGGTCGGTGCCGATCCGCCGGCCTTGCGAACACATCGCCAGCCTTTTGTTTCCGTGGATGGCGCTGTTGTTCGTTCCGATCGCGGTGTTTGCCCCGAAACTCTATAGCTGGATGACTGCCAATCCCCGGCTCGACCACGCCTTGGCCGCCAAAGAACCGCTCTTCACCAAGCCGATGTTCTACATGGTCTCGGCTTTTTGCTTCCTGGTGTGGTGGCTTCTCTCGAACAGGCTCAGGTACTGGTCGCTGGAGCAGGACCAAACGGGCGCGGCCAAGCCCACGCATCGGATGCGGTTCTTTTCGGCCATCGGCGTTCTTCTCTTTGCCCTCACGCTGACCCTGGCCGCCTCGCTTTGGATGATGGCGCTGCAATACCAGTGGTACTCGACCATGTACGGCGTCTATTATTATGCCGGGAGCGTTTGGATGGCCCTGGCGACGGTCTATGTCCTCACGATGGTGCTCGAACGCCAGGGCGTGATGGCCGAGGTGCTCCACGCTCAACAGTACTATTTTCTGGGATCGCTTCTCTTCGCCTTTACGGTTTTTTACGCCTATATCCACTTCTCCCAGTATTTCATCATCTGGAACGGCAACATGCCCGACGAGACCTTCTGGTACGTGTTGCGCGAGAAGGGCACGTGGTGGCACGTGGGCATGGTCATCATTTTCGGCCATTTCTTCCTCCCGTTCCTGGCCCTGCTGCGCATCGACGTGAAGCACGCCTTTTCGATCATGGTCCCTCTCTGCGTGTGGTGCTGGCTGATGCATTGGGTGGACCTGGCGTTCAACATCATGCCCGCGCTGCACCCGGACGGGTTTGCCTTGGGCTGGCTCTGGCTGGACGCGGGTTGCTTCGCCTTTATGGCCGGCTTGCTGAGCAAGGTGTTCCTGGAGAATTACGCGCGCCACGCCCCGTATCCCGTGAAAGACCCCAGGCTCATCGAGGCCATGGGCCTGACGCATCTCCTGCCCGCCCAAGTCCCGGAGGCCGAGACTGGCCGAGTCGATGAGATGCAAGATGCGCCGCCTCAGTTTGGAGGAGGCAATGAATGAATGAACGGATGAAAGATCACCCTGAACCGAACCGGGCCGCGTGGGCCTATGCCGTAGGCATTCTCGGCTCGTTCCTCATCGTGGCGGCGTTGGCCTGGGCCATCCACCGCTATACCCAGCCCCCAGCCCTGGGCGAGGACCGTGCCGCGGTCCGGGCCAAGGCACTGGCCGAACTGCGCGCCGCCGAGACCGAGGCGCTCGCCTCTCCCGGTTGGATCGACCAGGCCAAAGGCATCGTCCGCCTGCCCATCGAGCAGGCCATGAGCATGGTCGAGCGTGATTGGGGACAACACCCGGCCGCCGCCCGCTCGAACTTGATTGCCCGAGTGGAGAAAGCCACGGCCGTCCCACCCAAGGCCCCTGAGAAACCCAGCCCTTTCGAGTGAGGCTCGGCCATGAATCTACGCGCATCCTCCGAACCAGCGGCTGCCGCCTCAAGTGGCTGTGACATGCCAACCTCAGAGATCGACGCCTCCTGCCGCCTGCCCCTGCTGGCGTTGCTTATGGGCGCCGCGGCGTGGCTCGTCGTCGCTTCGGGCTTTGCCCTCATTTCCTCGATCAAATTCCATTCGCCGGGGTTTCTGGCCGGGCCGGCCTGGCTGACCTACGGGCGCGTCCACCCCGCCGCATCAAGCGCGTTTCTTTATGGTTTTTGCCTCCAGTCAGGGATGGGTGTGTCCCTGTGGCTGCTGGCGCGCCTGGGCCGGACAACACTGTCGCAAGGCTGGCTGGTGACCATGGGCGCGGTGCTGTGGAACCTCGGCGTGACGGTGGGCTTTTGGGGGATACTGGCCGGGGACCGCACCGGGTTCGAGGCGCTGGACATGCCGGGCTACGCCACGCCGATGGTGTTCCTCGGCTCCGTGCTGGTCGGAATCCAGGGCGCATTGACCTTCCACCAGCGGCGCGAACAACGGCTCTATGTGTCGCAGTGGTTTCTCTTCGCCGCGCTGTTCTGGTTCCCGTGGATATATTCGACCGCCCAGTTGCTGCTCGTCACGTTTCCGGTGCGCGGTGTGATGCAGTCGGTCATCGCCTGGTGGTATGCGGACAATCTCCGGGTCGTCTGGCTCTGGCTGGCAGGTCTGGGCGCGGTTTTCTATTTCGTGCCAAAGCTTGCCCGCCGCCAGTTGCAGAACCGCAACCTGGCGCTCTCCGCGTTTTGGGCCATCCTGTTGTTTGGGAGCTGGGGCGGCATTCCCAACAGCGCGCCTGTGCCCGCCTGGATGCCCGCCCTCAGCACCGTGGGCACTCTCCTCACCACCGTGGCCCTCCTGGCCGTTGGGTTGAGTGTATGGAAGACAGCCGGGCGGGAGGGTCTGGCGCGGGCACTCCAAAGTGACCCGCCCGAGACGCCTCGACAGGAAGAGGGCAAGCCGGTGGACTCGATCGAGGGGCTGGCGCTGCGGTTCGTCTTGTTCGGCGTGGTGTCGTTCCTGGTCGCGGGTTTCATGCGTGTCCTGGTCTCGTTCCCGCCCGTCAGCAACATCACGGACCTGACCTGGTTCGGCCCCGCGATGGAACATGTCAACGCCTACGGTTTTTTTGCCATGGCAATTTTTGGGGCCGCCTATGGGATTGTGCCCCGGCTCATGGGGGGTGAAATTCCCTGGCCGAGGCTGGCTCGGGCGCATTTCTGGCTGGCATCGGTGGGCGTCGTGCTGCTGGCGGCGCCCCTGGCGATTGCCGGCGTGCTCCAGGGGCTGAAACTGCGGAACCCGGACATTGCCTTTCTGGATGTCGTGAAGACCACCCTGCCTTGTTTGCGCGTCAGCACGATGGGCGACCTGCTGATGGCTCTTGGGCATGTCGCATTCCTGGCCAACCTGGCCGGGTTGGCGGTCCGCTTCTGCCGCGCCCGCGCCGTCTCGGCGTTCTCGGCCCTGACGTTGGACCTGTTTAAACCCGCGGGTGCCAAGCCATGAACTACGGCCCGCTGCTTTTCCTCGCTGCGTTTTTTGCCCTGGCCGGCTCCTGGTTTGGCTTCGTGCTCACACCCCAGGCTCAAATCGGCCAGTTGCAGCCGACCAACATGCTCGGCGCGCCGACCCTTTATCCGCAGGCGCGACCGGGCCTGGCGCGCCAGGGCCTCGATGTCTATCGCGCCAATGGCTGCGCCGACTGCCACAGCCAGCAGGTCCGCCAGAGCGCGACCGTCTGCGATGTCCTTCTTTTGGCCGCCGGAACCAATGCCCCCGCCGTCCTGAGCGCCCTGCACCAACTCAAGCCCGGCTTGTCCGAGGCGGATGCCCGGCAATGGTTCTCCGCTCTTCCGCAGCCGGTCCTCCAGGGCGCAAAACCGACGGAGGCCGACGACGCGGTGAAGCTCCTCAAGGGGGCCGGCGCCAAGGCGTCGGTCTTGATCGTGCCGGTCGGGTCGGACATCGCGCGCGGTTGGGGCAAACGCCGCACCGTGGCCAGAGATTTCCTATACGATTACCCGGTCGCCCTCGGCTCGCAACGCATCGGGCCGGACCTGGCGAACGTGAGCGTGCGTCAGCCGGATGCCGCCTGGCACTTGCGGCATTTATATGCGCCGCAAATCGAGGTGAAAGGCTCCGCCATGCCGCCCTACCGGTTTCTCTTCGAGAAGCGCAATAATGAGATCGTTCCCAAGCCGGAGGCCGTCGCGCTGGTGGCTTACCTGCTCAGTCTCCGGGCCGACGCGCCGCTGTTCGAGGCGCCGCTCGCTGCCGCGCCCGCCGCAGCCGCACCGGGCGCGACGAACGCGCCTCCGGAGGCGGACCTTGCGGCTACCAATGCGCCCGCCCCCTCGGGCGCCGCGCCCACCAACGCCCCGGCCAAGTGAGCCTCGCCGCCGCATGAACCCATTGAGCGTCCAATCCCCGTCAGTGCCCCCCGAGGCCGCCGAACCGAGCGCGGCGAACCTGCCCGTTCCGGTTTGGTTGATGGTCGTGTTTTTCATGCTGCTCTACGGGGCGATGGTGTTCTTCGACCGATTCAGCGGCTGGTTTGATGCGGAGGTTTATATGCCTTACACGTCGCTGACCGACCTGCAGGCGTACCAACCGCGCGGCGGCGGCGGCCCCTCGCTCGAACGCGGCCGGGCCGTTTATGAGAACATTTGCGCCCTGTGCCACAACTCCGATGGCAAAGGCAAGCCCGGCCAAGCCCCGCCTTTTGTAGGGTCGGAGTGGGTGCTGGGCAGCCCTGATCGAATGGTCCGCATCCCGCTCTCCGGCCTGACCGGGTCGGTCCAAGTCGGAGGCGCCGATTGGAATCTCTCGATGCCTGCGATGGGCGCCGCCTTGTCGGACGACGACCTGGCGGCCGTCCTGAGTTATACTCGCCAAAGCTGGGGCAACAAGGCCGCAGCCGTCACCCCCGAACAGGTCAAGGCCGTGCGCGCCCAAATCGGCGCGCGCGTCCAACCCTGGACCGCCGAGCAACTCAAGGCGGTGCCATGAACAACCGCCTATTCCAACTTCTTCTTGGCGTCGTCAGGGACTTGGAGCTTCGTGGAACCGATGTCCTTGATTTCAACAGTGGTGGTGCGGTCGACGTCGCGGTCGGTGCCGTTGAAGCTGACGGTGCCCTTGACCTTGAGTTCGTATTTTGCGAGCAGGCCATCCTTGAGCCAGACCTTTACCGAGGCCTTGGCGCCGCTAATCTCCGGGCCGTTGCCACCCCCGCGGCCGCCAAACATGAGCTGCGCTTTTGCGCCGTCTTCCGTCAGGTCGCCGGAGAAGGCATCGCCGTCTTTCTTGAGTTCCTTGGCCTTGGCGACGACGTCCTGGACCTGCTCGGCCGGGGCCTTGAAGTTCCGGAACCGCATTGCCATGAACCTGCCCCTGCCCCCGCCTTGATCGGCGGTGAGCTCCGCCACCGACTGCCAGCCGTCCTGTGTCTTGACGGCGGTCTTTTCACCTTTTCTGACCGCCTCGATGGTGGTGTTGTTGCGGCCTTCCATTGAGACCCAGGTGAAACCGCCCTTCTCGGCCTTGCCTTCGGAAGTGCCTCCGCCGAACCCGCCGCCACCGGCATTCTCGATGGTTTGCTTCCAGCCATAATTGTCCTTGTCCGCCAGGGCCTTGGCGGCGGCCGTCACCTCGTCCTTGGGGTCTGCCGCCAGGAGGGTCCCGGCTGCCAGAATCAGCGTGCCGATGAGAATATTTCTTTTCATAAGTGCTTTGAGTCCGCTTTGTCGGATTGGTTGAATTTAGTACACGGAATCCCAACGACAGTATAGACGCCCGGGAGAAGCGCCTGGTTACACCGGGTCAGCAATTCGCATTATGACCCTCCAGTTGTTCATTAATGCCCGGCGCGCTGCTGCTTGGGTTTCATAATGAATTGCTGCACTCGGGCTGCTCGCACGGCCTTGACTGCGCTCGGCCAACCTGCAAATGTCTTTGGTCATGAGAACATCCTTGCTCCTCGGAATTGTCGTTTGCCTTTCAGGAGTGGCCTTTTCGGCCTCCGCCCGCCAAGCCGCCTCCTCGCCCCAGGAGGCAAAGCACTTCGAAGCCAAAGTCGCCGCGACTGTGAAACTCGATTACCTCCTTTTTCTGCCTGGGAAATACGAAGGGTCGAGCGAACGTTGGCCACTCATGCTCTTTTTGCACGGCTCCGGCGAATCCGGTTCCGACCTGGCGAAGGTCAAAACCCACGGCCCGCCGAAGATTGTCGAGTCCAAGCCCGACTTCCCGTTCATCCTCGTCTCACCCCAGAGTCCGCGCATGGGCTGGAACGTCGAGACCCTTAACGCGCTCCTGGACGACATCATGAAACACTACCGCGTCGACCCCGACCGCGTGTATCTCACCGGGCTGAGCATGGGCGGCTATGGGACATGGGCCCTGGCCGCAGCCCACCCCGAACGGTTCGCCGCCATCGTCCCCATCTGCGGCGGCGGCAACCCCGCCGACGCCCCGAAACTTGCCGCCATCCCCACTTGGGTCTTCCATGGGGCCAAAGACTCCACCGTGCCCATCCAACGCTCGAAGGAAATGGTCGAGGCCATAAAATCCGCCGGCGGCAATCCCAAGTTCACGATCTACCCCGAGGCGGGCCACGATTCCTGGACCGAAACCTACAATAACCCGGAGCTCTACCAGTGGCTCCTCCAGCAGAAAAAGTCGCACTGAGGCGTTATGATTCCGCCGCCGCTCGATGAGATATTGCCGGCGGGATTGGCCGCTGATACGGAACCGTATGGCAGAACAAGAACATGACCTGATTATCATAGGGGCGGGGCCGGGGGGGTATGTGGCCGCCATTCGCGCCGCCCAACTGGGCCTCAACGTCGGGTGCGTCGAGCAGGAAGCGGCATTGGGCGGCACATGCCTGCGCGTCGGCTGCATCCCGAGCAAGGCCCTGCTCGAATCCAGCGAACGCTTCCGGGCGGCCCGCGAGCAGCTTGCCGGGCACGGGATTCGCGCGGCGGAGGTGACCCTGGACCTGCCCGCGATGCTCCGCCGCAAGGAAGAGATCGTCGCCGGCTTGACCCGCGGTGTGGACTCCCTCTTCAAGAAGAACAAGGTCACCCGCTATCAAGGACGCGGGAGGATCGAAGGCATCGGACGCGTCTCGGTGGCGGGGTCCGGCGGCACGATGGAACTCAAGGCGAAATCCATCCTGATCGCCAGCGGCAGCAAGCCGGCCACCCTGCCGGGCGTGGAGCTGGACGGGGAACGGATTGGGACCAGCACTGAGGCGCTTTCTTATCGCGAAACGCCCAAACACCTCGTCGTGATTGGCGCGGGCTATATTGGCCTCGAGTTGGGTTCGGTCTGGCGGCGGCTCGGGGCCAAGGTCACGGTGGTCGAGTTCCTCGAACGCATCCTCTTCGGGCTGGACGCGGAAATCGCCGCCGAGGCCCGGAAGCTCTTCGAGCAGCAGGGCTTGGAGTTCCATCTCGGATGCAAGGTCAATGCGGCGCGCGTTCAGGACGGCCAATGCGTGGTCGAAATCCAAGGGCGGGAACCAATTCGATGCGACCGGGTGCTCGTGGCGGTAGGGCGAGTGCCGAACACCTCGCACCTCGGACTCGAGACCGTGGGTATCGAGTTGCACGCCAAGGGATTTATCCCCGTCAACGAGCACTTTGCCACCACCGCCGCGGGCATTTATGCCATCGGCGACGCCATTGCCGGGCCGATGCTGGCCCACAAGGCGGAGGAGGAGGGTGTTGCGTGCGTCGAACGTCTCGTCGCCGGTTACGGCAATATGAACTACGACGCGATTGCGGCCGTGGTCTATACGGAGCCGGAAATCGCCGGCGTGGGCAAGACCGAGGAACAGTTGAAGGAGATGGGCGTCCAATATCGCAGAGGCGTCTTTCCATTCCGCGCCAGCGGGCGCGCGCGCACTCTGGGCCAGACCCACGGCTTCATCAAACTCCTGGCCGACGCCGCCACCGACCGCATCCTGGGCGTCCACATCCTCGGTCCCCATGCGGGGGACCTGATCAACGAGGCCGCGATGGCCATTTCCTTCGGAGCCAGCAGCGAAGACCTGGCCCGCACCTGCCAGGTCCATCCCACCCTGGGCGAAGCCCTCCGCGAAGCGGCCCTCGCCGTCGCCGGCCGCGCCATCCACCTCTGAGCAGCAATCCGTGCCGTTGAATGGGGAGGGATGTGCATCCAAACGCACACTTCCTGGACGAGGCCAGTCGTGATAGACTGACTTCCCGCAAAGCCAACTGAACAGGAGCGCAGGTCATTTCGCTTGCGGCTTCGCCTGGGGGAGACTGTTGGCCATGCAAAGATCGAGGGATTATGAAGCTCAGAATGCTCTTACCGTTGCTGGCCCTGAGCGTAAGCGTGCAACCTGCCTTGGCCCAGGTCTGGATCAGTGAGTTCATGGCCAGCGGCGCGGCGTTGAAGGACGAGGACGGCGATACTCCGGATTGGGTCGAGATATGGAACGACACCCCCGCCCCGCTCGCTCTGGGCGGATGGCACCTGACCGACAACGCGGCGAAGCTCGCGAAATGGACCTTCCCCGCTACGAATCTCGCGTCCGGCCAGTTCCTCGTCGTCTTTGCTTCCGGCAAAGACCGGTCCGTTGCCGGCGCGCCGCTGCACACCAATTTCAAGCTCAGCAGCGCCGGGGAGTACCTGGGCCTGGTCGAGGCTGACGGACAGACGATCGCCCACCAGTACTCGCCGGGCTATCCGGAGCAGGCGTATGGCGTTTCTTACGGAATTGCCTTCGACACCGAAACCACGAACTGGGTCGGCGCGTACCTCACGCAACCCACGCCCGGGGCGACCAACTCCACGGCTTACCTTGGTCTGGTGGGGGATATTCAGATGAGCGTGCCCCGCGGTTTTGTTGACATGCCTCTCACGGTGGCCATCTCCACGGCGACCGCCGGGGCTGAAATCCGTTTTACTACAAACGGGACGGCGCCGACGAGCGCCACCGGGATTCTCTATGCCGGCCCGGTCCCCATCGCGCGCAACACGGTCCTCCGCGCCATCGCGACCAAGCCCGGCTATAAGGCCGCGGCCGTTGCGACCCAGACCTACATTGGCCTGGGCAACGTAATCACACAGAATCTGCAAACCGCCCTCAACGCCGGGTTCCCTGCAAGCTGGGGCGGCGGCGGTCCGGCCAGCTATGCGATGAACCCGGCGATCACCGGCCCGAACGGGCCGCAGATGCCGGCCGTGTTGGGGTCGTTGCCCTCGGTGTTCCTCACAGCCGGCATGTCTGATTTGTTTGATCCCGTCCAGGGCATCTATGCCAACGCCTCCGAGCACGGCGTGGAGTGGGAGCGGCCGGCCTCCATCGAGTGGCTCGATACCAACGGGGTAACCACATTCCAGGCGGATTGCGGGCTGCGCATTCAGGGCGGGGTGGGCCGCATGGAGCCTAAGAAGTCCTTCCGCCTCCTCTTCAAGCGCGAGTATGGGGGGAGCCTCAGGTACGACCTCTTCCAGGAGCCTGACGCCGTGCAGGAGTTTCACAGCCTCATCCTGCGGGCGGGTTTCAACGACAGTTGGTTCTGGTTGAGCGGCAGCAGTGGCAAGGCCACTTACGTTCGCGACGAGTTTGGACGCCGCCTCTTATTGGCCATGGGGCATCCCTCGGCCCGGGGATTGTTCGTTCACCTCTACATTGACGGCTTGTATTGGGGCCTTTACAACCTCACGGAACGCCCCAACGCGGACTTTTCCGCTTCCTATCTGGGTGGCCAAGCCAATGACTGGGATGCCATCAAGGCCGGCGAGGTCAGACACGGCGATTTGGTGGCCTGGAACACCTTCCTCAGCCAAGTCCAGCAACCCACGACCGCCGCCAGCTACCGAGCACTTCAGGGTAACAACCCCGACGGCACCCCCAACGCGCGGTTCCCAGTGTTCTTCGACAAGCTGGATTACATCGATTACATGCTTCTCAATTATTGGGGCGGGAATTGGGACTGGCCTGAAAAGAACTTCTGGCTGGGCCGCAACCGCACCAGCGCCAGCACCGGTTTCAAGTGCTACCCCTGGGACATCGAGGGCATCGTGGACGATGCCGAGTCATCGCTCAACATGGTGGTCCCGCGCGACGGGGACGACGCCGGGGTAGGGGTGCCGCATCATTTTCTAAAGACGTTTTCCGAATACAAACTCGACTTCGCCGACCGGATACAGAAGTTCTTTTTCAACGGCGGTCTGCTCACGCCCCAGGTGCTCACCAATCGCTTCCTCCAGCTTGCCAACAGGGTCGAAAGCGCCATCGTGGCCGAGTCGGCTCGTTGGGGCGATGGCAACCTCGGCATCCAGAGCCAGGCGGCCTGGCTCCGCGAGCTCAATTACATCCTCACGACGTATCTCCAGCAACGCACCGCTGTCGTGCTCGGCCAATTCGTTGGCGAAGGTCTCTACCCGAATATCGGGCCGCCGGTCTTCCATCAATTCGGCGGGACCAGTCCGGCCCGATGGGACGTGGTTCTCACCCAGACCAATTCGACGGGTACCATCTACTTCACGCTCGACGGTTCGGACCCGCGCCTCTACGGCCTGAGCACTCCCGCCCCGGTCGCCCAAGCCTATATGGGTCCCGTGACCCTCACCGGCCCGACGACGGTCCGCGCCCGCGTGCTCAAAGGCGCGCAATGGAGCGCGCTGGTGGAAGCCACCTTCGACCCCTCGAGCGCCCCTTTGTTCAGCCGCATTTACACCGGCCGAAACACCGTCTTGCTCCAGTTTGAGGCCCTTGCCAATCAATCTTACAGCGTTCTCTGGAGCGCGCCGCCGTTCACCTCGGGTTGGAATAAACTGCTGGACTTCCCGGACCTGCCGATGAGCTACACTGTGACCCTCACCAACTCCGTCCTGGAAGGGCCCTCCCGCTTCTTCCGCCTCGCGTCCCCCGCGCTGCCTTAGGCGGTGGAACAACCGGACACAGCCAACCAAAGAGGCGGGAATACTCCGTTCAGATCCTGGCCCGCCGTGGCCGCCTGCTCCGCCATACACATTCCATTTCTTTCCGCCGCCTTGGCGGTCGCGACCCCTTGGTCAGTCTGCGGTCCGGAGCTCCACCCAAAAGCGGCTCCCCTGGTCCGGGGCGGACTCCACGCCAACGCGGCCGCCCATCCGTTGGGTCAAGTGCCGCACTAACGCCAGGCCGATGCCCGTCCCTCCACATCCAACGACCTCCTGCCGGAACATGAGAAAGATGCTATCCTGGCACTCCTCCGGCACGCCGATGCCGTTGTCCTCGAACCACACCCTCACCTTTCCACATTCGACGTGTTCGGCCCAGATTGTCACTCGAGGGACCGTCCCCGTCTTGACGAACTTCAGAGCGTTATCGAGGAGGTGGGAGAAGCACTGAGTCAGGCCTCCCTCGTTGGCCAGCACGCGGGGGAAGCTCCCCTCGATCCGAATCTCAGCCCCAGGCGCCTGGAACTGCGGGTAACCGGCCACCATGCCCCGCAGCAACGCTCCGGCGTCCACAGGCCCAAGCGGCAGTTCGTGCTGCAACACCATGTTGAACGCCAGCGCATCCCTCAGCAGGTGGTCCATCCGCTGGCAGGCCTCCGCGATGCGCCGGAGGAAATCGTTGCTTCGTTCACTCAGACGGTCCCTGCTCTCGGCGAGCACGAGCTCCGAGAAGCCGCTTATCGCCCGCAAGGGCGCCCGCAAGTCGTGGATAATGCTGTAGGATATCTCCTTCAGTTCAGCCCGCAACTCCGCCAACCTCGCCGTCTGCTGCTCCACTTTCGCCTCCAACTCGGAATTGGCGAGTATCGCCTGCGCCCTGCTCTGGCAGACGGCATCCTGCGCGCGCGCGCGTTCATCGAGTTGGGTTTGCAAGGCCTGTTCCGCGCGCTTCCGTTCCGTGATATCGCTGAAGTACACCGCCAGACGATCGGCCGTCGGGTGGCAACGATTCTCATACCAGCCCCAGCCGGGACTATACTGCTCGAATTGCACGGCCAGGTTGTCGGCCATCGCCTTGTGAAAGTTCTGATACGCCGGGGACTCTACCAGTTCGGGGAACATTTCCCAAACCACGCGGCCGAGCAATTCTTCGGGAGTCTTGCGCAACATCCGCGCCGCCGGCGCGTTCACGAAGACAAAACGCCATTCGCGGTCGAAGATCACGAACCCGTCCGCCAAGTTTGCCAGTGTTGGCGCCAACCATTGGGCGACATCGCCGAGCGCCTGGCCTTTCTCACCAGCTTCGCCCGACCCACCCGTTCCCGTTCCGCTTTGCAACTTGGTTCCCGCGCCCGCCGGGTTGGGCATCCTGGAAGTCTCGGACTGTCCGCCTTCCCTTTCCATAACCCACCGTCCTGGACTCACCATCCGCGCCGGGTCCGCCGGCCTCACGGCGGCACCCCCCCCGAGCCCGGTCTGAGCGTTCGAGCTCAGGAAAGCGGCCAGTGTCGTCATCCCGCTCCAACGCGCTGGCGGGTTGCGGAGGCATGGCCACAAGGAATTATAGTTTAAGTTATGCTATTTCGGTGGAATTGTCAAGAAAGTTCAACGAGAGCCGGCGTCGGCGTTTTGCCGGGAGGAGGTCTCGACAGCGCCGAGCCGGGCGAGTTATTCTCGGGTGATGATTCGGTTGATTGGCGTGTTTTTGTGCGCGTTTATCCTCGCCGGCTGCAAAGAACTGGCGTGGGGGCCTTACGTGTCCCCGCGCGTTACAGGACGTGTGCTCGCGGCAGACACCCGCCAACCCTTGGCCGGCGTGAAGGTCACACGCGGCCGGCCGGAGCCGCCGCTTCGCGCCGGTTGGGCCCCGCACGGTGGCGAGTTGCTCGTCCGCAAACTCCCGATCTCGACCGACCCGAACGGACAATTCGTCATGGAGAGTGAACGCGTCCTGACGTTGGTCCGGTGGGGCGGGTGGAGTTCAGTCCACTTGAATTTTGACCGCGCCGGTTACCTGCGTCTGCAAACCAACTTTCCTATCTCCAGCCTCACCGCCACCAACGCCCCTGATGGCGTTCCTCTGCTCGATGCCGGCCAGGTCCTTTTGCAGAAGCCGGCCGTGCAACACAGGCCGCGTCGAGACAACTGATCCGGCGTAGTTATAGAAGGCGGGGATCAAAGGCAAAGGACGCAGGTTGCCCGATGGCGATCTTCCTGAAATCGGGATGGGCCGGATTGAGGATGTAGTTCGTTTCGCCCGCGATAATGACGCTCGGGACCGCCAGGATGGCGGAGCGCACGGCGCGGGCCCATCCGTCACCGACCTGCCGGGTGGAGAGCGGCGGAGGCTCCACGGTCCAATTGGCTGGCAACGCTGCCGCCGGGAGCCGTTGGACCAACCTCTCGTCGAACTCGATGCGGATGATGCTGTAATTGAAAAGCACCTGTGGATTCAGGTGAACCAGCGTCTCCAACGCTGCTAAAGAGCGTGTCGCGCTCGTATAAACCACCGCGACTCCCCGCGAATTCCAGCGGCCCCCGGTCCGGGCGGCTCCTTCACCGGAGAAGGCCGCGGGAGCGTGGCGCTCTTTGACCATGCGCCAGGCTTCCAGCATCAGGAATAGACCCCGTATTCGATGCGTCCGAGCAGGTCTTCAACCTCCCGCGCGCCCACTTCGGTTTCCGCGTAATCCAGGGGCACGGCCCCGCCCAGGCCAATCTGGGGTGAAGTCAACCAGCGCCTGGCCGGTTCCTCGCCCTCCATCACTTCGACTGCCTTGCCCATGATTCGGGCATACCGCACAACGTGGTCGGATTCCTCCAGGCCGAGCCGTCCCCTGGCCTTGCGCCGGTGCAGCGTGGCCTTGGAAATGCCCAGCTTGGGGGCCAGCTTGTCCATCGGCACCCGAAGGCTGGCCTGCAACGCGTCCAGTTCCCGCACCGGCAAACCGATGCGGATGACCTCGATCAACTTGGCCGGGGTCAGTTCACCGACAGCGCTTTTGGACCTCAGACCGTGAATCTGCGCGCTCACCACCCCGGCGAAAGAAACAGCCTTTTTCGGCGCAATTCCGGTCGTGGCCGCCTTTCTGGCCGGATTCTCTTTGGTCCTCGTTGTGATCATGTGAGACACATTCTAGTATCAGATGAAACCGATGTCAAACCGGTTCCGGGCCAAAGCGCGGGAACGGGTATGGTTAAAGGTGGGTGAGGCTAATTCCACAAGGAGAGCCACTGGTGGTT
>CAZZFF010000011.1:0-77812 GCA_964653485.1 uncultured Verrucomicrobiota bacterium | reverse complement strand
CTTTAGCCCCTCTTTCACCCCCGCCCCGGGTAACAAAACTTTTGGCGCAATTCGAGTTGCCGAAATAGCCGATTTATGGGGTTTTTGCACTGGCTAAGTGGAGGCACATGAGGCAGATTTTAGGCTTTCTGAACAGGCTGGCGCCGGCCCAACCTGGAGAAAGGCTCCCGGTTGAAGTAGATTTTGCTTGGTTTTAACTTGTTTGGGTCGAAGCGGGTGGTAACGTGACGGGGCATCTTTGGATGAACCCAATTGGCATTTCTCGGTGAACACTGGCGACGCAACATGCACGAACGCTGGCTCTCCGTCGAGGAGACGGCAGCGCACCTGGGTGTTAATCCAGACACGATTTATAAGTAGATCGAACGGAAGAAGATGCCGGCACGTTAAGTTGGGCGTCTCTGAAAGTTTCAGGCTTCCGAAGTGGATGCCCGGGTGTGGTGCGGCAAGGCGGCGGAAGCTGTGGATGACTCAGGCGGGCAGCGCTGAGCCTGAATCAACAATGAAGGCGATGAGCAAGCTCGAAGAATTGAAAGCGAACGCATCTGTGAGAGGCATCCTGCCGGATGGCCTCGCCATGGTCGTTTCCGTTCAATGGTTTGGTTCCGGGACGCTTGGGCTTACGCACAAGACTGGAGCGGGCTGGGTGGCGAACGAATTGGTGTACCGGCATGATGAGCCGTGGCTGCAAGTGGTGACCGAGGGGCGGCTGCGGAGTTTCGATGGGGACGGGCGAGAGTTCACGCTGGTGTCCGAGGCGCAGCCGATCCGGTTGGCCCGCCTGTTTGATCCAGTACTGGCAGTGCATACGTCCGCGCTAGAAGCGCTGTCACACCAAATCACGGCGGTCTATGACGTCATGCTGCCTCGGCACCCGTTGTGTTGCCTGTTGGCGGATGATTCGGGTGCGGGCAAGAAGACTCCTGCGATCTGGCAATGATTGAGGACTGGCCTATGAAAGCGAAAATCGGAACCTTGTCCATCGAGCATTTCCGGTCGTTCCGGCAGTTGAAACTTGAAGGCTTGGGGAGGGTCAACCTGATTACTGGTCGGAACAACACCGGCAAGTCGTCGATTCTCGAAGCGTTGCGCATTCTCGCGTCGGATGCTTCGCCGCCCGTTCTCTCGAGCATCCTCCGTTACCGCGAGGAAGACATCGGGGAGGCTGATGAGCCGGGAAGGTCCGTTGATACCGAAAGTCTTTCCCAGCTGGGAAGCCTCTTCACGGGTTTCCCGCAGATTTCAGAGATCAAGGAGCCAATTGTCCTAGCGGCCAATGGCGGGAAGCGGACCATGCGACTGACCATCTCGGTGGGCTTTTTCACCGAACAACGGGAGCCAGATGGGACGCGACGGCTTGTTCCGCAGCAGCAAACGCTTCCGCTACCCGAGACCGAGCTGATGCCAGCGTTGATATTAGAATCCGGGACCGCTCGGCGGATCATGCCTCTTGATTACCTCAGACGATTCGCACGGGGACGGATATTCCGAGGCGACTCGCCCGAGGAACCTCGGACGCCCTGTGTATTCGTCAGTCCTTACGGCGGTGAGCGAACGGCCAACCTGGGGCCGCTGTGGGACAAAATCGCCCTTTCGGATCGTGAAAAGGACGTGGTCGAGGCACTCAAGATTATCGCTCCCGAAATCACGGCGGTTTCGATGGTGGGGGGTGAAGGACCACGCCAGACCCGAACTGCGATTGTTAGGTCGAGCGGATTCAACCGTCCGGTGCCACTGCGCTCCTATGGAGACGGGCTGAACCGACTTTTCGGGATTGTTTTGTCGCTCGTGAATGCAAAGGATGGCTTTCTCCTCATCGACGAGTTTGAGAACGGAATGCACCACACGGTGCAGTTGGACGTTTGGCGCGGCATCTTGCGCCTGGCAAAACTACTCAATGTCCAAGTCTTCGCCACTTCGCACAGCTGGGATTCCATCGAAGCCTTCCAAAAGGCGGCTGCGGAAGACCCGGAGGTTGGGGTCTTGGTTCGACTAACTCGCAGGGGGGACGCCGTAATCCCCACGTTATTCCAGGAGGAGGAACTTGCCGTCGCCACCCGCGACCGAATCGAGGTGCGATGATATGGCCGCGAAGAGAATTCTCTTGGTGGAGGGCTCAGATGACGAACATGTGCTGAAGCACATTTGCGGGCAGCGAGCTGTGGGGAAGTTGGACGAAATCAAACCGCAGGGCAGTGTTGAGCAACTGCTGGAGAATTTCCCGGTCCGGTTGAAGGAGAGTGAAATTGAAGCACTTGGGGTGGTGCTGGACGCGGACACGGATCTTGTGGGCCGGTGGGATTCACTCAAACATCGTCTCAAACACGCGGGCTACGCTGGTGTACCGGACCAACCGATCGCAAACGGAACAGTTTTACAGCCCCCAGCGAACACGCTGCTGCCCCGCTTTGGGGCTTGGCTGATGCCGGACAACCAGAGCCGTGGCATTCTCGAGGATTTTCTGCGGTTTCTGGTTCCCACCGGCAGCCAGCTTTTCGAACACGTCAAGGCGAGCGTGGCCGCGATTCCAGAAAAAGAACGGCGTTTCAGCAAATTGGCCGCGCCGAAGGCCGTCATCCACACCTGGCTGGCCTGGCAGGAGGAACCTGGCAAGCCGCTCGGCACAGCCATCACGGCCAAATTCCTTGACCCCAACGTGAAGCAAGTGGATGTCCTGGTGACGTGGTTGAAGAGCCTCTACTTCCCATGAGCTTACCTCCCGAGAGGCTCCTCGAAGTGGTGTTGCCGCTGGAAGCGATCAATACTGCTTCGGCGCGGGAGAAGTCCATTCGGCACGGGTATCCTTCTACCCTGCACCTGTGGTGGCGGGCGCGGCGTCCGCTGGCAACCGCAAGAGCAATAGTTTTAGCGCAGATGGTGGACGCCCCCCCCCCCTGCGAACCCAACCTGTTCCCCACCGGGTGGAAGGACTGGGGGAGAGATAGCGGCGGCGCCGGCTGCCCCGGAGCGATTCCCAGGCACGTGTCGGCCGAGGCGCCGAGAGGATTGCGGACGAAGCAACCGCGCACCTAGCAGATCTGGTAGGTTCAAAAGTTACGGTCGCGTTGGAGATGGGTGCTGAGAAGCCGAGCGGCGTGCCTGAGCACGTCGTTCGGACTGTCACGGAGAACTGCCGGACACTGAAATCCAGCAGCTAGGGTTTCGAGAAGGAGTAGGCGCGGCGCCGTCCGAGTGATCTTTGCGAGACAAAACTTGCTGGGTCATATGCGCTAAACCAACGTGGTGGCCGTCGCGTGGGGGTCATTTCACAGCCTGGGAATGCGGTCGGATGGGACGGTTGTGGCGTGGGGGGTTCAGCGACTCCGGCCAAGCAGACGTTCCCCCGGATTTGCATATTGTGCGCGCGGTCGTGGGAGGCTGGGACCACAGCCTGGCCTTGGTCGGAGAGGGACCGCCTGTCCTGAACGTGCCGCTTGCCAACCCCTGCCTGAGCAACGGAGTTTTCTCCGTTTCGGCTGCCACGCGCAGCGGGAGGGTATATGCGTTGGAATTCAAGGCCACGCTCAGCGACAGCGCGTGGCGCGCTCTCCCTTTGATCGCCGGCAATGGCCGAACCCAGGTTCTGACTGATCTGACCGCACCGGGGGCGACCCGATTTTACCGCGTGCTCGAGTGGTAGCTTTACCACACTCGTGGGCTTTTTCACGACGCCTTAGCGGCGGGCGGCGTCGCGCTTGAGGACGGCTTGAACGATGGCGTCGGCCAGGGCTTTCATCCCCCGGTCGCCGGGATGGCCGGCGACGCCATCGTGCGTGAACGATCGTTCCGAGCGCGCCGCGTTAGCGGGGTCCTTGCCGAGCGGGCCGGCGTCGACAAACACGCCTCCAGCCTCCTCACAGGCCTCACGGAGAGCCCGGTCTTTGGCGGCATCCGCCCAGAAACAACTGCGCACCACCACGAGCGGGTGGCGTTTCGCCAGGGCGCACCTCAGGATGTCCATCACGCCGGCCTTGAACCTGGCCCCGGCCTCCGCGGACGCCAGCGCGGGCACGTTCTCGCCTATGGCCAGAATGACCAAATCGGGGTCGAAAACGAGCGCGTCTTTCAGTTGCCCGTCAACGTCGAACGTCGCATAGTTCCGTTCAAAATCCGCGATGTTCCTAACCATGACCCTCGGCGTGGCGCCGGCCTGCCGGGCGAGGGCGCTGGCGACGAGATGGACGTAGTCCTTGTCCTCGGCGCTGGCCGCCATGCCCCAGTTCCCGGTCCAGCCGATATCCGCTTTCGGCCCGTGAAGCGTGATGCTGTTGCCCAGAAAAAGAATGCTCCGGATGGCCGAGGGCTTGACCTCCGGCTCGGCGGTGACCGGAAACATCGAGACCCGGAATTTCGTGCAGCCATACGGAATGAGCATAATCGGCTCCGCCGGCTTCGAGCGGGTCTCGGGCAGGAGCGGCAGCCTGGGGGCTTTCGGGTCGGGGTTCCAGGCGACTTCGACCGCGTTGGCTCGCAGCTTGAGCGGCGCGTCCAGTGGCCAGTCCCATCGGGCAGGCATCGCCGCGCGTTCGACCGCGAAGCCTGGATTCTGAACATCCATGGCGAATCGCCACCGGGCGGACGGGTCCGGCGTGTTGGCATCCGTGGTATCCGGGATGGGCAGCGCGAAGAGCAGTGGGCCGTACGAGACCGAGGCGTATGGAACACCCCGGGTGCTGGCCTCCTCCGGGATCGTCACTTGCGTCGCTCGATGCACCCCGTCGTAGGGCGGGCCGGACGCGGCATCGCGTCCTCGATGCACGCTTGGGGTCATGGGGAGCCGCAGCCGGACGGTATCGCCTGATTTCCAGCTTCGGCTGAGGCGGGCGAATCCCCTGGCATTCCGCTCGACCACAACCGTGTCGCCGTTCACGCTCAGGGTGGGAGCCATGCACCAAGCGGGTATGTGAAGGTCGAGCGGGAAGGCTGTCTCGCGCTCCGGTTGCACGAAAAGCTCAACGGCGTCGTTGAACGGATAATCGGTCTGGCAGGTCACCACGACCGGCACCCGGTCCCCCACCAGCGCCGTCACTCGGCAGGGACCGTAACAAACCGCCGCCAGGCCGTTGTCATAGGTCGCCATAAACATATGTGTGACGAACCACGGCACGATGCGGTTGAGCGCGGCGGTGCAGCAGAGCGGGGAGTGTTTGGGACGGTAGGAGCCGCCACCGGCCCTGGGTCCATGGGGAAAGTCCGGCGAAAGGTCGGCGAGCCGGTTGGGACTTTGGAAATAGACGTGGGTCTTGAAATCACGAGAGACCGTGGCCGGCCCCGCATTGAAGAACGCCCGCTCCAGCCGGTCGGCCATCCTGCCCTCCCCGGTCACCTGGAGCAGGCAGACCTGGCTCCAAACATATCCCGCCACGTCGCAGGTCTCACTCCCGCGAAAGGCGCCTGTCGGGCCATACCACTCGTCGGCGACCGGCACGCCGTAGGGTTGCATGGCAACGCGCTCCAGCAGGTCGTGCCAGCCGACGGCCGCTTCGACGTAGCGCCAGTCCCCGGTCCACAGGTAGGCCACGAGCCAGGGCGTCGCGCTTTCGATAAACTCGACCACGTGGGCGTTGTCCACGGCGGCGCCTGGCTTGAGGTCCGGCGCCCGCCGATAGCGGTTCAACGCCGGCAGAAGCTGCCCTTCCTTCAGGAACATGGCGTCCAACGCCGCCGCGATGCCCCGGTTGCCTGTCCAACAGTAAGTGTCGAACGCCGGCCACAGATTCGACAGGTTCCCGGGAATCGACCGCAGGCAGTCCGGGTCGGTGGCGTAGGCCGTTTCGAGCGCGTCCAGCACGTGCTTGTCGCCAGAGCCGGCATAGAACCCGGTCATGGCGCGCCCGAGCAGGCCGCAGGCCCAGAGCGGCCAGCCTCCCAAAGCTCCGGTCGCCGCCTTCCGGTCTCCGGCGTCGTTCCGGTCCAGCCACCAAAGAAAGAGGAGGCTATTGGTATTCATGTGATCGGCCACCGCGTTGAGCCGTCTTTGCGCCTGCTCGATCAGCGCCGGGTCGTGCAGGGCGAAGCCCAGGCGGGCCAGGCCGTCAAACCAGTAACCGCCGCCTTCATAAGGCCACGCCCCCTTGTACCAAAGCAGCCCATCCCCTCTCATCCTGTGGTCGGAAGCCCAGGCCCGCTTGAACTCGTCGTCATAGTCATCCATGTGGCCGGTGAAGCCGTCCCGCGCGGCCAGGCACCAGTCCCGCAACCAGCCTGCCGGCTCGATCGCCCCGGGAGGCAACGGCAGGAAGGCGGCGCGTGTCGGCGGCTCGAAGGGCCGCGCAGAGTTGATGTGGACCGCGGGGGCGGGCGTCGCCGACGAGCCGGCCGAGGACGCCGCCAATGCCGCGGCCGTTGTGAAGGCGATCAGCGCCAACTGCGGGAATAGGGTGTTCATTCGGTGGCTGGCCTCAGTCCGTTACTCGAGCGCCCTCGCGGTAAGCGCGTTTCGGCACCGGACGGTTGACGTGGAAAACGGAGAGCTTGAATGATGCGCCATGCTTCAAGGATTTGGAAAAGACCCCGACGGGTCAAGCGGATGTTTGAGTTTTCCCGGTCTTCGATGCGAAGCGATTCTGCGCCGCAGGAGTTTGTCCCGCACCCGAGGCCGAGCCGGGACTGGCGCCGGTGAAAACGGATCTCAAAACTGCGGCGGCAAAAACTCATGGACCGTCGGCCAAAAGAACTCAAGATCGGCGCGATGCAGCACGATCCAGGAACCGGTGAAGCGGATTGAGCGCTTCGCTCAAGACGGACGCAAACAAAAGAACCAAGAAAGACCACTATGAAACGACTCAAGATTGGCAGTCATCCCATCAACTTACTCTGCATCGGAGTCCTGTTGCTGGGGGCCGTCGCCACGCCGGGCTTTGCCCAGGTGCTCACGCACCGATACACGTTCAACGAGACGCCGGGAGCGACGACCGTCCGGGATTCGGTCGGCGCGGCCAACGGCACATTGATGGGGACGGGCGCCTTCGACGGCAACGGCAATCTCAATCTGCCTGGATTGGACGGCTATGTGGACCTGGGCGCGAATGTGATCACGGGTTACACCAACCTGACGATCGAAGCGTGGGGCAGCTTTGGCACCAACGCGCCGTGGGCCACTCTGTTTTCGTTCGGCGATACTGATATAGGCACTGGAAACGGGGCGTACGGCATCGATCTCGTCGCCCACAACGACTCCGGGGCCTGCATGTTCGAGGCCTTCAACACCGATCCGGGCACCTTGAACGATCAAGGGCTTTCCTTCACGCCTGCCCTGGACAACGAGGGCACAGTGTATCTGGCGGCCGTGTATGACCCGCAAGTGCCTATCATGGCCATCTACGTGAACGGGTCTCTCGAGGCATCCTCCACCAACATCACAATCCCCTTTTCCGACTTCACCAACGCTTACAGCTACATCGGCCAGTCGCTCTGGGTGGGCGATCCGTATCTCAACGCCACGTTGAGCGAGTTTCGCGTCTATGCCGGCGCGCTCTCCCCCTTCCAGGTCGCCCTCGATGCCGCCGCCGGACCCTCCACCATCATTACCAATGCCGTCTCGCTCACAAACATCAACCTCGTGGTGCCGTCGCAAGTCTATGCGGGCCAGACGCTGCAAGCGGTGGTCACGGGGAATTACCAACACATCCAGGCCGTCAACCTGCAATCCGTGAATCCGGTGTTGCAATCGAGCGACACCGAGGTGCTGGCGGTCGGCGCCAACCTTCAACTCAACGCCATAATGCCGGGCACCGCCACGCTGGTTGCCTCTTATGGCGGCCTTTCGGCCACGCAAACCGTGACGGTGGTTGCCTTGCTCCCGGCGCACCGCTACAGCTTCAATGAACCGGTAGGCTCGACGACGTTCGCCGACTCGGTCGGCGGCGCCGACGGCACCGTATTCGGCGCCGCGAGCCTCGACGGCGACGGACATCTCGTGTTGCCCGGCGGGGGCGGGGGCAATAGCACGAATGACAACTATGCGGCGCTGCCGCCCCACTTGGTTGACGATTTTAACGGGGTAACTCTCGAGTTTTGGGTCGCCATCGGCGCCACGCCCACCTGGGGCCGGCTCTTCGACTTCGGCGACACCGACTCGTCCGGCTCCGGGCAAACCACGCTTGACTGCGCGCCGAACGACGGCTTCTCGCCCGTCGGCATCAATTTCGAGGTCGGCCCCTCTTTCTATGCCAGCCCGGCTCCTCCCTTGGCCAAATGGACCGGCCATTTGGTGTGTGTGTTCAATCCCGGTCAATACCTGGCGATTTACACCAACGGTGTCCTGATGCATATAACCACCGGAGTGACAGGCGGCATGTCGCTGATCAACTCCACGCACAGTTACTTGGGCCGGTCTTCCTGGATGAGCGATCCGAACGGCGTCCAGACAATCGACGAGTTGCGCATCTACAACGGCGCCCTCTCCGCCTACCAGGTCGCCCTGAATGCCGCCGCGGGACCATCCAACACTGTTACCGCGCTCGGCGCCCTGAAGGCGATTCACTTCGCCCTGCCCTCGCCGCTGTATGTCACGGAAACTTCCGTGCAGGCCACCCTTACGGGAGATTTCCAAAACGCCAAAGGCGTCAACCTGATGTTCGCCAACCCTTCACTCCAACCGGCCAAAACGAACGTTCTCCAGTTCGCGGGGAATCTGCTGCTGAACATCGTTGGTCCGGGCACGACGGAAGTGGTCGCCACCTACGGCGGGCTCTCGGCCACACAAAGCGTGTCGGTGGTCCAGAGTTCTCTCGTGCTGATGCATCGCTACAGTTTCAATGACTCGGCCAGCTCGACGAACTTCGTCGACTCAGTCGGCGGCGCCGATGGCTTGGTCTTCGGCAGCGCGAGCCTCGACGGCGCCGGACACCTGGTGTTGCCGGGGGGCGGCGGCGGGAATAGCGGGGATGACAACTATGCGGAACTGCCTCCCCACCTCGTCGACAATTACGGCGCTGTGACCCTCGAATTCTGGGTCGCCATCGGCGCGATTCCTACCTGGGGGCGCCTGTTTGACTTCGGAGACACGGAGAACGGCAGTGGGCAAGACCAGATTGACTGCGCGCCAAACGACGGTTTTTCGCCCGTCGGCTTCAACTTCGAAGTCCCCGGCTACACGGATGCCCCCCTGCCTCCGCTCGCCAACTGGTCCGGACACTTGGTGTGTGTCTTTAATCCCGGCCAGTACTTGGCCATTTACACCAACGGTGTCCTCATGGCTATGAACAGCAGCGTGCCGGCCGCGATGTCCGCCCTCAACACCACCCACAGTTACCTGGGCAGGTCCTCCTGGAACGGCGACCCGAACGGCGTGGAGACCATCGATGAGTTCCGCCTCTACGACGGTGTTATGGCGCCGAACCAGGTCGCGGCGGATTACGCTGCCGGCCCGTCGAATAACATAACCGTCTTTGGCTCCCTTACCGGTCTGCACCTTTCCATCCCTTCACCCGTGGATACCGACCAGGCGCAGCCCTTGCAGGCGACGGTGACAGCGGACTTCCAAAACGCCAAAGGCGTCAACTTGACCATCGCCAACCCCGCCCTGAAACCGGCCGACACCAACGTCCTCGATTACGTCGGGAACCTGACGCTGCGGATCGTTGGCGCAGGCGCGACCGAAGTCGTCGCGAGCTACGGCGGGCTTTCGGCCACACAGAACGTCACCGTGGTCCAGAGTCCTCTCACGCTCATGCACCGCTACAGCTTCAATGAATCCGCCGGCTCGACCAACTTCGTCGACTCGATCAGCGGCGCGGACGGAACGGTGTTCGGCGCGGCGAGCCTGGACGGCGCCGGGCATCTCGTGTTGCCAGGGGGCGATGGTGGAAACAGCGTCACCAATGACAACTATGCGGCGCTGCCGCCCCACCTGATCGACGATTACACCGCGGTGACCCTTGAGTTCTGGGTCGCGATCGGCGCGACGCCGACCTGGGGCCGTTTGTTCGATTTCGGCGACACCGACTCGTCGGGCAGCGGGCGGACCACGATTGACTGCGCGCCCAACTCCGGTCTCTCACCCGTCGGCGTCAACCTGGAAGTCGGCGGCGCTCTCTACGACAGTCCCGCGCCCCCGCTGGTCAACTGGACCGGGCACCTCGTGTTTGTTTTCGATCCCGCCAAGTATCTGGCCATCTACACCAACGGTGTCCTCTTCCGCGTAACCACCCCGACAGCGGAGACGATGTCGGCGATCAACAGTACTCACAGCTACCTGGGCCGCTCGTCCTGGATGGGCGACCCGAACGGCGTGCAGACGATTGACGAGTTGCGCATCTATAACGGGGCGATGGGACCCTGGCAAGTTGCCGAGGATTATGCGGCCGGACCGAACACGTTGCCGGCGCCGCAGCCGAGCCTGTCCATCGTGGAATCGGGCGGGAACATCCTGCTCTCGTGGCCCGCGTCCGCGTCAGGGTACAGCGTGCAAACGACGTCCAGGCTCGGCGCCGGGTCGTCGTGGGGCGCGCCCGCTGGAAACCCCTCGCCCGTCTCGACCAACGGGACGTTCCAGGTGACACTCCCCATCGGCGCGCAACCGGCGTTCTATCGCCTGGCCAAGTAGGCCGCTGGGACCCCCGCTAAAGGCGGCCCCTCCACCTCCGAGGCCCAGGGTTGGCGCGGCGCCAACCCTGGGCAATCGCCGCGACGGCCCTCGACAGGGCATAAAACCGTTGCCGTTGACGCCGCGCACGCCATCCTGCGGATGCAACATGAAAAACCAGATGATCAATCGAATCCGACTTGGAGCGCTCGGTTGCTGCCTGGCCCTGGGCTTGGCGACGGCAAACTGCGGGACGGCGGGCGCTTTGCCGGCGTCCGGCGAGGGTCCCGGCTCGACCAACCAACCGGCCGGCGTTCGGCGAGTGGTGGTGGATGCGCGGAACCTGGGAGGGACGATCTCGCCTTTGCTCTTCGGCCACGATTTGGAATACACGCGGCGCGCGATGTGGCAGGGGCTGAGCGCCGAGCTCCTGGCCAATCGGAAGTTCGCGGGCGCGTCAAAGGCCACCACGGGGAGCGGCGCGCCGATCAGTCGGGGCCAACCGGACGCGGACGGCGTGGTGGCGCGGTGGTATGGGATTGGCAAACCCCGCGCGAAATTCTTCGCGGAGACCAAGGAGCCTTTCATCGGCAGGCAATCTCAAGGCATCGAGATTGACGAAGCGGAGACGCGCGGCGGGATTGGACAGCGGGGATTTCCGGTGCGGGAGGGCCGGGAATACGAGCTGCGGTTGTGGATGCGCGCGGACGGCCAGCGCACCGTCGCGGTCCAGTTGCGGGGCGGCGCCGGGGATCTGATGTGGGCGGCAGAGTCCGTCAAGTTGCCTGCCGGCGGTTGGCAGGAATGGCGGGGAAAGTTCAGGGCGTCTGCCACGGACCTCGAGGCTCGGCTGGAAATGACCTTCGAGGGTCCGGGACGGTTGTGGTTGGGGGCGGCGTCATTGCTGCCGGCGGATCACTTTTACGGGATGAGGAGGGACGTAATCGAGCAATTGAAGCGGTTGTCCGTTCCGGTGCTGCGCTGGCCGGGAGGGAATTTCACGGCGGATTACCACTGGCAGGATGGCTTGCTGCCGCCGGACGAGCGCCCGCCCGTGAGCGCCATCGATACCGAAACCCTGCCGTTCACCGACAACTACGACTTTCAGGACGTGGGCATCGATGAGTTCATGCGCCTCTGCCGGGAGATCGGCGCTGAGCCGAGCATCACCATCAACCTCAATCCGGCCGTGGCGCCGCCCGCGGACGCCGCGGCTTGGGTGGAGTATTGCAATGGCTCCGCCGAGACCCGTTGGGGCAAGACGCGGGCCGGGCGCGGCCGCGCGGAGCCTTACAGGGTCCGGTTCTGGTCGTTGGGCAATGAAATCTGGGGGCCGTGGATGGGGCCGGCCTCATCCGATGCGGCGGCCTATGCCAAGCGGATTCCCGAATACGCCAAGGCGATGAAGGACGCCGATCCCTCGATCACCCTGATTGCTTGCGGCGGCGGCCCGGAGTGGGACAAGACCGTGGTGAGCCACGCGGGGAATTGGTTCGATCTTATCTCCGACCACAATTACGCCCCGGAAGGGGATGCGCACGAAGCCGTGCCCCGCGCCCCGGAATATGCGCGGCTGGCCGGGTACGCCGGTTCCGGGTTGCGCCAGTCACTGGATGACGTCCGGCGGGCCATTGTGAGCGCCAGCTCTCCCGGCAAGAGCATCGGCATCGCCTTTGACGAGTGGAACGTCTGGCATACATGGTTTGTTCAGCCTTTCACCCACGAGTGGCGCGTCAACGCCATCGACGGGACATACACGGCCCACGCGCTCAACATGTTCTGCCGCGAAGCGGAGTCCCTGGGCATCGCGATGGCGGCCTACTTTCAACCGATCAACGAGGGGGCCGTCACGGTGGAGCCCTTCTCGGCCAGGCTGACCGCCGTTGGGCAGGTGTTCTCCCTGTTCCGGGCGCATCACGGCAACCGGCTGGTCAAGACCGGCCCTGTCGAGGGAGTGGACGTCTGCTCCTCGCTCAGCCCGGATGGCAAGCACCTTTACACGACGCTGGCCAATGCCAGCGCCCTGGAAAGGGAAACAGTGGAGCTGGTAATCGAGGGGGGCCGCGGCGTCGGAAGAGTCCGAACCCGGTATCTTGTTCCCGCGAGCATCGGCGCGTCCTCCTATGAGGCGCGGTCCGAAGAGACAACGCATCACGGCGGCGCCTCGCCCGTGCTCATACTCCCCCCTTCCGCTGTTGCGATGGTGGAGGTTGAATTCAGCCGCTGACCCGCGGGCTGTTCAGGCACGACCTATTCCGTGCTCGTCGCCCGCGGAGCGGAGCCATGTTGCCGCCGATATTGCCCGGGGGTGACGCCATAGACGCGCTTGAAGACCACGCTCATGTATTCCGGGTGCTCGAACCCGGAAAGCTCGGAGATCCGTTCCAAAGTAAAGTCGGTCTCGGTCAACAATTGTTTGACGCGGCCCAACTGCACGGCGCGAATCTCCGCCTGGGGCGAGCATTTCAAGTGCTGCCGGAACCGCCGCTCCAGGCAACTGCGGGAGGCGCGCACGTGGCGCAGCACGTCGCTCACGTCGCAGCCAAAGACGGCTTGCTCGTGGATGAAGCGCATGGCCGTCGCCACTACGGGGTCTTCGATGGCCAGCGCCTCGCTCGACCGCCTCACCACGACCCGGACGGGTTCGATCGAGAGCCGTTTGGGCCGGGGCGAATGGCCCGCCATCATGGCGTCCAGCAGCTCCGCCGCGGCGTAGCCGATGCGTTCGGCCTCCGGCTCGACGCTCGAGAGCGGGGGAGTACACAGCTCGCAGAGGATTTCTTCATTGTCCACCCCGACGACGGCGACCTGCTCCGGCACGAGCGCGCCCAGGCGGGCGCAGGCGTCCAGCACGTGCAGGCCGCGCACGTCGTTGCAGGTCATCAGTGCAAGCGGCTGGGGCAAGCCTTCAAGCCAGCGCGCGATGTCCTCCATGTCCTTGTCCCAGCGCGGAGTGTTCGCTCCGCGCCACGGCGATTCATACACGGAAACCGGAAAACCCCCTTGCTCGACCGCGGCGCGGAAGCCGTCCCGGCGTTGGGCCGCCCAAAGCTCGCCGGTAAAGCCGGCGAAAGCGAAGTAGCGATGGCCGCGCTCCAGCAAATGAGAGGCGCCCAGCCGCCCGATGCCCGCGTGATCCGAACCGACCCAAGCCAGCCCCAGGTCCTCGTGCAAGTCGTTCAAGTCCACTACCGGCACGCGCATTCGCCTGAAAAGCCGCGCCATTTCCGGGTCCGTGGGGCGGCTGAGGATTCCATCCCATTTGCTTGATGAGAGCCATGCCGGCGGGGGTGCGCCGAGTTCGTGTTGCTCCAGAAAGACAGACCAGCGGTGGTGCGAGCGCAGGTAACGGGCGATGCCGTTAAGAATCCGGCGGCCGTAGATGACCGATGTTTCGATGATCAAGGCAACGCGCGGTGGGCTGTTCATGCCTCTTTGGTTACGCAAATCTCCCCGGCAACGCCAGCGAAAACAGCGCGAAAAGAATCTCAAAAATCGCATCGCGCGCCAAGGGCCGGCGAGTCTGCCTGAGAGACAAGGAAACTCAAAACCTCGGCAGCAAAAGCTCATGGACCGTTGGCGAAATGCGCCTACAATTGGCGCCGCACAGTCCATCAACCGATCAATCAAGCCTATGAAAGAGAACCAGAGCGGATTTCAGGCGCGCCAGCGGCTCCGCGGGCGCGGGGAGCGGACCGGCTTCACCCTGATCGAACTGCTGGTCGTGATCGCCATCATCGCCATCCTTGCCTCTATGCTCCTGCCCGCCTTGAGCAAATCCAAAACCAAGGCCCAGGGCATCATGTGCCTCAGCAACACCAAGCAACTGACCCTCGCCTGGTTCATGTACTCGGACGACAACAACGGCAGACTGTGCCGGAATGTCGAGGGCAACGACACTACACCCCAGGATAATTGGGTGTTGGGCTGGGAAGACTTCGTCCCCAACAACACCGTCAATACGAATCTCTCGATGATCAACGACGGGTTGCTCGGGCCGTACACGAGAAACCCCGCAATCTACAAATGTCCGGCCGACAGGTACCTTTGCAGCGAGGGCGGCGCGATGCTGCCGCGGTTGCGCAGCATCTCGATGAACGCCTACATCGAGGGCGGCGCCTACGGCGTTTCTCCCGGGCAAACCTGGTATCCCCAGTTCTGCGCCTACAACAGAATCTCCGACATCATCCAGCCGACGCCCCCCGGCCTCTTCGTGTTCGTGGACGAGCACCCGGACAGCATCAACGACGGCTGGCTGATTATAGACCCGGAAACGCCCAACGAGTGGGGCAACGACCTGCCTGCCAGCTATCACAACCGCGCGTGCGGCTTCAGCTTCGCCGACGGCCACTCCGAAATCCACAAATGGGTGCAGGGCACGACCTGCGTCCCAGTCACCCAGCAGGAGCACGGCGTCTATCCCGGAACTTCGCCGGTGGACCGGGACATCCAATGGGCCACGAACCATTGCACCGCGCCCCTGGCTACCGGGCCGGCGCACAGATAAGGACTCCGGCGCCCAATGGACTTTGAACCGTTGCGCCGGTCCGGCGCCCTCATGCCGGCAGCGCCCGATCGAAGCCGTCCCGCGGTTGCGTTCCGAGAAATCGAGAAACGCTTCCCCGGGGTTGTCGCGCTGCGCGGCGTGAGCTTCGACGTCAGCGCCGGCTCCTGCCACGCGCTGATGGGTGAAAACGGGGCGGGCAAGAGCACCCTGGGCAAAATTCTGGCGGGCATCCATTGCCCGGACGGGGGCCACATCGAGATCGATGGCGCGCCGCGCCGTCTTCGCTCGCCGATCGAGGCGAGACTCGCCGGCGTGGGCATCGTCCACCAGGAGTTGGCCCTCTGTCCGAACCTGAGCGTGGCCGAGAACCTCTGCCTCTTCTCGCTGCCCCGCCGCGGACTGGCGGTCGATGGCGGCGAAATGACGGCGCGGGCATCGAGGTTTCTGCGCGAAGTCGGCGCCGATTGTGACCCGCGGGACGAACTGGGCATCCTCCCGACGGCGCAAACCCAACTGGTCCAAATCGCCGCCGCTCTTGCCACCGGCGCGCGTATCCTGGTCATGGACGAGCCGACGAGTTCCTTGTCGCTTTCCGAAGCGAGGCGGCTGGAGGGACTTATCTCGCAACTCCGTGAGCGCGCCGCCACCATCCTCTATGTGTCGCATCGCATGGATGAAATCTTCCGCGTGTGCGACACGGTAACGGTGCTCCGCGACGGCGGGCACATCGCCACCATGCCGCTTTCGCAAACGAACCACGACGACCTGGTCCGCATGATGATCGGCCGTCCCTTGGCGAGGTATTTCCCGGCCCACGCGACCCGCGACGTTGGGCGGGAGCGTCTCCGTGTGGAGGGTCTCTCGTCCCCGGGGAAGTTCCGCGACGTCAGCTTCCGAATCCGGGCGGGCGAGGTGTTGGGAATGGCCGGATTGGCCGGCTCCGGGCGCAGCGAAGTGGCGCTGGGCATCTTCGGCCTCGATCGGTCGGTCACGGGCCGGGTGTTCGTCGAGGATCGCCCCGTTCGCATCCGGCACCCGCGCCAGGCTATGTCGCTGGGCATCGGTCTGGTGGGCGAGGACAGGAAGCGCCAGGGCTTGGTGCCCGAGATGGCCTGCGGGGAGAATGTGACCCTCGCCTCGCTGCACTGTCCGGGAGGGCGAGGTTTCTTTGGCCGCCTGGTTCATTGCCCGTTCTGCCCGCGCAAGGCTGAGTGTCTCCGGCTTTGGGATTTCATCCGGCTCCCCATCGAGCGCGAATGGGTGGCGAGGTTTTTCAGCCGGCTGCGGGTGCGCGCGCCGTCCCCGGAAGCGCCCGCCCTAACACTGTCCGGCGGCAACCAGCAGAAGGTCATCCTGGCACGCTGCCTCGCGCGCAAGTGTTGCATCCTCATCCTGGACGAGCCGACGCGCGGGGTGGATGTCGGCGCAAAGGCCGAAATCCACCGGCTCATTGACGACCTGGCCTCGGCGGGGCACGCGATTCTAATGATCTCCTCCGAGCTGCCGGAGGTCTTGAACCTGAGCACACGCGTGATTACAATGCGCGCCGGCCGTGTGGCCGGCGCGCTGCCCCGCGCTGAGGCGACGCAAGAAAACGTAATGCAACTTATGGCGGGGCGGAGCGGCATCCGCCGTCCGGCGCGCCCCGGGGAATCTGCCGCCGTGTGAGCCATCTCGTGCAATCTGACTGTCAAACTTCGCTCCGCGAGGCCCCGGGCAAAACGCCCGGGCCGGCGCCGGCGCCCAAGCGCCGCCGTCTGCGGTTCCAGGAGACGGGGCTGCTGGGAGTGGTGCTGGCCCTGGGCTTGATGCTCTCCATCTTTGGCGGGTCTCTCCAGGTGCGCGACCGGAGCACCGGCGAAACGCGGGCGGTCAACAAATTCCTTCGGGCCGACAATCTCGACAAGCTTGCGAAGAACACGTCTTTCTTCGCAATCATGGCCGTGGGCGCCACGTTCGTCGTCATCACGGGCGGAATCGATCTCTCGGTCGGTTCGATCTACTGCCTCGCGGCGGTGTGCGGCGCGATGTTCCTGAACCATTTCGGCCCGCGTGGGGCAGGGGCAGGCGCCTCGCCGCTTTGGGTGGTGCCGGCGGCGATCCTGCTCTGCGTGGGCGTGGGGACTCTCTGCGGACTGCTGAACGGCATGGGAGTGGTTTGGTTGCGCGTGCATCCCTTCGTCGTCACGCTCGGCACGATGGCCATTTATCGCGGCCTGGCGTTCGTCATGACCAAGGCCCAGGCCTTCACCTCTTTCCCCGCGGAGTTCACCGACGGGTTGATTCGCCGCAAAGTCGCCTGGGGCGGCGCCGACCTGTATCCCGTGCCTCTCGCCATTATGATCGGCGTGACGTTGGCGGCGGCGTGGTTCCTCCGGCGGGCCGTGACGGGGCGATACATCTTCGCCGTCGGCGGCAACGAGCAGGCATCCCTGTTCAGCGGCCTGCCCGTGAGCAGGATCAAACTCAAGGTCTATGCCTTCGGCGGGCTGACTGCCGGCATCGCGGCGATGATCATGCTGGGCTACTATGGCTCCGCCTCCTCGGACGCGGGCAAAGGCTACGAGCTGGATGTGATCGCCGCGGCAGTGGTCGGCGGCGCGAGCCTGGCAGGCGGACGCGGCACCGCCCTGGGCGCGTTGCTCGGCGCGCTGACGATCCAGATCATCAACAACGGCATTGTCATCCTCAACATCGATCAGAACTACAGCCAGATCATCATCGGCGGGGTGATCGTGCTGGCTGTGCTGCTGGACCGCGTGTGCGGCGTCCTCCGCGAAACACGGCTCGCCCGAGCCGCGCAATCGCTGAAGGATTCGCGGCAGGATGATGCCCCCGATTTATGAAAACTCACCATCTCCTTCAACTCGTCGGTCTCGTCGGCTTGGCCGGCCTCCTCTCCGTCGGCTGCGGAAAAGAGGCCGCGCAATCCAGCGCGCCGGGGCCGGCAAAGAAATCCCCGAAGTCCGCCTACGTCTTCGCCCTTGTAGCCAAGAGCCAGTCCAACCCGGTATTCCAGGCCGCCCGCGTGGGCGCGGAGGACGCCGCGGTGGAGCTGGGCAGGAAGCTCGGCGTGAAGATCAGCGTCCTGTGGCGCGCGCCGAACGAGGACGACGCCCAGAAACAGGTTGAGTTTCTGGAACAGTTGGTCCTGCAAGGCGTGGACGGCATCAGTGTGAGCTGCACCGAAGCGGGAACGCTTACGCCCGCAATCGACCGAGCGGTCGAGCAAGGCGTGGCCGTGATGTGCTTTGACAGCGACGCCCCCGCCAGCAAACGCTTCTGCTATCACGGCACGGACGACATCGAGAGCGGGCGCACGATCATGCGGGAGCTGGCCGCCGTCCTCGGCCCCGGCAAGCACGTCGTCGCCATTCCCGGCGGCAACCAAAACGCCCGCAATATCCAAAACCGCGTCCAGGGCGCCCTCGAGGAGGCGAAGAAGTACCCCAACATCACAATCCGCGGGGTGTATTACAGCAAGGAGGTCCCGCAGGACGCCGCGGCAAAAATCGAGGAGGTGCAGACCGCCAACCCGGACATCGACGGCTGGGCGATGGTCGGCTCATGGAGCCTCTTCACCGACGCCTTGCTCAAGTGGGAGCCGGGCAAAGTCAAGATCGTGGCGATGGACGCCCTGCCAGCGGAGCTGCCTTACGTCCGCAAGGGGGTCGTGCAGAACCTCTTTGCCCAGCAGACCTACAAGTGGGGCTGGCGCTCGGTCGAGTTGCTCGCCGACAAGGTCGTCTTGGGCAAAGACCCGGATCGGGTCCTGGACTACTCCCCGCTGCCGCCGGTGACGAAGCAGAACGTCGACGAATTCGAGCAGAACTGGAAGAAATGGCTGCGCCAGTAGCGGGCGATGCCCTTTGACTCATGTTGACAGGCGTCATATTCGACATCAAGGAATTCGCAGTCCACGACGGACCCGGCGTTCGTGTCACCGTTTTCCTGAAGGGGTGTCCCTTGAGGTGTTCCTGGTGCCACAATCCCGAAGGCTGGTCACCGCGGCCGCAGGTCCTCCGCGGGGCGGCTGGCGACCGCGTGGCGGGCCAGGTCTTTTCCTCGGCGGAACTGGCCGCGCGCATCAACAGCCAGGCCGACCTGCTGCGCACCGGCGAAGGCGGTGTGACCTTCTCCGGCGGCGAACCGCTGGCCCAGGCCGAATTCGTCGCGGAAGTGACAGACCAGTTGGACAACCTCGACGTCGTGCTCGAAACCTCGGCCCACGCGGGGGAAGCGGGCTTTAGCCTCGTCGCCCGCAAGTGCAGCCTCGTCTTTTTCGATTTGAAACTGGCGGACCCGGACCAGCACCGGCGCCACACGGGGACGGACAACGCGCGTATCCTGCGGAACCTCCGGCTTTTGGGCGGCCTGGGCGTACCGTTTGTGATTCGCGTGCCGCTCATTCCCGGCGTGACGGATACCGACGCGAACCTCTCCGGCATTGCGGGTTTGATCGCCGGAATCCCCGGCCTGCAACGGGTTGATTTGCTGCCCTATAACCGCGCCGCGGGCGCGAAATACGCCGCCTGCGGCCTGGCCTTCCAACCTACCTTTGACGAATCACGGCCCGTGGAGTGCAATACGGCCCCTTTCGAGGCCGCGGGCGTTGAGGTCCGAATCTTATGATCGCAACAACCAACAACTTGACGGCAACGAGTCCCAGGCGCGACGCGGCTCCTCCGGCAGTGGCGCCCTTGCCGAGGCTCGGTGCGGCCGCACCGGCCGCCTGCTTCGAGCTGGAACCGCGCCTGGCGCGCATGAAGCAATCGCTCCGGGATGGCGATTACAGGCGCTTTCGCGTGTCTCCGGAGGTGACGACGCTGCTGGCCGAGTGCGAGGCGGAGCGCCTTTCGTGGCCGCGGCGGGCCGCCCGGCTGACGCGCCGCGTTTGCGAGGCGCAAGACGTTGTCATCCTGCCCGATGAACGGATTGTCTTCATACAGACGACCACGCGGCTTCCGCGGATTTATTCCGAGGAGCAAACCCGGGTGCTGACCTCCGGCAGACGTCTGCACGAACTCGGGCCGATCAGCAACATCTGCGCCGATTGGGGCATGGTGCTCGAACAAGGGTTGGCCGGGCGGCGTCACGCGGCCCTCGCCGCGCGCGCGCGGATGAAAAATGACCCCGAGGCGGTGGAGTTCCTGGACTGCGCCGTGGAGACAATCGACGCCGTGCTCGACCTGGCGGGCCGTTATGCGGCCGAGGCGCTTCGCCTCGGACGGCTGGACGTCGCGCAAATGCTGCGCCAGGTCCCGGCACGCCGGCCGCGCACGTTCCACGAGGCGCTTCAAGCGCTGCGGTTCTGCCATGCGGCGCTCTGGATGAGCGGTCATTACCACTGCGGGCTGGGCCGTTTCGATCAGTATATGTGGCCCTACCTGGAGGCCGACCTGGCGGCGGGCCGCCTGGACGCGCCCGGCGCCGAGCAACTGCTCGCCGAATTCTTCCTTTCGCTCAACAAAGACAGCGAACTCTATCCCGGCATCCAGCAGGGCGATAACGGCCAGTCCCTCATGCTCGGCGGCGTGACACGGGGCAACACGCCGGCCGTCAATCCCCTCACCCGCATGGCGCTCAGGGTGGCGCGGGGCGTGGGGATGATTGATCCCAAGATCAACTTGCGCGTGACCAAAGAAACCGGCATGGACTTGCTTGAGTTGGCCGCGCGGTTGACCGAAATCGGCCTCGGATTCCCGCAATACTCCAACGACGACGTGGTCATCGCCGGATTGATCGCCCACGGCTACGAACCTGAAGACGCTCGAGATTATACCGTGGCGGCTTGCTGGGAGTTCTGCATCCCGGGACGCGGCATGGAAGTGGTGAATATCGGCGCCGTCTCAATGCCCGCCGCGGTGGACACCGCGTTGCGGGAAGGCTTGGCCGCGGGGGATTCCTTCGCGGGCATCCTCGGGCGCGTCGATGCCAACATGCGAGCGCAGGTGGCCCGGCTCGTCGCCAGCTACGCCGGCCTGCTCCTGCCGCCCGCGCCTTACTACAGCGCGCTGATGAACGGCTGCCTGGAACGAGGCCGCGACCTCTCTCACGGCCTCAAGTACAACAACTTCGGAATCCACGGCGCCTGCTCCTCCAATGCCGCCGATGCGCTGGCGTCCGTCAAGAAGTTCGTATTCGACGAGAAGAGCGTCCCCGCCCAGCGGCTCCTCGACGCGCTGGCCGCGGACTACGAACAGGACGAACCTCTCCGCCGCCGGCTGGCCGAGGATGCCCCCAAAGTGGGCAACAACGACGACGGCGCCGACTCGATGCTGGTGAAGCTCTTCGACCTCTTCGCCGGCGCGTGCGAGGCCGTCCCGGACAATGGACGCGGCGGCATCGTCCGCCCGGGCAGCGGCTCCGCAATGTACCACGTGTGGCTGGCGCGCGGGCACCAGGGCATGGTCGAGCCCACCGTCGGCGCGACGGCCGATGGCCGCAAGGCCGGCAAGCTTTTCAGCACCAGCCTCGCGCCTTCCCAGGGCGTGAAAGTGCGCGGCCCGCTTAGCGTGTTGCAGAGCTACGCCAAACTCGATTATCGCCGCGTGTGCAACGGCGGCCCGTTGACCATGGAACTCTCGGACACGGTCTTCCGAAACCCGGAGGCGGTGCGCAAGGTCGCGCTGCTAATCCGGCTGTTCGCGCATGTCGGCTGCCAGCAGCTTCAGATCAACACACTGAACGTGCGGACGCTCAAGGATGCCAAGCGCCACCCGGAACGGCACAGGAACCTCGTGGTGCGCGTTTGGGGCTGGAGCGGCTACTTTTGCGAGCTGGACGAGGTCTATCAGGACCAGATCATTGCCCGGCACACCTACGGAGAGTAATTCTATGACAAGACGCTTGACCCGAATCGCCGCCGGCTGCCGCCGGGGAACTTGTGAAACATCCGCCCTTAACACCGTCGCCTTGCTGACCCTGCTCGCCTTTCCGGCCTTCGCCCAGAGCGCCGCGCCTCATCTGCTCACGCCAGTCCCAGTTCAGCAGGTCCTCATTGAAGACGACTTCTGGTCGCCCAAGCTGACGGTCTGGCGCGAAATCACCATTCCCGACTGTCTTGCGAAGTTTGAGAAAGACGGCGCCCTGGCCAACTTCGACAAGATTCGCGACGGTGCGGGCGGGGACCATGGCGGCCCGCCCTGGTATGACGGGCTGATCTACGAGATGATACGGGGGTGCGCCGATTTCCTGGCGTCGAAGCCCGACCCGGCGTTGGAGGCCCGCCTGGATGGATACATCGAGCGCATCGCCGCCGCGGCGGCCAAGGACCCCGACGGCTATCTGAACACGTACACGCAGTTGAAAGAGCCGCTGCACCGGTGGGGCCTGAACGGTGGCAACGACCAGTGGCAGCACGATGTCTATAACGCCAGCGCCATGATTGAGGCGGCCGTCCACTATTACCGCGCCACCGGCCGGACCCGCCTGCTCGAGACAGCCGCCCGGCTGGCCAACCACATGGCCGACGTGATGGGGCCGTCCCCGAAAAAGAACGTCGTGCCGGGCCACTCGCTTGGAGAAGAGGCGCTGGTGAAGCTCTATCTCCTGTTCCGTGAAATGCCCCAGCTCAAGTCCCGGATGCCAGTGCCGGTGGACGAACAGCGATACCTCGCACTCGCCGAGTTCTGGATCGAGAACCGAGGCAACCACGAAGGCCGCGCCAGCTACGGTCCCTATGGCCAGGATGACCAACCCGTGTTGCGACAGCAAACTATCGAAGGCCACGCGGTGCGGGCCACACTGCTCTGCGCCGGTCTCGTGGCCGCCGCCAATGTCAATGGCCGCGAAGACTACTTCACCGCCGCCCGGCGCCTCTGGGACAACATGGTTCTGCGCCGTATGTACATCACGGGCGGGCTGGGCGCCGTGGCCGGCTACGAAGGATTCGGCCCCGATTACGCCCTGCCCAACAACGGCTACCTTGAAACCTGCGCCGCCGTGGGCGCGGGCTTCTTTCACCAGAATATGAACCTCGCTTTCGCCGATGCGCGCTACGCCGACGAACTCGAACGCGCCCTCTTTAACGGAATTCTGAGCGGCGTGTCGCTCAAAGGAGACGCCTACTTCTACGAGAACCCGCTTGAAGCGGACGAGAAGCGAACGCGTTGGGCCTGGCACGGATGTCCGTGCTGTCCGCCTATGTTCCTCAAAATAATGGGCGCTCTGCCGGGCTGCATCTATGCGCAGGAACCGGGCGCCGTCTTCGTGAATCAATTCATCGGCTCGCTCGCCAAACTGACCGTGAACGGCGTGCCGCTCAGTCTTCGCCAAACGACCCGTTATCCGTGGGACGGAGACGTTAAGTTCGCCGTCGAGCCGGAGCGCGAGGCGGATTTTGCCATCAACGTGCGGCTTCCAGGCTGGTGCCGCGAGCCGCGGCTGCAAGTCAACGGCAGCCCCCTGGCCGCCTTCGAGAAGGTCCGCGGCTACGCGCGCCTTCAACGAACGTGGCGGCGCGGCGACGTCATCGAGCTTTCTCTGCCCATGCCCGCCCGGCGCGTCCAGGCCAACCCGAAAGTCGAAGCGGACATCGGGCGCATGGCCATCGAGCGCGGCCCATTGGTCTATTGCCTGGAGGCGGTGGACAACGGCGGCCATGTGCGAAATATCGTCATCCCGCCCGAAGCGCCGCTTGACGCGCAATACCGCCCGGACTTGCTCGGCGGCGCCACGGTCATCGACGGTCCTGCCCTGGCGCTGACCCAAGAGGCATGGCCTGATGCCCTTTACGCTTCATCCGCCTCCGTGCCCGGCGTGACGAAGGTCCGGTTCACCGCCATCCCCTATTATGCGAACGCCAACCGGCAGGCGGGCGAGATGAGGGTTTGGATGGCGGAGGCGGCGGACAAGGCCGAGCCGTTGCCCGCGGTCGGCCGGGCGCGGGAAGCCGCCATCACGGTCCGCGCGAACCAAACGCTTCACGCTGTATCGCGTTACTTGACAGGCGCGTGCATCGAGGACGTCAACCACGAAATCTATGGCGGCCTCTACAGCCAGATGATTTTCGGCGAAAGCTTTCAGGAGCCGTCCGAGAGCCTGCAGATCGAGGGCTTCAAGAGCTACGGCGGAGAATGGAAGATCAAGGGCGACGCGCTCTGGGCTGACGGTGGCGAAGGCCCGAAGCTGGTGAGCGACTATCCGCCCTTTGCGAGCGGCGAGGCCGGCGTCGACGTCTTTCTATCCGACCGCGGCGCCGGCAATGCCGGTTTGATCGTGAAAGTCAGCGCGCCGGGCAAGGGCGCGGACAATTTCGACGGTTATGAGGTCTCTCTGGACGCCCAGGCGAACATCCTCCGGCTTGGCCGGCACCGTCACAATTTTGAGTTGATCCGTGATGTCCCATGCCAGGCGCCGTTGGGCCAGTGGATACCGCTGGAGGTCAAAATGACGGAAAAGACCATCGAGGTCCTGGTGAACGGAAAGAGCGTCATCCAATATGAGGACCGGGAGCATCCACTCAACTCCGGCGCGGTAGGTCTGCGGCCTTGGGCGCGCGAGGCGCGGTACCGCAATCTGTGGGTCCAATCAGCGGCGGGGACAAAGACGGCGCTGTCCTTCAAACCGAAAGGGGGCCAAAGCGACGCCGTCAGCCGGATGTGGCGCCCGGTGCGGCGCGGGCAGGCCATCGGCCAATGGCGGCTGGATAGCGGCCACCCCTTCCTTGGCAACCAAAGCCAGCGAATCACCTTGGTCGGCGGGGCAGGGGAAATCGGCGTTGAAAACCAGGGTCTTAACCGTTGGGGCATGTCCTTCATTGCCGGCAAACCGTACGAGGGCTGTCTGTGGGCGCGGGCGGAGCAGCCGGTGGAATTATTTGTCGCGCTGGAGAGGCGTGACGGCGCGACGGTTTATGCCGCGTCGCATCTGGCGGTGACGAGCAATGATTGGCAACGATTGGACTTCACCCTTACGCCGACCCAAACCGACAAGGCCGGTCGATTTGCCGTGACACTGAAGCAACCCGGTTCTGTTGCGCTCGGTTACGTATTCCTCCAGCCCGGAGAATGGGGACGATTCAAAGGGTTGCCCGTGCGCAAGGACATCGCCGAGGCGCTCATCGACGAGGGCGTCACCGTGCTGCGCTATGGCGGCTCGATGGTCAATCACCCGCAATATCGTTGGAAGAACATGATCGGTCCGCGCGACCAACGGCCGCCCTGCCAGGGAACGTGGTATCCCCAGTCCTCAAACGGCTGGGGCATCCTCGACTTCCTCGACTTCTGCGGCGCCGCGGGTTTCCGCTCCATCCCCGCGTTCAACATGGGCGAAAGCCCGCGGGACATGGCCGATTTCATTGAATATGTCAATGGTCCGGCCGACAGCGACTGGGGCCGGCGGCGAGTCGCGGCGGGACACCCGGAGCCGTATCGCCTCAAGTATCTCGAGTTGGGCAACGAGGAACAGGTGGACGAGAACTACTGGCAAAAGTTCAAACCGATGGCCGAGGCCCTGTGGGCCCGGGACCCCGAAATCATCCCCGTCGTCGGCGATTTCTTCTATAACAAGGTCATCAAGGACCCATTCAACTTTGACGGCGGGGCGGTCAAGACGCTGGCGGCTCACAAGAGAATCCTCGACCTGGCCCGCGACCATGGCCGCGAGGTATGGTTCGATGTCCACGCCGGGACGGAAGAACCGCCGCAGCCGGGCAATCTCGCGGGGGAGCGGAGTTTCATCGAGCAACTGGGGAAGCTCAGTCCCGGCGCGAAATACAAGGTGGTCATTTTCGAGTTCAACGCGGGCAATCATGCTCTGAAGCGCGCCCTGGCCAACGCTTGCGCCATCAACCAGGTCGAACGCGTCGGCGACAAACTCCCGGTCGCGTGCTCGGCAAACTGCCTGCAGCCCGACGGCCAAAACGACAATGATTGGGACCAGGGCCTGCTCTTTCTCAACCCGTCCCAGGTCTGGCTGCAGCCACCCGGCTACGTGACGCGGATGGTCTCGCGGAACTACGAGCCGTGGCTCGTGTCCGCCGAGGTCCAGGGCGCCGCTGACCAACTGAGCGTGAACGCCAAGCGCAGCGAAGACAACAAGACACTCGTGCTGCAGGCGGTGAACATCGGCGGCGAGCCCGTCTCCGCCGACATCCACCTCGATGGGTTCGTCCCTTCACACCCCACGGCGCTGGTCCAGCAACTGGCCGGGTCCCTGGACGAGGTCAACACCGCGCAGGACCCGGAGCACATCAAGCCAGCCATCGGCCAGTGGCGCCACCAGTGTGCCGAGGGCCTCGCTCGCTACACTTTCCCGCCGCATTCCTTTACCGTGATTCGTTTCGAGTGACGGCCATGGGGCGCAAAACAGCTTGCCGCGCGCTGACAAAGGCGTACAATTGCCGGCAGATGAACATGATGCTGAACGCAATTCTCCCTGAATCGCACAGCTTCACCGAGCAAATCTAACAGTATCAGTCGGAACAAAACTGGAGGAGAACTCAACGATGAAACACAAACTCACGCCGTTTTTGGTTCTGGTGCTGGCCGCCTTCTTCGGAGCGCGCGCCTTCGCGGGAATTCAGCTCTCGGTCACCATTGCGCCACCGCCCATCGCCGTCTTCGACCAACCCCTCTGTCCTGGCGACGGGTATATTTGGACGCCCGGCTACTATCAGTATGGCGACTACGGCTATTACTGGGTGCCGGGTCAATGGGTTGTCCCTCCCAGCGTGGGGCTTCTGTGGACGCCCGGCTATTGGGGCTTCCTCGGCGGCAGGTACGTCTGGCACGAAGGGTATTGGGGCCCGCAAGTCGGCTTCTACGGCGGCATCAATTACGGCAACGGCTATTTCGGCTCGGGCTTCAGCGGCGGGCGTTGGGAGGGGGGCGTGTTCCGGCATAACACGGTTATATCGAACGTGGACCGGAACAACGTGCATAATACATACGAGGACCGCTCGGCGGTTCGGGTTATCAAGGGTCCGAACCACGCGTTCAACGGCAGACGCGGAATCAAGGCAACACCATCGAAGGCGGAAGTGGCGGCAAGCCGCGCGCCCCATCAAGGCCCGACGCCAGGGCAGGTCTCGCACGCGCAAGAGGCGCATAACAACCATCTCGCGGCTCATGGCGCCGCACGCAGGTAGCGGTTCACCCGGCCCGCGCGTTATTTGAACAACTCGGCGAAGAACTGCTTCCTCGCCTCCCGCGACCGCCGTGCTGAGTCAAAGGCGGGATGGCCGCTGTTGCCTTTGCGCCAAATCCAGCGCAGATTGGCGGATTGACTAACTTTATGCCTGAACTTCTTCTCATCAACGCGAAAGGCAAGCGGCGATCGGTCAATCTCGTGTCCGCACCGAACAGCCAGCGCCCCAACGAAACCCAGATGCACGACCTCGACCAAGTCAACAGAAGGCTGCCGCCGCATATCCTTGAGGAACTGTTGGCCCGCAAACTGACTATACCTCCGCAGGAACTTGGGTTCCTGCTCAGCCGCCTGAAAGCGGCCGCCGACCTGAACATCAGCATAGGCGACTGAAAGTTGACGAACCGGACGGTCTTGATACGATTTGCCCGTGTCAGGTGAGACCGAAACGCCTATTCTCCCTTACCGCATACCGCACAGACGAGCGGCGCGGTGAAGGAGCGAATCCTATCCGTTTCCATGACCCTCTCACAAATCCCTCTCACCCGCGCAGGGTCGAACACTCGGTAAAGTCTAAAAGAACCCCACCATGAAGCCCACAAACCTCAGTCTGTCCACCTTCGGCCGCACCTCGCTGCTGCTGGCAGCCGGTCTCGCAATGGTCGTGCCGCAAGAGAGAGTCGTTATGGCCGCCGTGTTTCCCAATTCGCCGCGCGAACGCATTTCGATTAACGATGACTGGCGGTTCACAAAGGGCGACCCCGCCGGGATCGCCGATAATCTCGCCTATCCCCGCGGAAGGGGTGCCGTCCCAACCAGCGGGATCGCCGCTTACATCCTGCCGACGGGCAACGATTTTATCGCCGACCCAGCCAAGCGGTACGTCAAACCCGACGGTAACTTCGGCGGCGCCATCAGCTACGTCAGCCCCACGTTCAACGACGCTGACTGGCGCCGGCTGGATTTGCCCCACGACTTCGGCGTCGACGGCGCCTTCATTCCGCCGGGCGAGGCCGGCTCGGACGGCGCTATGGGGCGGTTGCCGTTCTTCGGCGTCGCCTGGTATCGCAAGCACCTGTCAATCCCCGCCGCCGACGCCGGCAAACAGATATTTCTCGATGTCGACGGCTCGATGTCCTACGCCACGGTCTGGTGCAACGGCCAGATCGTGGGCGGCTGGCCCTATGGCTACACCTCCTGGCGCGTGGACCTGACCCCCTGGCTCAAGATCGGCGCGGACAACGTCCTGGCAATCCGCCTGGACAATCCGCCGGCGTCGTCGCGGTGGTATCCCGGCGGGGGCATCTACCGCAACGTCTGGCTGACCAAGACCGCGCCGGTCCACATAGCGCGGTGGGGGACATTCGTCGCCACGCCGGAGGTCACGGCCGGGAACGCGGCCGTGACGCTGAAGGTCACGATCGACAATAACACCAAGGCGGACGTGGACGTGAGCGTGGCCACGGAAATCTTCGGCCTGGATGCCAACGGGCAGCGCACCGGCGAGGCGGTGGCCTCCATCCCGGGCCTAAACACTCCCGTGGCCGCGGGGAAAAGCGCTTCGGTTGACGCCAAGACCTCTCTGCCCAATCCCAGGCTCTGGAGCCCCAAGACCCCGGATCGCTACGTGGCCATCACCACCGTGACCCAGAACGGCGCGGTGGTTGATTCCTACGAAACGCCCTTCGGCATCCGCACCTTCAGGTACGACCCCAACGCCGGCCTATTCGTCAACGGGGAGCACGTCAAACTCAATGGCGTCTGCGATCACCACGATCTGGGCGCCCTGGGCACCGCATTCAACTTCCGCGCGCTCCAGCGCCAGGTTGAGTTGCTCAAGGCCATGGGCTGCAACGCGATCCGCACCAGCCATAATCCCCCCACGCCGGAACTCCTCGACCTGGCAGACCGGTATGGCGTGATGGTCCTGGACGAATCCTTCGACACGTGGGGCAGCACCAAGCGCCCCAACGACTACGGCGGCGCCAACCTCTTCAACATCTGGCATGAACAGGATCAGCGCGCTCTTGTCCGCCGGGATCGCAACCACCCGAGCGTTTTCGCCTGGAGCGTCGGCAATGAAATCGCCGAACAGAGCCAAGGCGCCAACTCTGCGATCGCCAAGGAACTCGCCGCAATCGTTCATTCCGAAGACCCCACACGCCCCGTCACCGCCGCCTGCAACGGCGCCGAGTCCGCGCGGAACGGTTTCAGCACCTTGCTCGACGCCATGGGCTTCAACTACAAGCCCGACAACTACATCCGTTTCCACCAGAGTTACCCCACCCAGTTTTTCTTCAGCACGGAATCGGCTTCCACCATCTCCTCTCGGGGCGAGTATTTCTTCCCGGTGGTTGGACCGGGCTTTGGTTCGATCGCCGGACGCGGCGGGCGAAGCGGCACCCAGGGCGCCACCCCGCCGGCCAGCCAGGATAACGCGAGCCACCAGATGAGTTCCTACGACCTGTACTATCCGGGCTGGGCCACTTCCCCCGACCACGAATTCTACGGCCAGGACCACTGCGCCGCCGTCGCCGGCGAGTTCGTCTGGACCGGCTTTGACTACATCGGAGAACCCACTCCCTGGGGCGGCGCCAACGACCCCTCGCGTTCCTCCTACTTCGGCATCATCGACCTCGCGGGCTTTCCCAAAGACCGCTTCTACAGCTACCAGGCCCAGTGGCGTCCCGATTTCCCAATGGCCCACATCCTGCCGCACTGGAACTGGCCCGAGCGCGTCGGTCAGGTTACGCCCGTCCACGTGTATACCTCCGGCGACGAGGCTGAGCTCTTCCTCAACGGCAAGTCGCTGGGCCGCAAGAAGAAGATATTCGAAGGCTCCGCCAACCAACAGATCAACGGCCAGCCGGCATACCGCATCCGCTGGGATGACGTAACCTACACGCCAGGCGAACTCAAGGTCGTCGCCTACAAGGCGGGCAAGGAATGGGCTACCGACATCGTAAAGACCACCGGGGCCGCCTCGCAGTTGTTCCTCAAGCCCGACCGTGCCGCCATCGCCGGCGACGGCCACGACCTTTCTTTCGTCACGCTCACCGTTGCCGATAAGGACGGCCTGATGGTCCCGCGCTCCAGGAACCCGATCACCTTCGAGATTTCCGGTCCCGGCGAGATCGTCGCCACCGACAACGGCGACGCCACGGACCTCGTGGCCTTTTCCTCGAAGGAACGCAAGGCCTTCAACGGCCTGGCCCTGGTCATCGTGAAGGCGAAGCGCGGACAGACCGGCATTATCACCGTGACGGCCAAGTCCGAGGGCCTGGCCACCGCGTCCGCGGAGATCGGACTGAAGTAGCGGCAACATGCCACCCACTCGCAATTGGCGTCTTATGCCATCCCGACTGGACTTCACTCGACGCTCCTTTCTGAGGTCGGCCTTGATGGCAGGCGGTGCCGCCCTCCTCTCTCGACCGGTGCTCGCAGCCGAGGCGGACAGACCGGCCGATACGGCTGGGCTGCCCGCATTGGAGGGCAACCGTTTCCTGACGTTCAACACCGTGGTGCGCGTCAACCAGATCGAAGTCAGCCGTGACCGCAACGCGGGCGAAGATGAGGCGGCCATCCACACCCTTGGGGCCGTGCAAAAGCTGCGCGAGTGCTTCGAACAGGGCTTTCCGGGAGGACGGATGACGTGGGCCTTTTCCTGGCTGGCGCTGCAGGATCAGCGGCCCAACTATCAGGCCATCCGCAAGCAGGTTGTGGAGTTTCATCATCGCTATGGCGACGAGGTCACCTTTATACCCGGCGGCTACTTTGCGCCCATGTACAACCGGCGCGAGCAGGTCAATCGCGACCTGCGCGAGGCATTGAAGCTGGTCTCGGATATGGTGGGCGACGGCTACCGCCCGCAGAGCGTGGTCGCCGGGTTTTTGGCGGCCGAGAACTTAAGCTACCTTTCCGCGAGCGAGGGCGTTCACGTGGCACAGGGCAATATCTGGAGCCAATACGCCATCGACAACGGTGATGGAGACGGCTCGCCTTCGTATCCCTACTATCCGAGCCGCGAACACTTCTGCAAGCCAGCCCAAAATCAAGACGACTTCATTGACTGCGTCAACCTGGACGGCTGGACAGTGGACTTTTTAGCGGCGCGGCGGCGTGGCTTCGACGGCGGTTTTAACAGCCGGATGGGCGTTGGCCCCATTGAGACGCTCTTTGCCCATGGGCCGGAGAAGGGACTGCGGCAAATGATCGGGACTACCGCCGTGCATTATGATTCGGGTTTCAAACTGAACGGGTTTGCGTGGGTCACCAACTGTTGGGAGGTGAGTTTGATGCCGCGGGCCATCGACTCCCTGACGCTTTGGCTTCAGGAGATACGGCGTCGCTGGCCGGCGACGCTCTGCGTTACCCAGGGCGAGTTCGGCTTGGCTTGGCGCCGGCATTTCCAAAGCAACGCCCCGGTAGATTACCGCTTTGTTCAGCGGGGCACCGGGATCGGCGGCTCGGACGCTGACCAGGAAATCCGCTGGTTCATGAACCGCGACTTCCGGCTGGCCCTGCTGCGCGACTGGAAGAACAACGGGCCGGAGCGGGTCATCGATTTTACGCGGTATGATTTGCCGGCCCAAGAGCCGCCGGACGCCTCGTCCGGCCACCCGGCCCGCAACTGGAGTCTCATGAACCGAATCAACCAGAAGGGCACGCGCCCTCAGGATCAGCCGATCCGGCTGATGGAGTTGCCGGCGCAGGACCGTGACCTCGTCAGTCGACGTCATCCGGAACTGCTCCAGGGCTGAACCCGCCGGTGAGAAACCTGTCGTCCGGGGCACTTCAGCACCAAGGCCGGGTGCGCTTCGAGTTGGCGCCGGCGACCACGTGGATGACGCGTTTGGCCAGCTTCGCGTCCTCGACGATCTGCCAATCGAACATTCCGACCAGGACGAAGTCCGCGCCGGAGTTGAAGGCGAACGGGAAGGCCGCACGCGGGTGAATCGCGCCCGCCGCGAGGATCTTGAAGGCAATCCACGGCTTCTTGACCTTGGCCATGAAGTCAATGACGGCCTGCGGGTCCTGGCACCAGGAATTGTCATGGGCGCCGAGCGGGCCGGTTTCGCCCGGCCGGGGCGAGGTGTAGTAATCCAGCGAATGGAGCGTCTTCTGGTAAAAATCGGCATCGACGCCGGCCTTCTCACACTCGACGAGCACTCGCAAGTCGTGGGCGCCGACCCCGGCGATGCGTTTCCGGGCGTGGATGAACTGGACGCTCTCGCCGACCTTGTCGAACGCGCCCTGGCTCATCAGCCCTTCGGAGGCATCCCCGTTGAGATGGATGCCTGTGGCCCCTTGATCGATGGCCTTTTGAAACTGGGAGAAGCCCCCGCCCGCGTCCATTCGCGCCTGGGCAAACCACTTGAGCTTTCCGCCCGCCTTCCAGTGATCGAAAATCTGTGTGTTGTCATCCATCACGTAAGTGTTGATAGCCGTGATGCCCTGGCTTTCGCCCAGTTCGAGCGTCTCCCGAATCTTGGCCGGCGTGTTGTATCGGCGCATGAGCGTGGAAACGTAGGAGAGGTCGCGCGAGTGCGACCAGCCCGCGATGAGGTTGCCACCCATGAACAGCCGGCTGAAGCTCTGGCCCGCGATCTGACCCATCGGCATTGCCGGCACGTCCGCCGACGCATTGTCTTGGGTAGTGTCTTGTCCGCGTAAACACAGCGGAATGGCGGCCGAGGCAAGCAAAGAAGATTTCACAAAACCGCGGCGTGAGATTCGCTTCGTCATGACGCAGGGTATATCAGTTCCAATGACACCGGTCAAGGCGGACGTTCGCTTTCGCTTCCTCGAAGCCCGCAAGCTCGTGCCGGCCGTCAGAGGCAGAATCACCCGCACCCCCAACTTCCTGTTCTAATGGTCTTTGTCCAAGCGCCCCCGACCCTCTTACGGGGTCGGGATTGAAATGATCAAGGGATGATCGGCCATCGTCAATGAAAGCACGCTAACGCCGGTGTGGGTTTGGACGGAGTCCGTGCCGAGCGTCGGGTCGTAAACCTTTACCAAGGCATGAGGGCCTCCCAGATTGACTTTAATCGGGTCCGTCCCTTTGAGCCGCTCGCCCCAAACGACCAACCAGAAAGCGCCATCGCTGTTCTGCAAGAGCAGGTCGTGAACGGTGGCCGGCTCATCGGGAATTGCGTAATCGAGTTTGCCCGGCTCCAGGCTCGTCCCCTTATCCGCCAGGATTGTGGTCAGATTGTGGAGATAGAGGGCGGCCTTGCGCGGGGTGTAGTCAGGCCGGTAGAATCCAAATTGCTGGTTTCCCCCCTCATCCGTGCGGTCGCGCAGAAGGTATACCGACGTGTGACTCCAGCCTCGTTTGAACTGATCCAGATACATGCTCAGGAGATTCAAGGCGTGGATTTCCTCCGTGACGGCGCCCTCGACTTGACACCCAGTCTCCGTGGTCACCCGCGGCAACGTGGCGAGTTCGGCTTCGGAATAGCCGCGATACTTGTGCGCCCAGGTCAAACCGTAGTTGCCGTAGAGCCCGTCCACCTTGCAGGCCGAGGTGGGCTCGGCGGCGTTCCACGTCTTGTTGTCCGCCAGGCCGGGCGAACCCGGATGATAGATGTAATTGTGGACATTGGCATAATCGGCGTACTTCGTGCCATCCGGCATCAACGTGCCGGCGCCGCCAGGGATAGTCAGGAATTGCAGTCCGACATTGTCCGACTCGGCGCCATTCTCGCTAATCGACCAGACGGGATACTTCTTCAGGACAGGGTCGCTCTTGACGGCATCGTACAAATCCCGCTGGAGCTTGGCGACGGCCAACCACGAGGGAGACCGCCCCCCGCCTTTTTCCCCCTGATAAGCGACACCCCAGTTGTTCGGCTCGTTGTTGCCCTCAAATGCCAGCAGGGCGTCGGCCGCCGCCAATTGCTTGGCCGTCTCAATGAGCCTCTTGACATCGGTCCCGCCGCTGACCAAGCCCCAGCTAAATCGCACCCCGGTCTTTTGGTGCAAATCCAGGTAGGTCTGCAGGGTGGTCGGTCCCTTCATCGTTAACCCTTCGATGCCTCCTCTTACCCAACGAAAGCCCGCGTATGTTATCATTTCAACGGTCTTATCCATGAGCTGGCCACGGTCGGGAAAGCTGGAGTCGATGCCGATGCTATCAAGGAATTTCGAGGCCGCGAAGGCGGCCCTCCCGCCGCCCTCGGCCGCCGCCGACATTCTCACCATGACGGCCATGGCCAGCCACAGGCATGCCAGACAAAGGAGCCCGCTTGCGCCGCCGCAGCGCCCGCCCCTGCGGCCGTCTTTGATCAACGCCCGCCCCGCCGCACGGCCAGGATTCGGCCGCAGCGACGGCAGCGACCACGTTTTCATCGTTGTTTTTCGTCTTTTCATTCGTAGAAGACCATCCGTTCCTTTTACCCGCTGGCATTCTAAATGGCCAGGATTAGTTGAAAAAACCGGCGGTAGCGGATTGACTCAAGTTAAAGAGGACTAAAGCAGACTGCGTTGGTCGGTCCTGGTTGCGCGGCTTGACTTTGCGCTACAGGAAGATCACTCTGGATTCGTGATTTCGCGGAAAAGCGCCCAACGAGTTGCTCAGGAACCTCCCGCTCGCCGTGGCGAGGGTGTGTTCATGTCTGATGTCTGCTTCGAAAAACCCCTCGCGTTGCTGTTGTTCATGCTGGTTTTGAGGAGTGCGTGCTGTCAGGAGGCTCCTGGTGCCGCTTCAAGCGGCCGCGAGACCGTGGAGGCCGTGGCGTCGGGAAAGGATACTATAAGCATCGACTTTGGGTCTGCCCTGGGCAAGCGGATTAAGGCTCTGCACGGCGTGAATGGAGGTCCGTTCAGCCAAGGCGCGGAGACCGATGACCTGATCGCCTACCATGCGGAAGCCGGCTTCCCGCACACCCGTTTGCACGACTGCCGTTGGCCGAGTCCGAACGTTGTGGATATCCCCTGTGTTTTTCCGCTCTTTCATGCCGAGGTCGACGATGCTCGGAATTACGTTTTTGCGCCGACGGACGACTACCTGGCTCCGATCGTGAAGAACGGGTCGCAAATTGTCTATCGTCTGGGCACCGGGATCGAACACAAGACACATTATTACGTGCATCCGCCCAAGGATTTCCAGAAGTGGGCCGAGATCGGAGTTCACCTGATCCGCCACTACAACGAGGGCTGGGCCAACGGATTCCATTTCAACATCCGGTACTGGGAAATCTGGAATGAGCCGGATCTGCAAGGCCAGATGTGGACGGGGACGATGGAGGAGTACTTTGCGCTCTATCAGACGGCGGCGCTCGCCATCAAGGCTCATGACCCGAAGCTGAAGGTTGGCGGGCCGGCCGTCATGCGCGTGGACAGCGATTGGGTGCGGCCGTTTCTCAAGTTCTGCCAAGCCCGGAAGCTGCCGCTGGACTTCTTCTCGTATCACTGGTACGGGTCGGACCCGGCGGGTCCGGCGGCCAGCGCAGTGGCGGCAAGGAAGGTGCTGGACGAGTTCGGCTTTCAGGGGACGGAGATTCACCTCAATGAGTGGCACTATCTCAACGCCGGTTGGAACGAATTGAGACCGGCCACTCGCGAGGGGTTTCGCAATCTTCGCGGCAAATTCCAGGGCACCTGCGGCGCTGAGGCTGCCGCGTTCGCGGCGGCAGTGCTGATTCAACTCCAGGACACGCCGCTGGACGTGGCCAATTACTTTTGCGCCGGCGCCGATACACTCCATTGGGGGATGTTCGACGAATATGGCGTGCCCAGTTCAACCTACTGGGCGTTCCGCGCCTTCAACGAACTGACCAAAACCCCCGTCCGGGTCTCCATTACGGCGCCACCTTCGATCTATGTCTGCGCCGGGCTGAGCGACGACAAGCAGCAAGCCGGACTGCTCCTGGCGAATCACAAGACCCCGCAAGCGCAGTGGACCGTATCAGTCCGGAATGTTCCGCTGACAGGCAAAGTCCGCCTGCAGCAGTACCTGGTCGACGAGCGTCACGAGTTCAGCCTGGCGCGCGATGAGGCGTTGGCCGACCCCCAGTGTGTCCTTCATCTAAACCTGGCGCCGAGCAGCGTCTGCTACCTGCGCTTCTTTAACGAGAAGTGAGGCCGGTGTTCCGGCGTTGGCTCGAAGAGGTGACGTCCTTAGGGATCATCATGTTGACCCGGCTGGTCAGGGCGGTCGACAAAGTGGTATTCTGGAGTGCGCCGGCAGAGCGAAGCGTCCCGACGAGTCGGGATTTCGGCCGCGCGGGACATCCGACACGCCAGACGCTGCCCGAACCAAAGCGGTGTCACGCTTCGCTTGCCACCGCACTCCAAGACGGGCTACCCGGGACCTTCCGACGGACTTTGTCACTGGTCCTGCCAGGCTGGCGGGCTGGTGCGGCAAGAGAAAAACGGTCTTGACAATCGCTGCCATCGGCTCTAGGCGTAGTGTCGTCACTTCTCATGAATTCAAATCGCGGCCGCCGCAACCTCCTCCAGAAGCGTGAGGCGCCGCCGGGAGGTCGACTTTTTCCCGGGTCAGGGTTCACGTTGATCGAACTGCTGGTGGTTATCGCCATCATCGCGATTTTGGCGGCGATGCTCCTGCCCGCGCTGGCGAGCGCGAAGGCGAAGGCCCAGCGCATCCAGTGCGTGAATAACACAAAGGAACTCACGCTGGCGACGCGGATGTACTCCAGCGACAACAGGGATCTGCTGCCCTGGCCGAATTGGACCGATAGCCAGTCGGGGAATCTCGCAGGTTGGCTGTACACGGAGGTCAACGGGGGGCCTCCGGACCTGTTGAGCGCGCCGTACCTCTCGAACCCTCAACTGGCTTACGAAAGCGGGGCGCTCTGGCAGTACGTCAAGACCATGACTCTTTATCGGTGTCCGACAGACAACACGAATACCGCCCTTTGGCGCCAGCGGCCCCAGAAGATGTCCACTTACATTGAAAACGGGGCGATCTGCGGCTACGACGCAATCTCGCCCCGCACCTACGCGCAGGGCCAATTCCGCCAAGACGGCTTCATGTTGTGGGAGACGGTGGACGGGACCACCACATCGGGCGCCAGCTACTACAACGATGGGGCAAGCTACCCGGACCCGGCGGTGGATGGGGGGCTGGGCCGGCGCCACGACAAGCGGGGCGGCGTCGTGTTGGACTTCAGCAGCAGCGCCCAGTTCGTTTCCTCCTCGGCATGGGCCAGAGAGGCCAAAGACCCCGTTGCGAACCGCCTGTGGTGCAACCCCGGCTCTGCCAACGGACATTGACTCCAGGCTCGATCGCCTCCGGCTCGGCGCGGGCACGGGCAGTCTTTTCGATGATTTGCTCCACTTTGGTCCATTAACGGTCTGGCTCGATTTGCCTCCACGAAGGAGCTGTCCAGAAATGGTATCCCAGGAGAACTCCGCGCAACAGGCCGGTGCGCGCCAGGGTCTTCGAGGTGATCCTCAGCGTCCAGCAGGCAATCGATGGGCCGCACTCATTTCTCGCTCCGGTCCCTCCCGGATTCTTTTGTTTTCGAAAGCAACAGCACGAACACTTCGTGGTAACGGTTCTCCATATTCTTGCTTATGCCTTCCAGCGCGCGGGCACGATCAGGTTGAGTGTCGCTTTCGCTCGCGACTTTTGCGAGGTGCCAGGCATAACTCAGCGCCTCGGTCTGGGTCAAAAGCAGAGTCAACTCAAACTCGTCGCCGCTTTGACCCAATAAGTCCTTCTTCTTGCTGGAAGCAATTGCTTCGCGTGTGGCTACCTCCGCTGATGGAAGCCGGATGTCGTCCAAACTGATCGAGGGATCGTGCTTGGCGCATTCCTCCAAAAGTTTGGCCCCAGTCGCGGAATCGGCGGCAATCAGCTTGATTAGGCTCTTGACATCGGCGTGCTCGCGCTTGATGAACCGCAGCAGGCTGACATCCGCTTGCTCGACCAGGAGTTGGTGGAGCAAACTGTAACTGTTGTTTCGCGTCGACTGCCCGGCACTACTCCCGGAGGGAGCCTTGGCCTTTGGCGGTTCACAGCCGGTTAAAAGGCAAGCAATTGATAAGATCGCCGCAAGCGGTGCGAGGAGGATCCTCATGAGCATGAATTAGAGGTCATGCGCGCTGGCCGCCTGTTTGCAGCAGGAGGACGAAAGTTCGTGGATGGCCTTTTCGACCGCCTCACGAGTTTCTCCTGTGCGCTTCTGAATCCGGCCATACAGTTCTTCGTGTTTGCCTTCGAGGTACTGAAGGTCGTCGTCCGTGAGCTCGGCCCACTTCTGTTTCAACTTGCCTTTGGTGATGTTCCAATCGCCCTTGACTTCGAGTGTTGTCATAATGCTTCGTTTTGGTTGTGTTGTTAATGCTCCGCCAACCGTGGCCGCGAGAGTGTTCCAGCAACCCACGGGAGACTACAGCCGTTGATCTAACGAAACAGTATAACCAAAACCACGATCAAGAGAACGAGGCCAAGGCCGCCGCCGCCAATGTATAGGGCACTGGCAAGAATCGGCGTAAGAGCGGGTGAGGTTAAGAAATGCATAATGTGTCTTTCGTTTTTTGATGGCAAGGTGTTCGCCATCACTTTTCGATTTCCTCTTAAGCGTAACCCGTGCCACGGCCACATCAGCGTGTCTTGGCGCGGAGAATCCACGTCCCGATCCTCGTAACCGAACAACCCGCAACTGCCTCCCCGGCAACAACCGCCCTTTGCCAATACTGTCTGCCAAGCGCTTGAAACTGACGAGCCGACCTGTTTCCAGAGGGCAAAGCGTCCCGCTTGTCCACGTTGCAGGGTGCATGGTGTGGGGGCGGTGGTCGTGCGCGTTGCAATGCCTTTAGATCCCTCAACGCACACGAATGGAGATGCCCGGATGTCTTAGTCAGCTTGGACCGGGGAGCTCGGAGGCCCCATCAGAATCGGACGCGAGCAATAGTGTGGCTGCCCTGGTCTTCCGCTCTTGGGTTTGGGTCAGTTGCAACTTAACGCTAGCCTGTCACTTTGTTCAGAGCTACCGTCGGCGCATGAAACTGCAACGGCGGAATACGCGCTCGCCTCGGCGAAGCCTCCGGCGCAGCCTGGGGAATACGCGGAAAACAAAAGGCTTTCCTGTATTCCGCGGTTCTCTATCTTCGCTCGATTGGCGTGAGATTTGAGGCGCCTTGGTTCTGATAGGATTAGAGAGTGCATCGGGAATCGTCGCGAACGGATGAAGGCCCCGGGGGCAGAAACCCGGCGCCGGTGGAGGCTGCTTCAGTCGTCGCAAGCGGAGCGGATGGCAGTTTTCGGCTGGGCTATTGCCGGGGGCTGGACGGGCTGCGTGGAATCGCCATCCTTGCCGTGGTGGCATGCCATACGCGGCTGGCATCCGCACAAATGGGTTACGTCGGGGTCCAGATGTTCTTCGCATTGAGCGGATTCCTGATCACCAGTTTGCTGGTCGAGGAATGGGATCGGTTTCAAGCAATCCGCGTGGGGAGGTTCTACCTGCGTCGAATCCTGAGGCTCATTCCGGCCCTGGTCCTGATGCTGCTTGCGTTCGTGGTGTTCTGCTGGCTGACCGGCCCCCCCGAAGCGGTAAAATCGGCTGTCCGGGAGGCGGGCATAGCCCTGCTCTACGTCTCGAATTGGGTCTCCGCGTTTGGACCGGACCGGCCCTATTTCCTCGGGCACACATGGTCGCTCTCGATCGAGGAGCAATTCTACCTGGTTTGGCCGCTGCTCCTGCTTTGGGCCTTGCGGCGGGGCGTTCCGCGCGCCTCGCTCTTGAACTGGCTGCTCCTGGCGTGGTGCGCGGCGATAGTGAACCGGTGCCTTCAGTTTGTCCGGTATGAGGATGCCTACCGCTTGAGCTTTGGCACAGATACGCAGGCGGATTCGCTGCTCCTGGGTTGTGCGTTGGCCGTCGCCCTCGAATCGGGCTTGCTGCGGCGCAGTCCCGGGACGGACCTTGTGCTGGGGTGGTGCGCTGCGGCTTCGCTGGCGGGCCTGTTTTGGCTCGGGGTCTGCGCCCCTTGGGACTACGGCCTCTATGCATGCCTCGGCTACCCGCTGATAGCGTTGCTGGGGATGCTCACTGTGCTGGGTGTGCTCGTTTCACCAGCCTCTCTTTTGAACCGGCTCGTTTCGAACCGGTGCCTCGTGTGGACTGGCAAAATCTCCTACAGCCTCTATTTATGGCACCTGCCCATTTTTCTCGAAACGGGGTCGCGGCATTTGCCTTATTGGAAGGAGTTAACCGTGGAACTGAGCCTGACCCTGGTGCTTGTCCTGGCCTCCTACTACGGCTTGGAACGTCCTCTGCTCCGGCTCAAGAGGAGATTTGCAGCAGTCCCACTGCCATAGAATGTTCCACTCCGAAATCTCCCGGTGAACTGATAACGTGCTCGCCGTCCACTGCTGTTAGGCGATCGGCGGCCCGTTCATTGATGCCGGCCTTGTGGCCGGACGTGTGGACCACTCAAATCTTCCTCATCCAGAGCGAAGAAGGGGCATTAGTGAAGAGGTTGATCAGGGCTTGTTGAGAAGGATCTCGCGCAGTGTCAGCCAGCCCTGTACATCGGCATCCTGGGTCTTGTTGGCAAAGCGGAGGGGATGGCCGGCCGGGAGCTTGTTGGGCACTCGCATCACGAGCTTATACTTGCCGGGGGCAACCCCATCCACGTCGAGCGCCTCGTCCCAGATTCTGGGATCGCCGCCCGGCAGCAAGCCGGTGAGTTTTCCCGAACCTGCGGACGTCTTCGTTAGCCGGCCGTCGGCTCCGACCAGCCCGAATTCCACAGGCCAGTCGTAATAGAACGGCGCGACGCCACGGTTGACGATCTCCACCTTCAGCGGCAAGCTGCCGCCGTTGGCGGGGGCGACGGTGACGGCGGAAACGTGGAAGTCATAGCCCATGCGCCGGACCTCTTCCTCGGCTCGCTGGATTCGAGCGGCGTCCGGCTTCTCGCGGAACATCCCGGTATCCATCAGCCATGTCACGTGGGTGGCTTCGACGCATTCGTGGAAGCTCTGGATTTCCTTGAGAGGCGGATTGGGGTCGAAGACGATGCCCCAGGCCTCGGGACGGATTTCGCCGCCGATGGGTTGGGTCTTCCACTTGTCGAGGGCCTCGGACCCGGCGATTTTCTGCGCGGTCATGAAGAACCAGGAATCGCCCGGCTTGCCGGTGTCCAGGGTGCCCCAGGCGAACGAATCATCATGGTAGCCGAACCTCCGCTTCACGTTTGGGGCGAGTTGCTGAAAGCCTTCGCCCCCGGTGGGATAGCGCACGAGGATGCGCGTGGTCGCGAAGGCCGCTTCGTAGGCATCCATGACGGCGAGCTGCAGGTCCTTGCCGGCAAACAGGTCCCATCTCGGCGCCATGCCGTGCCATTCTCCCCACCCGCCGAGCAGGCCGGCGGTGATGAATCCGATGCGAGGGTCGCCATCGTACTTCCGGCCCAGGGCGACGATGAACCGCAGCAAGACCGCGCGCAGCTTCGGGTCGGTGTAGTCCGGTGTCTGGTTGTCCATCGCCGGCTGGACGCTCTCGTCTTTGAACTTATAGACTTTCAAACCGTCCTTGACGAGGAACGGGGGTACCGCGCCTTGCCGGCCAGGCCACTCGAGGAAGACGCGGAAGACCGCCTGGTGGCCGCGCGCGGCGGCCTCGTTGAGGAGTTTCTCCAGCGGGCTCCAATCGTACAGATCATAGCCGGTGACAAGGGCCGAGAGTGGGAAATAGGAGAACTCCATGCTGTGGGGAAAGCTGGACGCCCCGGCGTTGGCGTACGGGACCAGCCCCTTGAGTGGATTGTCCGCTGGGCCTGGGGCGTATTCGAGCAGCCGGCGCGCGCCCTCGGACCGCCCGCTCTGCAAGCCCAGCAGCAATACGCAGCAAGCAATTCCCGCACGCCAGGCCTTGCAGCGCGCTTCAAAAGACAGACGCCGCGGTTTGAACGTAGGCTGCCCAAGAGCAATCGCCGGGAAGCAGCTCTCAACAATGAATCGCATAGGTTTCCGGCATTCTCACCGATCCGGCCTGCGGGCGACAACATCCAATTGCACCCTCTCCGATTTGGGCGGCAACTGGGGTCTTGACGGCGAGGCGATCTCAAATAGGATCGGCATCGATCAATGATCAACCGCATGAAATTATCTCCCGTTTTTGCATTTCGAGCTTTCGCTTTGATGTCTCTGCTTGCCGCGTGCGCGGTCGTGACCATCGGCAGCCGGGCCTGCGCGGCCAATAGTGAGCGAGCCTTGACGGTTTTCGACGGGCAAATCAAAGCGATGCTCTTGCAGATGACGATCGACGAGAAGGTGGGGCAGATGTGCCAACCGGACCAGGCGTTTCTGAAAGACCCCGCCGACATCGAGAAGTATTTTCTGGGTTCGCTCCTGAGCGGGGGAGGTTCGGGACCGAAGAACAAGGCCGACTACACGCTCCAGGGCTGGACCGACATGGTGGACGGCTACCAGAAGCACGCGCTCAAGACGCGGCTGGCCATTCCGCTGCTCTATGGCGTCGACGCGGTACACGGGCACAACAACATTCCCGGCGCCGTCGTGTTTCCGCACGACATCGGCCTGGGCTGCGCGCGGGATGCGAGGCTCGTGCTGAAGATAGAACGCGTGACCGCGGAGGAGGTTCGAGCGACCGGCATCAATTGGGTGTTCGCGCCGTGCGTCACGGTGCCGCAGGACGAACGCTGGGGCCGGACCTACGAGGGTTATTCCGAGAATCCCGACGTGGTGAAGCTATTGGGCTGGGCGGCGGTGCGCGGATTCCAGGGGCACCGCCTGGCCGATCCGCTCTCGGTGGTGGCCTGCGCCAAGCATTTCATCGGGGACGGCGGCACGGCCGCCGGCACCGGCAAGGGGCTGGACGGCAAGGGGTGGGACCAGGGCGACACGCGCTGCGACGAAGCGACGCTGAGGCGCATCCACTTGCCCGGCTACATCGCCGCTCTCAAGGAGGGGGTTGCCACCATCATGCCGTCTTATAGCAGTTGGAACGGGGCTAAATGCACCGGCCAAAAGCACTTGCTCACGGACATCCTCAAGCAGGAACTCGGCTTCGAGGGATTCCTCATTTCCGACTATAACGCTATCGACCAACTCAGCCCGGATTACAAGAAGGACATCGAGCTCTCGGTCAACGCCGGCATCGATATGGTCATGCTGACCGACCATTACGCCCAGTTCTGCGGCCAGCTCAAGGAATTGGTGGCGGAGGGCAGGGTGCCGATGTCCCGCGTTGATGATGCGGTGACCCGCATCCTGCGAGTCAAGTTCGCCGCCGGCCTCATGGACAAGAGCCGGTCTCCGCTGGCGGACCGAAGCCTGCACCAGACCTTCGGCTCGGCGGCACATCGCGCGGTCGCGCGGCAGGCGGTCCGGGAGTCGCTGGTGCTGCTCAAGAACGATCATAAGACCCTGCCTCTGTCCAAGACGGCCGCGCGCGTCCACGTGGCCGGCTCCGGGGCCAACGACCTGGGGATGCAGTGCGGCGGATGGACCATCGATTGGCAAGGTTCCCTCGGCAACCATGTTCCCGGAGGCACGACCATTCTTGACGGAATCAAGAGGGCCGTCTCCCCGAACACGAAGGTCACATTCTCCGCCGACGGCACCGGAGCCGAGGGGGCGGACGTGGGGGTCGTCGTCATCGGCGAGAAGCCCTACGCCGAGTTCAGCGGCGACGATGCGCGGCTGACCCTGGCGCCGGAGAATTTCCAAGCCGTGGCCAACCTGAAGAAGGCCGGAATGCCGGTCGTGGTGATTGTGCTCAGCGGCCGGCCGGTGATGTTGGGGGAGGTCCTGAGCCAGGCGGATGCGCTGGTAGCCGCGTGGCTTCCCGGCTCGGAGGGGGAAGGAGTGGCCGATGTCCTGTTCGGCGACTGCAAACCCACAGGCAAGCTGTCCTTTGGCTGGCCGCGCTCGGTGGAACAACTTCCCGCGCATGCGGGGGACGCAAATTATGATCCGTTGTTCAAATTCGGCTTTGGGCTGACGTACTAAGCGTACTAAGGTCCCTGGGATGTCAACTGGGCCAGGGCTGCGTTGACGGCCTTGCGGACGGCGGGAACGCGGTCCGGGTCAGGCAGAATCTCAGTGGAACGTAACCCGCCGGGGTTGGGAATGGCGACGAGGTCCGCGGCCATGGCCAGGGCGCGCTGGGCGGCGGGAGCCGGTTTCCCGGCCTGTTTGGCCTTCGCGGCCAGGTCGGCCAAGAGAGCCAGGGCGTCATAATCTTCGAGGCCCTGGCGGATTTGTTCCAGGCGAATCGTGCTGGCGGGGCCATCCATGCCCGCCGGCTTGCCGGGGTAGGCGAGGAAGCCGTCGCCGTTGGGATAGCGAATCCAGTAGTATTTCTTGCCTTCGTCACTTTGGCGGATGAACTGGTGCCAGCCGACCTGCCAGGGATTATAGGTCCACCAGGCCATGCCCCAGAATTCAAAGCCGCGCACGCCGTATTTGAAGCAGTAGTAGGGCAGCAGTCGCTCGGTGGCGAGGAAGGGGGTATCGGTGGCCATCTGGCCGTCACAGGTGAACCACATCTGCTTGCCGGCTCGCTGGAGCCGTTCCATCTCGTCCACGGGGAAACAGCCGTATTGGCCTATGCCCCAGAGGTCGAGGGATTCGTCCCAAGCGGGGCAGTGGCGCCAGGTGCTGGAGTAGATGGGGATGGCCGGGTCCACTTCGTGAACGAGGGAGCAGAGTTTTTTCATCTGTTCCACCACAAAGTCGTGCTGGAAATGCGGCTCATCCGAAACGTAATAGACGAACTTGTCGTGCCAGCCTTTCTGGCGGATGTGGTCGGTGAAGAGGCGGTATGCCTGCTGGAGAGCGGCGGTCCATTGGGGTGTGAAGGGGTCCAGGTTGAACAGCTTCTTGGGGGGATAAGCCCAGCCGAACATGTAGAAGAACTCGGGCGTATAGGCCACATTCATGCCCAACTCGTCGAAGCAGAACCGGGCCATTTCGTCGAATTGGGCGGCGTCCATGGTCACCTTGCCGTCGTGGTAGCTGAAATTGGGGGGAGGATAGACGCCGTTGATGCCGAGCCGGTGCTCGGCGATGAAACGAAGCCACTTGCGATAATCCTCCATCGAATCCGCGCCCCCGCCGAAGCCGCCGCCCGGACCGAACCGGAAATCGAAGATGGCCCGAAGCCGGCCCTGGTCTGGCAGCGTGAACGGGAGGACCTGGACGGTCAGAGGAATCCCGAAGGCGAGCCGGCCGCCGGCCTTGAAGGATACTTGCGCCTGGTATTGGCCCGGCGCGGCGAGCTTGGGGGCATGAACGGTGAACCAGACGGGCTGCGTCCGGTCGGGGCTGAGGTCCAGGCTGGAGCCTGGCGCCAAGGGGTCCGGCCACCAGCTGGCCCAACCGTCGGTAGCGGCGGAGCCGTGGGGCACTTTGCGGCACCAGTCGGGCACTTCAGCGGAGTAATAGGCGCTCGGGTAATCCACCGGGACATACCCGACGCGCTCGACCTTCACCGGCGGCAATTGGCTCCCGTCCCGGCTTTGCAGCGGAGCAACCGAGATGTCGAGGTGAGTCCCGGCGGGGACGCCGCCGCGGAGGGCAAGCTCGAATGCCTGGTATTCATTGCGGCCCAGCTCGAGAGAAATGGCGCGGGCCTGGGGCTGGGGTGGAGTATCGGGGAAGACCTTCACCAGCGGATTGATTTCCCAGGCCCGGAGACCGGTGTTCGCGGCCTGGTCGGCGGCGGAGTGGAGACGTCCGACCTCGCCATCGACCACCTCGCACAAGACGATGCCATCGTGGCGCAGGGTGCCCTGGGTGTTCATCGTGAGGTGAAGCTGGACGGTGGCGGCGTCGGGCGGAGCCTGGAAGAAGCCCCTCGAGTTCACCCAACCCGAGTCGCCGCTCGCGGTGGGCTGAGTGCTGCCCATGGCGCCGCTGCTGGTCAAGGCGCCCCGGGCATCATGGAAATGGGCGTGGATGGCGGCCCAGCCTTGCAGCTTCAACCCCTTGAGCCAACCGCTCAGGAGATAGGTTGCCCCCGGCCTCACGGGGATTTCGGGCGAGTCCCAGCCGATCCAGTCGGCCTTCGCATTCTCAAGGACAGTCAGTTGCAGTGACCGTTTTCCGAACGGGGCGTCGGCGCTGAGGCCGACCGTGACCCGGTGCGGGCCGCCCTCCGGCGGCTTCCGCCACTGGTCCGGCGCATCGGCGCCGTTTTCGAAGCTGCCGTTGGGGACCATGTTCGCGCCGCCGCCCAGGAGCCGCGCGTAATCTTCGAGAGCCGCGGCGGCTTCGATCCGTGGCCTCGGGTGGAAACCGACCTGGAAGAGTTCCTCCGTCATTGGGAGCAGACTCGCGCTGAAGAGCAGGTCCGCGCCGCGCCCCAAGCGGTATGACGGCAACTCGGCGCCGGCGGCGGAGACAACGCGCGACGCGGCATCCTGGGGGACGTCGGGCAGACAGGCCAGCGCCTTGCGCAAGTTCACACGGACGAGGGCCGTCGAGCCCGTCCCTTCGCCGAACCGGCGCACAAGCACTTCGGCCGAGTTCCGCCAATCCGGGCCGAGGTTCGGCGTGAGAGGGCGCGGAGGCCGGAGTTGCAGTCGCTCGACCTCACCAATGAACGCGCTTAGGCCGGCGTTGCCTGGAGCGGCGGGCTTGCCGGGCAGGAAATCGGGCACGGCCCAGGCTTCGGGGTTGCCTGCGTACACAAACAGGGTTGTCGCCGTGTGGGCGGGGCACTCGATCGGCACGATCAACCTGTCTTCCGCGTTCAACGCGCCCGCCCGTTTGGGAAGCCCGCGCGCATCGCGCAAGTCGAAGAGCAGTTCCGCCCCATCGGTGCGGCAGACGCGCAGTGATTCCAGGCGCGCCCCGGCCAGACCGGGCAGCGAGAGGCCGAGCGGTTCGCCGGCAACCGGGTTGGCCGACGTGTTTGTGATCGTAACCGGCACTCGCTGAGGCCAATAGCCGCCGTTGGCCAGGCAGAGTGAATGCTGCCACGGGACCGCGGCGCAGGCGGCGCCCGCCAGCAGCATGCAAGCCAGTGAGGAGGCCAGGGTGAGTTCTATCGCTTTTTTCATCGTGCTCCGCTCGAGGTCGCCGCGATTTGCGCCTATTTGAGCAGCACATCCAGCTCGGCGACGCTGGCGAAGGGGTTGCCGCCGACTTCGGACTTAATCACGAGCCGCAACGCGCGGGTCGTCACGGGTTGGTTGAATCGGAGGGTCTGGAGCTCACCGGTGTTTGGCCACTTCGCGGAGGCGACGCGGCCGCCATCGGCGAAGACGTCGCACTGGGCGATACGCCCGTTGGCCATGTCCTGCCGGGGCAGATAGGTGATGCCGGCCAAGGTGACTTCGTGGTCGAAGTCGAGCACTAGCTCATGGGGCATCGGGGTAGGGGAGGGTTCCCACTGGGTATGCCAGCAGGTATTTGGATCGTCGTCGATAGCCAGCGCGGCTTCGTGGCCCGGGGCTTCGCTATCGGCGTGAATCCTCGCGCCGAGCGTCCGCAGCGCGCTGGGCGGGGCCGATGCGAACAGGTCATCCAGGATCGCGCCGGCCAGCGTCTGCGCCGGCTGGAACGACGGCGAGGCGGCATAAGAGTAGAGGCTCTTGAGCAACTGGTTTGCGGCTGGATGCCGGCCGGCCAGGCCGGGGAGGTCGATCGCGCAGACCAGGAGTTTGCCGGGGCCGACCCGGGTCTCGAACAGATTGCCGAGCTTGTGGTTCCGGGCGAAGTTATCGATGACTTGCACGATGGGGCGGAAGTCTGCCGGGGTATCGTCCAGGATGAGGGTGTGGGAGTTGTTCAGCAATTCCCACCACTGCCAGTTGCTGTGGGACTCGGTTGGGAACTGAGCCAAGGCCGGGTGGCGGGGGTCACAGAGGATGCCATTGGCATTGGGCTGCTGGGAGGGGAACCAGACCGGGCTCCAGAACACCGGCAGGAAGCTGCCGCGCAAGGACCGCGCGCGGCCGGTGCTTTTCGGGAGCAACAGGACGCTCTTGCCGGCAGCCAGGGCGGCCTTCGTCGGTTCATCCCATGCGCGGCTGGTCAGTACATCGGCCGGCGCCTCCGCGGTGGTCGTGGGCGGGTAAACCCAGATTTCCCAGTCGTTGGAGAAGCCGGCCAGGGAGACCGTTACCGTTAGCTTGGCGGGCGCGGCGGCCTTGGCGAGGGACGCGGAGAATGCGCCGAGGGGGGTGAGCCGGCCCGTGGGCACGCTCAAGGCGGGGAGTTTTCCGGAAGCCACTTCGCGCCCGTGCTCGTCCTGGATGGTCCAAACGGGCTGCGCGTTGACGAGGTCGGCGGGACCGAAGTGAGAGACGTCCGCCGTGGCCGCGAACGGCTCGTCGGCGGTGTAGGCCCGCTTGGGAACGCGGAGCAGCGGGACAGTCGGCCCGCAGAATCTCCGGTAGGCTTCCGGGGTGATGAAGCCTTTGGAGTCCCAGAACGGATCGAGCGGCCCGACCAAGGCCGTGCCCTGGGTCGGGTAGTCGTGGAGGTCGAGCAGCGAGAAGCCGGCATAACCGGGTGTTCGCCGCAAGAGTTCGATCTCTTCCTTGTAGAGGAGGAGCGCGTGCTTCGCGCACGCTTCGGCAAATTGGGGCGCCAGGTCGAGCAAGTGTTTCTTAGCCAAGTCATCGCGAATCAGCTCGAAATTCTTTACCGCCATCACGCCGGTGTATTTTTTTATCTCGTTGAAATCCGGGAAGAACATCCATTGGCCGATTTCGTGTCCGATAATGGGGCGCGCGTCACTGGCGACGACGCCCCGCAGGTCATGTTGAGTGCCCGGGCCATGGACGCCCCGGTCGTCGGCCAGTTCGGTCCACTGGCGGTTGGGGGTCGTTTGCGCGCAAGAGGCGGAGGAATAGAGGTGGCGGGGGTCGCGGTCCCGCAACATGCCAACCCAGCGCGTGAGAAGGGAGGAGTTGCCGCCGTACTCGTTGCCGAGGGTCATTGTGCAGAACGAGGGATGATTGCCGTAGGTGTCCACGATTCGTTTGAACTCCGCCTCGATGAAGGCATCGCGTTGGGGGTCAACCCCGGCTTCGACGTTCGCCTGGGGGCCCTCGGCCTGAATCATGATGCCTTCGACGTCGGCGGCCGCGAACGCCGCCTCGGGCGGACACCAGGAGTGGAAGCGGATAAAATTCAACCCGTACGACTTCATAACGCGGTAAATCCGGCGCCACGACGGCACGTCAGTTGGCGGGTAGCCGGTCAGAGGCCAGACCGAGCATTCCAGCGTTCCGCGCAGGAACACGGGGCGTCCGTTCAAGGCAAACTGCGTTCCCTTGGCGGCGAAACTGCGCAAGCCAAAGCTCACGGTGCGGCTGTCCGCGCCGAGCGTTGCGGTCAACTCCCGAAGGTTGGGCGAGAATTCGTCCCATAACTTCGCCCCGCTCAGGTCCACGTCGGTTTCGACGCGCCCGCCGTGAGCGTCCCATGTCGCGTCGATGCTCTTGCCGGCGACGCTCAGGGTTTCATGACCGGCCTTGCCCGTGGCATTGCCGATGTTCACCACAAGATGCGCCTGGTGTTTGTCCGCGTCCGGATAGACCTGCATTTCATCAATCCACACGGGGGGCGTGGCGTTGAGTTCGATGCGGCCGATGACCCCGTTCATGTTGCCCGGAGTGCCGCCGAACAAAGCGGAAACGAAAGGGCCCAGATCGAACTTGACCGTGTTGTCCACGCAAAGGGTGAGGCGATGTGCGCCGGGCGCGAGGTCCGCGCCGAAGTCATAGACGTGGGGCGCGATCAAGCTGTCCTGGGTGCCAATGAACTTGTCGTCGAGCCAGACACGCGTCACCCACCTGCACCGTTCGAGGAAGAGTGAGACCCGCTGGCCGGCCCAGGTTGCCGGTATCTCAATGTCGCGCTGGTACCACGCCGGTCCGGTGTAGTCGTAGAGCCGCGAGGGTCCGGCGAGGGTCGGAGGCTTGGTGTTCCTTGGGCCAAGGCCGGCGTCGTCCACCGTGCCAGGCAGTTTGATGGCTGTGTTCCCGTTCAGGGGGGCGGCGTACCACTTCTCGTTGACTCCGGCCTTCTGGGCATCGAGGCGGAATCTCCATTGTCCCTCCAGGGAACGGGTCTCGCCCGCCCCCGCGAGAGCAACAGACAGCGTCGCGATGGCCAGCCATGCCGCGGCTCGCCTGCGGGAATTTGCTTTGCCGACGCTGGGTCGAGCGGGGACGGGGGACAAACCGGCGGCAGCCAACGACGAGGCGGGGGTGAGGTCAGGTTTCATTGATTCACGCAATGGCGCGAGCATGGCCCGCAATGAGTCCCCGCACAACTGCTTTTTCGCCGGGCCGGGCAGTCCGGGCGCGGCTGCGGAGGTTGGGGCCGTTGGCCGGCGACAGCGTTCCACTCAGGCCTGCTTCATTCCCTTGGGAGTGAGCAGGAAAGCACGGCCCGGCTTTTGGCAGAGGGTGCATTGCGCGCGGGAGCGGCGGCTTTGATCACACAGAGAACAGAGGTCGCGGGCGGCGTCGGCGCCGATTTCCTCGAGATACCCCGCCCGGATGAGATGCTCGATCATCATGTCCGCCATTGAGGCGCTGGTTCCGAGGGCCGAAACGAGGGACTCCTTGGAATACACCCGGCCATCCTTCATCAGACCGAGGATTTCGCTCAAGAGGGAAGGGTTCATCTGAGCAAGACCCTGGCGAGCTGATAGACCGCGGCGGAGACCACCGTCGAGAGGACGAGCATCATGGCGGCGCTGGCGAGCGTCCATTTCCAGGAGCGGGTTTCCTGGCGCATGGCGGCCAAGGTGGCGATGCACGGGATGAAGAGCATCTGGAATACGAGCATGGAGAGGGAGCCGGCCGTTCCCAGGATGGGAGGCAGCGTCTGGCCGATGTTTCCGTAGAGAACGCCCAAGGTCGCGATGGTATTCTCTTTGGCCACGGCGCCCGTCAGCAACGCGACCAGGGCGGGCCAGGGCAGGCCCAGCAACTTGCCGAATGGTTCAAGGAGCATGCCCACGCGCGCCAGATAGCTGGTGTTGATGTTCCCATTCGGAAAGTAGGACAACGCCCAAACGACCATCGACGCGAGCAAAATCACTTTCCCGGCCTTTTGGAGAAAGCCCACGAGGTTGTTCCAGACGAACAGGGCGATCGTCCTGACGTTGGGGACATGATACAGGGGCAGTTCCATGATGAAGGGGACGCCCTCGTTGTGGAAGACGAAACGGTGCAGGACGAATCCGGCCAGCCCCAACAGCAGGAGGTTGCCGGCCAGCAGCCCCAGGGAGACCGGCGCCGCCAAGGGGCCGAAGAGCACGGGCGCCAGGAACGTCACCACAGCCGTCCGCGCGGCGCAAGGAATGAGCGGGATGAGCAGCAGGGTGAGCAAGCGCGCCTTGGGCGATTCGACGATGCGGCTGCCCAGGATCGCCGGCACGTTACAGCCAAACCCCAGCAGGAGGGGCAGGAAGCTTTTTCCGTGCAGACCCAGCCGGTGCATCCACCGGTCGGCCAGGAAGGCGATTCGGGACAAGTAGCCGGTATCTTCCAGAATGCCCAGCACGGTGTAAAACAGCGCGAGCAGGGGAAGAAACGTGAGAACCATTCCCAGGCCGCCCAGGACGCCCCCGGCGACAAGCTCGACCGTCCATTTTGGGGCGAAGGCGAGCCAGGTCCGCAGGGCGCCGGCGAGATCGCTGACCAGGCCGGCGAGCCAATTCTGGAGGGGGCTTCCGACGGAATAGGTCAGCCAGAACACCCCGCCCAGCAAGAGCAACATCACCAGCGTGCCCCAGAAGGGATGGGTCAGCACTTGGTCCAGGCGGGAGGTCAGGCGCCCGTGGGAAATCGGGGGGTCGAACACGGCGGCGCGCAGCATCCGGGCGATCCAGGTGTAGCGCGCTCCGGCGATGTCCAGAATGGCATCTTCGTGCGCGTAGAGAATCCGTTCGACTTTCCGCCAGACCTCGGGCCGGACCAGGGCTTTGGCCTTGCGCGTGATTTCCTCGTCGCCCTCCAGGAGCTTGATGCCCACCCATCGGAGCGGCAGCCCTTCCAGGGAAAGGCCGTCGAGCAACGCCATCACCTCGTCAAGCACCTTTTGGTGCGCCGGCAGGATCGAGGGTTTTTGCGGGTGGTAGGGGAGCTTGTTTTCACGGAACTGGACGATGGTTTCAATCAAGTCAGCCACGCCCTGGCCTTTGGCCGCGGCCATGGGTACGACGGGGATACCCATGGCGCTTTCGAGCACCTTCGGTTCGATGGAGTAGCCCTCTTCCTCGGCGACATCCATCATGTTCAGCGCGAGGATGACCGGCGGGGGCAACGAGAGCAATTCAGCCACCAGGTACAGCCCTCGTTCGAGGTTCGTGGCGTTGACTACCGCGACGACCAGGTCCGGCTTTCCCTGCAGGATAAAATCGCGGCCGATACGCTCCTCCTCGGAGGCCGCCGTGAGACTGTAAGTGCCGGGCAAATCAACCAGCGTGAAGGCGGTTTGCCGGAAGACCAGCTCGCCGGATTTGAGTTCGACGGTTTTTCCGGTCCAGTTGCCGACATGTTGGCGCAGACCGGTGAGCATGTTAAACAACGTGGATTTTCCGACGTTGGGTTGTCCCGCCAGCGCGATAATGACCGGCTTCTGGTTGATGACTTCCTCCGAGCTGGGTTCGGGGGGCGCCTCGCCGACCTCGACGAGGCCCGCCTCGTCCAGACCCAGGGCCACGCGCGAGCCTCGGATGGAGACCAGCATCGGTCCGCCGTCGCCGGTGCGGAGGACCTGGATCAACGCGCCGGGGGTGAAACCAAGGGAAACCAGCCGCTGGCGGCGTTTCGCGTCACCGGACAAGTCCCGCACGATGCCGGCGAAATCCACGGGCGCCTCGGCCAAACTCCTGAACCCCGCGCTGCCGCCCTCGTTGAGCGTGTTCTCCGGCCCGTCGTTGGCTGCCTGCGTCATAGGTGTCCTATCCGCACGGAACCGCGGCGGCGAGCGCTCTCGAAATACTGGGTGGCGTAAACCATACGTTTCGTCACCTGATTCTACAGGAGAAGCGGCGCGTGTCTATACTACGGCGCCGAGGGACGGGCGAAATAGCCGGCGAAAAAATCTGCCTGTGGCCCGGGATACACCGCGCGCTGGAGCCTGGACCAGGTCCGCTGGTCGCCGACGCTGTAGTAGAGGTAAGTGCGGCCATGAAACTCGATCAAGTCCGGGTCGGAGGCATTGACGCCGTCGTTGAAACGGGGCGTGAGGACGGGATTGGCCGGGCTTAATTCCCAGTTTTTCAGGTCTTTGGAGCGGGCGATGTAGGTCTCGAAGAACCAGCGCGGCTGCCGATGCTCCAGGTAAAGCAGGTAGTAAGAGCCGTTGACATACCGCAGGCACGGGCAGGCCGCGTAGCGGTCCGGGCCGAAGATGGCGTCGGGCAGCCGGGTCCAGGTGTCCAGGTCGCGGGAGACGGCGAATTTGATGGTGAACGGGGTGAATTTCGGGTCGTCAGATTCGCAGGCCATGACGAAGCCGTCTTTCCCCCGGCAAACGGAGCTGTTGAACAAGTGCTCGTTTTGTTGCGTAACGGCGGTCTTTTGGGTCCAGTCCCGGAGGTTCTTTGACTTGAAGAGCGTGACATCGTTCCAGCCGTCGGGCGAAAAGCGCGAGGCGAAGACGTAGAGCGTGCCGTGATGCGCGAGGGCGGACGCCAAGCCATAGCCTTGGGCAAAACGGGCCAGTTGGCGACCGTTGTCCACATCCTCCAGTGTGAGGAAATAGTCTTGCGGCGCGCCGCCGGTGGCGGGCCGATGGCACTTCATGAGAGCCAGGCGGTCCTTCCAGACCACCGGAGCGGCCTCGCAGATGTCCCCCAAGTCCGGCTGATCGACGCTGAGGCGGGCCTGCAGAGGCGGCGACGGCGGATTGGGCGGCAGGAGGCTCTGGAACACCTCCACCGGCCAGTGGCCGAGCCGGAGCATGCCCTCAGGCACCTCCTGCTGAAATTGGACGTAGGCTTGCACGTCGCCTTTGAGGGCGTAGCTGACCTCGCCGTGGCCGGCGCCAAAGACCTTGTAGCCCATGAGCACACAGTTCTCGATATCGACGTGCAGGAGCTTTCCCTCGATGGTGCTGAAGATAACGCCGGTGCCGGGTTTGCCCTGCGGTTGGGAAAAGTTCAGGCTGATGAGACGGCAGTTCTTGAGGCCGACTCGAGTGTAACCGGCATAACCGGGGTTGCCGGCCTGCAAGGCATTATCCGGCCCCGCGAGCGTGCAATCCTCGAACACCACGTCCGGGCAGGCCGGCAATTCGGGGTGCTCCGCGCGCACGTAGGCGCCTGTTGCATCGCCCCACCAGTCCAGGCACAAGAGGTGACAACGGCGAAAGACACTGGGCTCGCCCGGGCGCGACAGGATATTGGCGGCCCCGCCGCCAAAGGCGCGGCCGATACCGACGCAATCCTCGACCCGGACGCTGAATGGCTCCGCGCGGTCCACGAGGTCGAAGAACAGCCCGCCATCGCCGCCCGTGACGTAGCACCGCCCGATTGCCCAACGGTCCCAAACGGCGGCCGAGAAGGTCTCCGCGGTGTGCTCCGGGGACCAGCCCTTTTTGTAGGCGCGAATCGGGCCCCACCAATCATAGCTCTTAAATCCCTTTTGAGCATCGCCTGAATCGATCACGACCCAACCGCGCGTGCCCGACCCGAGGGCGCCGTCGCAGTCACCCACCAGTTGGTTGTAGGCGCCGGAAGCGCCGCGGTGGGCTGGGTAGAGGTTCGCCTCCATGTAAGTGTCCGGCCTGACGACGACACGATGGTTGCCGCGCTCATCCGGCACCGCGTTAAGGCCCGCCTGGATCGTTGTGAACGCCGTCGCCCAGGAGGAGCCGTCGGAGTTGTCTCCGAGCTTGGAGACAAAGATCGTCCGGCCCCAATGGGTCGATGTGCCGGCGGGTGCGGTTTCCTGAGCGGCCTGACTGCCCAGGGTAACGGACAGGAAAGCCGTGAGCATCGCCGTCCGAAGGAATTCAGCGTTCGGTGTCCGGCCTGAGAATGCCGGGCGTTGCGGGGGCGAACCCATGGCTCTCCATTTCCACTCTGTTCCAATTGACCGCATAATGACGGGCTGTTTCCAGGGCCACATATTTGCTTTTGAGTAGTTGCATCAGGTACTGGTCAAAGCTGTGCATCCCCTCGTTGAGCGAGGCCTCGATGTGCCCCGTCAGGAGCCGCAGATCATTTCGGGCGATGGCGTCCTGGGTGCCCGCGCTGCGTTTCATAATCTCCAGACACGGAATTCGCTTTTTGAATGTGCTGGGGATCAGGCGCTGGCAGATAATGGCGTTCAAGCTTCGGGCCAGCAGCGCATTCGCATTGGCCTGCTCCTCCGCCGGATGAAACTCGCGTATGCGGTCAATCGCCTGGTTCACTGAGTCGGCGTGCAATGTGGCGAGCACCAGGTGGCCCGTTTCAGCGGCCTGCATCGCGGCTTGGATGCTGTCCCGGTCCCGAATCTCGCCGATGAAAATGACCTCCGGGTCCTGCCGCATCGCGTTGCGGATACCGCTCGCGAATGACTCGGTGTCCACTCCGACCTCGCGCTGCTCGAACTGGCATCGGTTCTCTTCAAAGAGGTACTCGATTGGGTCCTCGATGCTGATGATGCGAAGGGCCATCGTTTCGTTGAGCCGTTGGAGGAGGGCGCAGGCGGTGGTGCTCTTGCCCTGGCCCGCGGCGCCGGTTACGAGCAGAAGGCCGCGAGGCTCCTGGACAAGGTTTGCTACGGACGAAGGCAGCTCCAAGTTGTCCAGATTCGGGATCTTCTGCGGCACGATCCGGAAGGAGAAAGATTGCGCCCCCTGCTGTTTGCTGAAATTGGCCCTGTACCGGACCTTCTCGCAGAGGAAGCTCAAGTCCATCTCATGCTGCTTCTCGATGTGCTCGAAAACGGCGGCGGAGAAGGCCTCCCGCAGGCCTTCGTGGATTTTCTCATTGGTTGGCGGTGGGAATTGCTCCGGAGAAATCCGCAGGAGCTTGCCATCGACGCGATACGCGTAGCGCCGGTCGGCCTGCGCGTGGATGTCCGTGGCCTGCTGCTGGGCGCACCAGGCGAGCAGTTTGCCGAGGGAGGTGCTTGGGGCGACTCGTTCCATAAGTTCCTAATGGGCTTGATTCGACGTGGTGGCGGATGGGTCCGCCGATGGCGCGAGTTGAAGTTTATAGACTGGGTTTCCCATGGCTGAGGCATAGAGGATGCCGCGCGTCGGGTCCCAGGCGTAGCAACCAAACCAGTTTGGGCTGAAGACATAATCGCCTTGCTTGGGCTTGAGGCCGGCCGCGCGTGTCCAGGTCCGACCCGCGTCTTTCGTCGTAAACACGCCGTCGCTCCCGACGACCAGAATCTCTTTTTCATCGCGGCCGAAGAAGGGGCCTTGCCAGACATTAACGGCGCCTCCCTGCGGCCGCCAACTCGCGCCTTTGTCCGTGCTGACGAGCAGCCCGGCGGCACTCCCTAAATAGTGCGTTCCCCGAAAGAGGACGGGTATCCTGGTCTGGGGGTTGGCGGCGGAGACCTTGGCCCAGGTGGCCCCGGTGTCCGTGCTGCGATAGATGCCGTCGCCTCGGCTGTAAACGAAGGTCCCCGCATCCAGGGCGCCGAGCATGGAAACACGGTCGCGGTTTTCATTGAGATGGATCGCCAGTTTCGTCCACGTGACGCCCCCGTTGGTGGTGGCGTAAACTTCGCCGGGCGGAGTGGTCTCATGTTTGGCGGCGATCATGGTTCCGGGGGGCTCCGCACCCCAATCCACCGAGCCGAAGTCCCAGTTGCGGCCAAGACTCGCGAAGCTTTTCCAGTGGCGTCCATCAGGCGTCCAGCCCGCCAATCCATCCAGGGAAAAACTGGCCAAGCGGGTTGGGGCGTTCTGGTCCGCGCTCGTGGCCCAACCCGTTTCGTCCCGGCCGGAAACCAGGTCTTCATCGATGCGCCGCCAGGTTGCGCCTTGGTCGGGACTGCGCCAAAGGCCACAGCCGACGACTTTGATGGTTACCGCCCCGGTTTGGCGATCGGCCACGACCCCCGAACATCCGCCGGGCCAAGCCGGCTTTATGCCGCTGTTGGTCAGCCGTGCCAACAGGGCGCTGGAGACGTCCATCCAGCCGTCCGCGCGCGCTGAGGAGGGGGAATGGCGGATAGTCGCCAGCAACTCTCCCAGTTCCCGGACCTTTTCCGGGCGACTGGGCGCCAGGTCGTTGGTTTCGCCGGGGTCGTTGGCGAGATCGAAAAGGAACCCGGGATCGGGGGCTGTAACCTGCGTCCAGGGGCCGAGGCGGTCAATCACCCGACCCGGCGTGATGAATTTCCAATCCCCATCGCGCAGGGCCAATCGATTGGCGTGCTCGACGACCCATGCCCGGCCGGTCTTGGATTCCCCAAGCAGCGCCGGCAGCACGTTCACGCTGTCCGGCATGGTCAGGGGGTCGGGTTTCTGGCCGGTCAGAGCGGCGAGCGACGCGGCCAAATCCACCTGGCTGACAAGGGCATCCGATACCCCCGGCTTGACCCGGCCCGGCCATCGCACGAGAAAGGGCATGCGGGTGCCGCCCTCGAACAGGCTGTATTTGCCGGCACGGAACGGCCCGGCGGGTTTGTGGTTGCCGAGTTTTTCGTTGGCCAGGTCCTTGTAGCCGTCGTCGAGGACCGGGCCGTTGTCGCTGCTGAGGATGACCAGGGTGTTCTCGGCGAGGTTGAACCTGTCGAGCGTGTCCAGAATCCGGCCCACACAGGCATCGAACTCGACGATGGCGTCGCCGCGCGCGCCCATGCTGGTCTGGCCGACGAAGCGCGGGTTGGGCACGCGCGGCACGTGGATATCATGCGTGGCGAAGTAAAGGAAGAACGGTTTGTCCTTCACCCGCTCGATGAACTCGAGGGCGTGCCGGGTGAACTGATCGGCCATGTCCTCGTCTTTCCAGAGGGCGGCCTTGCCGCCTTTCATGTATCCGATGCGTCCAATGCCGTTGATCACGGCCTGGTTGTGGCCCTCGCTCCAATCCAGCTTCAGCCCGGCACGATCCTCCACGCCGGTCGGTTCACCAGGGAATGCCTCTTTGTAGTTGATGAAAATCGGGTCTCCCGGAAGGAGGCCGACGACCCGGTGGTTTTCGATATACACGCACGGCACCCGGTCGCCGGTTGCCGCGATGATGAAGGAGTAATCAAAGCCCACTTCGAGCGGACCGGGTTGTATCTCGCCGTTCCAATCGGCGCCGCGCGCGTCACCCAGGCCCAGGTGCCATTTGCCAACCACGCCGGTGGAATAGCCGGCGCGCTTGAGCAGCGAAGGCAGCGTTGCCCGCCCCGGCTCGATGATGAGCGCCGCGTCCCCAGGCAGTATCCCGGTGCCCTTTTTGCGAAAGGCGTACTCGCCCGTGAGCAAGGAATAGCGCGAGGGCGTGCAGGTCGCCGAGGAAGCGTAGGCGCTCGTGAAACGCAGCCCCTCCCTGGCGACTCGATCCACGTTGGGCGTCTTTACCGCCGTGGCGCCGTTGCAACCGAAGTCGCCGTAGCCGATGTCGTCGCCGAGAATGACGATGATGTTGGGCGGCCTCTGCGCCGGGGCCGCCACCAGGGTGAAGGCCAGCCCCAACAGACTGAAAAGCAAGGACGCCCCCGCAAGCCGGGCCGGCTCCCTCCGTCGTCTCCCGCAGTCAGGGTATGCAGCCCGCCTCGGCGGTTGTGTCGCCGGCAGAGGCGGTTGGCGCCCGGCGGCATTTGGTGCTGACATCATCGGCTTTTTGCACATGTCTGTCCCTAGCATTGCCGAGCCATTGTTGTAGGCCCGTCCGAGGCTCCAGGCAATCTATTTGCGACCGTCGATGCCATCGGCGAGGATGCCGCGAGCGCGGAAGGTCTCTGACATCCTGGCCTTGGCGACGGTCTCTATCACGTCGAGGCTTAATGATCTCTTAAGGTTCCATTCGGCATGATTATTACATTATCGTGACAATCTGGTAACAAAATGAAGGCTCGAATGTCTTTCGGGACCGGAACCCATCCGTCGGACGATGCCCCCGGCGTCAGGCACCGTGCCCTGGCCACGGCGTTGGGCGCCTTGCTCTTGTTGGCATTGTTAGGCGGCGCTTTCGCACTGCAAGGGCTGGTTCCCGGCGCTGCCACCGCGGCGCGCCTGGAGGGCGGGCGGCTTTTCGGAATGACGAATGTCTGGAAGATTCGCCTGACCTTCACGCCCGACCAGTGGGAGGCCCTGGAACCCAAAGGCGGCGGTGGTCCCTTTGGCGGCCCGGGCGGCCCGGGTGGGCCTGGAGGCCCCGGCGGACGGTTTGGCGGTCCAGGGGGACCGGGAGGGCCGGGCGGTTTTGGACCGGGCGCGGAAGTGGCCCCGGCTTTTTTGAGCCAAGGCGACTCCAACCACGATGGGCAACTCTCCCGTGCCGAATTCGCGGCGCTCGGTCAAAAATGGTTTGCCGCCTGGGACACCAACCGGACCGGCAAGCTGGACAATGCCAAAATCCGCTCTGGTCTCGATGCGGCGGTGGCTGCCGCGCGCGGCAATCGGGCGGAGGTTGCGGGGCCGGGGCGGCAATCGGTGGCCCAGAGCGTCCCCAAGAGCAACCGCAACGGTTTTCCCACGGTCCACGCCGACCTGGACTTTGAGGGCATGATCTTCAAGGACGTGTCGGTGCGCTACAAAGGCAACAACACTTACATGACGTCTCGCGAGTTGCTTAAACGCCCGTTGAAGGTGGACTTGAATCACGGATTCAAGGGGCGCCGGCTTGGCGGTGTGACCAAGTTCAACCTGCACAACAACGTCAACGATCCGGGCGGCATGAACGAGCCCCTCTCGTATCGCCTTTTTCGCGACGCCGGCGTGCCCGGCGGGCGGACGGCTTACGCGCTCGTTTACTTCACGGTTCCAGGCAAATACACCAACCAATGCGTTGGGGTGTATTCGATCGTGGAGGAGGTGGACAGCGACTTCACGCGGTCGCGGTTCGGGACCAAGCGCGGGGCGATGCTCAAGCCGGTGACGAGGCAATTGTTCGAGGACGCGGGGAACGACTGGTCCGCTTACCAGGACGCCTATGACGCCAAGACGCCGGTGCTCGATCACGAGACCCGGCGCATTATCGAGTTCAGCAAGCTCGTGTCCCACGCCGGGGACGCGGAGTTCGCCTCGCGGCTGGAGGAGTTCCTCGACGTGGATGAATTCGCCCGCTTCATGGCAGTGACCGTCTGGCTCAGCAACATGGACAGCCTGCTCACCATGGGCCAAAACTTCTACGTCTATTTGCATCCTAAAACGCAGCAGTTTCAGTTTCTCCCCTGGGACTTCGACCATTCCTTCGGACTATTCCCGATGGCCGGCAGCGCGGATGAGCTTGAGAACCTGAGCATCCTGCGCCCCTGGGGCGGGCAAAACTTGTTTCTGGAGCGCGTGTTCAAGGTGGAGAAGTTCAAGCGCCTTTACCTGGCCCGGATGAAGGAGTTCAGCGAGACGATTTTCAAGCCGGAACGCATCGAGCGGCAGGTGGATGAACTGGCTGCCGTGCTCCGGCCGGCGGTATGGGAAGAATCCGCTGAAATGCTGGCGCGTTTCGAGAAGGTGGTGGCCGGGGAACCAGGCTCCTCGGGCGGCTTCGGGCAGGCGCTTAAACCGATCAGAACTTTCGTCCCCGTTCGCGCCAGGTCCGTGAACGATCAACTTGCAGGCAAGTCCAAAGGGGCCGTCCTTTCCCGCTCCGGCCCGGGCGGACCGCCCGGGGGCGGCGGCGGTCGCGGTGGACCTCCGGGCATGGGTGGGCCGGGCGGCTTCGGGCCGGGGATGTTCCTGGCGCAGGCATTTCTGAGCGCGTTGGACGCGGACAAAGACGGCATGGTCACGCGCGCTGAATTCACCCAGGGGTTCTTGAACTGGTTCGATGCGTGGAACACGGACCACAGCGGCGCGCTCACGGAAGCGCAGCTCCGCGCCGGGATCAACAAGGACCTTTCGCCCTTCCGCGGCGGCCCGCCGCCCGGATTCGATTTCGGCCCGCCGGATGAATTCGGGCCGCCGGGTGACGGCGACTTCTAAATGCTCATTGCGGTTTTATTGAATTATGCAAATCGAACAAACACTCCACGAACTGTTTTGGAATCCCGCCGACCTGGCTTCGCTGCCCGGTCTCGTCGTGCGTCTGGTGATCGCGGCGCTTCTGGGCATCCTGCTCGGATGGTCCTACATTCGCTTCGGGCAGGCGCTCTCGAACCGCAAGTTATTCGCGCGGAATTTCATCGTGCTCACCGTCACGACGACCCTCATCATCAGCATCGTCCGGTCGTCCGTGGCCTTGTCGCTGGGACTCGTGGGCGCGCTCTCGATTGTGAGGTTCCGCGCCGCGATCAAGGAGCCGGAGGAACTTGCCTTCCTCTTTCTCGCCATCAGCGTCGGCCTTGGGCTGGGCGCCGGGGCCGCCCTGGTCACCATCGTGGCCCTGGTTCTGATCCTCGGCATGATCGCGTTCCGGAGTCTGCTCTTCCGCCAACCCGGCCCGCCCAACCTCTACCTGACCGTGACCAGCCCGGCGTCCGCCAGCCTGAGCGCCAGCCAGATATTGCAAGCCCTGGCCGCGGCCGGCGCCAGCGCGAGCTTGAAGCGGTTCGATCAGACACCCGACTCCATCGAGGCCGCGTTCGTCGTCGACTTCAAGGACGTAGGCCGGTTGGAGCAGTTCAACCAACGGGTTCGGGAGTTAAGCCCGCATGCGCGAGTGAGTTGCCTCGATGACGGCGGGCTGGGCGCTTGAACTCACGAACGCCGCCTCCCATGACCCTGTTGCCGCCGAATCCCCGCTACGAGCGCAAGTTCGTCACGGATGCCCTCACCCTGCACGAAGTCCTCGCCTGCGTGCGCCGGCATCCGGCCGCGTTCAGGGAGGTCTATTCTCCGCGCTGGGTGAACAACCTGTATCTGGATTCGCCGGACCTGCGCGACTATTACGACCACGTCAACGGCGTCGCTCACCGGACCAAGACGCGCATTCGCTGGTATGGCGCGTGGTCCGGCCGCATTGACTCACCGGCCCTCGAACGCAAGCTCAAACGCGGGCTGCTGAGCGGGAAAATCTCGCACGGCCTGCCGCCGCTGACGATGAACGGGAGCGTTTCCAGAGCGGACCTGGAAACCGCCTTCGAGCGGGCGAACCTGCCGGAGTTGGCGCGTTCCGCGCTGCACCACCTCTTCCCGTCGCTGCCGAACCGATACCGACGCCACTACTTCCAGAGCGCCGACGGTCGCTTCCGCTTGACGGTGGATTCGGAGCTTCGGTTCGCCGGCGCGAGGCCGGCCACCGGCGCGCGAGTCTGCTTTGGTCCGCCCCTCGCCGTGATAGTGATAGAACTCAAGTTCGGTCTCGCCGAGGCGGACGTTGCGGCAGGGGTGACCAATGCCCTGCCATTCCGCCTCGCCCGGTGCTCGAAGTATGTCCTTGGCATCAACCGATCCGCCGGCGCCTCTCCAAAAGGCCAGGTGTGAAGCCGGAACGCAGCCCGGCTAAACTCCGCGCCGCTCGCCCGTCGACGTTCGGGGTTTCCCCGGCGCGTCGGGTCATACGCCCGGTTCGGGCGCGCGCTTGACCGTTGCAACCTGTCTTGTGAGTATCCACGGCATGGCATCGACCGGTTCACGCGAGACGCTGGAGTCGGCGCGGGAAGCGCACCGCCGGGGACGGCATGGCGAAGCCGAGGCGCTGTGCCGGGACCTCGTGGAGCGCGCCCCGTTGGACGGCGAGGCGCCCTATCTCCTGGGCCTGATCCTGCGCCAAACGGGACGGGAAATGGAAGCGGAAGAGTGGTTGCGGCGGGCGGCGTCACTCAATCCACGCTCGCCCAACGCCTATTATGCCCTGGGCTGCGTCCTTGCCGCCAGAGGCAATCCGTCGGGCGCGGCGGAGGCCTTTGGCGCGGCCCTGGCGCGGAACCCCGCATATCTCAACGCCTATTACGGGCTGGGCAATGCCTGCTATGAGTTGCACGATTTCGAGCGGGCTGTTTCGGCCTACCGTCAGGCCCTGGCCCTCAACCCCCGGGATTACGAGATTTGGAACAACCTGGGCCGGGCGCTTGAGGCCCTGGTCCGGACCGGCGAGGCCCTGGCCGCGTATGAGCGAGCCGTCGAAATCCAGCCCCAGTTCGATCTGGCCCGCAGCAATCACGCGCTGGGCCTGCTGTCGCTTGGCCGTCTCCAGGAAGGGTTCCGGGAATACGAATGGCGCTGGCGCAGGACTCCCCCCCGCCCGTACCCGCAGCCCTTTTGGCGCGGGCAACCGATTCCGGGGAAAAGGCTGCTGGTGTATGCCGAGCAAGGCTTCGGAGATGTGATCCAGTTCGCGCGCTTTATTTCCCAGGCGCGCGCGCTGGCCGGGCAAGTCATCTTCGAGTGTCAGCCCCCCCTCAAGCGTCTGTTCGAGCACGCTCGTTGCGCGGACGCTGTTGTCGCGGTTGGGGAACCCCTGCCGCCCTTCGATTATTTCGTGCCGGTGCTGAGTTTGCCGATGGTTCTCGGGACGACCTTGGAGACAATCCCCCGTGCCCCATCTCTGGTCGCCCCCATAACCGACGCCCTGCCGCCCGTTCCGCCCGGCCATCGCAAGGTCGGATTGGCATGGTCGGGCAGTCGCGGGAACATCAATGATGGCCGCCGCTCGATTCCTTTCCCCGAATTCCGGCCCATCCTCGAAACGCCGGGGATCGCCTTTTTCAGCCTGCAAGTTCCGATCCGGCCCGAAGACCAACCGCACGTGTCCGCCGCGCCGCGGCTCGCGGTGTTGGATGGACGCATCAGGGACTTTTACGACACGGCCGGCTGCCTGGGGGAGATGGACCTCGTCATCTCTGTGGATACAGCCGTCGCCCACCTGGCAGGCGCCCTGGGCAAGCCGGTCTGGACCCTGGTCTTCCACCCCGGGGATTGGCGCTGGCTGCTGGAGCGCGCCGATTCTCCCTGGTATCCGACGATGCGTTTGTTCCGCCAATCCCCATCCCAGTCCGGCCAATGGCAGCCGGTCATCGCCCGGGTGGCCGAAGCACTGGGCCACCCTTGACAAGCGGCCCGGCCGCTGCAATATGGTTGTTGATGACGCGAGTCCGATTCGCTCTGATGGTCTGTTGCCTCTGCGTCGCGGCCTTGTTGGCCGCGGCAACCGTTCGCGCCAACCCCCTTAAGAACCCCAAACGCGCCATCGGGGGACAAACTGTGGATTTGGACCCGCTTTTTCGATGGTGGACCAATCGCCACGGGGCTCGTCCGCTGTGGGCCTGGACACATATCACCGGCACGGTTGTCGCCACCAACAGTTGGGGATGGACCGTCGAGGCTCGGCTCGACCCGCCGCCTGCTCTAACCCATGGCTCCGCCCGGGAGCGCGCATCCGCGGGCGGACGGATCAAGCTTGCCCTCAGACACCCGCCGGTGTCGGACCTCGCGGATTTTTCCCAGCTCAGCGCCGAATCACAGGCCTTGATTGATCAGAGCCAGGCCCTTTCCAACACGGTCAAGACGGCCGCCAACCAGTTGCGCGAGATCGGCCCCGGCAACCATCGCTCACGGTTTGTTGCCGCCCAGGTCCACCAGTTGCACCTCGTCGAGAACCAAGCCAAGGCCCAACTCGCGAACCTTCGTCCCCTGCTGGCCGATTGCCGCGCCAAGCTGGCCGCCTTTCAGGATTCCAAGAAGTATATCCTCGATTGTTTGGCCCTGGATATGGGTGAGGATGTCAACGGGCTTCCGCTTTACGATTACGGCGTGCCCTGATTCGTGGATTTCCAACCCGCGGACGCGGCCATATTGCCGATTGACACTTTAGTCCCGCGTCTGGCAGCATCAGGGCAGAATGAACGAGACTCAAAGTCCATTCTTCTTCATCCGCGTAGCGTCAATAGACCGCGCGCGCCTGAGACAGCGAACCCCGATTAACTACTTCCATGAAGACCTACCTGTTTCTGATGGCAGCCGCCGTTTTGTTGCCCCTCGGCGCCGGCGCTAAACCGACGGTTACCGTCACGTCGCCCAAGAACAACGCCAGTCTCACCACCGGCATCCTCGCTGCCGCAGGCACGGCTAAGAGCACGGGAGCGCCGCTGAGCGCGGTTTATTATTCGTTCGACGGCGGGCAGTGGACGCTTGCGACGGGCACGACGAATTGGTCGGTCGCCGGTCTGAGCCTGACGCCGGGGACAAACAGCCTTTCGGTTTATGCGACGGACACCAGCCACGCCGCGTCGGCGACGAACAAGGTCAACATTATCTACGCTGTCGAAATAGCGGTGTCCGTCACGATTTATCCGACGAACGGAGGTTCGGTCACGCCCGACTACAATGGCAAGCTGCTGCAAATTGGGGATAGATACAAGATGACCGCCAAGGCGGCCAACGGGTTCAAATTCTACGGATGGGGCATCTTCAACCCCAACGACGCCTTCGTCACCAATCCGCAACTGAGCTTTCCTATGCAATCGAACCTCTCCATCCACGCCCTCTTTCTGGACATCGGACGGCCTCTCTGCGTCATCACGTATCCCGCCGTCAAGCATAGCGTCAGCAACTCACCCATCAACGCCACGGTCCGCGCCAGCGACAACGTGGGCGTGACCGCGGTCGGTTACCAACTCAACGGGGGCGGATGGAACACGAACGCCACATCCGCCGACGGAACGAATTGGAGCATCGCCAGCCTGACGCTCAAGCCGGGCGCGAATACGCTTCAGGCTTATGCAAAGGACGCGGCGGGCAACGTCTCGCTGACCAACAGCGTGCAGTTCAATTACGTCGCCGGCACACAGCCTCCTCCGACAGGGAGCCTGGCGCCGGCGTCGTTGTCGGGGTTGGCGGCGGAAGTGGTGGGCGCGACGGGCGATAATGGGATCGAGTCTCCGTTTCAAATCAGCTTCGGCGTCAGCACCTTCGCGCAGAACACCGCCGACACTAATGAGACTTTCGTGGCCGGCAATTACAGCTACACCGTTCTCAGCAGCAACACCGCGCAGCTTTTATTGACCGCCGTCGCTCCACCCACGGAGGCGGATGGCACCACGACGACACGCATCCTTGTGTTCACCAACAGCACCACTTGCGTGTTTACCAATGACAGCGACGCCAGCGTTGGCTACGTCACTTTTTCCAACGCGCCGAGCTTCGTGCCTTCCACGTCATCGTTCATCACGGTCCGTTCCGTGGATTCCTCGAACCCCCAGATGATAATGACCACTGTGTTCGGCGCAGGCGTGTTCACGAATTACTCCGGCTTCGGGACGGCCTCGCAGGCAGCCAGCGGCTGGGGCACTTGCAGTGTGCAGCAGTTCAGCCCTCTCGCGGCCGTGCTGCGGATGAATTACACCAACGACACCGACGCAGGGATGATCAACTACACGGAAACGTCCTTTTCGACGACCAACGCCGGCACCTACTGCAGCCTGGGGTTGGAGGAGTCGGGAGACGCGGCATATATCAGCGCAGGCACCTTCACGATCCTGCGCACCGCCAGTCCGCAAGCGGGCAACGCGCCGGCGAGCATTACCGGAAAAACCGCCAACGTCTCCAGCCCAGACTCCAGGCGCTTTAGCGTGAGCTTTGGCGACTGCACTTACACGATGTTTGATTCAAACGCCAACGACGAGAACAGCAACGTCGCGGATTACACCTACATGAAGACCGGCGCCAACACGGCGCTGTTGGTCTCCACCACGGTCATGCCTCCAAGCGACGGGTCCAACTCCAGCATGGGCGCCCAAGTCCTCACTTTCACCAGTAGCGGCGGAGGAACGGCCGTCTCCGCGGACGACCCAAGCAAGATCTCCAACTTCACCCTCTCGACGGCGAACAACTATGCACCCACCTCCCTGGCCGGCAAATCACTCAACAGTTCGTCGGGAGGAGCGATAAAGTTCGGCGATGACGGGACGCTCACGTGGACGAAGAGCGGTCAGACTTATCCGGCCGATTACACCTACGCTCAATACAGCCCGGTGGGCGGGATGATGGTCGTCTATCATTCCGACGGGAGCCTCAGCTTCGTGCAACTGCAGTTCACCGGCGCCACCGCCGGCTCCTGGTATCAAACCGACTATGACAACACCGGGACGTTCGAGGACGTGAGCGTCGGCACCTTCACAAATCTGAAGTAGGAACCGGCGGTTGGAAGGGCCGTGGCCCCTGTTGCGTCGGCGCCGCGGGGCGAGAGCCGGCGGCGCCCGCGGCGCAACGAGCCGGGAAGCAAGCTCCTTTCGGCTATTTCGCCATCACGACATCCGAGTTGCCTTCGTCACCCTGGGGAGCAGGCCCGGCGAGCACGAGCCGGGACGAGGACTGCGCGGCGCTCCCGCCGTCGGCGGATTTGTGGAACTTGACGCTCACGATCTTGCTCACGCCCTGCTCCTGCATGGTGACGCCGTAGATCACGTCCGCCATGCTGATCGTGCGTTTGTTGTGCGTGATGACGATGAATTGGGAGTTTGCGAGGAACCGCTGGAGGATGTGGGTGAACCGGTAAATGTTGGACTCGTCCAGGGGCGCGTCCAACTCGTCCAGGATGCAGAACGGGCTCGGTTTGACCTGGTAAATCGAGAAGAGAAGCGAGACCGCCGTCATGGTTTGCTCGCCGCCCGATAGGAGCGAGATGGCCTGCAACTGCTTGCCGGGGGGGCGGGCGACGATCTCGATGCCGCTCTCCAGCAGGTCGTTCTCATCGGTCAGGAAGAGGTCGGCCTTGCCGCCGCCGAAGACCTCGGTAAACATCGCGCAGAAGTTCTCGCGGATTTGGTCGAAGGTCTGCCTGAACATCTCGCGGGTCTGGAGGTTGATGCGGTTGATGACCTCGAGCAGTTGGGCCTTGGCCTGAACGAGGTCGTCATGCTGTTTGGTGAGGAACTGGCAGCGCTCCTCGGTTTCCTCGTATTCCTCGATGGCCACGAGGTTGACCGGGCCGATTTCATCCAGACGCTTCTGGAGGGCCTCGACCTGGGCGGCCACCGTGGTCCAGTCGGTTGCCACGCCGGCGGCGGCCATTTCGTCGGGGGTCATCACGTGGACCTTGGCGGGGCCTTCATCGGCGAACGTTATGGTGATGCACTCGCTGCGAATGTCATCGAGCCGGAGATGATACTTCTCCTGGACGCGGTCGCGCAGGTTCTGGGCGGCCATGGTCTTCTGGGCCAACTCGACTTCGAGGGTGGCGCGCCGCTGCTGGAGTTCCTCCAGGTGGCGCCGTTGCTCGCGAAGGGCCTCCTCGCGGGCAGCGATCCCGGCCTCTTGGGCTTGTTTTTGGGCCAGCAACTCGGCCGCTTGGGCGCTGACCTGCTCGCGCTCATGCCGCAACCGCTCGACCTCGCCGCGCGAATTCTGAATCTCGGATTCGGCCTGTTCCCGCCGCGCGCCGAAAGAGCCGAGTTCGGTCTTGCGCTGCTCGATGAGTTGACTCAACTCCTGGAGCCGCTGCTGGAGCGACTGCTGCTGCTGCTCAAAGGCCGCGCACATCTGTTGCTCGGTAGCCAGGGCCACCCGGCTCTCGGTCAACCCGGCGTTGGCCGCGTCCCGTTGCTGGCGCAAGCCCTCGAGCCGGGCGGTGCCCTCAGCCAGGCGCGCCTGCTGGGCCTGCTCCCGGGCCTCCAGTTCGCCGGCCCTGGCCGCCAAACCGGCGCTCTTTTCCATACCCTCCCGCTCCTGGGCGGCCAAGCTGTCAATCTCATACACTACGGTGTCAATCTTCTGATGCAGCAGCCGCTGGGAATTGCTCAGCGCGTTGAATTCGCCCTCATGCGTGGCGATCGCTACTTCCTGGGCGCGAAGCTCGCTCTGCGCCTCCTGCAGGCCGGCCTGAAGTTCCGTCTGCTCGCCCTGAAGGGCGCCTTTGCGCCGGCTGATTTGCTCCGCGTGCCGCCCCATCTCCGCGAGGGCGCTCTGCAGCTCGGCGATTTGGTTCTTGCGGCCGAGAATGGACGCGGGCGCTTTGCCGTCGCCGTTGCCGCCGTTCGAACCGCCGGTATAGACGCCATGGGCGCTGAGGATTTCCCCGCTCAGGGTCGCGTAATGGAACATGCCGCCGCTCTCAATCCAGGCGGCGGTGGCGGCCTTGAGGTCCCGGACAATCCGTGTCGTGCCCAGCAGACGTTCGAGGAGGCGGCGGACCGAGGGGTCGCCGCGCACCACTTCGATGGCGGCCAGAGGGACGCCGTTCAGGGGCGGAGCGCTCGGTTCGGGAGCGGGCTGGGTTGCGGAGGCGCCGCGCGCCTCCTGCGCGCCGCCGGGAATGTCGCCTCCGGATGGGGGTTGGGGCGTCGAGGACGGCGCGCCTTCGCCTGAAGGCGGCGTTGCGGCAGCGCTCGGGGGCGGCGAGGCGGGCTCGGAGGCTGTGCATGGCGCCAATGCCAGGGGCGCAATGCTCGCCCGGCCTCTCTTGTGTGCCGCCAGGTCGGCCAGAATCTGTTGGGCGGACTCCGTCTGCTCGGTGAGCACCAACTGGAGGTGATGACCCAGCGCGGTTTCGATGGCCGTCACATAAGGATCGGGGACGTGGATTTTGTCGGCCAGGGAGCCCAGGACGTGCTGCGACTGCTGCAAGGCGGCCAGAGAGCCGGCGCTGAAGCCTTCGTGGCCCGCCTGGAGCTGCTCCAGAACGTTGAGCCGCGACCGCTTTTCAGCCTGGTGCTGGAGCACCTGGTCAAGCTCTTTGGCGGCGGAGTTCAATTCCTCCTGGATTTGGCGAAGCCGTTGCTGGCGCTCTTCGACTGTGCCGCGTTGGGTCTGAGCGGCGCGTTTTCGGGCCTCGACGTCGGCGACGAATTCGCGCAGCCGGGTTTCGAGGCGCACCCGCTCTTCCTCGAGTTGGACCTTCTCGGCCGAGAGCTTCTCGAGCCGGACGACGTTGCCCTGCTTTTGGAGGTCAAGAGCGGTGATTTCGTTTCGCAGCCGGCTCGAGTCCTGGGCGGCGGCGAAGGCGCCGGCCTGGGCCTGGCGCACGGTTTCCTGGCACTCGCGCAACTCTTGCTCGACGGCGCGCAAGGCCTCCTGTTTGGCGCCGAGGGTCTGGCGATGGCCTTCCAGGGCGGCTTGGGAATCGGTGAGGTGCGCGCTGACTCCGCCGAGCTCTTCCTCGGCGGCGCGGCGACGTTCCTGGGCCTGGGTCATGTCGGCCACGGCCTTGGCATTCTGGGAGGCGAACTCGCGAAGTCGCTCTTAGTTGAAATGAATCCGGTTCTCGTGCCGGTCACTCTCGCTCTTGAGCTGGAGGCCGTGTTGCTGGCACAGGCCGATTTCATGTTCCAGTTCCGAGAGACGACCGCGGAGTTGGGCCATTTCATCCTCGGAGCGGAGGACGTTGGCGGAGGCGGCCTCGATTTCATTGCGCAGCCCCTCAGCCGCCGCCTGGCGCTCCTGAACGCCGGCCTGGAGCACGTCGAACTGGTGGCGGGCGAGTTGAGTATCGAGGTGCTGGAGTTCCTGGGAAATCTGCTTGTAGCGGCGCGCCTTGCCGGCCTGGCGCTGCAGCGAGCCGATTTGGCGTTTGACCTCCCGGACCAGGTCAGCCACGCGCAGAAGGTTCTGCTCGGTGTACTCGAGTTTGCGCAGGGCTTCTTTGCGCTGCGACTTGTACTTGGTTATCCCGGCCGCTTCCTCGAAGATGACGCGCCGATCCTCGGGCTTGCTCGAAAGGAGTTGGGTGATATTGCCCTGGGCCATGATGCTGTAGCTGGTGCGTCCCACGCCGGTGCCCATGAACAGTTGCTGGATGTCCTTCAGACGGCAGGGGGTCTTGTTCACGAAATACTCGCTGCCGCCGTCGCGGAACACCCGGCGTGTCAGAGTCACCTCGTGGTAGGCCACCTCGACACCGGCGGCGCTCAGATGCTCCTCGTCCACGCCCCCGATTGTGAGCGACACCTCCGCCATGCCCATGGGCTTGCGCCCGTCTGTCCCGTTAAAAATCACATCCGCCATCTCGGCGCCGCGCAGGGCCTTGGCAGACTGCTCGCCCAGCACCCAACGCACCGCATCCGACACGTTGGACTTCCCGCAACCGTTGGGACCCACGATGGCGGTAACGCCCGGCTCGAAGTTGAGGGTCGTTTTATCTGAAAAGGACTTGAATCCCAAAACAGTTAAATTCTTCAGATACATGATTCTCTCAAGACAACCAGAATATCGCCCTCTAGTAAAGCTAAAACCACAACATAGAGGATATGCCTGTCAGCCAAGCACAACTAATAGGTGAGGAACCGAAAGTTGAGTCGTGCCAATCACCCCGATGATTCGCGAACACCAACCAACAACCTTAGTGGCACCCGCAGCCGTGCCCGCAGGAGCCGTCCCCGAGGTCGGCCTCGGTCGGCAGGCGCCCCAATTCGAGGGTCTTGCTGACGTAGTTATGGACGGATTTTTGGACTGCGTGCAGCTCATCCTGGGCATCGAGGAAGCCGCGGGCAACGGGGTTGCTGAGCAACTGGTCGCGATGGCGCTCGAAATCGGCGATTTCCTCGCCAGTCAACTCCATCGAGGTCTGTTGCTTGTGCTGGAGAGCCTGGCCTTTGGACATCACCCCGTCGTACTGGGCTCGGGTTGCGGCGTCTCCCATGAACGCATCGACGCGCTGGCGAATCGAGCGCATGTTTGGCTGCTCAAGGATCGTCTCGCACAATTCCTTGGTTTTTCTGAGGACCGGCGACTCTTCGATTGAGGTATCCATATTTAATTGCCCTAAATACACCACAACCCCGGCCCAAAAGCAAACGCCCGTTCAGCGTCCCAGAACTGCCGGCCGGGAGGGGGTTTCGCCAAACCGAAAGGCACTCGAACCGAAGTTGGCGGCTAGCCCGGAACGGGGAGTTTAATCATGCGATGCGGAGAAATGAGGAAAACATTAATATCTCTATTGACATAGTGTATATTTGATCTACAATCCTGGAAAGTAAAGTGGTCGATGATGTCATCACCGTAAGCAACGACGACGCCATTGCGACCGCGCGGAGATTGGCGCTTGAGGACGGGCTGCTGGTCGGCATCTCGACCGGCGCGAACGTTTGGGCAGCGCTGCAAGCGGCCAAGCGTCCGGAGAACGAAGGCAAGCTGATTGTGACCATCGGGTGCAGTACTGGCGAGCGCTACCTGACCACGGCGCTGGCCGACGAGGCGCGCAAGCAAGTCCAGGTATGAGGCCCCAGTCCGCCTGAGGGCGAGGAGTTGGCCCCCGGCAGGCACAAGACAAACAATTCCAGGTGGGGCTAAAGCGCCGGCGACGCACAGCGTCGAGTTCAGATCACGGTCCCGTGGGGCACAAGGCCGTTCTTCGGGATGATGACGATCCCGTCGCGGATGAAGTAGAGCGGGTGGTCGAGGTCCTTGGGCTTGCCGGCGGGGGTGATGACGCAGTTATCGCCGACTCGGGCGTTCTTGTCGATGATCGCGGTTTCAATCCGGGTGTTTTCGCCAATCCCGATGCGCGGCTGGCCCTGGGTGCGATGATGGGCCACGGAGTCCTGGCTCTCGTAAAAGTCGCTGCCCATCATGATCGTGCGGTTGAGGCGGCTGCCGCGGCCGATGATGCTGCGCAAGCCGAGGATGCTCTCGCGGATGACGGAGTCGTCGATGATGCAGCCGTCCGAGACCAGGGAGTGCTGGATGTTGCCGCCGTTGATTTTCGAGGAAGGGAGGAAGCGCGGCCGGGTGAAGAGCGGGGCGGTCATGTCGAAGACATTGAAGCGGGGCAGGGGGGCGGTGAGGTCGATGCTGCAATCGAAGTAGTTGCGAATGGTGCCGATGTCCTGCCACGCGCCGTCGAAAATAAAGGCGCAGACGCGATGGGAAGACAGGGCGCGGGGGATGACGTCTTTACCGAAGTCGTGGTGGGCCTCCTCCAGCAGGTCGAAGAGTGCCTGGCGGTTGAAGACATAGATGCCCATCGAGGCCAGAAAAAAATCCTGGTCTGGTGGAAGACGCAGTCTATCGTGCCAATCGGGGGAGAGCTTGAAGGTGTCCTGCACCGCGGGGTCTTCGGGTTTTTCGACGAACTGGGTAAGGCGGAGGTCCGCGTCCATGCGCAGGATGCCGAACCCGGGCACGTCCTTGCGCGGCATCGGGATGGTCGAGACCGTTACGTCGGCCTTGTTGGCCAGGTGGTGGCTGAGGATCGTGCGGTAATCCATCCGGTACAACTGGTCGCCGCTCAGAATGAGCATATAGTCGAAAGGATTGTTCCTGAAATGCAGCAGGTTCTTGCGGACGGCGTCGGCGGTGCCCTGGTACCAGGACGCGTCGGTGAGCGTCTGCTCGGCGGCCAGGATTTCCACAAAACCGGCCGAGAAGTGGTCGAATTTGTAGGATTGGGAAACGTGGCGGTGGAGGCTGGCGGAATTGAATTGGGTGAGGAGAAAAATGCGCTGCAGCCCGGAATTGATGCAGTTGGAAATCGGGACGTCGACCAACCGGTATTTTCCGCCGAGCGGCACCGCCGGCTTGGCCCGGTCGTGGGTCAGGGGGAACAAGCGCGTGCCGCGTCCGCCACCCAGGATCACCGCCAGAACATTGTGCGTCCCGAAGGAGATGAATGAATGAGATTGGCTCATGACAATGCAGACAGTAATCGCTGGTCCGCGGGCAATGAATGGGGTGAAAGCCCCAAAAAGACGTTGTCGGGCGCGGTGATTGTGCTACAAAGTGCCGGCTATGAAGATCAACCGACGCCGCTTTCTAACGACTGCCGGGGTGGGAATGGGCGCGCTCGGCCTCGAGCCGGGGTTGGCTGAAGGCGCCGCCGGGGCCGCTCAACCCACCTTCCTGGTCCGCTCCCCAACGATGCATCTGGGCATGGTTACCTATAATTTGGCCCAGGACTGGAGCGTGCCGACGATCATCAAGAACTGCGAAACGGCAAAGTTCGAGGGCGTGGAGCTGCGAACCACCCACGCTCACAAGGTCGAAGTCAACCTATCGAAAGCGGAACGCCAGGAAGTCAAACAGCGGTTTGCCGATTCCAAGGTCCAACTGATGGGCCTGGGCAGCATCTTCGACTATCACACCCCGGACCCGGAGAAGCTGCGCAAGGACATCGAGGCGACGAAAGAGTACATCGTGCTGGCGGAGGACGTCGGCGCGAGCGGTGTCAAGGTCCGCCCCAATGGGTTGCCCAAGGAGGTGCCCGTGGAGAAAACTCTGGCCCAGATCGGACGCGCCCTCGCGGAGTTGGGCGACTTTGCCCGAGACCACGGCCAGGTCATCCGCCTCGAAGTCCACGGTCCCGGCAGCTCGTTCCCCCCGTACATCAAGACCATTCTGGATACAGCCAACCGTCCCAACGTGGGCGCATGCTGGAATTGCAACGCCTCCGACCTCGACGGCGAGGGCTGGGACCACAACTTCAATTTGCTCAAGGATAAAATCCTCTCGGTCCACATGACCGACCTGTTTCAGGAGGCATATCCGTTTCGCAAATTGCTCAACGGCTTGAACGAAATCCATTTCCAGGGCTTCTGCCTGGCTGAGGTCCCCGCCAGCACGGACCCTGTCCGCGTGATGAAGTACTATCGCGCCCTTTGGCTCGCCTACCAGGGCCTGCTCTAACCGCTTGGCGTGAATAGCCGGGTCGGCCTTTGCGTCAGCCCTGGTGATGAAACATATCCTGATCGGCCCGCTCGCGCTCACGTTCGGTCTCTCCGTCTGCCTGGGCGCGTCCGAACCCGCCAACCCGAATGCCAACCCCAAGGCGCGGACTGTCTTGAAGTACCTCCAGGGCCTGGAGACCCGGCAGGAGAAGCGCCTGCTCTCGGGCCAGTTCACCGATGCCGGAAAGGGGGCGGGCCTGCGTCTGCCCAAGGAGATACATGACCAGGCCGGCCAGTGGCCGGCGCTCGTGGGTGCGGACTATGCGGACTGGTCAAACGGCGGTTTGACATTCAACGCCCCGAACCAAACGGTAACCGAGTATTGGAACCAGGGCGGCTTGGTCACCATCAGCGCCCATCTCTACAACCCCGCAAACCCCAATGGCGGCGGCTTGCGGGACAAGGGAGTCGACCTCAAGACCCTCCTGGAGCCTGGAACCGAAACTCACACCCGCTGGATGCGCGAGTTGGACCTGCTCGCCTCTGGGCTGCAAGGGCTGAAAGAAGCGGGCGTGGTCGTCCTCTGGCGCCCGTTTCATGAGATGAACGGGGACTGGTTCTGGTGGGGCGGCAAGGAGCCGGAGACGTTCGTCAAGGTCTGGCAACAGATGTTCAATTACTTCACCCGGACCAAAGGTCTGGACAATTTGCTCTGGGTTTACAGTCCGAACCACGGGCCGAAGACCGCCGCCTATTATCCCGGGGACCGCTACGTTGACATCGTGGGCCTGGACGCCTACACGGATTTCATCGACCGGAACCATATTCGCGGTTACGAAGAAGTGGCCGGCCTCGACAAGCCGTTTGGCTTCACTGAATTCGGCCCCCACGGCCCAAGCAATCCGCCGGGCGATTACGATTACCGCCGGTTCATCGAGGGCGTGACGAACAGCTTTCCGCGGACGGTGTTTTTCATGAGTTGGAACGGGAAGTGGAGCCTGTCGCGAAACGCGCACGCGCAGGAACTCCTCGCCCATCCGTGGATGGTCAACCGCGAAGACCTGCCCAAGGGCCTGGCCGGGGCCGTCAAATCTTCACCTTGAACTCCTCTCCCTTTTTCAGGGAGGCGGCGAAGCCGGCCAGGAGTTCGGGGATGAGTCCGAGGTCTTTGAGGCTGATCAACTCCACGGGCGAATGCATGTACCGGTTGGGGAGCGAGACGAGGGCGCTGGCGATGCCTCCGCGGGTCCAAAAAACGGCATCGGCATCCGTGCCGCTGGTGTTGGACATGGCCTCGCGCTGGATCGGGATGCGCCTGGCTTTGGCGATCGCCTCGATGCGGGCGACGACTTCGGGATGGTTGCATCCGCCGCGAGTCAGCGTGGGACCGCCGCCGATCTTGATGTCCCCATGCTGCGTCTTGCTGACCGTGGGATAATCGGTGGCGTGAGTCACGTCCACCACCAGGGCCACATCCGGTTTGAGGGAATACGCGATCTGGCGCACACCCAGGAGGCCGACTTCCTCCTGCACGTTGGATACGGCGCAGACCTCCGCCTGGAGTTTGGCTTTGCCTTCCTTGAGCAGCCGGAGCGTCTCCGCGACGGCAAAGGTGCCGATGCGGTTGTCGAAGGCCCGCGCGATGACCAGCTCGTTGCGGAGCACGTCGAATTGGTCGCTCAGAGTCACCGGGTCCCCGACCTCCACAAGCCTGGCCGCCTCTTTGCGGTCGCTCGCTCCGATGTCGATGAACAGGTCGTGGATTTTCGGGGGTTTCGGGTCCTCCTCGTCCTTCTTGAGATGGGGGGCGACGCTGCCGACGACGCCTTTGATCGGGCCGTTGGCGGTATGGATGAGGACCCGTTGGGCCTGGGTGATGGAGGGATTGACGCCCCCCATCTTGCGAACATAAATGTAGCCCTCGTCCGTGATGTAGTTGACCGCCATGGCAATCTCGTCCGCATGGCCGGACAGCATGAGCCGCGGCGAGCCGCCCTTGTTGAGCACGGCCACACAATTGCCGTACGCGTCGGAGTACGTGGTGTCCGCAAACTTGGCGGCGTAATCCAGCCAGACCCGCTGGCCGCGGACTTCGTGTCCGACCGGGCTGGGCGTGTTGACCAGGGTCTTGAGAAATTCCAGAGATTGTTCACGCATGGGCGCAATTTACCGCTCCGGGCGCGAGGGTAAAGGACAAAACCCCCACGCCAACGTTCGCCCCTCGCGCGCGCCCTGCCTTTGTCCGAGCGCGGGCATACGGGTCCGCGCTTCGGACGTGTTATTGGCTCGTCACAATGCGGAAGAACTTCACACGTTCCTCGCCGAGGGGCACGACGGCGGCCATGGGGCCTCGGCTGCCCACAAGGGCCGGGCCGCACGGCGCCCAATCCACGAGGTTCGTGGACGAGAACAACTGATAGCTCGCGCCACTGGCGCCCTGCCAGCCGAGTCGGAGGTTGCCGCCCTGCGCTTGGGTCGTGAGCGCCGGGGCCGCGGGAGTGACCATCAGGAAGTCCTGCGCGGCCAGGCTCGCATTGACGTTTGTGTAGCTGCGCGAGGCAGGGAAGAACAGGGCTTGCGCCTTGACCGGCGTAACCGTGCCGGACCACCCGGGCGGCACCTCCAGAGAATAGAGACCATTCGAGTCGGTAATCCCAGGGAGCAAGCCGCCGCCCGCGGCCAGGGTCACGTAAGGCACCGGCAGACCGTTCGTGTCCGTGACTCGGCCGGAGAGCATCGGGGGCAACACAATGAAGCTGCCGGCGTAAACCGTCCCCATTGGCACGCCGTAGATGTCCCGGAGTTGCGGTCCGACGGCAACCTCGTAGTACCCCGGTTCTGTTTGAGGCGGGAAATTGGCCTGCAGCGTGTTGGGGTCCTGCATTGACAGGGTGATTGCCGCCTGCGGCAGCACCCCGTTAGGAGTGATGATGAGGAAATCGGCGCCCGAGACCGAATTGAGGTCAATAGGCGAGCTGAAAGTGAGGTCCACGTTGCTCACGGCGAAGGAGACGACGCCCAAAGGCGATTGGGCGAGGACTGCCGGAGGCGGGAGGGCGGTGCTCAAGAACACCGTTCCAGCCGAGCCTGGAAATGCCCCCGACCCGCCCGCGGCCGCGATCAACCCGGCGAAATAGTTTGTGCGCCAATAAAGAGCGATTCGTCCGCCCCCGCCCCCGCCCCCT
>CAZZFF010000010.1:17025-79377 GCA_964653485.1 uncultured Verrucomicrobiota bacterium | reverse complement strand
GCGCTTGGCCGGGCACCGAATTGAGCGAGCATTTCTATATCCGCTGGACCGGCAAGCTGCGTATCCCCCAAGACGGAAAGTACACCTTTTTTCTGAACTCCGACGACGGTTCGCGGCTGTTCATTGGCGGCAAACAAGTGGTCGACAACGGCGGCCTGCACAGCGCCGACGAGAAATCCGAAGAAGTGGAACTGAAGGCGGGCGACCATGATCTAAAGCTCGAATTCTTCCAGAACGAGGGCGAGGCGGTCTGCAAATTCTCCTGGCAGCCCCCGGGCAAAGACAAGGAAATCGTCCCGGCCACAGCCCTCCTCTGCCCCGTGTCCGAGGCGGGAGGGGTCAATTCCGGCCTCCAGGCGGAGTTCTTCGCGTTCGACAACGAGATCGAAGACTTCCCGGCCATCCCGGCCGGCAAGAAGCCAACCGTTCAGCGGGTGGACAAAACCATCGATGTGGACGCCGGCGACGGCGCTTGGCCGGGCACCGAATTGAGCGAGCATTTCTATATCCGCTGGACCGGCAAACTGCGCATCCCCCAAGACGGAAAGTACACCTTCTTTCTGAATTCCGACGACGGCTCGCGGCTGTTCATTGGCGGCAAGCAAGTGGTCGACAACGGCGGCCTGCACAGCGCCGACGAGAAGTCCGAAGAAGTGGAACTGAAGGCGGGCGACCATGATCTCAAGCTCGAGTTCTTCCAGAACGAGGGCGAGGCAGTCTGCAAATTCTCCTGGCAGCCGCCGGGCAAAGAAAAAGAAATCGTCCCGGCCTCGGTTTTGTCCCATTGAAGCAGCCTGACGCGTTGATGACGGGGCAAGGGAGAGGAGTGATTGACGGGCCTAATAACGAGGTGCTTCCCAGTCACGGACATCCCGGCTGGATGCGGCCGGTTCACTTCATCTCTTGAAAGCAATAGAGCTTTGTCAGCGTGCGGATGATGAGGCGAGAACCGGCTATCGCCGGGGTGGCCATGCACATTTCGTCGAGGGAGTTTGTGCGCAGCAGCTTGTATTCGGGGCCGGCCTGGAATACGAAGGTGTCGCCGTCTTCGCTCAGGCCGAAGATTTTCCCATTCGCGGCCCAGGGTGAGGCCGTGAACGAGGTGTTGGCGCCTTCGCGGACGCGCTGTTTTTGGTAAAACGGCTGGCCGGTGCGCGTGTCGTAGCAGCTCAGGAAGCCGAAATCGTACAGGACATAGAGGCAGTCCCCGTAGAGCAAGGGCGAGGGATTGTAAGGCCCGGCGGCGGGCTGGCACCAGGCGACGAACTGGTTGTTGGTCTCGCCAGGCTTGAGGGTGATGTCGCCGGAGGCGCCCGGTTTGATGGCAAAGACGGGCCGGACCTTGTCCCCAACGTAGCCGGAGCAGACGTAGAGGAGGCCGGAATCCGAGAAGGGCGTCGGGATGGCAATCGAGGACATGCCGCCCAGCTCCCACAGCAGTTTGCCGTCGAGGTCGTAGGAGCGGATGCGCTTGCTGGCGGGGGTGATCAGTTCGGTCCGCCGGTCGTTGCGCCAGACGTAAGGCGTGGCCCAGTTGCTCTTTTCGTCGCGCTCGACCCGCCAGAGTTGGCGGCCGGTCTTCGCATCGAGGGCGACGGCGAAAGAGGCCTCGTCGTTGTCGTTGACGAGGAAGACGCGCCCGTCGCAGAGCACGGGGGAAGCGGCGGCGCCCCAACCGTTGCGGGTCTTGACGGGCGGCCAGTGGGTGGACCAGAGGTTTTGGCCCTCCATGTCGTAGCAGTACAGGCCCACATTGGCAAAATAGGCATAGACGCGCTCGCCATCGGTGACGGGCGTCGGGGAGGCGTACGTGTTCTTGAGGTGGAGTGTGTTTGGGGGCGTGCCGCGGTGGGCCTCCTGGCGCCATAATTGGCGTCCGGACTTGAGATCGAAGCACAGGACGAGCCAGGTGTGCTCGGCCTTGGGGATGTCCTTGCGCTCGCCTCCGAAGTAGAGCCCCTTCTTGGCCGGTTCGACCTCGCCCTCGCTGACGACGGTGGTGACAAACACGCGATCGCCCCAGACGATTGGCGACGACCAGCCGCGTCCGGGCACTTCGACTTTCCAGGCGACATTCTCGTTGGTGCTCCAGCGGTCGGGCAGGCCCGGATGGTCGGCGACCCCGCGCGCGTCAGACCCGCGGAACTGCGGCCAGTTGGCGGCGGGCGCTGTGCCGCCGGCGGAAACCGGCGTTCCGGGCGCGTCGGCTCCGGTCGCCGTTGCCGCAAAGAGCAGCAAGAGCGCCGCGGCCAGCGGCGGCCCTTTGGCGACTGTGAATGTCATCGTTCGCAATAGGCGGTTCAGGTCATCGAGACTCATTTGCATAACATTCGCGACTTGAAACGGAGTCGCAAGGAAAACTCACCCAGCCCGTTCCGCCCGCTTATCGATGAACTGGGCCATAATGCTCACCGCAATCTCCATCACGGTTTGGCAGCGGATTCGCACCCCTACCGGACAGGCCACCCGTTGAAGTTCCTCAGCCGTGGCGATTTTCTCCCGGGCAAAGTGCTCGAAGATGGTGCGGGCTTTGCGCGCGCTGCCGATCATGCCCAGGAACCGGAAGGGCTTGTGAATCCAATTGGCCAGCACCAAGGCATCGTGGCGATGGCCGCGCGTGACGATGAGGCCGAAAGTGGGGGCGGAGGGCAGAGGCCAGGACAGCAGCTTCTCCCAATCCTCCGCGCGCAGGACTGCCTCGGCCGGAAAATATCGGCTGTTGACCAGGGCGGGCCGGTCGTCGAAGACAGCCACATCAAAGTCCAGCTCGAGCGCCAGCGGCGCCACCGCCTGTGCGATGTGCCCCGCCCCCGCTATCCACAGCGCGCAGGCCGGAGCCACCTTCTCCCGGTAAAGCCACTCCTGAGCAAGACCGGACGGCGCGGTCCCCTCCGCGATTCCATCAGCCGGCCCGGCAATTTCAGCCAGGGAGTAATCCGCCCTGACCCCCCACATCCGAGGTCCTGTCGGCTCGGCCAGTTCCCTCCAGAACCGTTCTCCAGCCCGCTGGGCATCAGGCAGGATGAGGCCGCTGACCTTTCCTCCGCAGACCAGACCGTCATCCCACCCGAAATCATGGTCGAGCACCAACTCGAACCCGGACGCCTGGCCGGTTCTCAATGACTGAAGCGCCCGCTTCTGGATTTCAGCTTCCAGGCAGCCTCCTCCCAACGTACCCCCGATCCGTCCGTCTCCGTGGAAGAGCGCCTTGGCCCCGATCTTTTGCGGGCTGGACCCTTGGGAGCCGGTGATGACGCCCAGAACCACCCGTTCCTCCTCGCGCGCCGCCTCAGCCAGCGCCTGGAATACCACGTTTCTCATGGAAGGGAGCGAGATGTGGGGCCGCGCGGAGTGCGTCGCGTTGTCAGGAGCTCAGCGGTCAGATCGTCCAAGGCGCTCGGATGGCGCGGCTCATCATGCGCGCCGCGGCGTCATCGCGCACGATGGTCTCTCGCTCCGGGTCCCACAGTATCTTCCGGCCCGTGCGAATTGCGATGTCGCCCAGGTGACTCATGAAATCCGACTGCACCGCCGAGTCGATGTTGCTGACCGGGGTTCGTCGGGTCAGCACGCATTTGGCGAAGTCGAGATAGTGGTTGTTCTCGCGCGCAAGATGCTCTTCCTCGGGTTTGAGCTGGACGCGCAGCAGCGAGGCGGGCTCGGCCGCCAGGGTCTGCCGGTCACGGCCCGCGGCGATCCATCCGGTTGTGCCTCTGAACGTGGTCAAGTCCGAGCCGGTCTCGAGGCTGAACTGCGCGCCGCCGGCATAGCGCCCTCGCACCTTCCAATCCACAATCGTATCGAACAGCCCTTCCGCGGGAATTCGGCCGGTGCCTTCATATTCCACCGGAATGTGGGGATAGCCCCAGTGCGCGATATCCAGCGGGTGCGCGCCCCAGCCCGCGATGAACCCCAGGGCGTAGTCGTAGATGTGCCAGCGGCCCGTGCCGAACACGCGATCGTGGGTGTAGGGCGTCACCGGGGCGGGTCCAAGCCAGAGGTCGTAGTCCAGGCCGTCGGGAACGGGCTGTGGCTCCGCCCGGCCCCCAGTCTCGCCGTTGGGCGCGATGACCTCGACGGCCTTGAGTTCGCCGATATAGCCGTTGCGCACCAATGCGGCCGCGAACGCGCAGTGCTGATCAAAGGACCGCTGTTGGGTGCCGTACTGGAACACCGCGCCGCATTGATGCACCGCCGCCCGGATAGCCTTGTCATGCTCGATGCTGATGCCGAGCGGCTTCTCGACATAAACGTCCTTGCCGGCCCGGACCGCGGCCACCGCGATGGGGACGTGCCAATGGTCCGGCGTGGCGACGACCACCGCATCGATGTCGTCCCGCGCCAGCAACTCCCTGAAATCCGGGCATCTCCGGCAGCCTCGGTAGGACCCTTGGCCTCGGCCCTGAGCGTAATGGCGCTCCACAAGTTGAGCGGCTGCCTCCCGGCGCTCGGCAATGGCATCGCATACCGCCACGCTTTGAGCCTGCGCCACGCCCAGGAACCCCGTGAGCAATCCGCCGCCCTGCCCCCCGACGCCGATGTGCCCGAGCGCCACCCGCTTGCTGGGTGCCGCCTCGCCCAGAACCGACGCGGGCAGGATTGTCGGAAGTGCCAGGGCTGAACCCAGGGCCGCCGCGCCCCGCAAGAACGCGCGGCGTGAAACAGAGGTCAAACAGTTTCCATTTTTCATATTACAAAAGCTATTTGGTATTGCCCGGCTTTTCAAAGAGGCCCAACTCCCGAATGGCCGGGCTTTGACCGTAGTAACCGCTAATCTTCAGTTCCACCGTCCGGCACGAGGTCGGGGGGATGTCGAAGGTCAGCAGGTTGTTCCGGTACTCGGCGTTGCGCACCTGCTTTACCGGCTTGCCGTCGCAAAGCACCTCGAAATCCTTCGGGGCGTAATTCTGATGTTGGAAACCCAGAACGCGCACGCAGGCCACCGTGGCCTGGGCCTTGAGTTGCACCCGCAACCAGTAGAGCGGCTGGTTGTCGGTTTCGTCCCAATAGGTCGCGGGGTCCCCATCGACGGCCGCCCAGGCCCATTGCCCTTGTCCGTCCGGTGTCAGGCCGTCGAGATTGGTCGCCACGGCGCCGCGACAGAGATTGTCCGGCGAAGCGAAGAGCTTGGCCATCTCCTCGTCCCAGGGCGGGATAGGCGTTTTTGCCTCCCGCTCCTGGAGCCGCTGGAGGGCTGCCTTGGCTTCCGCGCCCAGGGCCGGGTCGTCCAGGAATGTCTTGGCCGCCGCCAAGGCAGCCGTTCCCGGCACCTCAGCCAGGGCCGCCAACAGCCCCTTTTGTTCGCTCAGGCCTCCGCCGGCCTTCATGGCGCCGAGGATCGCTTCGACCCTTCGTTCGGGCGTGCGGTCTGCCGCCAGGGGCGCCAGCCGTGCGACGCCGCGCAACGCCAGTATCTTGCACCGCGCATCCGCCGTGGACGCCGCCAACCCGCCCAGATCGTCCAGCGGCATCGCGTCAGGCCAATTGGCCAACGCGCGCACCGCCGCCACCCGCAGCGCCGGGTCCTCGGCCCGGACCTCGGCGCGCGCGGCCGCCAGCGCCTCCGGCCCGCCAACCCCCGCCAGCGCCTCAACCAGGGCGGCCTTCGCGGCCGGGGACGCCGTTGGCAACGCGGCCACAATAGGCTTGGCAGTGCCCTCGCGACGGCCGATCTCCGCCAGTGCCGCCGCCGCGCCGGCCGGGTCGTCATTCAACAATCGGACGAGGCCTCCGCAGGCGGTTTGGCCGCCCAACTTGCCCAATGCCAGAAGCACCTCCGCTCGAGCGGGGCCTTCCGAGGCGGCGGCCAACTCGAGCAGGGCCGGCACCGCCGACGTCGCTTCCCTCGAGACCAAGGCCCGAATCAACTCGGGCCGCTCGGCCGGTGTGCCCGTTTTGAGGGCGACAACGATCGCGGCATCCACATCATTGCCCCGCAGGCGGCCCAGGGACTGGGTGATAATCTGCTTCTCCTCCTGGCCGGCCGTGCCGGCCAGGCGCGCCAGTACCGGCACCGCCGAGGCGTTTCCGGCTAGCCCCAACGCCGCCAGTGAAGCCCGTCTGACCTCCGGGTCGGGGCTTGCCGCTGTTCGCGCGAGAGCGGGCACAAACGCCGCATCGCCGCGCTCGCCCAACAGCCAGACCAATTGAACCTCTAAAGGCTCCGGCAACCGCTCCAGACTCTCGGCGGCTTGCCGCAGAGCCGGGCCGTTTCCGGCGTTGCGCAGCGCTCGAATCGCTCCGGCTTGCAGCGCCTCATCCTGGCCGCCCAACGCCGCCGCCAAACGGCTCGCGCCCTTCTCGCCTGCCCCCTCCATTCCTTTGGCAAGAGCCGCGGTGCGAATAAATGGGAGTTGGTTGGTCGCGGTAAGGCGCTCCAGGATCGTGTCCGCCGGGCCGTTCTGGCCGGCGGTGAGGAACTCCCCAGCGCACCGCAGCAAAGCGGCGGAGAGTCGCCCCTGCAAGGCCTGCGGAATCTTTGGCTCGGACGCCATCAAGGCGGCGGCGGCTTCCTTGCCGCCTATTCGGCCCAGGGCGTCGATGGCCGGCCCCACGGTTGCGGCATCACCATCGCTTAGCGATTTGGCGATCTCGTTCACCGCCTCCCGGCTGCGGCGCGCCGCGAGCGATTGGCTCAGGCCGCTGCGCGACTGGCCCGAACTGGTGCGCAACGCGCTCAGCAAGGCCGCCTCCGACTCGGACCCTGGAATCCGCTCGAGCGCCAAACGTGCGAAATCACCGAGGTCCGGGTCGAACACGAGCCTTGCCAGCGCCGGGACCTCTTTGGCCGAGCCAATCAGCGAGAGCTGACAGCAGGCAACCCTCTTGGCCTCCCTTGTAACGTCGCCCGCCAGCAGACCGGCCAGTCTCATGGCGAGGGCTTGGCTTTCACCCTGGTCGGCGGACACAGCCGCGACGCATTTTTCCAGGTCGCGAACCGGCTGCCGGCTCATGCCGAAATGGTATTGGGCCACAGCCTCGATCAACAGGGCCTCGGCGGTGCCAAGCCCGGCGTTGGATGGGAGCGTCACCTTGCCTGAAGCGGCCCATTCGACCCCGCGCAACAGCAAGGTCTGGAACCCGGGGGTATCCATAAACTCGGCGCTGTGACCCATCAGCACCGTGAATCCCCTGCCTTGGCCGAATTCGGTTGTCAAGACCAGCGGCTGGTCGTCACCGGTGGCCAGGACGCGCGCGCCGGGAGCCAGGCCCGGCCTGACCCAAAGCTCGTCGGTCGTCCTGAACGGGGCCACCCCGCGGGTGACCGGATGGTCGGCGACGCTCTGGACTGTGAATTCATGCGGGCTGCCATGGCTGGTCTGGCCGAGTTTCCACGAAGCGCCCGCCAGCCGCTGGTACGCATCCCAATCGTAGAATGACGAACTCCCGGCATGCACGACGATAAACCCTTTGCCGCCGCGAACGAAATCCAGCAGCGCCGTCCGGGCCGTCTCCGGCCAGTTGGTGGAGGCGGGCTTGCCGAAGTTGTTCCAATTGCTCAGCACCGCGTCGAACGGAGCCAGGGTTTGGGTGTCGCATTGCTCGGGGTGTTCGGTCACCTCGACGGCGAACCGTCCGCTGGCCAAAAGGATGGATTTGAGCTTGGGCGTGGTCCGCCGCCATTCGTGGTTGTTCTGGCCGCTCAGGATCAGGACGCGAATCGGGGGCTGGACCGCCGAGGCGGAGGCCGCCGCGGGGTCTGATCCGCCGGCAGCCACGGACGCCAGCAGGAGGGTGAGGGTGGTGAATCGGAGAAGGGGTCGTAATCGGGTTTTCATGAGCGCTGAGGATTGATTCAGCAAAGGGAGTTTGGGCACTAATGGTTCCGACCCGGGGTCCGGTCGATGACCAACCACCGGAGATCGGGGTCTTTTGGACCCGGAGCAAAATAGGGTTCCAGCCACGTCCAGTCGAGAAACCTCACTCCGTGAATGGTGTTGGCCGACCGCCACTTGTGGATTTCGGAATGGCCGTCGGCGAAGGAAAGTCCGCAAGCGCCGTTGTGAATGCTCCCCGGGAAATCCAGGAAAGCGGGCGTATCGGTGTTCATGAAGCAGGAACCGTCGTTCAGGCTGTCGAGATGTTCATCGATGAAGACCCAGGCCATCGCGGGCGACAGTCGCAGCGTGGAGACCTTGGGCACCGCATAACAGCCGGAGGTCTTATCGCTGTCTTTGCCCCCCCACACTCCGTTCATCGAGACGCTGCGCACCCGGCCGGGCCAGCCCAGGTTTCGTTGGGCGCTGCTGGCGTAAGTATCAGCGGGGCACTTAAAGATTCCGGTGGATTGGGCGGAATACGGCGCCAGCACGCAGAGGTCGGGGTCCGTCAGATAGAGCCGGTTCGTATTCTGGGAGGAGCTGGTCCAATCCAACCATCCCGTGACCCATGAGTTGCTCCCGAAGCCGCCGCTATAGTTGCACGGAAGCGCGTCATTGTTATCATTGGGGTACATCAGCCATGCCAGGTTCAGTTGCTTGAGGTTGCTCATGCACTGAATCCCTTGGGCCTTTATTTTCGCCCGGGCCAGTGCCGGCAACAACATGCTGGCCAGGATTGCGATGATGGCGATCACCACGAGCAACTCGATCAGGGTGAAGCCGGGAGCACGGAACACATCAGGTCGAGCTAAGACAAGCCGGCATCGCACCGGACTGAATCTCCGGCTTCGACTGGCCAAGGATTGCGGTCGAGGCAGGGTGTTCATTTCATGCGGGCCAATCGTATCAGGTTCCCGGCCTCTCGTCTCGCGTTTTTACCTTCAATTGAAAGAAAGTCCATACCTGCTTCTTCGTTCACGCGGAGTGAGGGGCTGGCCGCGGTGATAACTCAGGGCAGGGCACATTCCTCGTGCTCGGTGCTGACGACGCAGTCCCGCTCGTCAACGAGATTGAAATAATAGACGCGGGTTCCCGCCGGCAGGCTGGCGGTGACCCGGCCCTCGGTCTGGCGCGCCGGCGTTGACTCCCACTTGCGGTCCTGCCAACGGCCAGTGTCCTTGGTGAAATTGAGCTCGGCCTTGAGCACGGGGACTTTCGCGGAAAAGGCGGCCCAGACATTCGTCCCTTCGCGGCCGTGGCCGGTGATGACCGGGAGCGGCGCCCCGCCCTTGAGGATGCCGTCGGCAAAAACCTGTATCTCCTTCGGATTCTCGCCGGGACCGCCGTGCCCGTGGGGCATGCGCAGGCGCATGCAGAGCCAGCGCGGGCCTTTGGCGAGGCGATAGGAAAGCTGCAAGGCATCCATCGTGTAGGCGAAGTCATTGCTCCCGGTCACCCACAGGATGGGCAGTTCCGAACCGCCCAGATAGACAGACGGGTCCCACCAGGCCATCCACCGGTCGGCGTGTTCGGGGGGAAGCTTCTTGAGTTCGCCCTCGAAGAGCGTGTTCCGGTAGAACCCGCACCCATAAACTGGAACCGCCAGCTTGAACCGCCGGTCCACGCCCGCCACGATGCAAGTCAGGTAACCGCCCCACGAAATGCCGGTAACGCCCGTGCGGTCCGGGTCCACCTCCGGCAAAGAGCGAATCAGGGAATGGGCCAGGATCGCGTCCGCCACGGCGTGGAAGGTCCATTGATCCTCGCGGGGCCAGGCCACTTGGTCGAAGCCGCCCCAGCCGGGCGGTCCGCCCTGCTCATCGCGGAACCATGCGCCGTAGTTGCCCACCGGAACCTGGCCGCAGGTGTCCATGGCGATGGCGGCATAGCCGCGCCCCACCCACAAACGCACCCACTCGTCGAAGGCGGTCCCACCGCCGCCGTGAATGAGCACCATCGCGGGCGCCTTTTCGCCCGCCTTCACTTCGGGCACTCCCAGCCAGGCGAAGACGCGCGTGGGTTTGCCCCGAAAGGGCACGCCCACAAAAGTGATTGCCTTGATGCCGTCGGACCTGGGCCGCGCCAGCGCGGTCCACTTCGGAGCGGCGGCCAGCGCGTTCAGGTCCCACGGGCCGGCCGGGGGATCGGCTTGGGCCGCCGCGAAACCACCCGCCGCCAGCAGCAGTGCGACCTGAACCAGAGTCGCCCAAGTAAGGCTGCGCGTTTTCATAACGTCGTGAGTTTGGACGGGGAACCGCGCGAGGACAATACCAACCTGACTTGCTGTTGACAGAACCGTGCTGTGCTCCAGGATGGGTTCGGCGTCGTGCCTCGATACAAGCACAAATCCATGAACGCGACAACATCGACACCACCTCGAAAGAAGACCGTGGTCGGAGCGGGCGAATTGCTTTGGGACTTGCTGCCCGATGGAAAACAACTCGGCGGGGCGACGACTAACTTCGCCTATCACGCCCATGCCCTCGGCGCCGAGGCCTGGGTCGTCAGCCAAGTGGGCAATGACCCGCTCGGGAGAGAAATCCTGGCGCGCTTTCACGTCCTGGGCTTGCCGGCCGATTTGGTGACAATTGATCCTCGCGCCCCGACCGGCACGGTGTCGGTCGAACTCTCCGCGGATGGCCAGCCGCGCTTCACGATTCACGAGAACGTGGCCTGGGATAACCTGCCGGCCACCAAGGCCGGTCTCGATGTGGTCGGCCGCGCCGATGCGGTGTGCTTCGGAAGCCTGGCCCAGCGCAGCCCCGGCGCCCGGGCCGCTATTCGCGCGCTCCTAACCGCCGCACCCCCTCAAGCGTTGCGGGTCTTCGACATCAACCTTCGGCAGCATTTCTTTTCGCCGGAAGTCATCACCAGATCGTTGGAGCTGGCAACGGTGCTGAAAATCAACGACCAGGAACTGCCTGTCCTGGCCGAGATGTTCCGTCTGCGCGGAGACACCTTCGAACAACTCAAGGAATTGGCGCTCCGATTCCAGTTATCCTTGGTCGCCCTCACGCGCGGCGCGCACGGCAGCCTTCTTTATTCCCAAGCCGGGTTTTCCGATCATCCCGGCGCGCCGGTGAAGGTCGTGGACTCGGTAGGCGCTGGAGACGCCTTCACGGCCGCCGTGACGCTGGGCCTGTTGGCAGGCTGGGACCTGGATACGATCAACCGGCGCGCCAACGAACTGGCGGGCTATGTCTGCTCGCAGGCCGGAGGCACGCCGCCGCTGCCGCAGCACTTGAAGCAGTTATTCTCACTCATTGCTCACTGATCACCAGCACGGGTTTGACGGTCCGCCCGCGCTTGGAATCAGCGATGACCCGGTTGATCTCGGCGAAATCGTAGAACCTGACAAAGCGGTCAAGGAGAACCTGGTCTGGAGCGCTCAATCACGGTGCGAGCGGGATTTCAAGAGGGATGCGCTGCCGCTGTCGCAAGAGGTTGGCGGCCTCCCCCGTCAGTCGCAGATACCAATCGGATGGCAACCCTTCCAAGCCGACAAAATGCCCCTGTGCCGGGGGCGAACTCGTCACCTTGAAAATGGCCGTGCCTTCGTCGACTTCGTCGAACATGGCGACATAGACGCAGTCCACGTCCAGTTTGCTCAGTTCGTGAAACTGCTCCCAGAAGAACCGGCCGCCCCGGCGCGGGATCAGGGTTGCGCCGGCGGGTTTGCGCTGCAGATTGTCCCAACTGAATCCGGGATAGACCACGGGCATCCAAAGCCCGCCGTCGCGCTCGAATTCTTCCTTGTCCTTCGCCCACCAACTCGTCGAAGCGTGGGCCTCGCCTTTGGCGTCTCTTGTCCAGTTGCCCACGTTCCAGGGAGCGTAGGCATCGAACCGCCGGCAGAACTTCCGCCACTCCGGGTCGGGCACGCGACGCCAATCCCAACTCCCCCCGCCCACCAGGAAAGCCGAGTAAGGTCCGGGCGCTTTGAAGAAATCGATGAGCTTGTTCGCCAGGTCCGCGGTCATCCGATTCTGCGGATTGTTCCAGTAGAACCCCCAGATTTGCACCACTGGCTTGCCGTTCTGGCGCAAGTAGCGTGGGTCGGCAATCCACTGTTCATCGACCATTTTTTTCCAGTCGTTGATCAGCACATCGTAAATGCGCTCCGTGGGCATGGCGGCAATATCGTAGGAAAGGCCCCACACTCGGCCGGTCTTTCGCGCCGCGGCTCGAGCGTGCGCCAGCACACGCAGGCGGGACGCATAACGCTGGGGCTGCAGACCGCCCGGCAAGTCCACCAGGAACTGCTGCATCCACGCCCCGTCTATGCCGTAATCGCGCATCCACTCGAAATGCCGTTGCACGGTGGCGGCATTGTCCGAGCTGAACAGTTCGGCCGGACTCCCGTTGGAATGGGTAAAACCGGGCGCGACAAATCGCTCCTGAGGGCCATACTCGCTCATGTCGGGCCACATCTCGAAGCACAGGGTCTCGGGCGCGATGCGGCTGGCGGTGTGACTCCAGTGAATCCAGCCCATGCCGGCGGCGTCGCCCGGGCACCGAAACCAGCCCTGGTAGCCGCATAAGACTTTGCCGTGCAAGCCGGTCGCCTCTACCCAAAGGTTGGTTGGCGCCGCGCGCAAGGCGGGCGATACCAGGAAGCCGGCCAGCAGGATGCGACAGAGCAAACGTTGCATGGGGCGTCAGTGTAGCAGAAGGTTGACCAGATGGCGGCGCAGAACTCAATCCTCAGGACGTTCCCCCGCGGGCGCCATCTTCACCAGCTTGGGATCGAATTGGCCCAGGATGGCGACCAGATCGCTCTGGGCCGCCATGACCTGATGGATGTCCTTGTACACCATGGGCACTTCATCCAGACCGGCAGAAATCAGCGTTACCCCTTGTTGACGCAGGAAGCGGTTGGCGTCCTTCCAATTGAACCTCTCCTTCGCGGCCTTGCGGCTCATGACCCGGCCCGCCCCATGGGAAGCGGAGTTGAGCGATTCGGCGTTGCCTTTGCCGGCAACGACGAAGCCCGGCGACGCCATCGAGCCCGGAATGATCCCCAGCATCCCTTGGCCCGCCGGGGTGGCGCCCTTGCGATGCACAATCACTTCGCGTTCGACGCCGCCAATGACGTGCCGTTCTTTCCAGGCGAAGTTGTGGTGGTTCTCCAAGTCGAGCAGCACCGCGGCGCCGAGGTTGGCCGCGATGTGCCGGTGGATCAGGGCGTGATTGGCGGCGGCGTAACGGCCCATGAGTTCCATCGCCGCCCAGTATTCCTGGCCTTCCTGCGAATCCAGGGAGAGCCAGGCCAGCCGCTTGAGCTCCTTCGGCAGGTCCGGGAACTGCCCGAAGGCGATTCGGCTGTAATAATCGCACACCGCCGCTCCCGTGCCGCGACTGCCGCTGTGCGAGAGAAGGGCAAGATATGTCCCCGGCTCGAGGTCGCGAATCGCTTCGTGAGCCGTAAAGAGGCCGAACTCGACAAAGTGGTTCCCGCTGCCGCTGGTGCCAAGCTGCGCCCAGGCCCGGTCCTTGTTCTGTTTGGTGACGGGACCTGCGTCCCAGTCCGAATCCATCACTTCATGCTCGCGCCGGTTCTTGAACGCGGCCCCGACGCCAAAGCGGGTCTCGGCTTCAATCGCCCGGGTGAGCCGCTCCCGGTGCCGTTCCAAGTCCAGCGCCGGAAGGTCCAGCACCGTCATCTTCATCCGGCAGGCAATGTCCACACCGACCGCATAAGGAATCACCGTGTTCTCGGTGGCCAGCACTCCCCCAATGGGCAGGCCGTAACCGACGTGGGCATCCGGCATGAGGGCGCCTGCCACGGCAACCGGCAACAAGCAGGCCCGTTCCATTTGCATTACCGCCTCGTCTTCAAGTCCTTCGCCCCATCGGCGGTATTTTATAGGCTCGCCGCGCGGCGGCGGAGCCTTCAGCAGGGCTTTGGTGTTCATAAGCTCTTGCAAGTTGTTGTCCCGGCATCTGTCGACTGCCACCGCAGGGCCATCCGCTCACCGGACGCCGGCGGGGTACTGCGCTTCGGCGTGGACAGCATTGGCGAGGTCGCGGCCGTTGATTGCGCCGCCCAGAGGGCCGGTGGCGTTGAACCGCACGCTCCAATGCCCGGCAATGTCGACGCCGGCGGGCGCGACGAACTTCACCTCGGCCGCTTGGCGGTCGGCTTCCTCGCCGATCTCAAAAACGTGCAGGAATAACGTCCGCGAACCTGGGTTCGGATCGCCGACCTCGATGCGCCAGGGGCAGACCGGCGGCTCGAGCCGCCCTTTGCTCGAATGGTTGTACTGGGCCGTCGGTTCGAGGGGATGGCCCCAGGCCTCCCGGCCGGGACCGCCGCGGGTGACGATTTGGGCGTCCGCCGGAAGCACGGTCGTCAGGAACATCCGCGACCGGCCTTGGGACAACACGGTTTTGTCGCCGTCGGCCTCCGGCAGGCTCAGCCAGCTCAAGCGGTTTCCGTCCGCCTGCGGGGACGTGGGAACGTGGAGGAAGAAATGTCGACGGAACTCGGGCCGCGTCGCCTCGACCCGATCAAATACAACAAAGAACCCCCGCTCGCCCCGCAGGTAGAGGAATTGGCGCGTGACCTCCCGGGCCTTGTTCGCGTTGTAGCCGGCGGTGATGTCCGCTGCCGCGTAAGTGTAATTGGAGGCGTTTTCGAAGGCCACGATGCGGCCGCGTTCGCGGGGCAACCCGTCGCTCTCATAAACGTGGCGGAGCAGGCCGCCGTCGTTTTCGTTGTCCTGGTCGCGCCGGAACTTCTCGGCGGGATCGAAGAGGGTCACGATGTTGAAGATGAGCGAGCCGCCCGCGTAATAATCGGTATCGTTGTGGCCCTGGCCGCCCTGGCGCGAGACCAGCGCGCCGCGCTTGCAGATGAGGAAATGGCCCTCGTCATCGCGCGCGTGGCCGGCGAACTGCGGGCCGCAGCCAAAGAAGGCCCAGGTGGCGTTCGGGTCGTTCCAGGCGCTGCGCATATAAACGTGGCCGGCGCCGGGAAAGAGATAGGCCAGGGGCAGCGTGCCGGGAGGAGTGGCCGGGATGGAAGGATCGAAGCAGGCCACCCGCTGCCAGCGCTCGCGCAGCCAATCGCGGCCCCGGTCTGAGAACCACTGGGACAGGCCGTCGTGGAGCATCGGGGCGGCGCGGGCGAAGGCCTCGGGCTTGGAACCGTCGCCGTCGTCGATCCAGGCGGTGCGTTCATTGTGCGGCATCATGGTATAGGCGACCCAGCGCGGTTCCTCGACCGGGAAGCCCCACGGCTTTAACTGCTTGAAGTAATCGATCCCGGTGGCGGTGCGCCAGGCCTGGAAGGCGTAGGGAATGACCGTCGCCGGGCCGTAAGCGCCGTGGCCGTAGGATTCCGACCATACGCCGCCCATTCGGTCAAAAGCGGGGAGGCACTCGGCGGGCACCCGCCTGGCCCAGGAATCGAGAAACGACCGGGCATCGGCCTCGTATTTCGTCCCGGCGCCTCGGAGGGCAAGCGCGATAAAGAGCTTCTGCGTCAGCGCATCCCGGCAATTCATGACGTTGAGGTGAATCGGCCCCCAGGTCTGGTTATACTCCCAATGGCCCCACTTGAGCAGTATCTCGGGCTTGTCGGTGAAGAACCTCAACCACGAACCGAGGGCGTCTCCGTAAAGCACCCGCTGCTCGGGGGTGAGGGCGTCGTAAATCCAGTCGTAGGCCAGGGCGTGATAGCCGAAATGGCTGCCCTCCCGGTTGGAGATGATCCGGCCATCGCCCCATTGTGAGAGGATGACGTCCGCGTAAGGGCGGCTTTCGTGGCCCAGTTCGCGTTCGACGAGGTACACCAGCCCGCAGTTCATCAGGTCTTCGGGAATGGACCAGGGATTGCGAATGAACTCGATGCCCCCGCGGCGCACCGCGGCGTCCGCGCGCGCCTTGACCACTCGATAGTCCTCGGCCAACGGACCGGCGCACCGGCGGGCCATGGCCGGAACGTCCTCGATGATGAGGCGCGGATGGCCCGTTTTGACCCGATAAGGGTCGTCGGCGCGCGCGAGAGGGAGGAGTGCGCTCTCTGAATTCATCACCGTCGCGCAAGCCCGGCGGAGGTACTCCTCGAATTGCCACCCGTCGCTTCGCAGCAACCACTCTCTGAGCGCGTCGAGTCTGGCCGGGTCTGTGCCGGCCAGGCGCCGGATGTCGTCTGGGGCCTCGATGTGCCGCCAACCGCCGGACGATTCAGGCGGCGGGAAATACACTTCCGCGGCGGTGACGGCTTTCGCCAGGATAGACAGGGCGAGCAGAGCGGCCGGGATGGCATGAATTCTCGGGCCGGCGTTCGGCATGGCGGAGGCCTGAGGCCTCATGCTCAGCAACGGTGCGGGCTGACGGGATGTGAGCCTCAATTTTCCCTCACTGGATTCTCGGTCGTATAAACCTCGAGTTCCGCCACGCTCATCTGGCCGCCTTTCTGGTGGTCGCCGTCGGGCTTGAGAGCCCGGACGCGGACGTAGCGGGCGGACACCGGCGGGAAGGTCTTCTCCCATTTGCCGCCGTCGTGGTCCAGGACCTCGGCCACCGTCGTCCACGCCTGGCAGTCCGGGGAAAGCTGGAGCTGGAAATGGGTCGCGAAGTCCTTGCCGAAGGTGATTGCGACCCGGCGAATCGCCGCGGGTTCGCCCAGGTCCACTTCGTAAGTCCAGGGCCATTCCCCGCTGGCCTGGGCATCGGTGGCGGGATTGCCGTCCACGCCGCAGCGCGCCAGGTGAAGACGCCCGCCGCCGCCGTTGGGCGGGAGCGCGCGCGTGGCGTCGAGCGAAAGGAGCTTCGCCGGTTTGCGGCAGGCGAGGTTGCCGGGAGGAATGGGCGGGCGGTTCTTGTGGTTCGCCGTCAGTTCCTTGATCGCCGGACGAAGCCGGCTCAGGAGCTTTACTTGCTCCGGGTCCAGAGAGCCGTCGCGGAAGAGACCAATGTCTATCGTTACCACCCCGCCGGCCTCGTTGACTTGGGAGACATAGTCGGCCAGGAATGCCAGGTCGTGACGGCAGCCTGGCCGCCCCCAGTCCCGGCCGAGATAAGAGAGGACGTGGAACTGCTTGCCGTCGCGCCAGCGATCCTCGGGGATGTCGGTGAATTCGTTGACCTCGCCGGTGGTGAAGTCGTCGCAATCGGTCGAGGAGTTGGCGTAGGCCATGGCGGGATTATTGAGGGCGAGGATGGCGTGCGGGTTTCCGGCCTTGATGCCCTGGGCGAGGATGCGCCAACGCGGCTCGTTATAGCCGATGTGCGCGTAGCAGCCGTCCACCCACCAGCCCTTGACCTTGTCGCCGTAGCGGCGGCTGTATTCGGCGGCCACGTCCGCCCAGTTCCGGACGTATTGGTCGCTGACCCGGCCGGTCCAACCGCCAAAGCCCTTGACGGCCTGGGCGTCCTCGCGCGGGCCGTCGCCGGTCCAGTAGAGCATGAGCTGGATGCCGCGCTTATCGAGCGAGCGGTAGAGGTCGGCCACAAGGTCGCGCGTCGAGCAGGCCTCGCCGGGTTTGTAACCGGTGAGCTTGTCGTAGGCGGCGTTGGGCGCGATCAGGTAGCGCGTGCGCTGCATCATGGTGAAGAACACGTAGGGAGCGCCGGTCTCTTTGACCTGCGCCGCGAATTTCTCGGTGTCGAACTCATGCACGAGCGCATCCCAGGTGGTGGGCGGCTTGCCTTGCGTGTTCTCGCGCCCGCCGACATTCTGCACGTCCCAGAGGTAATGGACAAACACGCCCCAGCCCGCGTCGTGAAACCAGTCGGTATCCGGGTTATGGGGCGAGGCCTGCGCGGAGGCAATCAACCACACCGCGGCGAGCGCGGCCAGGGATTGAAACCAGGCCGAAGGGAATCTTGATTTGTGTTTCATAGGTGTCATGGACTCAGCTGGGTCTGCATTGGCGGCTGCCAGGGCGTTTGGCCGCCGCGCTGGACCTGTCGGCGCAATCCGGCCGAAAGCCGGTCAAACACCCGCGCCTCCCTCGCCGCCAGGTTGGTTCTTTCCAGGGGATCGGAGTTCAGTTCGTAGAGTTCCAGCGGGGCGAACGGACTGTCTTGAAGCAGTTTCCAATCGCCCCGCCGGAATGCGTCAATCGTCTTGCCGCCGTAGGCGGCGCCGCCCTCGCGTCGAACGAAGTAAAGGTCGCGGTTGGGCTGGGGCGAATCCTGGCCCAGGAGCGTGGGCCAAAAGCTCACGCCGTCGATCCCTTCCGGCGGACGCACGCCGCGCGCTTCGCAGGCGGTCGCGAAGATGTCCATCGTCAGAGTCATGCGATCCGTAAACCCGCCGGCCTTGACTCTGCCAGGATACCGCGCCGCCCCCGGGACCCTTAACCCGCCTTCGTACATGTGTTGCTTCCCGCCGCGCCAGGGACCATTGTTCGCCCCGTTCTCCAAGACGCCGCCGTTATCGGACGTGAAGATCACGAGGGTATTCGTGGCCAGGCCGGTGCGGTCAAGCACGTCGAGCACCCGGCCGATGCCGGAATCCAGGTGCTCGATCAGGGCCACGAGTTTCGCTCGCCTTTCCGTCATCCCGGGTTCCCGTTGTTTCACCTTCTCCAGCCATTCGTGTGGCGGTTGAATGGGGTCATGCGGCGCGTTATAGGCCAGGAACAGGAAGAACGGCCTGGCCGACCGCGCTCGTTCCTGAAGGTACGCGCACGCCCAGTCTGAAAAAACGTCCGTCGCGTGCCCATGCGGATTGATGACCTCCCGGTTGCGCCTCATGAGGTTGAGACCATGGCGCAAATGGGTCCAGTAATCATCCATCATGTCGCCGAGGAAACCCTCGAATAAATCAAAACCCCGTTCGGTGGGGGTGTTCGGTGAGCCGATGCCCAGGTGCCATTTGCCGATAATGGCCGTGTGGCAATCGGTTTGCCTGAGCAGGTCTGGCAAGAGCCGCGCCGCCGGCGACAAATACCCCCAGGAATCATCCGGCGTCTCCTCGCGGATCACGCCCGGGACGCCGACCCGGTCCGGGTAACAGCCGGTCAGCAACGCCGCTCGAGACGGGGAGCAAACGCAACTGTTGGCGAAGAAGTTGCGGAAGGTCAGACCTTCATGAAAGAGCCGATCAATATGCGGCGTCCGGATGTCCTTGGTGCCAAAGGCGCTGTAATCTCCCCGGCCCTGGTCGTCGGTGAGGATGACGAGAATGTTCGGCTTGGCGCCCGGCGCCGCCTCGGCACCCTTCGCTCCGAGCGCGGCCAGGGCAACGGCCGCAAGGAGTGCGATGTGTCGCATGCCCAAAGTGACTCCCGCCATACGCATCACAGTCAGCATGGCACGCGGGTCGGCCCGCCGGCGAGTTGAAAAGGCAAGCTCATCGCTTTATTCCATCTCGCCGCGTGAGCGCATCTTAAAATGTGCAAACAAAAATTCCCCTTTAGCCTTTGCCCTTCGGCGTCTATCATCCGCCGAATGAGACCGAAGCTCTTCTGGATCGGGTTGGCTTGTTTGTTGGCGGGCATTGTTGGCGCGGACAAGGCCCAGGCGGAGACCCCGCCGGTCAGGTCCGCCGAATTCACGGGAGCAGCGGCCGCTCCGCCGGGGCCGCTCTGCCTTTGGTATCGCCAGCCGGCCGGAAAGTGGGAGGAAGCGCTCCCCTTGGGCAATGGGCGGATCGGGGCGATGGTGTATGGCGGCCTGCCGGTCGAGCATATCCAGTTCAATGAGGACACGGTCTGGGCTGGGCAGCCGCACTCGTACGCCCATCCGGGCGCGGCCGAGGCGCTTCCAGAGATGCGGCGGCTCCTGTTCGAGGGCCGGCCGCTCGAGCTGGAGGGCCTAAAAAAGCAGAAGGAAGCCGCCCAACTCCGGGCCGACGGCAAAGCTCAGGAGGCCGACGCCAAACGCAAGGAGGCGGAGGACCTCCTCAAGACGGCCGACGCGAAGCAAAGACAGGCGCAGGAACTCGGCATGAAGGAATTCATGAGCGTGCCGCTCCATCAGATGGCGTATCAGCCGTGCGGCGATCTCCGGATCGAGTTTCCAGGCCAGGACAAGGCCGCCGACTACCGGCGCTGGCTGGACCTGGACAGAGGCGTGGCGGCGGTGGAATACCGCTGCGAGGGTGTGACGTTTCTGCGGGAGCTGTTCGTGTCGTATCCCGACCACGCGCTTTTCGCGCGGGTAACAGCGGATCAGCCGGGCAAGCTGAATTGTGTCGTGCGCTTGACCAGCCCTCACAAGCGCTCAACGGTCACGGCCCAGGACGGCACGCTCGTCCTGGAGGGCGAGGTCCAGGAGGGGGGCATCCGTTTCCAGAGCCGATTGGTGGCCGTCCCTCAAGGAGGCAGCGTGGCTGCGGAGAAGGACGCCTTGCGGGTCACCGGCGCCACTTCCGTAGTCATCCGGCTCGTTGCGGGCACCAATTTCAAGAACTTCCGCGATCTCTCGGCAGACCCGGCGGAGCGTTGCGCTGAGGATGCCAAGCGGTCCAAGGGAAAGAGCTGGGAGCAGGTGATGGCCGCGCACGTCGCCGATCACCAGGCCCTGTTCCGGCGCGTGAGCCTCGACCTGGGCCGCTCGGCGGCGGCCAGCAACCCCACCGACCAGCGGCTGGCCCAGTTCCGGACCGGCGACGACCCGGACCTGGCCGCCCTGGTCTTCCAGTACGGCCGCTATCTGCTCATTGCCTGCAGCCGCCAGGGCGGCCAGCCGGCCAACCTGCAGGGCATCTGGAACGACAACCTCAACCCCCCGTGGGACAGCAAGTACACCTGCAACATCAACACCGAGATGAATTACTGGCCGGCCGAGCCTGTCAACCTCGCCGATTGCGCCGAGCCGCTCTTTGACGCCTTCGGAGAACTGATGGTTTCCGGGCGCGAAGTCGCCCGGGCCCACTACAACGCCCGCGGCTGGGTTCTCCACCACAACTTCGACCTCTGGCGCGGCACGGCGCCGATCAACGCCTCAGACCATGGCATCTGGGTCTCCGGCGGCGCCTGGCTATGCACGCATCTGTGGGACCATTACCTCTTCAGCGGCGACAAGGACTTTCTCGCCCGGCGCGCCTACCCCGTGATGAAGGAAGCGGCCCTGTTCTTTGTGGACTATCTTGTCGAAGACCCCCAAACCAAGTGGCTGGTCAGCGGACCCTCCAACTCCCCGGAAGAGGGCGGCTTGGTCATGGGCCCTTCCATGGACCACGAGATCATCCGGTCCCTCTTCGGCGCTTGCATCGAGGCCTCGAAGGTTCTGGGCGTGGACGCCGACCTGGCGGCCAAGCTGGCCGAGATGCGGCCCCGCATCGCGCCAAACCAGGTCGGCCAATACGGCCAGTTGCAGGAATGGCTCGAAGATAAGGACGACCCGAAGAACACCCATCGCCACGTCTCGCACTTGTGGGCCATTTATCCGGGCTGGGACATCACCTGGCACGACAAACAACTCTTCGAGGCCGCCCGCCAGTCCCTCATTTATCGCGGCGACGCTGCGACCGGCTGGAGCATGGGCTGGAAGGTCAATCTCTGGGCCCGGTTCCTGGACGGGGACCACGCCCTGGTCATCCTGCGCAATCTCCTTCAACCCGTCGGAACCGTCCGGGACCAGGGAGGCCTTTACCCGAACCTCTTCGACGCCCACCCCCCGTTCCAGATCGATGGCAATTTCGGCGCCTGCGCCGGCATCGCCGAGATGTTGCTCCAAAGCCACACCGGCGAAATCCACTTCCTGCCGGCCCTGCCCAAGGCCTGGAGCGCCGGCTCTGTGAAGGGTCTCCGCGCTCGCGGCGCGGTGACAGTGGACATGGACTGGAAAGACGGCCAACTCGTCACCGCCCGGCTGACCCCCGCGAACGGCGGTCCCGTGCGCCTCCGCTCCGGCAACCGGACGGTTACATGGGACGCCAAGGCCGGCCAGACCGTCAAGGTGGACGGCGAACTCCGAGTGATTCTGTGAACCATCATGCCGCTGGCGCAAACTGACCGGGATGTTTCATAGACCCCCGGTGCCTGACTCTGAGACACTGCGTTTCGCCTATGCATCCGGCAGGAACATGGGTAACGGCTCCCACTTTCCTGGGAGCTATACCCCACATTTCTTCTTCCGTGATCCTCTTGCTGGCCGGAACCAGTGTGTGACAATCCGGCACGAACCCTGCTGCTTATTCTCCCTCATGCCCTTGAGCGCAAAACTTATCTTTATGGAGCAATTCCTTCCCAAGTCGAAAAGAACGCGTCGGCTGGTCTTCCTCGCCGGGGTCCTGGCACTGTTTTCCGGCGCCGGTTCCGTCTTAGGCCAAATCCCAGCCGGTTGGACCGACGTGGACATCGGTTCTCCCCAGGACTCAGGCTCGGCGTCTTATGCCAACGGCACTTGGACTGTGTCTGGAGGCGGGGCCGATATCTGGGGCACGGGGGACCAGTTCAACTTCCTTTACCAGCACCCGACCAATAATGTCATCGTGGCGGAAGTGACCGGGATGCAGGACACCGATCCCTGGGCCAAGGCGGGGGTGATGATGCGGGACGACACCACGGCTGGAGCGATGTTTGCCAACGTGGTTATCACCCCCGGAAACGGGGTCAACTTCCAGTGGCGCAACAGCACGGACGGGGAGTGCGATTACACGGGGGTGACCGGTGTTGTCGCCCCCATTTGGGTCAAGCTCGTCCAGATAGACTACGAGTTTAGCGCCTATTACAGCGCGGACGGGGTGTCGTGGACGCTTGTCGGCGCGCCCCAGACCATTACGATGAACAGCACCTGGCCTCTCCTCGGTTTGTGCGTGACCGCCCACAACGACGGGTTGCTGAACACCTCGACCTTTGCCAACGTCAGCCTTTCCTCTCAAACCCCGCCGGCCCCGCCCCCACCGCCGGCTTTTGGCATTTACCGGCAGCTCTGGACCGGTCTGAGCGCCTCTGTGGGCGATACTCTCGCGGCCCTCACCAACTTGACGGACAATCCGGAGTGGCCCAACAATCCCAACTCTGCCTATACGGAAACTCTGACCAACTTCGCCACCGCCGTGAACACCGGAATGAACTACTACGGCCAACGCCTGCGCGCTTTTGTAGTCCCTCCCACCAACGGCGATTACACCTTCTGGATATCCAGCGATGACACGTCCGAGTTATTCGTCAGCCAGGATGAAAATCCGGCTCACAAACTCCCCATCTGCTGGGTTAGTAGCTGGACGCCCGCCGAGGTGTGGACCGATGAGGCGAGCCAGCAGGGACAACCGCTGTACCTGGCGGGAGGCCAGCGTTACTACGTGGAAGCGATTATGCAACAGGGCACCGGGGGCGACAACCTGACCGTGCAGTGGCAACTGCCCAACGGCACGATCGAAGAACCCATGCCTTCCTTCAGCACGGCGGGCACCCGGATGATCCCGTTCACCGGGGTCGATAGCATCCCCGGCATCTTCCAACAAACGACCAACACAACCGTCGTCGAAGGGCTGAACGTCTTCCTTTCTGTCCTATGCACCAACCAATCCTCGCTGAGCTACTGGTGGTCGGTCAACGGAACCCCCATGACCGGCGCCGGCGCGACCACGGCGTCTTTCACTATCAGCAACGTGAGCCTGGCGGCCAGCGGACAGGTGTACCGTTGCGCCATCTCCAATTCGATTGGCGCGCTCACGAGCGCCCCGATCACCCTGACAGTCCTGCGCGACACAGTGCCGCCCACCGTGGTGAGGGCACTGAATATTGGCACCTCGAGCGTGGAGGTGGTTTACTCAAAAGCCGTGGACCCGGCCAGCGCCGCCAATACGGCCAATTACTCCTTCACAAACGGGCTCGGCATTTCCGGGGCCTCGCTGGGGGCTGACAACGCCACCGTGACCCTCGCGACCGCGCCGCTGGTCTATGGCAGCAACTACACGCTCGTCATCAATGGAGTGCGCGACCGCGCCTCCGTCCCGAACACCATCGCCTCCAACACGGCCGTCACTTTTATGGCCGTGTCCTATACCAGCCAGGACATTGGCAACCCGCCGGTCCCCGCCGTCGTTACGGTGGCGTCCAACAACATCACCGTCACTGCTTCAGGCAGCGACATCGGCGGCGCCAACGACCAATTCAACATGAATTACCAACTCCGAACGGGCAATTTCGACATCGCCGTATGCCTGGCCGGACTCAGTGGGTCGGATGTCTGGGCAAAAGCCGGGCTTATGGCCCGGGAGACCTTGGACTCTGACAGCCGGTTTGCCGCGGCCCTGGCCACGCCGACCATGGCCGGCTCGTTCTTTGAATGGCGCGACCCGGCCGACAGTCAGGCGAATGTGTCGGGGAGTTTCCCGCCGAACTTTCCGGACACCTGGCTGCGCCTCACCCGGGTTGGCAATACGTTCACCGGCTATGCCGGTTATGATGGCGCGGTCTGGACACCCCTTGGGAGCGCGGTCATGGTGTTGTCCAGCCAGCTTTACGTCGGCCTGGCCGTCACCAGCCACAACCCCAGCCAGGCCACCACGGCCCAATTCCTTGACCTTGGCAACGTGACAAACGCGGTAGTCGGCCCCGTCACCAACCCGCACGAACCCTTGGGCCCGTGCAGCAGGCTGACTCCGATCGTGGTTTCGGAGATCATGTATACACCCGCCCCGCGCCCCGATACCAACAACATCGAGTTCCTCGAACTCTACAATTCCAATCCCTTTTTCGAGGATATCAGCGGTTTCCAGCTTGTGGGCGACAGCATGAATTACACATTCCCGGCCGGGACGGTTTTGGGGGGCGGCGCTTTTCTTGTGGTGGCGGCGTCGCCGGGCAGCATACTGAATGTGTACGGCATCACAAACGTAGCCGGCCCCTACACCGGCAGCCTTAAGAAGGCCGACACGATTACCCTGCTCGATGACCAAGGCGCGGTGTTGCTGACGGTGCCGTATTCCTGCGACTATCCGTGGCCGGTGGGCGCCCACGGCACGGGCCATTCCATCGTATTGGCCAACCCTACTTACGGTGAAGGGAACCCCCAAGCCTGGGACATCAGTGACGTCGTCGGCGGCTCCCCTGGGGGGCGCGATGCCTACCGCCCAAGCCCCCTGCGCAACGTCGTCATCAACGAAGTGCTGGCCCACTCCGAAAACCCCGCCCTGTCGCAATTTGTCGAACTCTACAACCACAGCAGCCAGACCACGGACCTGTCCGGCTGCATCCTGACCGACGATCCAACCACCAACAAGTTCGTCATCCCGACCGGCACCCTGATTGGGCCGCGCGGCTTCCTCTCTTTCAACCAGGCCCAACTGGGCTTCACGCTGGATGGGTCGGGGGAAAAACTGTACTTCATCAAGCCTGATGGGAGCCGGGTTCTTGACGCGGTCCAGTTCGAGGCGCAAGCCGATGGCATTTCCTGGGGCCGTTGGCCGGATGGGGGCGCTGACTTTTATCCGCTGGCTGCCCGCACCCCAGGCACCAACAACAGCGCGGTGTGGATCGGCGACATCGTGATCAACGAGCTGATGTACGACCCCATCACCGGCAACGACGATGATCAATACATCGAACTGTTCAACAAGGGTTCCAACACGGTCAGCCTGGCAAGTTGGCAATTCACCGCCGGCGTTACCTTCACGTTCCCAACCAACGTCAGCCTTGCGCCGAACGGCTACCTTGTTGTTGCCCGGAACCAGACGAATCTGTTCGCGAAGTACCCGAACCTGAACGCGGGCAACACGGTGGGCAATTACACCGGCAAGCTCTCACACAAAGGCGAGCGCGTGGCCCTGGCGATGCCCCAGTCTTTGACCAGCGCCGCCACCGGGAGCCTCGTGACCAATACCATTTACGTCGTCCAGGATGAGGTTACCTATGGCGTCGGCGGGCGATGGGGCCAGTGGGCCAAGGGCGGCGGCAGCAGCCTCGAGTTGATCAACCCCAACACCAACCACCGCCTCGCCTATAACTGGGCCGACAGCAACGAAACCTCCAAGTCCGTGTGGACCAACCTCGAATTCACGGGAATCCTGGACAACGGTTCGACCTACAATGGCAACCCGATCAGTCTCGTTCAGGTTGGCTTGCTCGATGTCGGAGAGTGCCTTGTGGACAATCTCGAGGTGCGGCCGGGCGGCGTCGCCGGCTCGAACATCGTCTCGAATGGCACCTTCGAATCGGGCCTGACGGGCTGGAGCCCGCAGGGCGACCACCTGCGTTCGAGCCTGGAGACCGGAAGCGGCCTGGGGGGCTACCAGAGCAGCCAATCCCTGCATCTGCGCGCAAGCGACAGCATGTGGACCCTGGGCGACTACGTCCAAGGCTCGCTCACCCAAACCAGCCTGGCTTCGGGGCAGACCGCTACATTACGCCTCAAGGCGCGATGGCTCCACGGCTGGCCGGAGGTGTTGATGCGTTTGAACGGCAACTTCGTGGAAGTTACCGGGGCGATGCCGGTGCCGGCAAACCTGGGCACGCCGGGCCAACCCAACAGCCGCTACACGCCTAAGCCGGGGCCGGCTATTTTCGATGTCAAACACGCTCCGAGCCTCCCGGCGGCCAATGCGCCGGTCGTGGTCACGGCACGCTTTCACGACATCAACCCGTTTCAGCCCACGCTGCGTTATCGCATCGATACGGCGGTCAACCCGACCCCCACTTACACCTCTGTGGCGATGACCGACAACGGCGCCGGGGGAGATGCCTTGGCTGGGGATGGACTTTACAGCGCCACCATCCCGGCCCAGCCGGCGGGCACGGTCGTCGCATTCCTCGTCCAGGCCACCGACGGTTCGGGCGCGACAAACATCTTCCCGTCCGATCTCAAGGACAACGCCGGGATACCGCGCGAGTGCGTCGTGGTCTTTGGGGATACAATCCCGACCGGCAGTTTCAGCCACCACCACGTCTTTATCACGCAGAACTGGGCCCAACAGTGGGCCACGTGGGGCGGGGTTTCCCATGAAACCTATGACGGCACCTGGGTCGACGGCGGCGGGCGGGTTGTTTACGACTGGCGCGGGCGCTACGCCGGGAGTCCCTACCACCAATACACCGGTTCCCCTATCGGCACCGTTGGCGGGATGCATTGGGACATGCCCGAGGATGACCAGGTCTTCGGCACGGCCTCCTTCGACAAGCAACACGTGCCCGGCAACGGCCCTCTGGACGACGATACCATTCAACGCGAACAAACCTCCTATTGGATGGCCCACAAGATAGGGTTAACGAGGCAAAACCGGCGCTACTATGTTTATTACGTCAACGGCAACCGCCACGCTCCCATGATGGAAGACGCCCAGGTGCCGGGCACTGAGATGATCAAGGAGTACTGGCCCAATGACAGCAACGGGTTGCTCTACAAGAACCACGGCTGGTTCGAGGGCGATGTTGCGCTGCAATCCAACGGGTATATGAACTACAGCATGCCTTCGTGGTGTACCCTGGACGCGTACACCACCACCATCAACGGCGTGCCGAACCAATACAAGCTGGCCCGCTACCGGTGGATGTGGCTCATCAAACAATATCCCGTTTCAGCCAACGATTACCGGGATGTATTCGCCCTCATCGACGCCGCCAACACTCCTACGACCAGCCCCTCTTACTACACTGACATGGAAGCCCAGGTCGACACTGAGGAATGGATGCGCCTCTCGGCCATGGAACACGCCACCGGCGACTGGGACTCCTTCCTAACCCAGAACCAGTGGAACATGTACTGTTACAAACCCACCATGGGCAAATGGACCGTGTTAAAATGGGACTGGAACATCACCTTGGGCGGCGGCACTCAGACCTGGGGCCCGGACGCCAGCCAACTGTTCAATGTCGGGTCCAACGACCCGATCATGGGGGCCTTTCAAACCTACACGCCTTACCGCCGGGCTTATCTCCGGGCGTTGCAGGACATTGCCAACCTGGCGATGAACAACTCCGTGGTCAATCCCTTGTTGGAGGCCAAGTACGCGGCTTTCGTGGCCAACGGGCTGACGAACGCGGCCTACGGATTGGTGGTCCAGAACCCCGCGGAAGCCGGCGGACTTGAACAGTGGATAGGCACGATGCACAACTCGCTCTTAACGACCTTGACAAACCAAGGCGTGAGCAGCGTCCCCTTCGCCGTCAAATCGACGGTCGTCAGCAACGATGTCGCCGTCGTCAGCGGCACGGCGCCGCTGGCCGTCAAGACCCTCGAGTTCAACGGCGTCGAGCGGCCTGTAACGTGGACCAGCGTCACTGGGTGGACCGTCCTCGTCCCCTTGCAGCACGGCGCCAACCCACTCTCCGTGGTCGGGGTGGGCCTCAATGGCCAGCCTGTCCCGGGCGCCAGTGCCGCCGTCTCGGCGGTCAGTTCCGTGACCCCCGCGCCTGTTGGCCAGGTCGTGATCAATGAAATCATGTGCCAGCCCCAAGTGCCGGGCGCGGAATTCGTCGAACTCTACAACAACTCGAGCACCGTGACCTTTGACCTTTCGGGTTGGGAATTCAAAGGCATCTCCTACACGTTCCCTCCCGGATCGGCAATCGCCCCCCGCGGCTTCCTGGTCCTGGCAGCCAACCCCTCGGCGTATGCCGCGGCATACGGTGGGCATTTCCCACCCTTCGACACCTTCACCGGAACCCTCCAAACCGGGGGCGAAACTCTCTCCCTCGTTCAGCCCGGCGGCAGCGGAACCAACGATCTCGTGGTGGCCAAGGTGCGATATGGGAGCGCCGCTCCCTGGCCGCCCGCGGCCGGCACCAACGGCAGTTCGCTCCAATTGATCGATCCACGCCAGGATAACTGGCGCCCGGGGAATTGGGCGGCGGTGCCCTACACGTCAGCGCAGAAAAGCCTGCCCCCTCAATGGGTGTTTGTGACAACCAACATCCTGGCCACGTCTTCCGTGATTTACATTTACCTCGGCTCCGCCGGGGACATTTATGTCGACGACGTGAGTCTGGTTGGAAGCGCCGGCACGAACCTGGTTGCCGATGGCGGTTTCGAGTCGCCTCTGGGCGGCAGTTGGAACCTGACCGCGAACTTCGCGCAATCGACGATCAGCTCGACCGTGAGCCACTCTGGAAACTCGAGTCTTCACGTCGTGGCCACGGCCGCCGGCGCCGGCAGCGGCAATGCCATCTACCAGGATCTCAGTTCAACCCTTGCTCTCAATGCCCCCTGCACGCTCAGCTTTTGGTACCTGCAAAGCACGAACGGGGGTCCCTTGGTGCTGCGCCTGTCCTCCGGCACAAGCTACGCTGCGTCCGTCAACCCGGCTCCGCCGACCCTTCCGGCCCTGGCCCAAAGCACCCCCGGCGTCAGTAACAGCGTCCTGGCGTCACTGTCCACGTTCCCCTCTTTGTGGATCAACGAACTCCAGGCCGACAACCTCACAGGCATCACCAACAGCGCCGGCCAACGTGCCGGCTGGATCGAGCTGTTCAACCCCACCGCCACCGCCGTTTCTCTCGGCGGCCTTTACCTGGCCAACAATTACACCAACCTGACACAATGGGTTTTCCCCAGCGGTGCCGTCATCAACCCCGGCCAATTCAAAGTCATCTTCGCCGACGGCCAGATCAATCTCTCGACGACCAACGAGCTGCACACGAGCTTTACGCTCGGAAGCGGCTCCGGCTCCCTGGCCCTGACTCGCTTCTACAACGGCCAACTCCAAGTGCTGGATTACGTGAACTATGCCAATGTCGGTCTCGATCACTCTTATGGTTCGTTTCCGGATGGGCAGTGCTTCGACCGGCAGGAATTCATCGTGGCGACCCCCTGCGCCTCCAACAACGTGAGCTTGGCCGCCTCCTCCATCCTCTACACGGCCCCAGGCACCCCCTATACCCAGACCTTCGATGCCTTGCCCGATCCTGGGGCCGCTTCGGTCAACGCCGACAACCCAGTGACGATTGGTGCCATCACCTACTCGCTGGCCAATCCTGTCGATGCCGCCTGCCCCGTCGTCGGGACTGACGGCAGCGGGGGTTTGGGAGTTTCGGCCCTCTCCGGCTGGTTCGGCTGGGGCGCCGCCGGGGTCAAGTTCGGCGCGACCGACGGCGACCAAACAACAGGCGGGCTGATCAGCTTCGGCTTGCCGGGCAGCGCCGACCGGGCCCTGGGCCTGCTCGCGACCAGCAGCACCGGCCCCACCGCGTTCGCCGCCCGCTTCATTAATGGCACCGGTTCCACCCTGGATCACATCAGCCTCCAGTTCACGGGAGAACTTTGGCGCCAGTCCGACATTCCAAAAGCACTCGAGTTTTATTACGTGCTCGATGCGACGGGAACCAACGCCTTTTCGACCAACGCCACCGCGCTGTTGCCGAGCTTGAATGTGGCCTTCCCAACCGATTCGACCGCCTCGGGCGGCGTGCCCGTGGACGGCACATCGCCCCTCAACCAGACAAATCTGAGCGTGCTTGACCAAACGATCACCGGTTGGACCCCGTGCGCGGCCCTTTGGTTGGTCTGGGAGATGGCCGATTCATCGGGCAAGGCCCAGGGCCTGGCTATAGATAACTTCAGCTTTACCGCCTGGTCCGACTCGGTGAATACGGCGCCGGTCCTGGGGACAATCGCGAACCAGACCATTGTCCTTGGCCAAACCCTCGCTTTCACCGCCAGCGCAACGGATACGGACCAACCGCCTCAAACCCTCACCTTCACCCTGGGACCTGGGGCGCCAGCGGGAGCCACGATAACCCCCGGCGGCCAGTTCACTTGGACGCCGACCGCCGCGCAGGCGCCCAGCACCAATACAATCACGGTGGGTGTGACCGACAACGGGACACCGGCCCTGTCCGCCAGCCAGAGCTTCACCGTGGTGGTCTATGCGCCAAACACGCCTCCAGTGCTGGCGGCAATTCCTAATCAGACAGTGTATGCGAACACCCCGCTGAGCTTCACCGTCAGTGCAACGGATACGGACCAACCGCCTCAAACCCTCACCTTCACCCTGGGACCGGGCGCGCCGGCCGGAGCCACGATAACCCCAGGCGGCCAGTTCAGTTGGACGCCGTCCGCCGCCCAAGCAGCCAGCACGAATGCGCTCACAGTGATCGTGACAGACAATGGAGTGCCCCCCTTGTCCGCCAGCCAGACCTTCACGGTCGTGGTTTACGCCCCCGGCTCCCTGGTGCTGCAAACATCCTCTTCTCCTCTGGGGCCATTCGTGGATCAACCCGGCGCCACTGTTGACCCAACCCAAAAGACCGTCACCGCGGCACGGGTCCAAGGGCAATGTTTTTATCGTCTGCGTTCCGATGCGCAAACGCGAATAACAAGCGTCCGGATTGCCGGTGCCCAGGTCGTATTCACCTACGACGAATGATCGGCAAGGGACATTCTCCCCTGCGAAATCTCAAGACTCATCATCGCTCCGGCCCCCTGCCGGCGGAGTGCGGATGCGTGAAAATCACGCAAAACGCGTGAAAATCACGCACATCCGCCGGTTTTGGCCCTCCCTGGGGACCGTCCCGGCAAAGGGAACTCTCGAATCGATGCTCAATAATGCGGGGTTTTTGAGGGTTTCCAAGAGGTCGGATCGATTTCGTAACCTTTTTGTAACAATTGGCTCCATAATTGCTGCTCATCACGCTCAAATGCAGAAGCTCGTGAACTTGATGTCAAAGGCCGTCAACTTACGATCCGCTGAATGGGATGCCCCCGAGGTCATGGCAACGGTGGGTCCTACCCTCGAGCGACCCGGCGATTTGCGGTTGGCCATCGAAGCCGGGGCTCGCTGGTTCAGGCTCCCCTGCGGCTACCGGCAACGGCCCCATGTGCAGGACAGCCGGGCCATTCGTGAAGCGTCGTTCCAGCAGGGCGTCCCCGTCCGATTGTTACTGGACCTTCCCTCTTCCAGGCCGCGCACCGGCGCCATGCAGGAACTGCCGCTCAAGGCCGGCGATCGAGTCGTTTTCTGGGACCCGAACGGCACGGCATCCGAACCGGCCGCCAACGGCTTCCCTCACGTGCCGTTACCGGGCTTGGCTCAACTCCTCGCCAAGCTCAGGCCGCGCCATCGGATGTGGTTCTGTGACGGGCGGCTCAGGTTCCAGGTCCATGAAGTCCAGGCCGGCTCGGTCCTTGCTCGGCTGGAGGAGGGAACCGTTCCGCTCAAGGCCTCCAATTCCATTTTTCTCCCCGATTGCCTGAGCCCCTATGCGGTCGTTACCGCCGAGGATGCCAACCTCTTGGACGCCTTCGCCGCGGCGCGGCTGGCACCGGACTGGGTCGCGCTCTCCCTGATTTCCTCCCCCGAGGACGTCCGCGCTGGCCGCCAAGAAGTGCATGGGCGCCTCGGTTCCAATGTCCGGATCATGGCGAAATTCGAGACAGCCGCCGCCGTGAATTGCGCCGAGGACATTATCAACGCCGCCGACGGGGTCATGGTAGCCCGCGGCGACCTCGGTTTGGCCGTGGGCTACATCCGCCTGCCCGAAATCCAGGAGCGGTTGGTGGCGGCGGCCCGGCGCGCCCAGAAGCCTGTGGTGGTGGCGACGCAAGTCCTGGAGATGTTCGCGGCGACCGGCGTCCCGCAGCGCGCCGAACTCTCGGATTTGTCATTGATTGCCCGCCAGCGGGCCGATGCGGCCATGCTCGGGAAGGAAACCGTATTCAGCCCTCGGCCGATCGAGTGCATCCGCCTGGCTCGCGAGGTGTTGGCCTACGAAACCCAACGGCTCGAACGTCTCGCTCTCGAGTCACGCCGGCCACGCCAATCTCCGCGCGCTTTTGCCGAAGCCCGGTTGGCGTCCGCTTCTACGTCGTAGCGCCGCTTTCCTCAATCAGCTTGAACCCGCGTGAGCGCGGCCCAAATGCCCGCAAATGGCCTTGACCGGCAGCCCGCTTGGTGACACCGTTTCTTCATGAGTTCGACGGATGTGGCCGGTGCTGTAGCCAAGCTGGAAAACCTCTCCCAGGACCGTGCGGACAGAGTCTTATCCCTCATTGAAGACCTGGCTGAGCTTGAAGCCTTGGAAGACGCCGAGGACCTGAAGGAAGCACGTGAGGTGTTGGCTGAAGTGAAGGCCGCGAGCGCCGCTTGCCCCACAAACTCCGAGGCGGAAGCTCTCAATAGCAGCGACGACAACGTGGCGGCGGAGACGAGACCAACGGTCTCGTTCGATCAACTGCGGCGGGAACTGGGATTGGACGGCTCATGTACCGGGTCGAGTTAGCAGCCCGCGCGGAGCGAGCGTTCCGAGACCTGCCTGCCGACGTTCAACGCCGCCTCGTTCCAGCCATTGAAGCGTTAGCACAAGACCCACGCCCGCCCCGCTGCAAGAAGCTATCTGGCGAAGAATCTGTCTGGCGGATTCGAGTGGGCGACTACCGCATCGTTTACCAAATCCGGGAGAATGAGTTGCGCGTCTTGGTTATCAAGGTGGGGCACCGTCGCGAAATCTACCCCTAACGAGCCCTCGGCCGATCGAGTGCATCCGCCTGGCTCGCGAAGTGTTGGCCTACGAAACCCAGCGACTCGAACAGCTCGCTTTCGAGTCACGCCGGTCACGCCAATCTCCACGCGCTTTTGCCGAAGCCCGGTTGGCCTCCTCTTCTATGTCGTAGCGCCGCTTTCCTCAATGAGCTTGAACCCCATGAGCTCGCCCAAGCCCCTCATCGGTTCCATGAAGTCGCCATAGAAGACCACCCGGTGGAGCATCGCCATGGTGCCGGCGTGGATGACCCCTCGGCCGTAGTTGAGGAAGAGTTGCCTGGCATTCGGCACGCTTTGCGCAAATTGGGTGCGGCAGGCCATCGGGTTTGTGCTCGTTTCCAGAATTTTTCCCGGCGTAATGAGCAAAGTATCCAGATTGACGAGCTTGGCGCACGTCACCGCTTGTCCAACCCGATGCTCCACCTGGAGGGCCACTCCGGCCTTGCTGTCGCATTGGCTGCGAATGGCGAAGCCCAGGCGGGAACCTGCCGGCCCGTCCATCTTCGTTGCCGAGGTGCAGTGGAAATGCAGCAACGCGTTTTTGGCGGTATCGACCACCGGGTCCGAGATGAAGCCAGGCACCCGGAATGCGTAGGCGAAGAGCAGCATCGTCATCGTTGAATCCATGTCCCCCTCGCAAGCCCCCACGAATCCGAGATCGTTTAGCTTGCTGAACGTCAAGCAAGCGCGCGGATCCCCCATGCAATAGCAACTCGTGATCGCCTGGGCCTTCTCCCGAATCATCAACTGCTTCACCGCCAGGAACAACTTGGCCGCCTCGATGATCTTCTCCCGGGCAGGCTCGACGATTGCCCTGGCATGACTGAGCCAGTACTCCTCCGCCTCGGCCTGCGCGGCGGCAGGGTCGATGCTCTTCCAGACCTCCTTCACCTCGGCGTCCGTGACGGAGATCAGCTCCGCGCCAAACCGTTGCTGGATCAGTTCCGCCGAGCAGGCGGCGCTCGTGCCCAGCGGCGGCCCCCAGGCAATAATGCGAGTCTGTTTCAGCAAGGCCGGCACCCGCATGAGGCACACCGCCCGCTCGATATCGCTCCAATCGCTGCTGGGCACCAGTAGCACCTTCTTTCCCTCCTTGCGCAGTTGCGTAAAAGACATCCAGTCGTGCCCGCTGTAGGGTTCTGAGAACAGGACCGTCGGCAACCCCACATCCACGATTCGGCTTAAGGCCGCCGACTCGCTGCCCTGTGCGGACATGTGAATGATCAGCACCGCATCGGCCTCCTTCACTTTCTCCGCCAACTTTCCCGCTTCCGCCGGCGGCATCATATCTCCGCCCACGAACTGAACGTCGCCAAGTTTCTTCTCCAACTCGCTGAAATACTGGTTGAACCTGGCCACCTCCTCGGCGGGGCGCGTCAAGTAGAAATCCCCCGTTCGCCCGGCGAAAATCTGGTGAATTTTCACAGCCCGCGGCCGGGGCAACTGGCCGGTATCCGAGGCCAATAACCGGTTCCCCAACAGCCCCGAGGCGAACAGGGCTCCACCAGCGGCCGTGGTTCCAAGGAATTCTCTCCGATTGAGCAGGGTATGCTTCATAGTGTTTTTTCCAGTTCAGCCCATGACCCTTCCGCGTGTGCCGACGGGAAGCGCATAGCTGCCCAAGCCGGCCATTCGCAGGGGTTAATTACGGGACCCAGACTACCGGACCCGTCCCCCGGATTGGAAGCCAAAAATGCCGGTTTACCAATAACCAATTCTCGATCATCAATTCTCAATCACCTTCTTCCGAAAAGCCCGAGTCCCCCGCGGCCGCGCGGTGCGGCGCCTTTTTGGCTTGCCCGCCGCGCCGCGCCGAACTAGGAATAGGCCCATGCGAAAAACTGTTCTCTTTGCGGCCTTGTTTTCGTGCGCCGCGTTCTTCCCTCCCTCGGCTCCCGCGCAGGCTGCGGCGCCGCAACCGCCGAGGCTCAAGGCGCTCATCGTTGACGGCCAGAATAATCACGCCTGGCGGCAGACGACGCCCATCCTCAAGGCCGCCCTCGAAAGCTCGGGCCGGTTCACCGTGGACGTCGCCACCGCCCCGCCGCAGGGACAGAGTCTGGCCGGCTTCAAACCCGATTTTGCCAAGTACGAAGTCATCGTCTCCAATTACAATGGCGAGGACTGGCCGGAAACGACGCGGCAGGCCCTCGAAGAATACATCAAGAACGGCGGCGGCCTGGTGAGCGTGCATGCCGCGGACAACGCCTTCCCAAGCTGGGTCGAGTATAACCGGATGATCGCGGTCGGCGGCTGGGGCGGGCGTGGCGATAAGAACGGCCCCATGCTCCGCTGGCGCGATGGCAAGGTGGTGAAGGACACCCTCGGCGGGTGCGGCACTCACGGCCAGTTCTTCTCGTTCGTGGTCGAGACCCGCGACCCCGAACACCCCATCACCAAAGGCCTGCCGGCCAGGTGGCTCCATACACGCGACGAACTCTACTCGAAGCTCTGCGGGCCGGCCGAAAACGTCACCGTCCTGGCCACCGCCAAATCGGACGTCACCCATGAGAACGAGCCGATGCTGATGACGATCAGCTACGGCAAGGGCCGCGTCTTCCACACGACCCTCGGTCATAACGAGGAATCCATGCGCGACGTCGGCTTCGTGACGACGCTCGACCGTGGCGCTGAATGGGCCGCCACGGGCCAGGTGACTCTGCCAGTCCCCGCCAACTTCCCGACGGCAGACCAGCCAAGCAAGTGGGAGCCGCCGGCGACGCAGTAGCTTTATCCATTGTAAGGAGCCGTAAAGGTTATTTCTTTACGGCGGCTAACTGGTCAGGCGGTCGCCTCCTGGTAAAACATGCGCACGGGGGCGCCGCCCATGGCGATGGCGCACCAGGCGGCCTCGTCCAATTCCGCCCGGGTGAGGCCCAAATCCCGCGCCTTCTCTCGATGCGCGGCGAAACAGGGCGCGCAGCGGCTATAGACCACCAGGCTGAAGAGGATCAGTTCTTTGGTCTTGGCATCCAGGGCGCCGGGGGCCTGAACGGCGCGCAGCAGCGCGCCAAAGGCCTGCTGGGCATCGGGCGTAATCGTGGAAGGAGCCTTGGCTTCGAAAATGTCCGCGCAGCATTCGGCCGAGTGCGCGTCAGAATGAGGAGGGGGGTTCATGGCTGTGACCGGTTCTTGTGCTGCCGGCCCAAGCCGGCGTTCAGGCTGTTCGGTTTCCGAAAGGACAAGGTGGATTCGCCCGCGGGAGGGTTCGAGGAATTTGCCGATGAGAAAGCCGTCGGCGCCGCCTCGGGCCAGCGCGTCCCGCAAGGCCCCGAGGCGATGCGGTGGAATGGCGATCAACAGCCCGCCGGAGGTCTGCGCGTCGCAGCCCAGGTGGACCAGGGCTTCCTCGACGTTGGGGCTTACTTCGAGATCGTTCCCCGCGAACTCGCGGTTGCGTTCGACCGCTCCGGAAATCACCCCCTCGCGCAAGGCATCCAGCACCCCCTGGAACGCGGGGAGCGCTCCGGCAAAGACCTGCGCCGTCAACCGGCTCTGCCGGGCCAGGCGCAGAAGGTGGCCGAAGAGGCCGAAGCCGGTCACGTCCGTGCAGGCGGAAGCGCCCGCCTCCTTCATGGCCTGGGCGGCGGCGCGGTTGAGGGTCGCCATCGCGACCTGGGCGGCGGCGGAACCGGCGGCATTCTCGCGGCCCACCTGCCGGCAGAACGCCAGCACGCCCGTGCCCAACGGTTTGGTCAACACGAGAAGATCCCCGGGATGCGGCGCGGCCAGGGCGGCGGCGACGGCGGGGTCGATGATGCCTGTGACCGCGAAGCCGAGCTTGATCTCGTCATCCTTGATGCTGTGTCCCCCCACAAGCGCCACGCCCGCCTGGCCCAGGGTCTCCATCGCGCCCGCAAGCATCCGGTACATGATCTCCCCATCCAAGGTCTCGGACGGAAAGGCGAGGATGCTCAGGGCCGTGCGCGGTTCGCCGCCCATGGCGTAGATGTCCGAGAGGCAATTGGCGGCGCAGATGCGCCCGAAGAGGTGCGGGTCATCCACGCACGGAGTGAACACGTCAACCGTCTGGACCAGGCACAAATTCTCGGCGATGCGATAAATGGCGGCGTCGTCCGCCGCCGCCATGCCGGAAATGACGGCGGGGTCTTTGACCTCCGGCAACCGCGCGAGCACCGCTTCAAGGTCGGCCGGAGCGATCTTGGAAGCGCACCCCGGATTCCTCACGAGCCTGGTGAGCTGAAGCTTGGAAAAATCAACCGGGTCGGGCCGTTCCCCGGCGCAAGGGCAAATCTGCTGGTCTCGAAACACGTCGCAGGGACACGGACGACGCGGGTCGCATATACAGTGCCCCAGGCGTTGGGACCGTTCCATCACCCGCCGGCGTTTGGCAAGATCCAGCGTCATGCGCGTTCAGGTGTGGCCCAATGTGGCGGGACAGACTTGATGGTCAGGGTCCCACCAAAGGAGAGAGAACACATCGTTGACACGAAGCCCCCACAATCTCTCTCTGCCGCTTAATCGGAGGGAAAACAAATAGTCCGTGTCATCTAACTTTAACATTTCCAGACGCCTTCTAGCCTCTGGAATCAACCTATCGATAGGGATGAAATGACTGCCGCGGCGTTCAATTTCGGGCCATTTGGCACGCTCAAAATCTCTGATCTTACTGAGGATTTCAAGCAGAATGGCCTTCTCCATTCTCTTGGGGCACCAAGGCCCGTCGAAGTCCGCCCGGCCTATCCTCCATACCGGATAGCCCGCTTTTCCGATCGCTGACTCAAGTCGTGGGGTCTTTGTGCTTGATGGTGCGAGCCCGACGAACTTAGGGTTTTTTGGCACAGAAACCGAGACTACAAACTGCTGTAGTACTCGTGAAGTGAAGCATGAGAGATTTCACTCTTGCCGCGTTCGGCATCTTTCAACCCAGACCTTGCGTCTTGCCAAGGTCTTTCGCGATGCGTTAGATCGCTCAACCACTGCGCAGTCTTGGGGCCGTAAAAACGGAGAACGGCGTCCACGGTCTCCTTTTGGGTTCGGCTGAGGTTGTCCGGGTTTCCGCACCATTCGGATATGCGAAATTGGCCTTTGTGGATTCTGTATAACGCCGGAACCACCGGGCCATTTACCCATGCTTCGATCCTCGCACTGAACAAGGGCCTTTCATCCCACACCAAAGACCATGCCTGGCAATAATACACCAGCTTTTGGAGCTTCATGGCCGTCGTAGGCCCATGCTTCCTCAGAATATAACTCACCACGTCATGAACGGAAGCCATAGCATTCAAATACAGTAGTACGCTAGCGAATCTCGCCCGGAAAGGCAAGCTGAATTCCAGGCGCACCAGCTTAACCGGCTAACCGCGCTGCCGCGCTCCCAGGGCCTTCCTGGCCTCCACCCCCGGCGTGCGGTCGTGGCCGGAGCGGACGGTGAACCTGATCTTATCGAGATAATCCAGCAGGGGCACGGCATATTTGCGGCTCACGGCCAGCGCGTCCCGAAATTCCATCGTGGAGAAAGACGGTTTCCTGGTGAACAAACCGAGGGCGGCTTGTTTGGCGGCCTCCAGGGCGTCGCGGTGGATCACGCTACGCTGGTCCAGGCGCACCAGGATGCCGCGCTCCGCAAGGAGGTGAATCAGTTTCTCCAGCCGGTCGGGCGGTTGGTGGAGGGAGACGGCCAGTTCGCCGGCGGTGGGGCCGGCCCACCCGGCCTTTTGAAAGGCGCCCGCAACCTCGTCCAACAAGCCCTGGTCGCGGTCTGGGAGACGGGCGGTCCAGCCGATGCGCGCAAAGACCGGGCCGGGGCATTCGATTTGCTTGCGGTCCAGAAGCCATTGGGCGGCGAGGTCGCGGATTTCCGCGCTCTCGCCGAGCAGAGAGGCGAGTTCGTCGCGGCTAATCCCCGCCCGTTGCGGGTTGGCGTTGTGGAACGAGACGATGGCCTCGAACATTTTGGCGGCGACCTCTTCGATAACGGCGCGGTGGGCATGCGCCCCGCCCGGCAGTTCGACGATCCGGCCCTGGGCGCGAAGGGTCTGGAGCAGTGCCTTCAACTCGTCCGCGGGCAGCAGGCATTTCGTTTCGAGGTCGCTCATGGACAGCGGCTGGCGGTTTTCGCGCAGCATCAACTCGCACCAGCCGGCCGGGTCGTCCAAAACGCCGCGGCGGGCGGCCAAAGCGTCCAGGGTCCACTGCTTTTTCCTCCGAAGGCGCTGGTTGCTGACGCCCAGGATGCGTCCGCCCCCGACCGTCACCAGGCCGGCTTGTCCTGGGCCCGCCAGGTTGGCGCGCAGGACATAGCGTTCTCCGGGCACCAACGGCAGGGGTTCGGCCAGGCGCAACTGAACGCTCTGCCTTTGGCCGGCGCTCATCTGGGTCGTCTCGAGCATGGCGACCCGGGCGAGCACCGACGCGGTGCCGATGTGCAAATGGGCTTCGATGAAGTCGTCGAGTTTGCCCTTCACGGAATCCAGGATTAGCAACTCCGCCTCGGCCATCGTCACCGGCGCGAGGGCGGTGGGGGCGCTGAGGACCATGCCCCGGCGGACTTCGAGGTGGTCGATTTCAGGCAGGTTGAGCGCTACACATTCGCCCGCGCGCGCTTCGCCGGCGTCCTCGCCATAAACCTGCATTCGGCGCACGTGCCCGCCCCGGCCCGAAGGCAGCAGCGTTAGCGTGTCGCCCGCGCCCACGCGGCCGCGCGTCGGGATGCCGGTGATGACGGTGCCTTGGCCGCGGATGGTAAACACGTCCTCGACCCAGAGGCGAAACAGGCCGGAGCTGGGCCGGTCTTCACAGGCGCCCACCACCCCGTTCAGGGCATCGAAAAAGCCCTCGAACCCCTCCCCCGTGATGTTCGAGAGCGGGCAGACGGGGGCCTTGGCCAGAAATGTGCCCGCCAGGAGCCGTCGCAAATCCTCGATCACCGCCTGGCGGCGCCGCGGCTCGACCAGATCGATTTTCGTCAAAGCCACAAGCCCATGACGCAACCCCATCAGCGTGAGAATGTGCAGGTGCTCGTGCGTCTGGGGCATGATGCCGTCGTCGGCGGCCACGACAAAAATGACCACGTCCAGCCCGTGGGCGCCCGCAACCATGTTGCGGATGAAATCGACGTGCCCCGGCACGTCCACCACGCCCACCACGCGGTCGTCGGCCAGCCGGCAGGGTGCGAAACCCAGGTCGATGGTCAGGCCGCGTTGTTTCTCCTCGGCCAACGTGTCCGTCTCGCAGCCGGTCAACAGTTTGACCAAGGCCGTCTTGCCGTGGTCCACGTGGCCCGCCGTGCCCAGCATGATGTTCTTGCGCGAAACACTCATCGGGCGTTCTGGATTCGGCCGAGGGCCGCCGCTATCTCGGTCGCCTCTTCATCCGTGATGGTCCGCACGTCCAGGCGCACCGCGTCATCCTCGATGCGGCCGAAAATGGCGGACTCATCGAGGCGCAGCCGGCGGGCCAACTCCGCCGCGCTCAGCCCGGGGACGGACACAGTCACGACCCGGCTCGGGAGCGCCTCGGTCGGCAGCGAGCCGCTGCCCAGGTAAGCCACGCTCTGCTCCACGCGGGCCGTGGCTTTGGGAGCGGTCTTCGCCAGCGCCTCGATCAGCGCCCGGGCGCGACCGTCGAGGACCTCCATAGACGCGCAGATCATCCGGTAGGTCGGATGCTCCCGGCGCAGCAACTCCGGGTCGCGGAACAGGTGCAGCGTCCGTTCCAGAACCAGCAGGCACGTCTTGTCCACACGCAGGGCGCGCATCAGCGGATGCTTGCGCAGCCGCCCGATGAGCTCTCTTCGGCCTGCGATGATGCCGGACTGGCTGGCGCCGATGAGCTTGTCGCCGCTGAACAGGACCACGTCCGCCCCGGCCTCGACCGACTGCCGGACCGTCGGTTCATGGGGCAGCCCGAACTGCTCCAGGTCGAGCAGCGCCCCGGCGCCGAGGTCGTCTATCAACAGCACTTGCCGCTCGCGCGCCAGCCGGGCCAGCTCGGGCAAAGGGGGTTCGGCGGTGAAGCCGACGATGCGGTAGTTGCTCGGATGAACGCGCATGATGGCGGCCGTCTCGGGGGTTATGGCGTTGGCATAATCCTTGAGGTGGGTGCGATTGGTCGAGCCAACCTCGACCAGCCGCGCCTGGCTTTGGGCCATCACCTCAGGCAGGCGGAAGGAACCGCCAATCTCGATAAGCTGTCCGCGCGAGACGATGACTTCCTTTCGGGCTGCCAGCGCCGCCAGGGCCAGCATCGTGGCGCCCGCGTTGTTGTTGACGACCGTCGCCGCTTCGGCCCCGGTCAGTTCGGCCAGGATCGGCTCGACCAACTCGTCGCGCTCGATGCGCTCGCCGCTGGCGCGGTCGACCGCCAGCGTGGTGTAGCCCTTGAGCTCCGCCTCGATCGAGTCCACCACGCGCCCAGGGAAAACGGCGCGGCCCAGCCCGGTGTGCAGGATGATGCCGGTGGCGTTGATGGCGCGGCGCAGGCGTGGCGTAGCGGCCTCGGCCAGCAGTTCCGCCGCGCGGGCGAGCAGGGCTTGGGCGCTGACCTGCTCCGGCCCGCCCCGCCCCGCCTCATCGGCCAGCAGGTCCCGCCTCGCCTCGGCGGCCGCGCGCCGCAGGCAATCCGTCACCAACGCCAGCGGCTGCCCCTTGAGCCACGCCGCGACCGCCTCGCTCTTCAACAACTCCGTCACCGGGGGGATGCGTTTAAGCAACTCCTGTTTCAGTTCTGGCGGCATAACCTCACCATTCTCAAACACGGTTCGGCTGGAATGTCCATGATATTCCGATTGAGAATTCTGGCGCACGGCCCAGACTATGGGCGACAATACCCATACCTATGGCCGATGAGATGATAGACACGAGCCGAAAGGCGCTCCAAATCAACCTGGACGCGCACCGTTATGGGACCTTTGCCGAAATCGGCGCCGGGCAGGAGGTCGCCCGCTGGTTCTTCCACGTGGGCGGCGCGGCGGGAACGGTGGCCAAGACCATCTCCGCCTACGACATGGCGGTGAGCGACGCCATCTACGGGCCGACCGAGCGCTACGTAAGCCGCCGGCGGCTTCAGGCCATGCTCGATTGCGAGTATGAGCTGCTGCTCGAGCGGCTCGAGCAAAGCCGCGGCGCCAAAGCGGCCTTCTTCGTGTTTGCCAACACCGTGGCCACGCGCCGGGCCGAGGGCAGCGGCTGGCTCGGCATTCGCTTTCAGGCGGAGCCGGGCGCCGATCCCTCCGAGATTATCATCCACGTGCGCATGCTTGACCGCGAGACCGTGGACCAGCAGGAGGCCCTCGGGGTCATCGGCGTGAACCTGATTCACGGCAGCTTCTACTCGTATCACCAGCCCGAGGTCCTCATTCGCGCGCTCCTGGACGACCTCACCTGGGACCGGGTCGAGGTGGACATGATCCGGTTTTCCGGGCCTGCCTTCGGACGGGTCGACAACCGCCTGCTGGCCCTGCAACTGGTCAAGCAGGGCTTGACCGAGGCCGCGATGTTCACCGCCACAGGCGAGGCCGTGCAATGGGCCGAGGTGCTCTATAAGAAACCGGTGCTCGTCCAGCGCGGCAGCTTCCACCCGCTCACCACAGCCACGCTCGACGTGCTCGAACGGGGCCTCGAACAATTTGTCCGGGACCCCGAATTGAACGGCGAACCCCCGGTGGTCCTGATGGAGATGACCCTGCGCCACCTCACCACCGGCGACAAAATCGAAGAGAAGGACTTCCTGCACCGGGCGGACACCCTTGGGGCCTTGGGCAAGACCGTGCTCGTCTCCAATTTCCGGCGCTTCCACCGGCTCAGGTCTTATCTCTCCCGCTACACGGACCGGCCGATCGGCCTCGCCCTGGGCGCCTCGAAACTCAAGGAAATCTTCGACGAGACCTTCTACAACGAAAATGAAGGCGGCCTCCTCGGCGGCCTGGGCCAACTCTTCAGGAACAGGGCCAGGCTCTATGTCTATCCCAGCCTCGACCTGGAATCCGGCCAAGTCATCACCGGAGAGAGTTTTCCCGTCCCCCCGCACCTGGGCCATCTCCAGGCCTATCTGCTGGAAAACCGCTTTATTCAGAGCATCCGCAACTACCAGCCCGGCCTCCTGGCGATTCGCTCTCGAGACGTCCTGGCCCGCATTCAGTCCGGCGATTCCTCCTGGGAGCCGCTGGTGCCCAGGCCCATCGTCGACGTCATCAAGCGCCACGGCTTGTTCGGCCATCCGGCGGAGCAGACCGGGTTCTGACGAAACCTGCGACGCCGTGCTCCGGGCCGGGGCGAGGATTTGGACGCCGGCTCCGCTATTGCCTGCCGCCCCGCGCTCCAGGCATACTGGGCGGACTTATGGCTGGCAGACCGCGCGAAGCGCAGGCTCGGTTCGACAAGGCCCTGGAATGGCAGGCTCAGGGTCGCCGGCTCGATGCCGCCCGGTGCTACCTCGAGGCGCTTCAGCTTTTTCCAGCCTATTCCGAGGCCGCCTATAATCTGGGCCTGATGTTCCAGGAGATGGGCCGGTTGGACCAGGCCATGGCCTCTTATCGCCAGGCGGTGCGGATCAAGCCCGACTTCGCAATGGCGTGGGGCAACCTCGGAGTGGCTTGTCGCGACGCGGGCCAAATCCAGGAGGCCCTGGACTGTTTCCACCAGGTCCTGCGTCTCAAGCCCGGCGCGCCCAACGCCCTCAATAACCTCGGCAACGCCTTGCGCACCAAACTCGACCACGCCCAGGCTATCGCCTGTTTCCACGAGGCCCTCCGCCATTCCCCCGCCGACGCGGAAATCCACCTCAACCTCGGCAATGCCTGGCGCGAAATGGGCAATCCCGCCGAGGCCGCGAATTGCCTGCGCCGCGCCATCCAACTGCGTCCCGATTTTGCCGAAGCCCATTGGGACCTGGCCTTCGCGCTCTTGCTTCAAGGAGATTTCCCGCGCGGCTTCCAGGAATACGAGTGGCGCTTCCGCAGGACCGGCTTCGCCCCCCGCTCTTTCCCTTTCCCACCATGGCGCGGCGAGGACCCGCGAGAACGCGCGCTGCTTGTTTACGCCGAGCAAGGCGCCGGCGATGCCATCCAGTTCGTCCGCCTCGTGACACCGCTGGCCGCGCGGGGCGCGCGCCTGGTGCTTGAATGTCCTTCCCCCTTGGCGGCCCTCTTTGAGTCGGTCGAAGGGGCCGAGCGTGTCATTCCCCGAGGCGAACTCCCCGCGGAAGCTCGTTTCGACGGGCACGTTTCGCTCCTGAGTCTGCCGCTCCTGCTCCAAGTCACATTGGATACCGTCCCCGCCAGGACACCCTACCTGCGGCCGCCCGGCGGGCGGCAGGCGCCCCTGCCGGCGCCCCCCGACTCCCAAGCCAGGCCCTTCAAGGTCGGACTGGTCTGGCGTGGAAATCCACGGCACACGAACGACTGCCATCGTTCCATCCCGGCCAAATTGCTCGAGCCCTTGCTAGCCCTGCCCGGTGTGGCCTTCTACAGCCTCCAACTCGGCGCTTCGCCCGGCGACCTCCCGCCCGAGCCGCCGTTCAACAAGGTCATTGACTTGTCACCGCTGATCCACGATTTCGCGGACACCGCCCTTCTGATGAAGCAGCTTGACCTCGTCATCTCCGTGGACACCAGCACTGTTCATCTTGCGGGCGCCCTTGGTCAGCCGGCCTGGTTGCTCCTGCCCTGCGCGCCCGACTGGCGCTGGCTCCTCGGCCGCAACGACAGTCCATGGTACCCCTCCCTGCGCCTGTTCCGCCAACCCGTCCCCGGAGACTGGGCCGCCGTTGTGCGCGATGTCCGCGCCGCCCTGGCCTCTTGCGCCTCAATCGCCCAGTCAGCACTATGACATCACCCGTGTATCGCGTTACCCGGCTTGACAGCGGTCTCACCGTCGCCACGGCGGCGATGCCCCACATGCGCAGCGTGAGCCTCGGCCTGTGGCTCGGCATCGGCGCCCGCTACGAACCGGCCGAGATCAGCGGCATCTGCCACTTCATCGAGCACATGGTCTTCAAAGGCACCCGGAAACGCTCCGCCCTCGAAATCTCCCAGGCTGTCGAGGGCATCGGCGGCTACCTCAATGCCTTCACGAGCGAGGAGAGCACCTGCTACCATGCCCGGGCCTGCCACGACCGCTTTGACGAGTTGCTGGACGTGCTGATGGACATGTTCCTCGATTCCAAGTTCCTGCCGGCGGATGTCGCCAAGGAACGCGAGGTCATCAAGGAAGAAATGGCGATGTACCTGGATGAACCCCAACACCACGTCCAGGAGTTGCTCAACGAGACCCTCTGGCCGGGCCAGCCCCTGGGCCGTTCCATCACCGGCACCAACCGGACTCTCGACGGCATGGCGGCCCGGCACCTGCTCGGCTACCTTGGCCGGCATTACGTCGCCGCCAGCACCCTCGTGGTCGCCGCCGGAAACCTCAACCATCAGCATGTGACCCGCGCCGTCGCCCGCTACGCCCGCCGGTTCCGGACCGGTCCCTGCCCCGTGTTCGCGCCGGCCAGGAACGACCAGCGGGAACCCAGGGTCCGCCTCTTCACCAAGCGGGTCGAACAGACCCAGATCGCCCTGGGCGTCCGCGGCTGCTCGCGCCACGACCCCCGCCGCTACGCCGTGCGCCTCCTCAGCACGGTCCTGGGCGAAAACATGAGTTCGCGCCTCTTCCAAGTCGTCCGCGAAGACCGCGGCCTGGCCTATTCCATTTACAGCACCCCCAGTTTCTTCCACGACACCGGGGACCTCGTCATTTCCGCCGGCCTGGACACCGACAATCTGCCCAAGACACTGCGGCTGGTCGCGCGCGAGTTGCGCCGCCTCACACAATCGCCCCCCAGCACCGCCGAACTGCGCCGCGCCCGCGACTACGTCATAGGCCAGATCGATCTCAGCCTCGAAAGCACCGACAACCAAATGAACTGGCTCGGCGAACAACTCCTGGGCTACGGCAAAATCTATTCCCCCGCCGCCATTAAACGCCAACTCGCCAGAGTCACCCCCGGCCAAATCCGCGCCGTCGCGCGCGATTTCTTCCGCCCCGACCGCCTCAACCTCGCCCTGGTCAGCCCCCTCAAAGCCAAGGACCCCCTCCTGGAATGGATGCGCATTTAGCCAAAATACTGCTTGATTCTCCCTCCAGCCCCACCTATATTGCGCGTTCTTTTAAGAGAAAGTTGATTGTTTTTTATGCGACGTCCAAAAGGCATCAAGACCAAGAAAGCCGTGGCCAAACGGTTCAAGATCACGGCCAATGGGAAAGTCCTGGCTCCCAGCGCCGGCAAGCGCCACTTGCTCCAGACCAAGAGCCCCAAGCGCCGGCGCAACCTGCGCGGCACCCATACCGTCGACCCTACCGACAAGTACCGCGTCACGCAAAACCTGCCCTTCAGCCGCTAGAGCCTGGTCTCAACTTTAGCCTTTTAACTTTTAACTACCCCCTAGTCCATGCGAGTTACAAACGCTGCCGCCTCCCGCAAACGCCGCACCCGGATGATTCGAGCCGCCAAAGGCTTCCGGATGCGCCGCTCCAAACTCTACCGCTATGCCTCCGATGCCGTGGATCACGGCCGCTACTATTCCTACCGTGATCGCAAGGCCAAGAAGCGCACCTTCCGCGGCCTGTGGCAGGTCCGCATCAACGCCGCCGCCCGCGCCGCCGGCACCACCTACAGCCGCTTCATGGAGGGCCTCAAAGCCGCCAAGGTCGCCCTCGACCGCAAGATCCTGGCCGACATCGCCGCTACGGATGCCGCGGCCTTTACCGACCTGGTCAAGGTCGCCCAGGACGCGTTGAAGGCCAAAGCCGCCAAGGCTTGACATTCCCAACTCCCAATTGCCCAGTCAATTGGTCGCGGGCGACAGCCAAGAACGGCTCGCCCGTTTTTCATTTTCGGATTCCGATTCAAGCTTGTTTATGGGTGAATTCACCGACCAAATCGAACCGTTGAAACAGGCGGCGCTCGCCGGGCTGCGTGCCGCCCCGGACCTGGCGGCCCTCGACCAGGCGCGCTCGAATTTCCTGGGCGCTCACGGCCAATTCACCGCCCTGATGAAGCAACTCGGGGCCTTGCCCAAAGACCAAAAGCCCGCCGCCGGCAAGGCCGTCAACGCCGCCAAGATCGAGCTCGAGGCCGCCTTGGCCTCGCGCCGCGGCGAATTGGAGCTTAAGGCCGCCCTTCCAACGGAACCCGCCGACTTCACCCTCCCCGGCCGCCGCCGCCCCCTGGGCAAGCTCCACCCGCTGACCCAGGCAACGGAGGATATTGTCCGCAGTTTCCGCAAAATCGGCTTCGTCGTCGCCGATGGCCCTGAAGTCGAAGACGAATATCATTGCTTCGACGCGCTGAACACCCCGGCCGACCACCCCGCCCGCGACACCCAGGACACCTTCTACCTGGCCCCCGCCGCCCCTCCTAATCCTAATCTCCCTCCCGCGCCTGCCTCCGCCCCCGGATCGAGCCTCCCCGCTCCCGCCCCTCGGCTGTTGCTGCGCACCCACACCTCCTCGGTGCAAATCCGTGTCATGAAGAACCAGGCCCCTCCTGTGCGCATCATCGTGCCCGGGCGGGTTTATCGACGCGATAACGCCGATGCCACCCATAATCCCACCTTCCACCAGGTCGAAGGGCTTTACGTCGACCGAAACGTAACGGTGGGCGATCTCAAGGGCACGGTCGAGTTTGTCTTCAGGGAGTTAATGGGACCGGAAACCCGCATCCGCTTCCGCCCGCATTACTTCAGCTACACCGAACCGAGCTTCGAGATCGATTTCAGCAGCGCCCTCACGCGCAAGATGGGCAAGGAATGGCTCGAAATCGCCGGCTGCGGCATGGTCCATCCCCAGGTTTTTGAAAACGTCGGCTACGACCCCGAGGTCTGGACCGGTTGGGCCTTCGGCTTCGGCATCGAGCGCATCGCCATGATCCGCTATGGCATCAATGACATCCGGCTCTTTTACGAGAACGACGCCCGGTTCCTGAGACAATTCTGAGGCTCCAATGAAAACCACCTTCAACTGGCTCAAACAATACGTTGATTTCACCTGGACCCCCGAAGAACTTGCCGAGCGATTGACGATGCTCGGAATCGAGGTCGAGGGCATCCGCAAGCTGGGCGGCGAGTTCGATGGAATCGTCGTCGCGCAGGTCATCACGCGCGACAAACACCCCAATGCCGACAAGCTCTCCGTGTGCCGCGTCAACGACGGCCAAGCCGAGCGTCAAATCGTTTGCGGCGCACAGAACTTCAAGCCGGGCGACAAAGTCCCCCTTATCCTCCCGGGCCACGCCCTGCCCGCCAAGCCCGGCCAGGAGCCTTTCACCATCAAGGTCGGAAAGCTCCGCGGTGTCGAATCGCAGGGCATGATGTGTTCGCCCAAAGAGCTAGGATTGTCCGAGGATGCCGCCGGCCTGCTCATCCTCCCCGAAGACGCCCAGGTCGGCCAGCCTCTGGCCGAGCACCTCGGCCGCACCGGCAGCGACGTGGTTTATGACCTCGAGATCACGCCAAACCGGCCCGACCTCAATAGTGTCATCGGCATCGCCCGGGAGATCAGCGCGTTGAGCGGCGCCCCCCTCCGCCTGCCCGACCTCGCGGTCCCGGAACGCCCGCGTCAGCCCGCAGACCCAGCCAAGCCCGAGCTTCCACCACAAGCCGCGGACCTCGTGGCCGTCCGCCTCGAAGACCCCGAGCTTTGTCCCCGCTACACCGCCCGCGTCATTCGCGGGGTGAAAATCGGCCCCAGCCCCGATTGGCTCAGGAGTGTCCTGGAAAAAGTCGGCATCCGCAGCATCAGCAACGTTGTGGATGTCACCAACTACGTCATGCTTGAGATCGGCCAACCGCTCCACGCGTTTGATTGCCGTCTCCTGGCCAAGGCCGGCCCCGACGCCAAGCCTACCATCGTTGTCCGTCGCGCCGCCGAGGGGGAGAAGTTCATCACTCTCGACGGGCAGGAGCGGACCCTGACCGGCCGCATGCTCCTTATCGCGGACGAGGCCAAGGCGGTCGCACTCGCCGGCGTCATGGGGGGCCGGAACAGCGAAATCAGCCTCGACACGGCGGACGTGCTGATCGAGAGCGCCTGTTTCAAGCCCCAGAGCATCCGGTTCACCTCAAAGCAGCTCGATTTGCGCACTGAATCCTCCTACCGCTACGAGCGCGGCTCGGACATCGCCATCTGTGACTGGGCCAGCCTCCGCGCCGCCCAGTTGATACTCCAGACCGCCGGCGGCCAGCTCGCCCGGGGCCTCGTGGACGCCTACCCCAACCCCGTCGAGCCGAGGCAAATCAAGCTCCGCCCCCACAAAGTCAACGAGCTGCTCGGCATCGAGCTGGCCCCCGAACAAATCGAGGCCAGCCTCGGCCAGCTTGGTTTGAAGGTCCTTGCCCGCAAGCCGCGGCCCGTGGACGCCCCGCCCGCCTCGCCCGAGCCAATGACCTTCCGCATCCCGACCTTCCGCGTCGACCTCAAACGCGAAGTGGACCTGACCGAAGAAGTCGCCCGCCTTTACGGTGTTGACCGCATCCCGGCCACCCCGCCGCGCGGCGCCATCGGCTCGAACGCCTTTGACGCAGTCCACGACGCCTTGGCCGACGCCCGCCGCATCCTGACGGGGCTTGGCCTGTTCGAGGCCCAGGGCCAGACGCTCATCTCGGACAGCGCCGCAAAGCTCATCGCCGCAGGCACCCTTGTCCCCTTGGCCAACCCGCTGAGCAGCGATATGAACGTCCTGCGTCCAAGCCTCCTGCCCGGCCTGCTCGACGCCCTGCGCCATAACCTGAGCCGCAAGAATGAAGATGCCGCCCTCTTCGAACTCGGCCGCGTCTTCGGGGCCGCCCCAGGCCAGCCACCTTCCGCCGCTTCGCACGACCCGGCCGGCCGGGACGCCGCCTTCAGGCGGCAGCAGGCCCAGCCGCCAAGCTCGTCCGCCGACTTGCAGAACTCTGTCAATCTGCCGCGTGAACGCGGCGTTCCGGCGGTCCGTGAAGAACGCCGCATCGCCATCGCCCTTACAGGCCGGCGCAATCCGGTCTTCTGGAGCGGCGAAGACCGCGAGGCGAAGTTCGACGTTTTCGATCTCAAAGGCTTCCTCGAGGAATTCCTCGATCAATTCGGCCTGCGCGGCGTCACTTACGCCCGCCGGCCCGAGGCCACGGCCCTCTTCGTCGAGTCGGCCACTGTCCACCTGGGCAAATTGCAACTCGGCGAACTCGGTCAACTGCAGCCCTCGTTGGCGAAGAACTACGACCTGCGCGACGCCGTCCTGCTCGCGGAGTTGAACCTCGATGTCCTCCTTGCCCGTCGAAATACCACCCGGTCCTTCAAGCCCCTGCCCGCGTTCCCCTCGATTCGGCGGGACATCGCCATGCTTGTGCCCGAAGCCACCGCCCACGACGCCGTGCTGCACGTGGTCAAGGAGACCAAACCGGCAAACCTTGAATCGGTGGAGCTGTTCGACGTGTTCCGCGGCAAGAACATCCCCCCAGGCCAGAAGAGCATGGCCTACGCCTTCACCTACCGCAGCCCCGAGCGCACCCTGACCGACGCTGAGGCCAACGCCGCCCATGAAAAACTGGTCGCCCGCCTCAAGCAGCGCCTCCAGGCCGTCGTCCGCGAGTCGTGAGCGCAAAGAGGAACGCCGGCTTTTGCCGGAGTCTGGACATTTTGCGCGCCAACGGCGAGGAGCTTGTCCGAACCTCAACGTGTTCGCTCGGTCCCGGGCGTCGCGGCGGCACTAATTGCATCGGTGTCGAGCTGTTCGATCATCTTGCTAATGCGGGGCATTAGTTGTTGCTCTGCGCTGAGCAGCACGGAGTGGGTGCGGGGGTCGGGGACAGCGATGCAGTGGCAGTTTTGAGTTCGGAAGGCATCGGGGAAGAGCTGGGTAATCTGCTCGACCAATTGGTTCGGGTCGGCATGTTGGAGCTGGAATATCCTGATTTCGGTGGGACCGGCGGGGAGCGCGCCAACTCCCGTGGCCATGGAAACAGCCACCCCCTTGCCGTTCTCGAGAGTTACCGTCGCAGCCAACTTGTCCAGCAACTTCCTCACGGCCTCCGCCTCCTTGCTCGCCTCGCTCCCGATTCCCCTTCCCACACCCCCCGCTTCGGACTGGAGCGGGTCGGGCTTCGCAGCAACTCCAGTCAGCGTCTCCATGATCGCGCTGACCACTTCCATGTCTTCACGGGTCGCTCGCACCATCAACACTCCGGTCTGTCCATTATAGAAAAGGGCGTCTTGGTGGAGTCTGGCGCCCAGCCGGAGGAATACGGCCATGAGGGCGTTTTGTGTTGCTTGCGAGCGGTTTGAGGCGTCCGACGTTATGTGAAACGTGTCCCAGAGCGCGGGCAACACCGTGTTCGTGTCCACTTTGAACGTGCGGACGCTCAGCCGCTCCGGGGCTGCCGCCGCCACGGCTGTGTTCGGCTCCGCCACGCTCGTCTGCGATTTGAGTGAGAACAGGACGCCGTATTCCTCCACCGTATATTGTATCGGCCTGTCGGATGCCTTGAGCATGATGTTCAACATGTCCCAGAGGGTGATGTTGTGTAGCTGGAACGGAATTTTGATGCTGACACTGTTCAAGTCAACCGTCTCGGCCGCCGGCGCCGCCAGCGGCAGTCCCGACGCCGGATCCACCGCTCCCGCCCCGCGCGCGGGACTGGCCGGCTCCTTGAAATCCATCACAAAATTCACCCCGATCCCATCAGGGTCCCCTTTTCTCGCCCGCTCGATCAGTATCTTGACCACCTCGGACAGCGGCATGTAGTCCATTGGCTTCACCTCATCGAGGACGATTGACTTGAGCTTGGCCTCGATGGCGGGCGCCACGGCCCGAGTGGGGTTGTGAGTGGCGCGCCGGATCAGAGGGTTGCCTGCGCCGAGCAGCGAGTTGCGGTCGTTATTGTTGGTGCCCGCGTTCCCGGAACGCTGGAAGAGTTGGACATCCTGCGAGCCGGCATTGGACGGGTCGCCCACCGTACCCGGGGCAGTCGTCGCCGGCGCCACCGCAGGGGCAAGCGCCGCCGGCTCACTTTGGGCCTGGCGCCCGACGGCGTCCTGCCCGTTGATTGCCGCCAAAAAAGCAAAGGCGGCCAGGGATTGTTTCCAGTTATGTTGGATGGTTTTCATACTGTCTCCTTTCGTTAATTCCCGAGGTGTAGCCCAGGCTGTACATAGAACGACCGCGGCGGCTGCCGCCGTCGCTCCGAAACTTCGGGCCAGCGCGGCCGGCAGACGGCCCGGGGGCGACCATGTGGCGCCCTCCAGGCGCATTAACTGTTGAACCCGCCGCCCCAGGTGCGAGCGGAAACCGGTGACCGGTATTTGGCCGGCGACGGGCCGTTCGAGCAGCCGCGCGCCAAACTGGACAAGACACTCGGCCAGGGCTCGAGGCCCGTCCGCCACGAGGAGGCTGGCCTCATCGGCCGCCAATTCGTTGGCCAATTGGAGTTGGCGTCTGAGACGCCACACCGCCGGGTGCCACCAAAGAATCACCGTTGCCGCGTCGGCCAGCAGGCCCCAAAACGGATCGTGCGCCGCCAGGTGCGCCAGTTCATGCAACAGCACCGCGTCCTGCTTTGCCTCGTCCAATCCCTCCGAAAAACCAGCCGGCAGCGCCACACTCGGCCAAATCCAGCCAAACGCGATAGGGCCGGTCAACCGTGCCGAGGCCAGCACCCTCACCCGCCGCCGCAGCCCCAACCTCCGCGCCAGGCGCTCCATCCGCTCCACCAGCACCGCGTCCACCGTCTCGCGGCGCCGCAGCCGGAACAAAACAAACAGACAACGCGCGAAGCAAACCCGCCCCCCAACGACCAGCGCGCCCATCCCCAAAACCAGGGCGACCCAAAAACCAGCCGGCAACTCCGCCGCCGGGGACGAGGGGCGAGGGGAGGGGGACGAGGGAACTGATCGCGGCCCCTCGACACTCGGCGCTCGGCTCTCCGCTATCGGGTTGCTCGGCAACCGCGGTCCGGGAAGCTCAGCGGCACGCTCGGTTGGCTTGCCGTCCGTTGTTTCACGGCGCGCGCCTTCGCCGCCGGCTTGAGTTGACTCCGAGGCAAGGGAACTTTGCCGCCAGTCGAAGCCGGCGTTCCGGGCGGACGCGCCGCTGCTCCGGATCGAGCCGGTTCCAGGCGCGAGGCCCGCGGCCCTCCAGCCAGCCACCGCCCCTGCCACCCGAGCCGCGACAAGGCGCCCCGCTCCGGACAACTCACCGACGGTCAATACGAGCGTAGCGACCAGACCGGCCTGGCAGAAGGTCCGCCGCCAGCCCGCCGAGGAACTCCACCGCTGCGACACCTCCACCAACCCTGCGATCACACCCACTTCCACCGCCAACAGCGCCAGCAGCGGAAACCAAAAAGTCTGGAGCGAACCCGCGTTCATGCCTTCCTCTTTCGCTCGGCTATCAGGCGTTCCAGCCTGGATAACTCCTCTCGGCTGACCTCGCGCGTGCGCAGCAGGTGGCTCACCATGTCCGCCAAACTCCCGGCGAACAAGCGATCCACCAAGTCATCCGACATGCCTCGAGACACCGCCGCCTCCTCCACCGCGGCCCGATAAATGAAAGTCCGTCCCTCCAGCCGGTGCGACACCAGGCGCCGCCCTTCCATCTTTCGCAGCATCGTCGCGATCGTCGTGTAGGCCAGGTCATGCGCTCCCGCCACCACTTCATGCACCTCCCCCACCGTCGCCTCGCCCCGCTTCCAGAGCACTTTCATGATCTCGAGTTGCCGCTCGCCGAGCCGATGAATCCTGGACTTGGACATAATGGCGTATAAATTACTTTGGTAATACTACCATGGTGGTAATAACGGTCAATACTTTTTTTCAAATTATTTTCGGATTTCCGCCTTCGCTTTGGTGTTTCGGGTTTTCGCCGGAAGTGGTATCGTCCTGTCATGGACCATGCCGGGGACAGCCCGCCGCTGAAGTTTGATCGAGGGACGCTGCTGCTGCGCAATCCGCCACCGAAGCGTGTCGCTCGATTGTGCCGGCGAGACGCGCGCGAGGAAGGATGGCGTTGCGATGCGTTGCACTACGAGGCGGTAGCCAGCGCCCTGAACGAGGAGGCGCCCGCCTACCTCGTCCGGACCCCGGACCGTGGCGGCATCGCCTGGCCGCGGCCGAATCTGCCCCTGCTGCGGCCGGACCAGGAGGCGGCCGCGGCCGCCTGGATGAAGACCCGGCGCGGGGTGCTCGTCATGCCCACCGGGACCGGCAAGACGGAGGTGGCCCTGCATCTCATGCACCGGGTGGCGGCCACCACGCTCGTGGTCGCGCCGGTGCGGGACCTGATGTACCAATGGCACCGGCGCATCCAGGAGCGGCTCGGCTACGACGCGGGCATCATCGGGGACAACACCTTCAACAAGCGCCCCGTTTCCGTGACCACGTATGACAGCGCCTGCATTCACATGCAGGAGTTCGGCGATGAGTTCGCGCTTCTCATTTTTGACGAGTGCCACCATTTGCCGGGGCCGTTCCGGTCCGATGCCGCCCGAATGAGCACGGCCCCGTTTCGCCTCGGGTTGACCGCGACGCCGGAGCGCGGGGACGGACTCGATGCGGCGCTGGACGGCCTGATCGGGCCGGTGGTTTTCCGGTTCCCGCTGGCCCAGGCGCGCGGCACGATCCTCGCCGAGTACGAGGTGCAGCGCATCCCCGTTTATTTGTCGCCCCAGGAGCAGGCCCGGTATGACCAATGCTCGGAGACGATACGCCGGTACATGCAGGGGCGGCGGCAGGAACACCCCGAGTACACAGGCTACGACTTGCGGCAGGAATACGCCAAGAGCCCCGAGGCCCGCCAGGTCCTGGCCGCGCTCCGCGCCAAGCAATCGATCGAGGACCGGGCTTCCGAGAAACTGCGAGTCCTGGCCGACCTGTTCCGGCTGCACGCGGACCAGCGGGTGCTCGTATTCACCGGCAGCAACGCGATGGCGCGCGAGGTCTCGATTCGTTTCCTCATCCCGTGCCTGCTGCATCATTGCCGGAAGAACGAGCGCCGAGAGGTCCTCGATGGCTTTCGCGACGGCCGGTTCCGCGCGATTGTCGCCAACCAGGTCCTGGACGAAGGCGTTGACCTGCCTGAAGCCAAGATAGCCGTGGTCCTGGGCGGCCTGTCCTCGGCCAAGCAGGCCAAACAGCGACTGGGGCGCATCTTGAGAAAGCGCGGCCAGGAACAAGCCATCCTCTACGAGGTGGTCTGCCGTGAGACCAAAGAGGAGGCCCGGTCCCGCCGGCGCAGGAAGAGCGATGCTTACCAAGGAACTCGCCATTTTCACGCTCGACCGTGACCGGCTCCTGCCCGAGCGTCTGACGCGCGGGCGGCACCTGCGCTACCTGGACTACGCGCGGGAGATGCTGGGCATTTATCAGAACGGGCTCGGCCGCACCCGGCATGAGTTGCACGCGCGCGTCCGAGGGGTGTTTCGCGACGAACCGGATTGCCCGCCGCAGCGAATCGAGGCTTTTTGCAAACTGCTGGATGACAACCAAGTCGCGCAGTTCGAGACGGACCGGCGGGGCCGGGCCGCGGCCCTGCGCCTCAAGGTATTCACCATGGCCGGGCCGATGCACCCGCTGGTGGAGACCCGCGACAGGCTCTTCGAGCACGCCGAGGCGGAGGCGAAACGGGCCATTGCCCACCAGCTCGGCCGCTCGGACTGGGCCGAGGTCGAGCCGGAGTTATTCGCCGACGTGTTCGAGTGCAACCGGTTGAAGGAATTCTCCGGCTATCCCAGTCCGGAGGCGCTGCTCTCCCGCTACAATGTCGCCCAGGTGCAAGCGGCCCTCTTTCGCGCCACTCGCCTCCGCATCCAGGCGCGGGCCGATTTCCAGCGCATCATCATTCACGCGAAGCTGGCGCGATTGCTGCACGACATTCGCCCGGGTCCCGGGGCGGGCTACACCATCATCCTGGACGGCCCCGCCTCCGTGCTCCGGCAGACCCGCCGCTACGGCGCCAGCATGGCGAGGTTCCTGCCCGCCTTGCTCTCGTGCCGCGATTGGAGTCTCCAGGCCGAGGTCCGGCTCCGAAACTACGGCCCGCCCCTTCGGCTTGAACTCTCTTCGGAATCCGGCTTGAAGAGCCAGATGCCCGCGCCGCCCCAATTCGATTCCTCCGTCGAGGAGGCCTTCGCGCGGAAGTGGGGGACCGAGCCCCGCCGCGGTTGGTCCCTAAGACGGGCCACCGCCGTTCTCCAACGCGGCCAGACCGTTTTCGTGCCGGACTTCGTCTTGAGCCACGAGGACGGCCGGAAATGTCTCTTCGAGATCGTCGGCTTCTGGACTCCCGAATACCTCCAGGCCAAGATTCAGAAACTCAAGCTCTTCGAGGACCAGGGCATCCTCCTCGCCGTCGCCGAAACAGTCGCGTCCGCATGGAAAGACAGCCCCGCCGGCGTCATCCTGTACAAGACCGCCCTCAACCCGGACGACGTGCTCCAGGCGGTCGAGGCGAGGAAGCCGATGCCCGAAGGCTGCTGACAAGTTCGCTGGATTGAGGTATGAAAGCGGGGATGCGTTTGCGGATTGCGGTTGTCCTCGCCTTGGCGGCGCGCGCCTGCGCGTCAGAGCCGTACGTTAAGGAAGCGGCCTGGGCCCAGACCATGGTAGCGTCGCGGGCGGCCCTCGCCGCGAGGCCGCTTCCGGCCCGGGAGCGGGCAGGAGCCGCGGCGGCGGTTTGGTTCCGCGTCAAAGATGACTTCCCGATGGAGGGATTGGGCGATGCAGGACGGGGGCGCCGGGTTTCCACGGTGGTTTGAGTCGGCCACGGGCTGCGGCCTGGAGCGGCAAATGATCGACAAGGCGGCTGCCGAACTCGGAGAGCCGGGCCGGCCGTTGCGGGAGGAGTCCGAAGGGTTGTTGCGGGACAAAGTCTCCGGAAGCGACGGCCGTTGGTGGGACCTCTATGCGAGGGCGTGCGAGCAAAGGCGCCGGCGCCGGCTCCAGGCGCTTGTGGCAAAGGCCCCGCGCATCGTCTTTGTGAAGCACCGGACGATTCGCCCGTCCTTCTTCGCTTACACGGAGGGCCAATCGGACGCCCAAAACGAGCGTCATTTCCTCCCGGGCACCGAGTTGTGCGCGCTCGAATTGCACGGGCTCAAGGTCAAGACTTTGGTCTCCGATGCCGGAGGGGCCATCCGGGACCCGGCGGTATCCTGGGACGGGCGGCGGGTCCTGTTCGCCTGGAAGAAGTCGCTCAACGAAGATGATTATCATCTGTACGAGTTGGAGGTGGCGTCGAACCAGGTTACCCAGATTACGTCCGGCCTGGGCTTCGCGGACTACGAGCCGGCGTATCTGCCGAACGACGACATCGTGTTCTGTTCGACGCGCTGCGTGCAGACGGTGGATTGCTGGTGGACGGAGGTCAGCAATCTCTACACTTGCGACGCGAAGGGGCGATTCCTGCGCCGCCTGGGCTTTGACCAGGTCCACACTCTCTATCCGCAAGTGCTGGACGATGGGCGCGTGATTTATACCCGATGGGACTACAACGACCGGGGGCAGATATTCGCCCAACCGCTCTTCCAGATGAATCCCGACGGCACCGGCCAAACCGCGTTTTACGGGAACAATAGCTGGTTCCCGACGACCATCGCCCATGCGCGCGGCATCCCGGGTTCGCAGCAAGTCCTGGCGATCCTCTGCGGCCACCACACGACCCAGGCGGGCAAACTGGCCGTCATAGACCCAGCCAGGGGCCGCCAGGAAAACACCGGCGTCCAGCTTGTCGCCCCGGTGCGCCAAACGCCCGCCGAGCGCATCGATGCCTACGGTCAGGAGGGGGAACTCTGGCAGTATCCCTATCCCCTGGGCCTCGATGAATGCCTCGTGGCTTACGCGCCCCTGGGATGGGACAGACCCCCTGGCCGCGGCGGCGATGCCGCGTTCGGCGTTTATTGGATGGACATGGCGGGGCGGCGCGAGCTGCTGGTTTCGGACCCTCGAGTCGCTTGCACCCAACCGGTGCCGCTGGTCGCCCGCCCGCGCGCTCACCAGTGGGCCAACCACGTTGACTACACCTCGGGCCTCGGCACATTCTATATGCAGGACATCTATGCCGCCCCCGGCCTGGCCGGCATCCCGCGCGGCGCGGTCAAGAAACTCCGCGTGGTCGCGCTCGAATTCCGGGCCGCGGGCATCGGCAACAACGGCAACGCCGGCCCCGGCGGCGGCGCGCTGGTATGCACCCCCGTCGCCGTTGGCAACGGCGCCTGGGACGTCAAGACCGTGCTGGGCGAGGCAACCGTCTATGAGGACGGCTCGGCTCTTTTCACCGTGCCGGCCCGCGCGCCGGTCTATTTCCAGGCGCTGGACGAGCGCGGCTACGCCCTTCAGACCATGCGCAGTTGGAGCACCCTCCAGCCCGGCGAATACCTCGCCTGTGTCGGCTGTCACGACCACAAGAATACAGCCCCTCCAACCGAGGGCCACGGATTCAGCCTCGCCATGAAAGCGGGCCCGCAGGAACTCGAGCCGTTTTATGGGCCCCCGCGCGGGTTTAGTTTCACCAAGGAAATCCAGCCGATCCTGGACCGGCATTGCGTCCGCTGTCACCGCGACCGCGCCCCGGTCCAGGCGCTGGCAAGCGGCGCTCTTTCCCGGCCGGTCCTTGGGCAAGCCCCCTCGCCGCGCGCCGCCGCACCGGCCGCCGCACGGGACGAGCTTGCCTTCAGCCTCCTGGGAGAGGTCACGGCGGACGCCAGCGCCAAGAGAAAGTGGAGCGACTCCTACCTCGTTCTCACCCAATCCACAAGAGACGGGGGGACAGGCTCATCGGGCCCGTTTCGGGGCGAGTGCCGGGGACGGGTGGTCAACTGGATTGGCGCTCAATCGCCGCCCGAGCCCTTGCCGCCCTGCTTCGCGGGGGCCGTCCGCAGCGACCTGCTCACGCTCCTGGTAAAGGGACACAAGCAGGAGACCCTCTCCCGCGAGGAACTTGAGAAGCTCGCGTGCTGGATTGATTTGCTGGTGCCCTACTGTGGCAGCTACATTGAAGCCAACGCCTGGACGGAGAGCGAGATAAAGCGCTACGAGCACTTCGCCGAAAAGCGCAGACAGATGGAGGAAGTCGAGCAGGACAACCTTAGCGCCCTCCTGGGCCGCAGCGCCCCTTCCCGCAGCCCATGGCCCGGCCCCATGCGGTTCTAACATCCATGTTTTTCGGAAATCCCGCTCTGGCGCAAACGTGATGTCCCTCCGGGACAAGGCGCCGGCCCCCCGCATTCCTTTTGACATCCGCCGGCCGTTGGGCCATTTTCCGACGGTTCGTTTGGAAACCATGGCTAAAGCACTGATCATCGCGGAGAAACCCTCTGTCGCCGGCGACATCGCCAAGGCGCTCGGGGGTTTCAAGCGCGCCGCCGACTTTTACGAAAGCGAGCGGTATGTCCTTTCCTCCGCCGTCGGCCATCTCCTTCAGCTCTGCGTGCCGGAGGAATTCGAGGTGAAGCGGGGGAAATGGACTTTTGCGCATCTGCCTGTGATTCCACCGCATTTCGACCTGCAGCCGATCGAGCGGAATGAGTCGAGGCTCAAAATCCTGCTCAAGCTTATCAAGCGTCCGGACGTGGACTTGTTGATCAACGCCTGTGATGCCGGGCGGGAGGGGGAGTTGATTTTTCGCTATATCGTCCAGTTTTCCGGGAGCAAGAAGCCGATCCAGCGGCTGTGGCTGCAGTCGATGACGCCGGCGGCCATTCGCGATGGTTTCGCCCACCTTCGGGACGATGCGTCTATGCTTCCGCTGGCGGATGCCGCGGTGTGCCGGTCGGAGTCCGATTGGCTGGTGGGCATCAACGGCACCCGGGCCATGACGGCCTTCAATTCCAAGACCGGCGGCTTTCATCTCACGACGGTCGGGCGGGTGCAAACGCCGACGCTGGCCATCCTGGTTGAGAGGGAGGAGCGCATCAAGACCTTCGTGTCGCGCGATTACTGGGAGGTCCACGGCACGTTTGCCGCCCAAGCGGGCGAATACGGCGGGCGCTGGTTCGACGAACAATTCACTCGGAAAGACGGCGAGGCGGAGTTAAAGCCCGAGCGCCTCTGGGATGTCAAGCGGGCGGAGGCGATCCGCGACAAGTGCGTGGGCAAACCGGGCATCGTTACCGAAGAGAGCAAGCCGGCCACTCAACTTTCCCCGTTGCTTTACGACCTGACCACCTTGCAGCGGGAGGCCAATGGACGCTTCGGCTTTTCCGCCAAGACGACCCTTACCCTGGCCCAAGCCCTTTATGAGAGGCACAAGGTCCTGACGTATCCGCGGACCGATTCGCGCGCGCTGCCGGAGGATTACATCGAGACGGTCAACAAGACGCTCGATATGCTCGGGAAGACCCAATACGGCCCCTTCGCAGGCCAGATTCTCAAGAGCGCCTGGGTCAAACCCAACAAGCGGATTTTCAACAACGCCAAAATCTCGGATCACTTTGCCATCATTCCCACAACCCAGCCGCCGGGAAACCTCACCGAAGCGGAGGCGAAGCTCTACGACATGGTGACCAAGCGGTTCCTGGCGGTTTTCTACCCGGCGGCGGAGTTTCTGGAGACCACGCGCATTACCCGGGTGGAGGCGGAGCCTTTCAAGAGCGTGGGGAAAGTCCTGGTGAGCGCAGGCTGGCTTGCGGTTTACGGGAGAGAGGCCGAGACGGACGATACGCCGAGGCTGACCCCGGTGCAGCCCGGGGAAACGGTCGCCACAGCCAAGGTCGAGGTGGTGGCCGCCCAGACCAAGCCGCCCGCGCGGTTCACCGAGGCCACGCTGCTCAGCGCGATGGAAGGCGCCGGCAAACTGGTCGAGGACGAAGAGTTGCGCCAGGCGATGCAGGAGAAGGGGCTTGGGACTCCCGCCACGCGCGCCCAGATCATCGAGGGTCTGATTTACGAAAAGTATGTCTTGCGACAGGGCCGGGACCTCCAGCCCACCGCCAAGGCCTTTTCGCTCCTGGCCCTCCTGCGCGGCCTGAGCATTCCCGAACTTTCCTCCCCTGAACTGACCGGGGACTGGGAGTTCAAGCTCCGCCGAATGGCCCGCGGCCAGATGGGGCGCGGCGAGTTCATGACCCAAATCGCCGACATGACGCGGGAAATCGTCGAGAAGGCCCGCCGCCATGAGAGCGACACGGTGCCGGGAGACTTTGGCACGCTCAAGGTCCCGTGTCCAAAATGCGGCGGCGAGATTCACGAGAACTACAAAAAGTTCCAGTGCCAAAAGTGCGATTTCGGACTCTGGAAGATCGTCGCCAGCAGGCAACTCGAAATCCCCGAAGTCGAGGAACTCATCGCCAAAGGCCATGTCGGCCCCCTGGCCGGGTTCCGCAGCAAGCTGGGCAAGCCCTTCGACGCCGTCATCAAGCTCACGCCGGAGCTCAAACCTGAATTCGACTTTGGGGTCGACAAGCCCAAGGCCAACGAGACCGCCGCCCCGGTTGATTTCACCGGCCAGGAGCCGCTCGGCAAGTGCCCCAAGTGCCAGCATCCCGTCTTCGAAATGCCCATGCATTACGTCTGTGAGTGCGCGGTGGGACCCTCGCGCTCTTGCGCCTTTCGCACCGGCAAACTCATCCTCCAGCAACGCGTCGAGCGGCCCCAGATGAAGAAGCTGCTCGAGACCGGCAAGACCGATTTGCTCGACAAATTCATCTCGAAGAAGGGCCGGCCTTTCAAGGCGTTCCTGGTGCTAAAGGACGGCGAGGTGGCCTTCGAGTTCCAGCCCAGGGCCGCCAAGGCCAAGTCCGCCCGCCGCGCCTCGGCCCAACCCCAGGCCCCAGGCCCCAAACTCGATTTCAGTTCCCAGGAACCACTCGGCAAATGTCCAAAGTGCGGCGGCCGGGTTTTCGATAGCGAGGCCGCTTATCTCTGTGAACGCTCGCAGGCGGACAAAGCTCCGTGCAAATTCAAGATCAACAAGAGCATATTGCAGCAACCCCTGGACCGCTCACAAGCCGCCCGCCTGCTCTCCGAAAAACGGACCGACTTGCTCTCCAAGTTCATCTCCAAGAGCGGACGCCCTTTCTCAGCGTTTCTGGTCATGGACGGCCTGGGAAAGATCACGTTCGAGTTTCCGCCGCGCTGAGGCGCGGTGGAGGTCCGACACGCAAGAAGCCGCGGGAGCCAAAGCGGTGTCGCGCTTCGCTTGCCACCGCACTCCAAGGCGGGCTAGAGTGAGCTTCCGGGGGATTCTTTCACTGGCCCGGTCCGGCCTTCCACGATACGATTTGCATTTCTTCGGATGTGGTGGAAT
>CAZZFF010000010.1:0-16925 GCA_964653485.1 uncultured Verrucomicrobiota bacterium | reverse complement strand
TGGCCCGGTCCGGCCTTCCACGATACGATTTGCATTTCTTCGGATGTGGTGGAATATATGCTTTGTTCGGCAGCATGTGGAGTACCAAGCATCCATTGCGTTTTCGCGGAGTGACTTTCCTGGTCCGCGCCGCAGTGGTTTGTCTAATCACCTTTCAGACGCGGGCGGTGGAGACGCGAGCGGTGCCGGGCCATGTCCCGGCGGCGTTGGCCCGGTTGCAGCCCATGGGGCGGCTGGAGGGCTCGACCCCGATGCATCTCGCCTTGGGCCTTCCTTTGCGCAACCCGGATGCGCTGAGCGCGCTGCTTCAGCAACTCTACGACCCGGCAAGCCCTAACTACCGGCATTATCTGACTCCCGGCCAGTTCACAGAGCGGTTCGGGCCGACGGAGCAGGAGTGCCAGGCGGCGGCGGATTCCGCGCGCGCCCGCGGCTTGACCGTGAACGCCGTCCATCCGAACCGGCTGGTGCTCGAGGTGAGCGGCACGGCGGCCTCCGTCGAGAGAGCCTTCAATGTCACGCTTCGGCTTTACAGGCATCCGGCGGAAGCTCGCGCGTTTTACGCGCCCGACTCGGAGCCGCAGGTGGACAAGGGCATACGCGTTCTGCATATCAGCGGGCTGGACAGTTTCGTTTTGCCCCGTCCGGCGGGTCTCCGTCCGATGCCTCCCCCCGCGGGGAGGGTTCCCGAGCCAGCGAGCGGTTCCGCGCCGACCGGCGCTTATGCGGGCAACGATTTCCGGGTCGCGTACGCTCCCGGCGTGACACTCACCGGCAAGGGAGAGTCGGTCGCGCTGGTCGAATTCATCGGCTATTTCGCCAGTGACATCCGCCAATACGAGACCCAATTCCATCTGCCCAATGTGGCGTTGACCAATATCCTGCTCGATGGCGTGAGCAGCGTCACCAATGGAGCCAGCGGCCTGAACGCCGACGAGCCGCCGCTGGATGTGGAAATGTCTATCTCGATGGCCCCCGGCCTTTCTTCTGTGATGACCTATTATGGCCGGCTTGGGGACACTGTCCTCAACCGGATTGCCGCCGACAACGCCGCGAGGCAGGTCAGCGCGTCGTGGACCTATTCCACCGATCCCACGACGATCCAGATATTCCAGGAGATGGCCGCCCAGGGCCAGTCCTTCTTCAACGCCTCAGGCGACTCGGATGCCTACACCGGAGCGATTCCCCAGCCGGTCGACAGTCCCTTCATCACCATTGTCGGGGGCACAGCCCTGACCACTCGCGGCGCGGGCGCTCCCTGGTTTTCGGAAACAGTATGGAATCGCGGCGACGGGACCGGGAGCAGCGGCGGGGTCAGCCCGACTTACGCCATTCCGGCCTGGCAGCAAGGCATCAATATGACGGCGAACCTGGGCTCGACCACGATGCGCAACATCCCGGACGTGGCGATGGTGGCGGAGGATGTCTGGCTCATCGGCCAGAACGGGCTCTCGCAGAGTGTCGGCGGCACCAGTGTTTCAGCCCCTCTTTGGGCCGCTTTCACCGCCCTGGTCAACCAGCAGGCGGCCGCCAACGGCAAGCCCCCGGTCGGCTTCCTGAACCCGGCTATCTATCTTGTGGGCAAAGGGGCCGGCTACACCGCCGCGTTTCACGACATCACCACCGGGAGCAATATCGGGACCAACACCGCGCCCCAATACCCTGCGGTGGCCGGCTACGACCTCTGCACTGGTTGGGGCAGCCCGGCCGGGAGCAATCTCATCAATGCGCTGGCCGTCCCGGTTGACTTCCTCCAGGTCTCCCCCCAGAGCGGCTTTGCCGCCGTCACTCCCTACGGCACGCCGTTCAGTCCCACCAATATCACTTTCACCCTGACCAACACCTCCGCCGGCGCGGTCACCTGGCGCTTGGGCAACACGTCCCTGTGGCTCAATGCCTCATCCAGCGCCGGCATCCTGACCACGGATGCTCCGGTAGCCAATGTCACCATCGGCCTCGACACCGCCACGACCAGCAGCCTCCTCGCCGGCACTTATTACGCGAACCTTTGGTTTACCAACCAGACCACGTCTCTCGTGCAGGGCCGCTTGTTCACGATCATCGTTTCGGGCGCAAACTGGCCGGTCCAAGTCGTCGGATTCAACGCAGGCGTCATCGCCCCCGCCACCGCCACGGTCGCCAATCCCCAGGCCACGGCGTTTGACCTGGTCAACGACTATAGCCTCTACCAAGCCGGCCTGAGCGGCGGCGCGGCGGGTCTGCCGCAAGATGGCGCCTTTGTGAGCCAGGCGGATAACACCACGCTCTTCCAGTTTGGACCCTACGGCGGCCCTGATGTGCTTCTGACAGGCTTTGCCTATCCCGAGTCAGGCACGCTGACGCTGATCAATCCCCGGTCCTACGGTTCGTTGGCCGTTCTCGCCGCTTCGGCCAACGGCAGCGCCGACGGCGCGCTGGTGCTTAACTTCACCGATGGCACGAGCAGCCAACCGTTCAGCTTGAACGTCCAGGACTGGCTGAACGCCACCAACAATCCGGCGTTGGCGGGTGTCGGCGCGTTGAGGCTGAGCGACTTCCTCTTTGACGATACCGCCCCCGGCACGCCGGGCTTGTGCCAGACGGTCCTCGATTTGGCCGGCTCGGGCTTGAACCAGCCCATCGCCTCCATCACGTTCACCAACTTGAGCCAGAACCCAACCCAGGATTGCGGCATCTTCGCCGTGAGCGGCGCGGTCATGCCTCCCCAGCCCTCCATCGTGCGCCAACCGCTCCCCGTGACCAACAGCGTCCCTTCCCAGGCGGTTGTGTTCAGCGTGGTTGCCATGGGGACGCCGCCGCTGGCCTACCAGTGGTTCTTCAGTTCGAGCGGGGCAGCCGGGACGTTTGCGCCGCTGGCCGGGCAAACCAGCCCGGGTCTTGCTCTCGACCTACCCGCGCCCTCGAACGCCGGGAGCTACTACGTGGTTCTGACCAACTCTTACGGGGCCCTCACCAGCCTGGTCGCCACGCTGAGCTTGTTCCGCGCGCCGGTCTTCGTCCAGCAACCCGAGCCGTCGAATGCCAGGCTCTTTGAAGGGGGAAGCTTCACCCTCACCGCCGCCGTGGAGGCCGCGCAGCCGGTATTCTGCTCCTGGACCCAGAATGGGCTTCCCATCGCCGGCGGCACGAACTCGGTGTTCGCCTTCGATAACCTGGATGTCACCAACTCGGGCAATTACAGTGTGAGTGTCAGCAACGCCTTCGGGGTCGTCACCAGCAGTGTCGTTTCGTTGACCGTCATCGCGGCTCCCGATTACCCCTACGCCCAGGAGGTTCTGGCAGACACCCCCTCGGGCTACTGGCGTTTGGACGAAACCAGCGGCACGGTGGCCCATGATTACATCGCCGGCAACAATGGCGCTTACAGCCACACAACCCTCGGCCAGCCAGGCTATAACCTGCTCGATAGCCACACCGCGGCGCGCTTCGGCATACCTTCCAGCGCCAACAGCTACGCCGGGGGCATCGCGGCCAGTTTCGCCTCCGCCGAGAGCGCCGCCTTTTCCATCGAGGCCTGGGTCAACGGCAAAGCCCAGACCACCAGTTGCGGGCTTGTCAGCAAAGGGACGGGGGGCAGCGAGCAGTTCTCTCTCGATTGCGGCGGCCCCAATTACGCCTTCCGGTTCCTGGTGCGCGACGCTTCCGGCCTCGCCCATTCCGCCAGCGCGACCTCGATGCCCGATGGCAAATGGCACCACCTTGTGGGAGTTTGTGACCAGGAGCACAGCGCCGTTTTATTGTATGTCGATGGAATCCAGGCCGCCCAGGCCGCCATTGCTCCAGGCGGCGGCATCCTGGCCTCGACCAATCCGGTCTCGATCGGCTCCCGTCAGTCCGGCGCCACCACCTTCGACCTCCAGTTCGTCGGCTTCATGGAAGAAGTCGCCATCTACAACGTTGCCCTTGGCTCCAATCAAGTTCAGGCCCACTTCAGTGCTGTTACCAACCGCCCGCCCGTGTTCCCGGCCAATCCCTTTGCGCTCGCCGCCGCCAGTGCCGGCCTGGCCTACACCGGGACAGTCGCGACCAACGCCATCGACCCGGACGGCTACGCCATTTCCTTCGCCAAGGTCAGCGGCCCGGCGTGGCTCAGCGTCGCCACCGATGGCGCGCTCTCCGGCACCCCTGCCAACACCGACCTCGGCGTCAACACATTCGTGGTGAGCGCCATCGACGCCGCCAATCTGAGCGCGACCGCCACGATGGAGATCGATGTCCAGCCGGCCCCCGTAATCACGGCCGCCCTTGCATGGCAGGGAACGAATCTGCTCCTGAGTTGGAGCGGCAGCGCGGCAGCTTACCAGGTGCAGATGACAACCAACCTGGCCGCTCCCAATTGGCAGACCCTGGCCGGTCCCCTCGCGGCCACCAACCTGCTCTTCGTCCCCAGCAACAACGCCGCCTTCTACCGCATACTGAATCAGTGACCACCCCTCATGCCCGCTTGGGTTCTTTCTTCCGCCTTGCAAATAACACGGGTTCTTTCAATCCTGGCTCATGCAATCGCACGAAATCCTGCGCGAGATTTTCCAGCACTGCAGCCCCAAGCAAGTGTCCGCCCAACTCGGGCTTTCCCTTTCGATGATCTATAAGTGGGCTGAGCCGCCCGATCCGGCCTCGGGCAGCGGGAGCGCCAACCCGCTCGACCGCATCGACGCGCTCCTGCGATGCACCAAAGACCGGCGGTTGGTCCAATGGATTTGCGAGCGTGGCGGCGGCTTCTTCATCCTCAACCCGGAGATCACCAACCCCCACCCTTCCTACCTCATCCCCGCAACCAACCAAATCGTCCAGGAGTTCGCCGATCTGCTCGCCGTCATCGCCGCCGCCGCGGCCGACAACCAGATCACCCAGAAAGAGTCCGAAGAAATCCGCGCGCGGTGGGAAGAACTCAAGAGCGTCACCGAGAGCTTCGTCGCCTGCTGCGAGCAAGGCAACTTCAGACCGCTCAAGGACAAGCCTCCGGAGTTGAATCCGGCCAAATGATGAAGAATAAGGGCCTTGTTCTCGCTTTGTTCCTTTTCCTGGCGGCGCTGCCCGCCACCGGGGCCGAGGCGATCGAAGCGGACATCTGCATTTATGGCGGCACCGCAGCCGGTGTCGTCGCGGCGGTCCAGGCCGCGCGCATGGGCAAGAAGCCCGTCATCGTCGAACCCGGCCATCACCTGGGAGGCATGACCTCCGGCGGCCTGGGCGCGACGGACATCGGCAACAAGGCCGCCATCGGCGGCATTGCGCGGGAGTTTTACCAAGCCGTTGCCAGACACTATGCCCGCGATGACGCCTGGCCGCTTGAGCGTCCACAGGACTACTTCCGCCAGCGCGACGGGGCCGCCATCCCGGATTTGAACTCTCCGGGCGCGACCCTTTGGACGTTTGAGCCGCACGTGGCGGAGGACATTTTCTTCCAAATGCTCAATGAGGCGAGGGTCCCCGTGTATTTCGTCCAGCGCCTGACCGGCGTGACCAAAACCGGCCCGCGCCTGACCTCCATCCTCATGGAGAACGGCAAGGTCTATCGCGCCAAGATGTTCATCGATGCCACATACGAAGGAGATCTTATGGCCAGGGCCGGGGTAAGTTACACCGTCGGCCGCGAGGCCAATGCCCAATACCAGGAGACGTTGAACGGCGTCCGGGCGGAAACCCCAAAGCACCAGTTCCCGGTGGCTGTCGATCCGTATGTCAAGCCCGGCCAGCCCTCGAGCGGTTTGCTGCCCTTCGTTCAACCCGGAGACACCGCCCACCCCGGCGAGGCCGACCGTTGCGTGCAGGCATATAATTTCCGGCTCTGCTATACGAGGCTCCCCGCCAACCGTCTTCCGAATACCCCGCCCGCCGACTATAACCCAGCGCGGTATGAATTGCTCGCCCGCTATATCGAGGCCCTCTTCGCGGCCGGCCGCACCCCTGTGCTCAGCGAGTTCTGGAATCCCATCCCAATGCCCAACGGCAAGACCGACATCAACAACAACGGCGCCTTCTCGACTGATTTCATCGGCGCGAACTACGATTACCCGGAAGCGACTTACTCCGAGCGTGAGAAGATTTGCCGCGCCCATGAGGACTACACCCGAGGCTTTGTCTATTTCCTGGCCACCAGCCCGCGCGTTCCCGAGAGCCTGCGCGCCGAAACGCAGACCTGGGGGCCGGCCAAAGACGAGTTTCCCGATACAGGCGGCTGGCCGCACCAACTCTATGTCCGCGAAGCGCGCCGAATGGTCTCGGATTATGTCATGACCGAGCACAACTGCCGCGGCCAGGTCAACGCGTCGGAATCTGTCGGCCTGGCCGCTTACACGATGGACTCGCACAATTGCCGGCGCCTCGCCAAACAAGGCCGCGCCGAAAACGAGGGGGATGTCCAGGTAGGCTCCTTCCCCCCCTACCCGATTGCCCGTTTGGCCATCCTCCCCAAGGTCGCCCAGTGCGAAAACCTCCTGGTGCCCGTCTGCCTGTCCGCATCCCACATCGCCTACGGCTCCATCCGCATGGAACCCGTATTCATGATCCTCGGCCAATCCGCCGCCACCGCGGCCGCCTTGGCCGTCGACCAGAACATCCCCGTCCAGAACGTCGAGTATTCAACGCTCCGCGCCCGGTTGCTCGCCGATCAACAAATCCTCCAGTGGAAATAGACCGAATGCGCCCCTCCGCGCGCCTGGCCCCCGGCCAAAATCGCCACAACAAACTGTATTCAATCTCGGAGTCTGGTCTGTATGAAGCCGGCTCGAACGTCGTTCACTCTTCTGGCTTTGGGCGCGCTGCTCTGCGGGTGCGGGGGCCGTTCGGGGTCCGGGGCACTGGACGTGCCGATTTATTTCACCTGTGATACGCGGGGGCGGCTGGAGCCTTGCGGCTGTTTCACGGGCCAATACGGGGGTTTGACCCGGCTTAAGACGGTGCTCGACGCCGAGGCCCCGGCCGGCGCGCTGCGCGTGGACATCGGCGATGCCATCGGCGGGCGCGAGGACTATGACCTCATCCAGTACCGCTACTTGCTGCGGGCTTATGCGGCGATGAAGTACGATGCCCTCAATATCGGCCAGCGCGAGGCCCAGCTCTCGGCCGCCCAACTGCGAAAGCTCAGGAGCTCTTCCCCGGTGCCGATTTTGAGCGCGAACCTGCTGGACAAGGGGACCCGCAAACCAATCTTCGACCCATCGCGGATTGTCGTGCGGGGCGGCTGCCGGGTGGGGATCATCGGCCTGTTGGACCCGCGCGGGCTGGGCGAGGACCTCGGGGCGGGCCTGGAGGTGGAAGGCATGGAGTCCGCGCTAGCCCGGGAACTGGCCGAGGTGCGGCCCAAGACGGACCTCATCATCCTGCTGGCCTTCACCGACGAAGAGACATTGGGGAGGCTGGCGGACCAGTTCTATGAAATCCAGGTCATTCTCGGCGGCAAGGTGAGCCAACCGGCCCAGGAACTCAGACGGCGCAACCGGAGCCTGATTTATTTTGTCACCAACGAATCGCGGGCGCTGGGCATTCTGCAGCTCCATCCGCACCCCGGCGCGGCGCTCGACGTGGTTGGCAACGAGATCAGGCTGCTTCGGGACGAGATTCCGCAAGACCCCGCCTTGAGCCAAATGGCCCAGGATTACCGGGATGAAGTGCGCCGGACTCGTTTGGCCGTGGACGACCCGGCTAACGCCGCGGCCGATATCGTTCCGGGCGTCCGCACCGCTGCCAGCTACGTCGGCAGCGGTCGTTGTGTGGAATGCCACAAGACCGCCGGCGAGACCTGGGCCAAGTCCGGCCACGCCCGGGGCTTTGCCAGCCTTTCCGAACGCAAGGCGGATGCCGACCCCAAGTGCATCGGCTGTCACACCACCGGCTTTGGCGCCCCTTCGGGCTACCGGCGCGAATTTGGGCGCGACAAACTCGTCGATGTGGGCTGCGAGAGCTGCCATGGCCCGGGCAGTCTCCATGTCAAACAGCGCGAAGGCGACAAGACCCTCAGCTTCAGCTATCGCCCCCTGGACGCGGGGGATTGCAAGAAATGCCACTACGGCGAATTCAGCCGCCCGTTTTACTGGCACGAGTTTTGGCCGGTCATCAAGCACGGGAAGGAGCCGCCGCAGCCTTGAGGGGCGTCTCGATGGTCTCGAGGGGAACCGGCCTCCCGCGCGCCCGAAAGCGCCGTCGCCGCTTTGCTCTGCCGACACGCTCCAAAAGCCCACATTGTCCACCGCCAAGGGCCCGCGCGTAACGCGCGACGGATTTGGCTTCATTTCCCCGGCCGATCCTGGTAGGTTTGCGCATCCTTCATGAGTCGCGCGCAACACCGCAGGCGTTCGACGGCGTCTGGCCCAGGCGCCAGTGAGGCCGCTTTTTCATCGCGCGCGCAGGGCGCCGTCTCTCCAGCCGGGCAAGGCGCGGCCCCTCGGACGCGCGGGGGGAAGACCTCGTTGCGGCGCAGGTGGATGTTTCGCCTGGCGGCCTTGTTGATCGGGCCGCTGGTGGTGCTGGCCGGCATCGAGGGGGCGTTGAGGGCGGCGGGTTACGGTTTTTCGACCTCTTTTTTCAAGAAGATGACCATCGGGGGCGAGGAGTGCCTGGTGGAGAACGACGACTTCGGCCTGAGGTTCTTTCCTCGCGCCCTGGCCCGGACGCCGGCGCCGACCGTCATGAAGGCCCATAAGCCGGCGGGGACGCTCCGGGTCTTCATTTTGGGCGAATCAGCGGCGCTGGGAGACCCGAGGCCGCAATATGGCGCCGGGAGGTGCCTGGAGGTCCTCCTGCGGGAACGGTTTCCAGGCCAGGACTTTGAGGTAGTCAATACGGGCGTCACCGCGATCAACTCCCATGTCATCCTGCCCATCGCGCGTGAATGCGCCAGGAGGCAGGGCGACCTGTGGATTATCTACATGGGGAACAACGAGATGGTGGGTCCCTTCGGGGCTGCGACGGTTTTTGGGGGGCAGGCCCCGGCCCTTGCGGTGGCGCGGTTCACGATCGGCATTCAGCGGGCGCGGTTGGGCCAACTACTCGTGGACCTGGTGCGCAGGCTCAAGGGGGCCGGGGCGGACACCGCCTGGCACGGCCTGGGGATGTTTCAGAAGAACAAGGTTCCGCCCGGCGACCCCCGCCGGGAAGTGGTTTATAACAGCTTTGCCCGGAACCTGGAGGGCATCCTGGAGGCCGGGGTCAATTCGGGAGCCAGGGTGTTGCTGAGCACAGTGGCGGTCAACCTCGAGGATTGCCCGCCGTTCGCCTCGGAGTTCAGCGTCCATGCCAAACCGGCAGACCGCGCCGCCGGCGAGAGGCTCAGCGCCGAAGCCTCGACAGCCGAGGCCAAAGGCGACCTCGCCGGAGCGGCGCGGGCTTATGAAGAGGCCGAGCGGCTCTGTCCCGGCTCGGCGGAACTCCAGTTTCGGCTAGGGACCTGCCACCAGCGCCTGGGCAACACCAACGCCGCGCGGCGGGCCTTCGAGTTGGCCGTGGACTACGACGCGCTGCCCTGCCGGGCAGACTCGCGGATCAACGCCGTCATTTCGGAGGCAGCGGGGCGCTTTGCCGGTCCCAGCGCCGGCCGGCGGGTCGGCTTTTGCGACGCTGTATCCGCCCTCGCGGCGGACAGCCAGAATGGCATCCCGGGCCAGGAATCGTTCTATGAGCATGTGCATTTGAATTTCGAGGGCAACTATCGGCTGGCGCGAGCCTGGGCGGCCGGTCTCGAGACACTGCTGCCACCGGCCATGGCCGGGCGCGCCACGAGCGGCTGGGCCTCGCAGGAAAGGTGCGAACGGCTGCTGGGGCTGACGGACTGGAATCGGCTCTCGGTCTTCGATGAGATCGCGCTGCGGCTCAAGCATCCCCCCTTCACCGGCCAACTGGACAACAAGCGGCGAATCGAGGCGGTGCAGGCCGCCGCAGGCGAGTTAAGCCGGCGAATTGCCGCCGCCTCTCCGGTCGAGGCGCGCGAGGTGTATCTGGAGGCCATTCGCCGCGCGCCCCGGGACTACAACCTGGAAGAAAACTATGCGGAGTTCCTCGAAGCTACTCACGACGCTGCCCAGGCGGTCGTCGAGCGTCAGAAGGTCCGAGACCTGATCCCTCATTACTATTTCTCCCATTTTAGCCTGGGCCGGCTCCTGAAAGAGCAGGGGCGCCTCCCCGAGGCCCTTGAGTGCCTGCAAAGGGCGGCGGTTTTGAACCCGCGCGGGAGCGAGGTCAGGCTCGAGATGGGCATCGTCCTGGCCCGCCAGACGAAATGGGCGGACGCGCTGGATCAGTTCAAGTTGGCCAGGCAGTTCAACCCGGAGGACCCGCAGGCCCTGCTCTACTCGGGCGAGGTCCTCTGGAAGCTGAATCGTCCGGCGGAATCTCTCGATTCGCTGCGTCAAGCCATTCGCATCCGACCCGCTTTCTGGGAGGCGCATTACCGCTTGGGCGATGAGTTGCTGGGCATCGAGGGTCAAACCGCCGCCGCAGCGGAACAATTCGACCAAGTCCTCGCCTATAATCCCTCTTGCCTCAAGGCCCGGATCAGTCTGGGCATCGCGCTTTTCAACCTGCGGCGCGCGGTGGAAGCGGCCCGCCAGTTTGACGAGGCGCTACGCCTGGACCCCGGCAATAAACAGGCCGCCGACTTCAAGCGAAGGACCGCTGCTTACATGGCCGCGCGAGAGCGGAGACCGTGAGGGGCGGAGGGGCGGAGGCGTAAGCAGATCACGAAATCCGAGGGAAAAGGCGAAGAAAAATCCGAAATCCGAAAACCGAAATCCGAAAACCGAAATCCGAAGGAAATCCGAAAACCGAAATCCGAAAACAGAGGCCCGCATCGGGCGCCTCATTCGGTGAGTCGCCGCGCGTCCCTGCCGCCGCAGTGTTCAGCACAGCCAATGCCCGAGGGCTTTGCAGTCTCGGCCTTCGGATTTCGGATTTCGGTTTCCCTTCGGATTTCGGATTTCGGATTTCGGCTCCTGCCGTCGGATTTCGGCCCCTGCCGTCGGATTTCGGCCGGCCGCCTGGCGTCCTGACCGGTCCCGAAAAAAAGAGAGCCGCGAGGGGGAACCCCGCGGCTCTTTGAAGGCTGGTTAGCTAAGGTTGGTTTTAGCGGTTAGTATTGAAGCCTGTAGTACTCCGAGGTGGTGCCGATGGGTATGGTCATCGGGTTGGTCGGATTGGCAACCGGCGTCCAATCGGCATTCTTGCCGAGGGCCGGGCTGGAATAGAGCGTGCCGCCGGCAGGCGCCCAGGAGATAACGACGTTCGACCCGGAACGGGTGATCGTCAGTTTGCCTTGGGTGACTGCGGTCGAGACGTATGCTGCATTGAAGTTGTCGTACTCGGCCGTGTCGAGATAGACGAGACTTTGGAAGGGCAGCATCGGCGTATCATCGTTGTCGTGGGCCGACTGGCTGATGCCGACATAGACGGTCGCAGGCAACGGTGTCTTGTCGCCGACGGTGGTCGGGTCGTCCCAGCCGTGCTGGGTCCAGTTGGTGCCGTCGGTGCTGTAGTAGGCGGCGAGCTGAGTGCCGCTCCTTTGGAGGCGGAGCCAGGCATTGGGGTACGCCGGGGCCATGCCGTTGGTCACGACTTGCCATCCGCCGCTGGAGCCGGCGGTGGTGTTGCGGCAGTTGCACTCGACGGCGCTGGCGCCCGTGCCGGAGCTATCGGTAGCCATGATGCCATCGGAACTGTCGGGGTCGTTGACGATGTTCCAGTCGCGGCTGCCCGGAGTCAGGGTCTCACGAACCATCAAGCCGGCCTTGGACCAGTCCGAGGTGTGCGTGGTGCTCTTGACGCGGACGACGACATCGAAGTCACCCGTGAGTTCGGTATAGCTGAAGTTGAAGCCATCGGCGGCGTTCCACTGGTCACTGCCTTCGCAGACGATGGTGTAGGAGTTGGTTCCGTTGGCCAGCATGACGCCCGGCACGGACGGGTCGCCGGCGGCGCCGATGTCCTGGTTGATAAGGGCGCAGAGGCTGGCCGAGGTGGCGTTGCCGGGGCTGACCAGGGCGGTGCCCGAGGCGTCCGTTGCGCCGGTGACCGTGATGGCCAGCGGGAACTTAGGCGTGCCGGTAACTGTCAGGAGCACGCTGGAGTAGCTATTGTTCGCTGCCTCAGAGGTAGGCGAGAGGTTGAACGAGCCGTTGGTATAGACGCTGACACCCGCGACGGTGAGGCCGGGGATTGTGTAGGTGGCCGCCAGGAGGGAGGCCGGGCTCATCGGCTTGTTGAACTGGATGTCGACCACTTGGGCCGGGCCAGTGGAGAGGTTGTTGTTCGTGTAGAACGTGGCGAAGGTGATGGCCGGAGTGCCGGCGACAACCACGGGCGCCACAGTCGGCTCGACGTACTTGGCATTGTAGTTGGTATAGTCGTCCTCGGCCAGGCAGAGGAGTGAACCCCAGGCCGGCGTAGCCGTGGTCGAGTCGTTGGCATGGGCGGTCTGAGCGATGCCAATGTACACGGGGTCCGTCAACGCAGTCGCGTCGCCGACCAGGCTCGGATTGTCGGTTCCGGAGGGGATCCAGTGGATGCCATCGACGCCGTAGAAGCTGTATAGCTGTTGACCCACCCTCTTGAGGCGGAGCCAGACATTCGGGTACGACGGGGTCATGTTATAGTAGCCCGCATTATTGGGTGCCGCTGCCGAGTCACCGTACGTCCATGCGGTGCTGGAGCCGCCCTCGGCATTGCGACAGTAGCTCAGGATGTTATTGACGCCGTTGCCGTCGTTGCCACTGCCGGGGGCGATATTATCGGAGCTGTCCGGAGTGGTGACGATGGACCATTCGCGGCTGCCGGAATCGAGGGACTGGCGAACCATCAACGCGGACTTTTGCCAGCCGTCGGTGTGGGTGGAGTCGAGGACCTGGACGACGACGTCGAAGTCGCCCGAGACCTGCTGCCAGGCGAAGTTGCAACCGTCGGCGCCGTTCCAGATATCGCTGCCTTCGCACTGGATGGTGTAGCTATTGGGGCCGTTGACCCACAGCAAACCGGAGACCTCGGGGTCGTTGGGCGGAGTGCCGATGTCAGTATCCGTGAGGGGCGCCTGGACGACGGAGGCGGTGTTTGCGGTGAGGGCATTGCCCCAGGCATCCTTGGCGCCGGTGACGGTGAGCGAGTACGGGAAGGTGGAGGGGATGTTGAATACACCGAGCTGAACGCTGGCGTACTGGTCGGAGCCCAGCACTTTCGAGCCTGGCGAGAGATACTTCGCGTTCTCGCCGTTGGTGAAGACGTTCGGGGACGCGACTTGGAGGCCGGAGACGGAATAAGTGGCGTTGAGCAGCGAGCCCGGGTCCATCGGCTTGTTGAACCTGATGTCCAGGACGTCCGCACCGCCATTTTGGATGAGGATGCTGGCATAGGTGATCGCCGGCGTCGTGCTGTTGGAGGCGACGGTCAAGACAGCGGTCGCGCTGTTGCTCCAGATGGTGGCTCCAGCCGCGTTGGCATAACCTATGGCTCTCATCTGGCAGGCGATCTGCGCGTTGTTCTGCCAGGGATTGGCTGTCATGGTGAAACTGCTCGTGTTGGCGCCCGGGACCGCGGTGCCGTTGACCGTCCACTGGAAGAACATGAAGTTGGTCAAGCCGGACTCGGGGTAGTCGGCGCCCATGATGCCGATCTGTGAATCGGTAACGCCGGTGGCGGTGAAGGTAACCGGCGCGAACGGGGCCGCATTGGTCACGCTGACGGGTTGTTGCGTGAAGGCCACGTAGGTGCATCTGGGGAAGTAGTAGCCGATGGAGTTACCCGCGAGGGTGGAGGCGGAGCCATCCGCGGGCGGGGACCCGGTCGGGGTCATGGTGGCTTCGCAGTTGTCGCCGCCAGTGCCGTTGTAATGGTCAAGCTCGAGATAGTACTTCTGGCCGGCGCTCAAGCGAATGCCGTTGGGGTACTGCGCCGTCGTGCCGCCAGTGGGGATAAACCCGTCGGAACACTTCTGAGAGAGGGTGCTGCTGCCCGCGGAGGACACCCACGACAGAGGGTTGCTCCAGGCAGTCTCGGTAGCGATCATCTGCTTGTTTCCGACGGTCGCATCGGTGCTAAGGAACAGGTCAGATTGGTCATCGGAGCAGACATAGAAGGTATAAGGGCCGCTGGTGGGCGGAGTGACCCAGCAGGAAATTCGGCCGTTGTCATAATTGGGGCCGGTGTTGTTAATCGCCCTGGCCTCGACCTGAGGGGCCGCCACAGTGAGGCCCGGAAGTCCGAGGCTGCCGCTTTCGAGGGCCGCGAGGTTATTCGCCTGGGCGGTGTCGTTCGTGTACCACCATTCGACTTTCGCGAAGCCCGGTTCCCAGATGCCGCTCTCGACGGCAAGCGTCACCACCGAACTGGTGATTGACAGCGTGCTTTCCGGCTCGGTGGCTACAACGAAGAATTGAGCGCCGTTGTCGCTCGCGCTGGTGATGGGCGTGGTGTAGGTGGTGGTGGTGGCGCCGGAGAGCGGTTGGCCAGCCCGATACCACTGGTAGAGGGGAGTGAACTCGCCGTCCGAAACAGCCAGCGCGTTGAAGGTGCCGGAGGCGGCCTGGCTGACGTTCACGCTAGCCGGTGTTTGCGACCACTTCAAGTAGGTCGGCGTCCAGGAGGCGAGCATGATGTTGCCGTTTGTGCCCGCGATGAGGGTAGGCGAGCCGTTGCTGAACTCATTGGTCCAACCGGAACTGTTGATTTGCGCAACCGTCTGGTAGGTGACGCTGAAGACGTCACCGCCGCCGCCCTGATGATGGTCCAACTCGATGTAATAGGGTTCGCCTTGGGTCAGGGCAATGCCGGCGGCGTTTGGAGGATTCACGCCCGTAGCGTCAAGGGTCCACTGGTCGGAGCGTTTTTGCGCGGCCGAGGTGGCGGCGCCGTCGCCGGAGGTGAGCCAACTGTCATAGGGGCTCCAGCCTTCCTCCTGGGCGATCACCTGCTTTTTCGCCATGGTCGAGTCTGAACTCAGCCAGAGGTCCGAATCATCATCGGTGGCGACGAAGAAGACGTATTTGTCGGTGGCGGGCGGGATGAACCAACCGCTCTCGCGGGTCACATAGTTGATGCCGAGATTGCCGGGATTGTCAAACGCCGGTTGGGCGCCGATCCAGGTGGCCGGTCCAACGTTACCGTTTTCAACGTCAGCGCGAAGGGCGTTGGCAAAGTACTCGAGTTTGACGCCGTTGGTGTGATAGACGACGCCCGGCATGACGGTGAGGGAGTTGGTGGTGCTGTACACGCTCTTGACAGTGGCGTTCCAGGGGGCCGCCAGCGTCGCCAGGCAGTAGGTCTGGGTCCCATTCTGCGTCGCGTCGGAAGGATCGATCAGCCAGGTGAGGCTTGTCCCCGTGGCGCCTGCCACGGCGGCCCCGTTCCTGTACCATTGGTAGCTGATAAGGTTGCCCATCAGGAATGGGATGTAGGGGGTGGCGTTATTGGTCGCCTGGAAGCTGAAAGAGGCCTCGCACCCGGCGTAGTTTGTGCAATTCTTGTTCGGAACGGTTGTGACGAGGGCCGTGGGCGCCGTGAAGGCCGGCACGGTATTGGTTACGAAGGTCACCGGCACCGAGGCGGTGTCGGATGCCGTGTTGTCGTGGGACGTGACCGCGATGCCGACCGTGACCGTATTGGGAAACGGCGCGGCGAAGGTGGCCTCATTCGGGTCGTCGTTGCCTTCGAAAGCGGTAGATGTATCGACGTCGACCTCATCCACCCAGGTGCTGCCGTCATAGCTGTATTCGCAGGAGAACACATTGCCGTTGCGGACGAGTTGTATCCAGACGGGGGGCGTGTAGTTGCCCCCGGTGACGGCTTTGCCGCCGGTGTACTCGTCGGCTTCCTCAGAGCGGTTTGACCGGAACTGTAAGTTGAGGTAACCGACGCCGTTATTCGAGGTTGGCCTGGTGTACAGCGCAGCGATGAACGGGTCGCTCGACTGAGGACCCAGGACTGGATCGGACTCGCGGCACATCACTTCGCACTTGGCCCATGTGGTCGAGGTGCCCCCCGAGATGTCCGCATCGACTTTGATGCCCAGCGCCCATTGGGAGGAGGTAGCCCAGGTGTAGTAGTAGGTGCATTGGTCGGTATCGCCCCAGATATCGGCGCCATTGCCGGAGATCGTCACGGTGCCGTCGGAGTTAGTGACAGCCGAGCCGGCGGCAGCCGGTCCTCCGAGGTCCACGTCCACCCACGGGGCAGGTACGGTTGCTGCGGAGACGCTCGCACAGAGGGCCAATGTTGCGGTGCCAATGGCGGCGCAGGCCAGGCGCCACCGTTGGGGGGTTGAGGTTGGTTTCATAGTTACTTGTTGTGTCTGCTGTTGTTGCTGGTTTCTACAGGTTCGGCTTGAACTGGTTTACGTTCATCGCATTTCTTCTGCACTGCCTTGAGGCCTGCCCACGCCGCTAGACCCCGACGCACGAAGCACCAGGTTCTGGCCGCGTGGCCAGCTAAAGTCTCCTAAGGCAATGCTCAAGAGAAACAAGATTGTAACATGATTGCAAGAAAAATCTTGTCATTGATTGTTTATCATTTTCTCCGGTGCGGTCAGCCCGGCGGCACGAGAGCCTCCACGGCTTCCGTCTCGAGTGCAGAGCCAACCCTGGAACGCCCTGTGCCCTCAGCCTTCGGATTTCGGATTTCGGATTTCCCCTTGGGTTTGCCTTGACTCAGTTGAGGATTCCTTGCCTAATGTGGCGCATTAACTCCAGATGAGGCCAAAGGGAAAGTTTTTGTGGGTTGCGGCCGCGCTGTTCCTGGTGGGGGGGGCGGTGGCGGTTCGTCTTGCCCTGTCGCATTCGGGCGTCGCCCAGGCCCTGGAAAGCCCTGGGGAATATCCCGCGCTGGAGATTAGGCACCCGATTTCCGGGGCGGTCATGCCGTTCAACATGCCGGCGCCAGTGGTGACATGGCAGACAAACGCGGGCGCGGGGCGGGAGTGGGCGGCGGGCTTCAAGGCGGGGGGGCGGGCC
>CAZZFF010000009.1:56327-81769 GCA_964653485.1 uncultured Verrucomicrobiota bacterium | reverse complement strand
CATGGCTTCGACCCGCAGTTCATAGGCGCCGGCGGTCAGGGTGTCGCCGGGTTTGGGGAAGCCGCCGAGGCGATGCGTGACCCAGCCGCTGACGGTGTTGATGGCTTCGTGGCGAAGGGGCTGGCCGGTGAGTTGTTCCAATTCGTGGAGCGGGAGGGCTCCGGCGATGTCCCAGGTGCTATCGCTGGTGCGCACCAGGAGCGGCTTCTCCTGGTCGAACTCGTCCTGAATTTGGCCGACCAGCTCCTCGATGATGTTTTCCAGGGTGAGCATGCCGACGGTGCCACCGTATTCGTCCACAACGATGGCCAGGTGCGTTTTTCTTTCGAGAAGCAACTGGAGGAGTTTTTCCAGGTGGGCGGTTTCGGGGACATAGACCAATTTGCGGGCGACGGGGAGGAGGTCCGCGCCGGAGAGGGCCTTGAAGCGCATGGCGTAGAGCTCCTTGATGTGAACCACGCCCAGGGACTTGTCCAGGTCGGCGCCTTGGCAGAGGGGAAAGCGGGAGTAGCGGGTCTTTTCCGCGACATCGAGGCATTGGGCAATGGTGGCCTGGGTATCGAGGGAGATGATTTCCCGGCGGGGGCGCATCACCTCGCGGGCGAGGCGGTGCCGCAGGTCGAGGGCGTTGAGGAGGAGGTCGCGCCCCAAGGCGGTGCCGCCCGATGACTTTTGGGCCGCGGTGAGGAGCAGGCGCAATTCTTCCTCGGAATGGACCCGCTTGGATTCGGCGGCCGATTCAAGGCCCACCTGGCTGAGGAGCCAGCGGGCAGTGCCGTTGAGCAGCCAATTCAGCGGATACGAAGCCCGGTAGAACCACCTGAGGGGCTGGGCGACCCAGAGGGAAATCGGGAGGGCGTTTTGGATGGCGGCCCACTTCGGGGCCAGCTCTCCGGCGGAGATGTGCAGGAAGGTCAAGGCAAAGAACCCGATGGCAAAGGAGAGGGAATGCCGCAAGGTCTCGGACTGGACATGCAAGGCAAGCAACACCGGCGAGAGGAGGGACGTGAAGACCGGCTGGCCGACCCAGCCCAAGCCGAGGCTGGCCATGGTGATGCCGAGTTGCGTGGCGCTCAGGAACGAGTTCAGATGGGCGATGATGGCGCGGGCGGTCTTGGCGCGGCGGTTGCCCCGCAGAACGAGTTCATCGAGCTGCGTTTCACGGATTTTGACCAACGCGAATTCCGCCGCGACGAAGAACCCGTTCATCGCGATCAACCCCGCGACGAGGAAGATTTTGAGGACGATGGCGATGATGGATTCGGGTTGCATGTGGCCTGCCATCACAATGCAACTTCGCCGAACATGACTTTCAGCACGTCGTCCAAGGTGATGATGCCGCTTTCGCGGCGGTCGCGTCCGAGGACGATGCCGAGGCGCTGGCCGCTGCGCTGCATCCGGCGCAACGCCACCTCCAGGCGCAGGTCCTCTTCGAGGTAAAGGGCGGGTCTGGCGAAATCACCGGAGGGTTTCGCGGTGTCCAGGCCCGCCTCGTAAAGGAGGGTATTGCACGGGAGGAGGCCGACGATTCGTTGTTTGCCGTCGCGGTCTTCCCAGACAGGCAGGCGGCTGAGCTTCCGTTGGCGGCAGAGCTGGAAGGCCTCTTCGAGGGGGGTGCGCGTCGTGACGGTGACGGCCTGGGCCAAGGGCTTCATGGTCTGGCGCACGGTCAGGGCCTGGAGGTCGAGCACTCGATTGATCATCACGCGCTCTTCGGAGGTGAATGCCTTGGCGGATTCGCGCATGACGAGCCGCAACTCCTCGCGGTTGCCGAAGAGGTAGCCGGTGAACGCCTTGCCCCCGCGCAGGCGGAGGAGCACGTTCGAGACCGATTGAACCAGGGCCACCAGGGGACGGAGCAAGAGGTGCATGACCCGGAACGGCCGGGCCATCAGGAGGCAGAGATGGTTTGGATTGGAGCGGAAGAGCATCTTGGGCAGCAGATCGAAGAACGCGTAGAACAGCAGGACGACCGGGGTGAACACAATGACAAAGACCAGGAGATGGTGGGCCAGCGCCCGGTAAAGGAGGGCCACCAACCAGCCCAGGATGAGGAAGTTGGCCAGGGTGTTCCCGACAAGGATGGTCCAGAGAAAGTTCTCCGGATTCTCGAGGTAATTGTGGAGGACCTTGGCGGAAGGAAGCCCGGCGCGCACGCGCTGGCGAATGCGCAACCGGTCCAGGGCAAACACCCCCGCCTCCATGCCCGAAAGGAGAAAGGAGACCGCCAGGCAGAGGGCGAAGAAGAACCAGATGAGGATGGCGCGGCCCATATCACTTGACAGTTTCGACAATCAACTCCTTGACGCGCCGTTCATCCGCGGCTTTTGCGGTCAGGCGAAGCCCGCGAAAGCTTGCGGAATCCCCGGGATTGGGCACGACATCCAGCAGGCACATCAGGAGGCCGCCCATGGTTTCGACTTCGGGCACGTTGCCCAGCGAGGGGTATTCGCGCCGGAAGTCATCGAGCCGGAGGGCGCCCGCCACGCGCCACCGGCCCGGGCCGAGTTTTTCCATGAGGAAGCCTTCGGTTTGGACTTCGGGGCGAATTTGGCCGATCAGTTCCTCGAGGATGTCCTGGATGGTGACGATGCCGGCGGTGCCGCCGAATTCATCGAGCACGATCGCCAGGCCGCGTTGCTGGCGCTGGAAGCTCTTGAGAAGCTGGAGCAGGTTCATGGCGTCGGGCACGAACGAGGGGAACTCGATGGCATCGGCGAGATCGATTTTGGGGTCGAGCAGCAAGGGGCTGGTGTTGAGAATGCCGACGATGGTGTCGGGAGTTTCGTCGTAAATCGGCAGGCGCCGGTGTTTGATTTTGCGGGCGGCGGCGATCATGCCCTCGACCGACAGGTCGTCCGAAATCGCGGCCATTTGGGAGCGGGGCTTCATGACCTCCCCTGCGGTGCGGCGGTCGAGGCTGATGATCTGCAGAATGATTTCCTTTTCGGATTGGGCCAAGGCTCCCTGTTGATAGGCCATTTCGAGCAATTCCTGGTAATCCGCGTCGGTCAGGCCGCTCTGGGGCTGGAGGGTCTTTGGGACCAGGGCCTTGAGGATGGCGGCATTGATATGCTGGCCGATACGGCAGAGGGGCAGGCTCAAGGCCAGGATGCCTTGGAGCGGCCAGGCCACCCTCAAAGCCCACAGCTCCGGGGCGCGGACGCCCATGGTCTTCGGAAGCACCTCGCAGCCGAATAGAGTGAGGGCCAAAAGCCCGACAAGGGTGATGACAAACGGCCAGCGGCCCGCCAGAGCCATCCACAACGCGGTGGCGAGCATCGCACCGCTTGCCACGGTGTTGCCCAGGACCATCGTGGCAAGGAGGTCCTGCGGCTCAGACACGAGCTGCAGCACGGTGGCGCCCCGCCGCGGAGCGCGCTCAGCCAACTGCCGCGCCTGCCATTGGCTCAAAGACAATAGCGACGTCTCCGCGAGGGCGAAAAAGAAACTGGCCCCGGCAAATATCAGCACCACGACGACCGCTATCACGGTTGGCCCCATTACTTCACGATGACGGAAAATCCCCCTAAAGGCAAAGCCGAAAGCTCTGGTTGACGTTGAGATGCTTTGATGCGAATATGCGTTTGTGAGAACGACATTGGACCTGCCAGATGACCTGTCTTTTGGACGCTAACGTGTGGACGGACGCGTATCTGGCTGCGTTTGCCAAGTGCGCCGGACTGCGGTTGGTCACGTTTGACCACGGGTTCTCCCGCTTCAAGGCACTGGACCTTCTGATTCTCCACCCGGCGCGGTAAAGTTCACGACCACGAAGACGTGGCAGATTCATTTTCGGCTATTCTTCTGAACATGCCTCCAGAGCGAGGCGGCGGGTTCCGCGGGAGGGGTGCTTGGGCCGGCGCGCCCGGCCGTGTCTTGATTGCGGCGAGGGCTTTGGTGAGCTGTTCGCGAACCCTGGGGTCTTTCTCTTTCGCCAGTTGAGTTTCGACGGGGCGAATGCCTCGGCTGGTGCCGTAGTTGAACAAGGCGCGCGCCAGGTTGTATCGGACTTCCGCATCGGGGTCGGCGATGTGGCGAAGGACCAGTTCCTCGGCCCGCTTATGGGCGAAGAGCGACAGGCCGAACGAGGCGGCCTGCCTGAGGAAGACGTCGCGGTCGTCGGCGTAGTGGGCAAGCACATCGAACGCCCGGTCGTTGTGGCGGTAGAAGGCGTGGTGCATGATGATCCAGCAAGCCACTTCCTTGCGAGGGTCGCGCAGAAGGGCGGAGAGGGGTTGGAGGCTATCAGGGCCGTAGGCCTGGAGCGCCTTGCTCAGAAGATAGGCGTCCAGGTCTTGCGGGCGGGATGGCTTGCCGATATTCAGAATCGAGTTGGGCAGGCGTTTGAGCACGGCGGGAACAACTCGCGGGTCGTGCAAGGAGCCCAAGGTCATCCCGGCGCAGCCGCGGACAATGGCGACTTCGCGTTCCTCTTCGAACATGCGAAGCAGCTCCTTCCGGAGAGCCGCGTCGGCCCGCGGCTGGGCCTGGGCTTCCGCGACGGCTTTGAGCCGTTCGGCGACGCTCCTGGACCGGAGGCCCTTGATGATGCGCCGGCTTTCGGAGGAAGGCCCGCACGCGGTCAGGAGCAGCAGGACAAGGAGAACCGTCGCGAGGTTAAAGAACCGCCGCATCACTTGGCCTTCACATCGTAGCAGAGCAAGAGGTCCTGGTCCCGGAGGTAGAGTTTCGCCCCCGCGATGACGGGGTGAGGCCAGCTCTTTTGCGTGCTGCGGTTAGGCTGATCGAAGCGGCCATGCTCGCGGTAGCCGTCTGGAGAGGCTTCAATGAGGGCAAGGGTGCCTTGATTGTCTTCCTGGCGCAGATAGAGGCGGCCGTCGGCATAGACCAGGGAGCCTTTTCCAAATTTCTTCTCCTGCCACTTGGCATCGCCCTTCTCGAAATCCTGGCAGGTCCAGCCCTTCCCTTCAGAGTAGCCATACAGGTATTTGCCGACGAGGATGACGCCGCCGTGATGGTTGACCATGACGTGGTTGGCATAGAGCTGTTCTGCGGAGAATTGGCCGTCGGTGGCGGCGACCTTGAAGAGGTTGCAGCCGGCGCCGTAGCCCGATGTGACATAGACCAGGCCGTCGTGATAAATCGGTGAAGGGATGACCGCAACGTTCCCCCGCCGGGGGGCGCGCCAGAGCAGTTTGCCATCCGCGACGGCGACCCCAGCCACGCTTTGGCCCGTCAGTTGGATGTATTGGGGCGCGCCGCCGATTTGAGCGACGATAGGCGTGGAGTAATGCGGCTCATCGGCGAGTCCTTTGCTGCGCCAGAGCAGCGCCCCAGTCTGCTGGTTCAGGGCGACGATGGACCCGTCCGCTCCGCCCGGAGTCGCCACCACCCGGCCACCGTCCACCAGAACCGATTCGGCATAGCCCCACTTGGGGCAGGTGCCGCCGAAATCCTTCACGTAGTCTTTCCGCCACAGTTCCTTGCCGTCGGCAGCGTCCAGGCACACCAGTTCACCGTATTGGCCCACGGCATAGACGCGGGCGCCATTCACGGCGGGGGTGGCGCGCGGCCCGTTAAACCTGGGTTCTCCGTCTCCTCCTCCGGGGCCGGCCTTGCCTAACTTGGCCGACCAGATGAGGCGGCCGTCAGCGGCATTGAGAGCCACGACGAAACTGGAATCGCCCTTATCCCCCGCGGAATAGACGCGGTCTCCGACCACGGCGACCCCCGAGAACCCATCGCCCAGGCCGGCGCCTTTCCAGACCAGGGGCGGTCCCTCCGCGGGCCAATCCTGCAGGAGGCCGGTTTCGGCGGAAATGTCATTCTGGTTTGGCCCGCGGAATTGGGGCCAATCCCCCGGCGCAGCCATTGCAAGGGCTTGAATTGAAAGCAGGAGTGCGGCGCCCAGTCCGCAAGCATCGAACCGATCAGTTCTCGTTCGCATAGAATTCGGGCGGCATGGTGCCGAAGCGCCGGTCCGTTGGCAAGGGTGAAGGGCGGTCGTTCATCAGCCTCAATTCATGAGTCAACCTTTTCAACGGTTTCCGCGCTTCGGCACCTGCCACCCTTTGACAAAGCGCGCGGGCGCTGGCATCGTTTGGCATGCGAATATAACTAATGATTATCATCAGCAAAAGGAGTGCCTATGTGTGATCCCCTCGTCCCAATCCTCCCCGCCCTTCTCCTCGCTCTGCCGCTGGCGGGCGTCGCGTCCTGCCTGGCGGACGGATCGAACGCGAGCACGCCAACCGATGGGGCCGAGGGGCGGACCGCGGCCGATACAGGGGCGCCCAGTGGCTATGCCGTGCTGGCCTCGGAAGGGCTGGGGAGGACCCTCTTCGCGCTCAAGTCCGACGCCCGCTCCGCCAAGGCCGCCGCGCTGGCGGCGCTCCGGGACCTTGGCAGGGTCTTCGATGACAAGCCTCTGGTCGGCGGGGCCTTCGGCGATGTCCAGGACAAACAGTGCCGCGGTTGGTTCACCGCGAGGCTGAAAGGGCAGCCGATCAAGGGGTTTGTGGCGTCCGGCGTGGGGGCCGATGGGGCGGCGCTCACCGTCGTTTACGACCGGGCCGATGCGGCCACATCGGAGTTGGGGGTGCTGCTGGACGCGGTGCCGGTTTCAAGGCAATGGGTCGTTCACGCGCTGCCCGCCGGAAGCGGGACGCTCAGGCTTCCGTCGGATTGGAAGATCACTCAGAGCACCGCGATCGGAGGCATCCTGGCTGTCGGCCCTTCAGGGCAGATCATTGGGCTGGGACTTGGCGCACAGGTCGTTTCCCCGAATTCCCCCATTGCGCCGCAAGTCCGCGCCGCGGGGAGCATGCTCGTCGCGCCCTTCTCGGATCCTGTGACTGCGCTCAAGACCCTCATGCCCCAACTCAGCGCCATGTCCCAGCGCCAGGGCGGCCCGGCCCTGGTCCTGACACGCATCATCTCCTCGTCACGGGCGGCCGCCCTGACCCCGAACGGCCAGGCGGCGTGGATCGAGTGCGCCTTTACGCGGGGCAGCGGGAACAGCGCCGTGGAGTATCGCGAGAAGGTAGTGATGGAGTGCTATCCGATAGGGCCGCTGGGTTGGGCCTTCTCCACCAGTTACGGCGCCGCTCCGGAGCGGATATATGACCGCGAGCTGCCGCTCCTCACTGAAATTGCCAGGTCCTGGAAGCTCAACGACGAGGCTATCCGCAACAACACCGCCAGCATGGTCAACGATCAGAACCGGGCTGTCGCGGCTTTCGAGCACTCCATCCAGGAACAAAACCAAGCGTTCGACCGGTTCCGCCAATCGATGCGCAACAGCGAGGTTGCCCGAGAGAAAAGCAATGCCGACTTCGATGAGGTCATTCGCGGCTACCGCGCCGTCGAGGACACGCAGACGGGCTATCGCGCGGATGTGGACCTGGGCTACTCAAAGCAGATCGTTGACAAGTTGAACGAAAAGCAGGGTTTCCAGCGTTACAAAGAGGTCCCTTTGCGCGACCAATGATGCAAGGAACTCGACGTGAACGCTCATCTGGCGTAGGTCACGTCGAGCTGAGCCTGGCCTTGCGCGCCACTCAGCTTCACCAATCCGTCGGACGCGTCAAATTCAGTCCACTCCGCCCCGTTGAGGCGGACCTTGGCGATTGGGGCCGCGGTCGGATGGCGCAGTTGCACCAGCACCCGGGCGGGCGGAGTCCGGGTCGGGATTTGGAGCAGGACTGTGATGCGGCCATTGTCGACGTCGGAGAGAATCTCGTAAGTGAGGGCGCCGAAGTGGGTGGGGGCGTTCTTGACGGCGATCCGCTTTCCCTGTTCGAGCCAGGCCCTGGGAGTCGCTCGCGCCAGCCAGAGAGTCTCGCCCTGTTCCATGACCAGCATCATGCGGAATCGCTCGAGGAAACAGGACTCCTCATAGAGCTTGTCCGGCGGTCCGGTCGTGGTGTGCTCGCGGAAAGTGTATTCCCCCGGCACGATGTCCACGGCGTACTGGTTGAGCATCGAACGGATGAAGTTGGGGGCGTCGCCCTCCAGGAGGTGGATATTGGCGTGTCGCTCCAGGCCGCACTGATATTGCCAACTGGCGTGGGAAAACCAGTCCCGGGCCGGGTCGAAGCCCGGCGTGCGGGCCTGCACCTTGTCGTTCTCCAGCAGGAGCCTGTCTTCGAGCACGTCCAGGTGGCCCTGGACCCGCGGGTCGTCGGGTGGCAGCAGGCCGGCGGGGCTGATCAGGGGGTCGGCGGATTGCACGGTGTCCCAGTAGATCGCGCCGACGTGGCCCTGGCAGCGGCGCCAACCCCAGGCCCCGGAGGCGAAGCCCCTCACATAGGGCGCGAACGGGATGAACGACCGGTAGGTTCCATCGCGCACCGGCACGACCGGCGTGAGCGTGATCGAGCGGTCGATGGCCGCGGTCAAATCCTTCCGGTACGCCTCGGCCTCCTCCGCCATGCGAACGCCCTCGGCCGGCTCAACCTTCATCAGCATCTCGGCCATGGATGTTACCGCCAGCCAATAGTATGCCTCCGATTCATAGAACTGCTGGTGCATGCGCTCGCTATCGGGAGTCACCACGTGGGCCGGCTGCAGGCCCTTGCTCCAGAGGCGCTCTCCGCCGGGGAGATTTCGCGCCAACACTCGCCGTTGGCGCAGAATCCACTCCGCGTTGGCCTTCATGCGCGGCGCGTTTGCCTTGAGCCACTCCCGGTCCCCGGTAAGCCGGAAATGCTCGGCCAGCGTGAACATGATTGCCCCCGGTCCCATGCAGTGGACGGCGTCCATGTGGCCGCCGGCACCTTCCAAACCCACCGCGTGCGTCAGACAGCCGGTCCCGTCGGAGAAATGGCCCAGCGGACGGTCTGGCTTGGACCACGGATGGGTGCCCTGGACGGCCCGAGGTTCCATGGGCAGGCCCAGCCATTGGTCCAGTCCGTCGGCGGCCTCCCCGGACATCCCTTGAAGGTCCAGGGCGCGCAGGATCATGTAAGTCTCGGAAGCGAGGATTCCGAACGGGAAGTCGTTGAAGCGCCATTTGCCCCGGGAATCCTTGGCGGAGTGACGCAAGAGATGCCAGGCGCCGAGGTTCCACTGGGCGGTCAACCGTTGGCTCGGGACCTCGACCTGCATGGCGGGCAGATACGGCGGCGCCGGATGCGGAGGGAGGTTGGTTCCGCGCATCGCCGTGACCGCCTCCTCCCAGGACTGCTCGGCGTGCTGGCGGGTCCGCTGGCGAATGGTCGTCAGACCCCTGGCGGCCAGTTCTCCCAGGAACTCCGAAGCGCTGGACGCGGTCGAGGCCGGCACGAATGGCGGTTGCTGCGACGCCGCGGCGGCTTGCGCGCGAGGCAGCGGGCCGCCGCCCTCGGGCGCCCGCGGGCCCGGATGCGGCAACGCTGCGGCGCGGACAAAGAAGCCATGCTCGGGAGCCAGGATCGGCCCGCTTTCGAGGTCCGCCGCGAGAAAAGAGAAGCTGCCCGACTCGGTCCGCAGCGTAACGATGGTTCGGGCAACGTCCTCGGCCTGGGCATGGTAAGGCCAGACCCGCCGCCAGTGTGAATCCCCGATGTAGAGCAAGTTGAAGCGCACGCCTCGGCGCGGCCCGGCCGGTTTTGCGGAGCGCCAGGCAGACACGCCGGAAAGGGTTGTTCCCGTGTCCCCCGCCAGGGGTTGCAGGCCGGCGATCCGGCCGTCGTAAGCTTCGATGCGCCCGCCGTAAGGCAACGCGGCCCGGGCCGGTTCGTAGCCCCACTCGATTTCGACATCCATCTGTTTCCATGGGTCGGTCACGAACGCGCGCATCGCCGGCACGGCGAACGCGACGGCCTCCTTCTGGCCGCGCACGGAGACAACGACCCCCCACGTTTCCGCTGGGATAGTGTATGAATAGGTGCGGCCATCGGCGCTCACCCGCGGCTTGGCGGCTTCCTTGAGGGCGCAAGGATTCCACCAAGTGTGGGCGGTGTTGTCCGTGCCGTCGAACCAAGAAACCACCAGTTCATCGGCAGCCGGCTGGTTCGCGGCGTTCGAGGGCCAAGACAGTTCAAGCCGCTGGAGAGGCCGGACCTCCTCCCAAAGCAAGCCGCAAAGCGCCTGTTTGACCGCCGGGACATTCGGGTCCAAGGGCTTATCGAACGGCAGATTCCCGTGCTGCATCAACAATACCCAGGCTTCCGGTGGATTCTCCTCGGCCTTGCGGTCGGCCCTGTAAAGGTAGGCGCTGGGCGCGATATCGGCCGGGTTTCCGGCCAACTCCTGCGCCTCCTCCGCCGCCGCCACAGCGGCAAAGAGCAGCACCCCGATTGCCCAAGCCAACTCTTTGTGGATACGGCCATGCGGGTTCATGGCCGCAAGACTACCGCGCGCCCGCCCAATGGCAAGGGGGATCGAGGGATGGCCCGAGCTTGCGCGGGCATCGATTCCGGAAATGGCCTTACCGGCAACTCGAACCTGGCTTAAGGTTTGGGTGGCTTAAACCACGCCGGCTCCTTGTTGCTGAACCCGTTGGTGGTCACCATGGAGAAGTCAGCTTCCGAACACGCGCTTAGGTCCAAGGTTTCTTCCCGTTCCGCCGACACCGCGCACAAGTTCCAACCAGCGGCGTACACGCCCACGATCTCGCAGGCGGAGAGGAAAGTGCCGGGTTTGGAAGGGTCGCCTTTGCTGGCCGGGCCTCGGCTGAAGCAGAGGAACCGGCTGTCGGGCGACCAGTCAACGTGATAGGTCTCATTGACGGGGTCTTTGACGCGGACACCCCACTTGCTGATGGCAGGCTGCTCGGCCTCCAGGTCGATGGACCCGACCCCGATTTCATGGTCGCCGGCGCCCCAGGCAACATGTTTGCCGTCCGGGCTGAAGCAGGGGCGGCATCCGGGGATATGCAGGTTGATGATTCGGTTGCCGCGCGCCTCGATCAGCACGATGGCGTGTTCCACTCCCATCCCGGCATGCACCGTGGCGACGATCCACTTGCCGTTGGCCGACCAACTCGGGTTGTAGAGATGATGCAGGTTCTTGGTGTTGACATGCGGCTCCACCTTCCCCGTGGCGAGGTCATAAAAGCTCATGCCGGTGGTCGAGTAATCCATCACGTTGAACTTGGGGAACTCCTGGGGCAGGAACCCGATGGCCTTGCCGTCCGGGCTCCAAAAGGCCTCCCGCGCGTGCTCCGCCAGCTTCCGCCGCTGCCGGCCGTCAATGTCCATCACCCACAAGCTGCGGACCGTGTCGCGTCCTTCCCCGTCGTCCACCGCATAACACAGCTTTGTCGCGTCCGGGGAGATTTGCGGATAATGCTCGTGGACATTCGGGGTCTGAGTCAGGTTGACGGGGTTGGAGCCGTCGGCATTCATGACGAAGATCTCCCAGTTATTGTCGACGTAACATTCGTAGGCGATTTTATAGGGCAGGACCCGCAACCTCTCGCGGAAGGCGCTCTGGGCTTGGGCTTGCGCGGCGGCCACGAGGACCGACGCCAATAGGAGGACAAGAATTGCGCCGGAAGTCCGGCCAAAAACACGGGCTCGATTCGGAATTCTCATGGCGCCCAACCTAGTCCGGCGACGCGAGAATAGCGATAAAATTGTTTCGCCGGCTCGCGGCTCGACGGCCGGGAGTTCCGATGAGCCGAACTGGACACGCAAGCGCAATCCGGGGTAGGCTGGGGTGTTTATGAATTCTAAGGTCGCGGCCAGGCTTGAGTCACATCCCGCATGACACCCACGCTCAGTCTCATCATCCCCTGTTACAACGAGGAGGGCAACCTGCGCCCGCTCGTCAAGGCCATTCGCGAGGCGGTTGAACCGCTCAACCTGCCGTACGAGGTCGTCATCACGGATGATTGCAGCAGGGACAGGTCCTGGGCGATCCTCAAGGAGCTGGCGGCCGAAGACCCGCGCATCTGCGTCCAGAGGCTCGCGTTCAATTCCGGAGAGAGCGCGGCCAGTTGGGCGGGCCTGAAGGCGGGGCGCGGGCAATACCTTGTCACGATGGATGCCGATTTGCAAAATGACCCGAAGGACCTGCCTAAATTCATCGAGGCCCTCCGGCAGTCCGACTGCGTGTGCGGCACGCGGGTCGAGACGCGCGGACAGGGCGACAACTTTATCCGCATCGCCTCATCCCGGATAGCCAACTGGGTGCGCAACCGCCTTTCGGGAGAACAGATCAGCGATGCCGGCTGCACCTACCGCGCCTTCAAGCGCGAGTGCATCGGCAACCTCAAGTTCTTCAAGGGAATGCACCGTTTCCTGCCCACCCTATTCAAGATCGAGGGCTTCACCGTCACCGAGATTGCCGTCACCAACAATCCCCGCTTCGCCGGTCAGAGCCACTACGGGGTGTGGAACCGGCTCTTCGCCTCGTTTTACGACCTGCTGGCCGTCCGCTGGATGAAGAAACGCATGTTCCGTTTCCACGTCGCGGAACGAATCAATTTGAAAGACGAGTGACGGAGCTGAGGCCCACCGCCCGGACATTTCTTGGCTTGCCAAGGACAGGCCGCTGCGGTATGACACGTAGAATGCAACCCAAACCTATCATTACAAAAACCAGGGAACTCGTCTCTGTCAGCCCCGAGGGCAAAGTATTCAAGCTCCCAACCGGCGCCGATTACAAGAAGGAGTACCAGCGTTTGGAGAAGCTTGCGCAAGAGCAGCGGCGCCAGGGCCGCGAGATCGTGGTTGTCGTTGGGCTGGGCTTCGTGGGCGCGGTGATGGCCGCGGTAGTGGCCGACTCGAAGGACACCAACGGGAAGCCGGGCAAGTTCGTCATCGGAATGCAGCGGCCCAGCACGCGGAGCTTCTGGAAAATCCCGCTGCTCAACCAGGGCATCTCGCCGGTCAAGGCGGAAGACCCCGAGGTCGAGCTGCTCATTTCGCGCTGTGCCAAAGAGCAAAAGACGCTCGTCGCGACCTACACGGAAGAAGCCCTCAGACTGGCCGACGTGGTGGTGGTGGACGTGCAGTGCGACTACTTGAAGGAGTCGCTGGGCGACGTGCGCACAGGCTCGGCGGACATGGAGGCGCTCGAGGCTTCAATGGCCAAAATCGCCGAGTACATCCCCCCTCAAGCCCTCGTCTTGATCGAAACCACCGTCGCCCCCGGCACGACCGAGCAAGTGGCCTACCCCATCGTCAAGAAGATCTTTGAGCGGCGCGGAATCGCGGAAGAACCTCTGCTCGCCCACAGCTACGAACGAGTGATGCCGGGAAGAAACTACGTCAGTTCCATCCGCGATTTCTGGCGCGTGTGCAGCGGCATCAACCCCGCCGCCCGCCAGCGGGTCGTCAAATTCCTCTCGGAGGTCCTCAACGTGCGGAAGTACCCGCTGACGGTCCTGGACCGGCCTATCGAATCGGAAACCGCCAAGATAGTCGAGAACAGCTACCGGGCCACGATCCTGGCCTTCATGGACGAATGGTCGCTCTTCGCCGAGCGCAACAACGTGGACCTCAAGAAAGTCATCGATGCCATCAAAGTCCGCCCGACTCATTCCAACATCATGTTCCCGGGCCCGGGCATCGGCGGCTACTGCCTGCCCAAGGACGGCGGTTTGGGCATGTGGGCCTACAAGCACATTTTCGGCTGGGAAGATGACATCTTCCACATCACCCCCATGGCGGTGGACATCAACGACACGCGCTGTTTGCACGCTCCGCAGTTAGTCCGCGACACCCTCAGGAACATGGGCAAGCCGCTGGCAGCCTCCGAGATTCTGGTGCTGGGGGCCGCTTACCGCGAAGACGTGGGGGACACCCGCTACAGCGGCTCCGAAGTCATGGTGCGGAAGCTCACCGAGATGGGCGCCAACGTGAAGGTCCACGACCCTTACCTCGACCATTGGTGGGAATTCGAGGCCCAGGACACCTACCCGCATCCAGGCCATAGTCTCTCCCGATTCTTCCATCGCCAGGAACAGCTAAAAAACCTCCGAGTCGAAAAGAACATCGCCCAAGCCCTCAGGGGAATCGACGCGGTGGTCTTTGCGGTGCGCCACGCCCCTTACCTCAAACTCGACCCCGACCAAGTCGTTCAAAGCGTGGGTAAACCCTGCGCCATCGTCGATTGTTTCTGCATCCTGGATGACAATCAAATCCGGCGCTATTTCGAGCTGGGCTGCGAGGTCAAAGGCATGGGACGGGGCCACGTCAAACGCATCAAAGACAGCGTCCACTCAGCCGGAAAGCCTGCCGCATGAACTCCGGGTGGAGCGCGCAGCGCGTCGGAGCGTGGAGCGGGACAAGCGCCACGAGGCCCCTATCGCAGAAATAATTGGGCGGCGGCATCCGCGAAGCGCAGGCCGACCCGGGTGAGTTGGAACGAATGCGGGTTGAGGCGGCCCCAACCCTGGTCGACCAACTGGTCCATGTCGCCGGCCCATTCCCGGCGCAGGTCGTGGCCTGTCCTGCGCCGAAACTCCTCGAAGGGCCAGCCGGCCACCATGCGCAGGCCAAAAGCGGCCGCCTCTCCGGCCCGCGCCAGCGGGGGCAACTCTTCGCGGGTTTCGACCGCCCGCTTGCCCCCTTCGATCAGTTCACAGTAAAGCCGCGTGTTGGACCAGTTCTTGGTCCGCACCCCGCGCACATAACTGGTCGCGCTGGGTCCCAGGCCGGCAAAGGAGCCCGCGCGCCAGTAGTTGACGTTGTGTTGGCAGGCCAAAGACCGACGCGCGAAATTGGCGACTTCGTATTGCTCGAAGCCGGCTTCGGAAGCACGCTCGACCAGTTCGTCGTACATGGCGCAGGCCAGGTCTTCGTCCACTGAGAATTGGCCTGCCTTCAGTTGGGCGTAGAGGGGAGTGTCCTCTTCGTAAATGACTTCGTAGCTCGATAGGTGTTCGCTGCCCATGGCAAGGGCCTCATCCAGGGTCTGGCGCCACACTTCGAGCGTTTGGCCGGGAATCGCGAACATGAGGTCCAGGTTCACGTTCTCGAAGCCAGCTTGCCGAAGAATATCGTAAGACTTGAAAACCATCGCGCGGGAATGAATGCGGCCAAGGCGCTCGAGCAGGGGCTGGTTGAGCGATTGGACGCCCATGGAAATCCTGTTGACCCCGCCCGAACGAAGCAGCCGGGCTTTGTCCAATGAAAGCGTGGCGGGATTGCACTCGACGGTCCACTCGGCGGCGCCCAGCAATCCGAGCCGCTCCATTGCTTTGAGGACCTCCTCCCAATGAAGCAGGCTAAGAAGCGTCGGGGTGCCGCCCCCGAAGAAAACCGTCCGAGGCCGGAGCTCGGCGGCCACCCGCTCCAATTCCCGAACCAACGCCCTGACGTATCGGCCCATCAACTCGGGGCCGGATGCCTCCGAGTAAAATGCGCAGTAACCACACTTCCGCGCGCAAAAAGGCACATGCACATACAAACTGGGCACAGGCCCGGCCTCCAATTCAACCATAGGCCGCCAAGCTTACTCGATCTGGAGCGCCTGGTCCAGGCACTCGCCCAAGTGGTGGAGAATGGCAGCCTCGCTGACCACAAGGGTGACGCCGGCGGCCAGGGCGGCCGTTTGGAGGTCTGCCCTGCCCTCCCCGCAAAAGCCGATGACCGGGAGGTGCTGGGTGGCCGGGTTCTGCTTGAGCCGGGCCAGGGCCGCGCAGATGTCGGCTTTGGTGCAGTCCAAGTCGGCCAGCACAAGCATGGGTTTGGCGTCCTCGGCGCTCTGGACCAGCAGCGCCGCGTCGGTGACGACCTGGACCCGGTAGCTTATGTCTTGCAGCCGGTTGACAACCTGGCTGCCCGGCAGTAGTCTTTCGTAGAAAACGAGCGCGAGCGGCTTCATCATGCCGCTGAGCTTGAGACAAGACAGGCCGAGTTGTAAAGTAGTTTCACCGTTGCGGGAACCCATCAAAAACCAGGAAGATGGGGCTTGACTCTTTTTGTCGCAAACCCTAGATTGTTCGTAGAACGGTATATTGCTGGTTCGCCAGCCCGCCAAAGTCGGAAGAGCATCATCTGCCGACTTTTTTGTTCCCCACGAGGGTGCCGTTAGGAAACGTATGAACGCCGATTTTTTAGCAGTGCTGGAATTCTGGGAGCGGGAGAAGGGCATCAATCGCGATGTCCTGGTCGGCGCCGTTCAGGAAGCCCTTTTATCGGCGGCCAAGAAGGCCGTAGGCCCGGCGCGCGAATTGCGTGTGGCCATCGACCAGAAATCGGGTGATATCCGGGCCTTCGCCAAATTGGTGGTCTCCGACAAGGTGATGTCGAAGCACGACCAGATTTCCGTCTTCGACGCCCACCGCATCAAAGCCGACGCCCAGGCCGGAGAGGAGCTGGAGGTTGAAGTAACCCCGGTCGGCTTCGGACGCATCGCCGCCCAGTATGCCAAGCAAGCCCTCATGCAGCATATCCGCCGGGCCGAGAAACAACTCATCTTCACGGAGTTCAAGGATCGCATCGGCGACATCATCAGCGGCACCGTCCGGCGGTTCGACCGTTCGGATGTCATTGTTGACCTTGGCAAATACGAGGCCCTGCTCCCCAACCGCGAACGGGTCCCCACGGAAGAATACCAGGCAGGGGAGCGCCTCCGCTGCTATGTCAAGGCCGTCGACCAAGGCATCCACGGCCCGGAAATCATCCTCTCCCGCTCCGACCCCCGCTTTGTCATCAAGCTCTTTCAGCTCGAGGTCTCCGAGATCAGCGACGGCACCATCGAAATCAAAGGCATTGCCCGCGAGCCCGGTTTCCGGACCAAGCTGGCCGTCTGGACGCGCGATGACAAAGTTGACCCCGTCGGCGCCTGCGTCGGCTTGCGCGGCCAGCGCGTCAAGAACATCGTCCGGGAACTCAACAACGAGAAGGTGGACATCATTCGCTGGGACTCGAACGTCAAGACCTTCATCACCAACGCGCTGGCGCCGGCCAAGCTCAAGGCGTTCGAGGTGGACGAGGCCGGCAAGCGCGTGCGAATTACCGTAAGCGAAGACCAACTCTCGCTGGCCATCGGCAAACGGGGCCAGAACGCGCGGCTCACCTCCAAACTTACCGGATGGCAGGTCGACATCGAGCCCGAGGTCGTGGTTAGAAAGGGCTTCGAGGAGAAAGTGGCCGAGGCCGTCGAATCGTTGGCCGCCATTCCCGGCATTACCCGCGAGCAAGCCGACGTACTGGTTCATCGTGGGTTGACCCGGCTGGAAGATGTCTTGGGAGCGGATCAAAGCGACCTGGCCGACATCCCGGAATTGGCCGAGCAGGCCGCCGCCATTATGGAGGCGGCCAGGGCCGAGGCGGCTCGGCGCACGCTGAAAGTAGGCGAGAACCCCGGTCCAACCGCAAAAGGCCCGGACGCCCCACCCATCGAGCCGCCGCCCCCTGAGGCGGGAGAGGCTAATAAAGGAGAGCCCCCGGTTTCCGGTTGACACCCGGCGCTGACTAGCGCCTCTTGTGATATGCGAGAGCAGTGATAGAGATTTATGCCCGTTCGGATTTACGACATTTCAAAAAAGCTCGGCTTGGGAAACAAGGAAGTTTTGGACAAGGCCAAGGAACTGGGCATAACACTCGCCCGCGTCGCCTCAAGCTCCCTCGACAAAATCACCGCCGCATACCTCGAAGACCAACTTAGGGCGACCCATCCGCGTTTCCAGGCCCCGCCCCCCGCGCCGGAGCCTGCCCCGGTCCTCGAGACGCCGGCGGCTCCGCCCCCGCTCCCACCGCCCCCACCGCCGGCCCCTGCTCCCGTCTCCGAGGCCATTCCCGTCACTGCCGCTCCTCCACCTCCTGTCCAGGCGCGAGAGGCTCTGGCGCCTCCGGCGCCTCCGGCGCCGCTTGCCCCTCGTCCGGCCGAACCGGTGAGCCTGGTTCCCGCTGTGGCGCCTTTGCCGCCCGCTCCGCCCGCCCCGCCCGCCCCGGCTGCAGCCCCTGCGGCGCCTGCGGCGCCCATCCCCGAACCTAAGGCGCCCGAACCGGTTTCCGTCATTGTTCAACCGCCGCCCGAGCCGCCCCTTCCCACGCCCGAGCCGGTCACGGCCAAAGTCCAGGAAACAGCCGCGCCCCCGCCTCCACCGCCGGCTCCGGCCCTGCCTCCTTCTCCCCCGAGTCCTCCTCCGCCGCCAAAGGTCGGAGACAAGGTTGGCTTTATCCACCTGCCCCCTCGGCCCGGCGCCAAGTCTGACAAGGGGGCCGGCGCGAAGACCGCCCGCCAACCCGAGCCCAGGAAGGCGGAGTTTCCCAGGCGCGGCGACTTGCGCAATGTGCGCGGCGGTTCCGCCGGCGCGCCCGGCGCCCGGTTCCCTGCCCCGCAGAAAGGCCAGGCTGTGAGAGCCGCCGAGCCGCCCAAGGTCGTTCTCCCCGCCGATGCCCTGGTCATCACCATCAAACCGCCCATCGTCGTGCGCGAGTTGGCGGAGCAGCTGAAGCAGAAGCCCTTCAAGATTATCGCCGACCTGATGGAACTGGGCATCTTCAGGAACGTCAACCAGGCCATCGAGGAGGACATCGCCCAAAAGATTTGCGCCAAGTACCGCTACCGGTTCGAGGTCGAGAAACGCGAGCGCGGCAGCGGGCTTGTCCATGCCCCGGTCAAGAAGGTCGAACTGGATGTCGAAGACAAACCCGCCGATTTGGTCCCGCGCGCTCCGGTGGTGACCATCATGGGCCACGTCGACCACGGCAAGACGACGTTGTTGGACGTGATTCGCAAGTCCAACGTCGCCGCGGGGGAGGCTGGCGGCATTACCCAGCATATCGGCGCTTACACCATTTCCTTTCCGCATCCCGAGCGAAAAAAGGAATTGGCGCAAATCACGTTTCTGGATACTCCGGGACACGCGGCCTTCAGTTCGATGCGCGCCCGCGGCGCCAATGTCACGGACATTGTGGTGCTGGTCGTTGCGGCCAACGACGGGGTGATGCCCCAGACTCTCGAAGCCCTCAACCACGCCCGGGCGGCCAAAGTCCCCATCATCGTCGCCGTCAACAAGATGGATCATCCCAACGCCAACTCGCTCAAAGTCCGCCAGCAATTGCAGGACAAGGGCCTGGTGCCTGACGATTGGGGGGGCGACACCATCTTCGTCGAGGTTTCCGCCCTCACGCGGCAGAACGTCGATAAGCTCATCGAGATGATCCTCCTTCAGGCGGACCTCCTTGAACTCAAGGCCAATCCCAACCGCCGCGCCAAGGGCAACGTCATCGAGTCCGGTCTCGAACCCGGCGGGCCTACCGCCACTGTGCTCGTGCGAAAAGGAACTCTCCACGTCGGCGACCTCATCATCTGCAGCCAGTACTACGGCCGCGTCCGCGCCCTGATCAGCGAGGAAGGCAAACGCCTCAAAGAGGCCGGCCCTTCCGTCGCGGTCCGAGTCCTCGGTCTCAACGGCGTTCCTGAAGCCGGCCTCGAATTCAGCATTGTCGAGGACGAAAAGGCCGCTCGCGAACTGGCCGAAGAGCGCGGTTTCGAGGCCAAGGCGCTAGGCCAGGAATCCACTCGCGCCAAAGTCACCCTCGAGAACCTCTTCGCACAACTGGCCTCCAGCTCCAGCAAGGTCCTCAAGGTCGTCGTCAAAGCCGACATGCAAGGCAGCGTCGAGGCCATCGTCGAGGCCCTCAAGAAGATCGAATCCGACAAGGTCACCCTCGAAATCATCCACAGCGCCGTCGGCACCATCACCGAATCCGACGTTGCCCTGGCCTCCGCCTCCGACGCGGTCATCCTTGGTTTCCATACGCGGGTGGACAGCGGCGTGGCCGACAAAGCCAAGCACGAGGGCGTGCAGATCAAGCTTTACGCGATCATTTACGAACTCATCGACCAGGTCAAAGAGGGCATGGCCGGGCTGCTGGAGCCGCTGCTCAAGGACGTGACCCTGGGCGTGGCGGAGGTGCGGAAGATATTCGAGCTCTCGAAGGGTGCGCCCGTGGCCGGCTGCATGGTCACCAGCGGACGCATCGTCAAGGGCAAGGTCCGCGTCCGGCGGCGCAAGGAGATCATCTACGAGGGCCTTGCGCAGTCGCTCCGCCGCTTCCAGGACGAGGTCAACGAAGTCCGCGCCGGCATGGAGTGCGGCATCCGCATCGAGGGCTTCGGCGAGTTCCAAACCGGCGACAACATCGAGTGTTATACGATGGAGAAAATAGCGCAGAAACTGTGAACCATGGCTTTTCTCAGACTTCAACGGGTGCGGGAACTGCTCAAGCGCGAGATCGGCGAAGTGATTCGCCGCGAGTTCCCGGTCAGCGAGGCGGGCCTGGTTACCGTCAATGACGTCGATGTGGCCGGCGACCTCCATTCGGCCATCGTGTTCATCAGCATTCTGGGCAACCCAGACCAGCAAAAGCGCGGCTTCGCGCTCCTCAACCACCACCGGAAGCGCATCCAGGGCCTGGTCGGGCGGGCGGTCGTCCTCAAGTACACCCCCACCCTCAAGTTCCTTATGGACGATTCCGTCGTCCGGGGCAACCGGGTGCTCCAGATCATCGAAGACCTCGAACGCACCGCCCCGGCCCCTCCCGAAGCCGAACCCAACAAATAGCCCGTCGAGCGCATTGGTTTCTCCATTTTGCATTCTGCACTCCGCACTCTGCACGCTTGAATGAAGCCCCACCCTAAGAGCATCGATCGCATCCTCGAAGCCCTCCGCCAATGGCGGACCTTTTGCGTGGTCGGCCACATCCGCCCGGATGGGGATTGCGTCGGCTCGCAACTGGGTTTGACCCTGGCCTTGCGCAACGAAGGCAAACAAGTCCTTTGCTGGAACGAAGACCGGGTCCCCGAGAAATACGAGTTCCTGGATCCCGGCGGCCTGTTTCAGAAACCCAAGCCCGGACACAAATTCGACTGCGTCATCGCCACCGATGCCGCCACTATCGACCGCCTCGGCTCGGTCGGCCCCTGCGTGGCCAAACGCAAACTCCTCATCAATATCGACCACCACCAGAGCAACACTCGCTTCGGCAACCTCAATTGGGTCTCCGCCCACGAACCCTCCACCGGCGAACTCATCTTCCGGCTGTTGCGAGTCGCCAAATGGCCCATTACCAAGCCCATCGCCGACTGCCTCTTCACCGCCGTCTCGACCGACACCGGCTCCTTCCAATATCCTTCGACCCGCCCCGGGACCTTCCGCGTCGCCGCCGAATTGGTCGCGCGTGGCGCCAACCTTGCCAAGATATGCGACGAGGTTTACCAATCCTATCCCGTCTCGCGCGCCAAGCTCCTCAAGCATGTCTATAGCCACTTCCGCCTCACCGCCCAGAACCGAATCGCCTATTTCTGGCTCAAAAAGACCGACTTCACCCGGACCGGCGCGGACAGTTCCGATTCCGAAGGGCTGATCGACCACATCCGCGCCATCGCCCCGGTCGTTGTGGCCTGCGTCTTTGAAGAAGTGGGGCCGGAACTCACTCGCATCAGCCTCCGCTCCAAGAGCGACGAGGTCAACGTCAGTGATATAGCCGCCAACTTTGGGGGCGGCGGCCACCCTGCCGCCGCAGGCGCCCGCATCCAAGGCGACCCTCTCTCCGTCCAGCGCAAAGTCATCGCCGCCGTCAAGAAAGCTCTCGGACCGAAGTGAAGCCATAGCGGTTTGTAAGTGCTATTTCGTGACGGCTCCTAATCGGTCATGAAGACCAACAGCGCGCGACCTCAACCGCAACGCGGTTGTGTCACAAAGCCCAGGGTTGGACCGCAGGGACAACCCTGGGTGGAGGCGATGGAAGGGACCTCAACCCCAACGCGGGTTGTGGCTGGCGGACGACACCGGCGGTTGGGCTTCCGGGCGCCGGGCCGCAACCCCGTTCGGGGTTGAGGGGCATCGGCGTCATTACCCCAGGGTTGGCGCTGCGCCAACCCTGGGCTTTGCTACACAACCCCGTTGGGGTTGGGGCGGGGAGGCTTCGTGCCAGCTTGGCGCGCGTGAGGCGGAGTCGGGATGGTCGTCCGAAGCCAAAGCGGTGTCGCGCTTCGCTTGCCACCGCACCCCATAGCAGGCCAGCGCTACAGTTTTGGCGCGAACGATGAACCCGGGCGGCAACCGACCAAGGCAGATTGCCGCCCCTATTGATTACGCCAGCCTAAGGCTTGAAGCGGGCAAGAATTCTCGTGGCGGAGTCGAGTTGGGCGGTCAGGGCGTTCAGGGCCTTGGCAACGCGGGCAGCTTCCCTCTCGGCTTCGTCGTAGTGCCGCAGTTCGATGCCTTCGCGGACGCCGGGAATCGTCTTGGCGCCGTAGCCGGAATACACGCCGGGGGCGTAAAGCAGGTGCTTGAACCACGGACGGCGGGGCAGGCCGTCGGGGTCCGTCAAGCGGCGTTCGGCGGTCAGGAGGAGCTGATTGAGTTCCCGCGCGGCCGAGGCGAGAGTCGGGTTGTCCAAATTGGGCTGGGCTTTGGCCAGGGCCTGCTGGTAGGCCGCGGCTCCGGCGGCAAGCGCCTTCGCCGCGTTTTGCAGCGGGGCGAAGTTCAATTCCGGGGGAACCGGTTCGGCTTCCGGCGGGGCCAGAGGGTGCCGCGGGTCGGAAGTGAGCGCAAAGACGCCTTCCTCGAACTCGCGCTTCCGCTCTTCGATCTGTTCCTGCTTGTGCCGCAAGAGGCTCTGGAGGTCTTCGGTGTATTTGGTCACGGTATCGGCAAGGCCGTTGAACTCGAAGGGAATGACATCGGCCTGGGCCAGGCGCAGCACGGTTGTGCCGGCGACTTGGGCCAGGGCGCGGCCATAAACGAAGTCTCTGTCCGAGTAATGGGTGTACCAGTAGAAATCGTCGTAGATGGAGTGGTAAATGCCGCTGCTGTCCTCGCCCTCGAAGCCGACATCCAGGATGGGGACGCCCAAAAAGTCAATGAAGGCGGTGTAGTCGCTGCCGGAGCCTGGGGCGCTGAGGCGGAGATCGGGGCGAGCGCGCAGTTCGCGCCGCTCCTCGGCGTTGGCGGCGTGGACGGTCTTGAGGGCGTAACTTCGCTTCCAGACGGTGGCCTTGGTTTCGGGGTCTTCGATTTCTTTGGCCACGGCGTTGACAAGGTGTTCGAGGGTGTGAGAACCGCTCGCATCCAGGTAGCCGCGGCCGTTGCTGTCGGAATTGATATAGGCGACGGCATGGGCGCTGAGTTCGCCGGCGTGGGCCTCGACCCATTCGGTGGAGCCGATGAGGCCGGGTTCCTCGCCATCCCAGGCGCAGTAGATGATGGTGCGGCGGGGTTTCCAACCCTCGCGAGCCAGTTGGCCCAGGGCCCGGGCTTCCTCGAGCAGGCAGACCTGGCCGGAAACGGGGTCCTCGGCGCCGTTGACCCAGCCGTCGTGGTGGTTGCCGCGCAGCACCCATTCGTCGCCTGAGGCGCCTCCGGGCAGCCTGGCGATGACGTTGTAGAGCGGTTTGAGGTCCCAATTGAATTGGAGCTTGAGGTGGACCCTGGCCGGGCCTGGACCGAGGCGGTAAGTCTGGGCCAGGGCGCCGCGCCAGGCCTCGGGGGCCACGGGACCTTTGAGTTGCGCGAGCAGCGGTTGCGCATCGCCGCTGGACAGGGGCAGAGCGGGTATGCGGGTGATGCCCGGCGCCTCGTTGAGCGGGAGCCGCCTGGCGCCCGGGACCGCCCCGTAGCCGGGCGTCAGCGGGTCGCCCGGGCTGGTGGAGGGAAAGTCCATGACGCTGCCGCGCTGGACGCCCGTCGAGTTGCGCATCGGCCCGTCGGGGAACACCTCCTCCACGGAGTAGCCGTCGTCTTTCGGGTCGGAGTAAAGGAGGCAACCGATGGCCCCGTGCTCAGCGGCGACCTTGGGTTTGACCCCGCGCCAGCATCTCCCATATTTGGCGATGACGATGGCGCCTTTGACCTGTACGCCCATGCGCTCGAGCTCCCGGTAGTCCTCGGGCAATCCGTAGTTGACGAACACCAAAGGACCGGTGACATCCCCGTCAGCCGAATAGGCATTGTAGGTGGGCAACTGTTCCGCCGTCTGTCCGGACGTCGGGTCGATGGGCAGGTTGGTTTCCTGGAGCGCCGCGGTGAAGGGAACGGGTTCGAGCATTTCGAGCAGCCGTGTTTTTGGCGTGGGAAAGAGGACATCGAACGACTCGATGGAGGCATCGAACCCCCATTCCTTGAACCGGGCGAGAATCCACTCCGCGTTTTCCTTGTCGTAAGGAGAGCCGACGTGGTGAGGGTGGGCGCTGAGCCGCCGCATATACTCGCGGAGGTTGTCGGGCTGCGGCAGCGCGCGGAAGGCGGCCTCCAGCTTGCGTTGTGTCTCCGAACCGCTGGTTGAGAAGCCATACAACGCGTCGGGTGCGGCGGCGGCCCCGGTCCAAAGGCCCATCGCCAGCGCCAGAGCCCCGAGCGGAATCGCCGGGATGATTCGATGCGGGCGGGCTGCCCGGGGCGGCCGGCGGCAGAGGAGCCTGGCGTCCAGGGTTGGAGCCTCTCCGAAAACGTCGCCTGCATTTCTCCTGATATTCATGATCGTATTCATTACCTGGATGACGGCCTCTTTCGCAATCTGGATTTCGTCCGGCGTGAGAACGTAGAGCCGACAGACGGTTTCGTCTATCAAATCATCCTTTACATCCCTCGCCGCTCCTCTACCGTCCGACCTCGACTATGTCCAACCACACTCAGATACTTCTCGTCGCGTTGGGTGTTGCTTTCGGGCTTGGGTCGTCTGTGCCGGCGGGCGCAGCCGAGGAGGCCCCTGGCCGGCCGCTAGACTCCGGAGCCGCCCCGTCGCCCGCCCTCATGACATTGACCGCACAGCAGGACCATCGGATGATGACAGACCTGCTGCGCATCACTTCGCTGCGGAAGGGGGCCGATCCCAACAACACAAACGCGCCCAACGCCGTTAACTACGATGAGTCCAAGGCCAATCCGTATCCGAACCTGCCGGACCCGCTGGTATTGAAAAGCGGGCAAAAGGTCGCCACCGCCGAAATGTGGTGGAAGCAGCGGCGGCCGGAAATCGTGGAAGACTTCGACCGCGAGATTTATGGGCGGGTTCCCAATGAGGCGCCAAAGGTGACGTGGGAAGTGACGAGCACAACCCGACAGACCAACGGCGATGTGGCGGTCATCACGAAACAGCTCGCGGGCCACGTTGACAATTCATCGTGCCCATCGATTAGCGTGGACATCCAGTTGACTTTGACCACGCCGGCATCTGCGAACGGCCCGGTGCCTGTGATGCTGGAGTTCGGCTTCAGTTTTGGCGGGATGCCCGCCAGGTTCGGTCCGCGGGGTGTTGGCGGGTTTGGCGGCGGCGGTCCCACCTGGCAGCAACAGGTCCTGGCCAAGGGATGGGGCTACGCCATCCTTACGCCGACCAGCGTCCAGGCTGACACCGGCGCCGGTCTCACGAAAGGCATCATCGGCCTGTGCAACAAGGGCCAACCCCGCAAGCCGGATGACTGGGGGGCGCTGCGCGCCTGGGCATGGGGGGCTAGCCGCGCTTTGGATTATTTTGAGACCGACAAGGCGGTGGACCCCAAGCAAGTGGGCATCGAGGGCCTGTCCCGTTATGGGAAAGCCGCGCTCGTCGAGGGAGGACGCCTCGAAATCGATGCAGACGATA
>CAZZFF010000009.1:0-56317 GCA_964653485.1 uncultured Verrucomicrobiota bacterium | reverse complement strand
GAAAGCCGCGCTCGTCGCCATGGCGTACGACCCGCGGTTCGCCATCGGGTTTATCGGCTCCTCCGGTGAAGGCGGCGCCAAGCTGCATCGGCGCAATTTCGGAGAGTTGGTGGAGAACCTGACCGGGTCGGGCGAATACCACTGGATGGCGGGTAATTTCCTCAAGTATGGCGGTCCGCTCAACTGGAATGACCTGCCGGTGGATGCTCACGAACTGATCGCCCTGTGCGCCCCGCGGCCAACGTTCATCAGCTACGGGGCGTCGGAGGGGCCGGGAGCGGAAGGCAAGTGGGTGGACCAAAAAGGCAGCTTCATGGCGGCGGTGGCTGCCGGGCCGGTGTATCGACTCCTGGGCAAGAAGGACCTCGGCACCGCGGAATTCCCGCCGTTGGAAACCGGTCTCATGGAAGGGGAACTGGCCTTCCGCCAGCATCGCGGCGGGCATACCACCGGTCCGAACTGGCCGGCATTCCTCAAATGGGCCGACCGCTATATCAACGTCCAGAAATGAACTGATGCCATCTTAACCCGCCAGGAACCGGTACGACGCGAGGGCGAGGGCCTTGGCCGCGGTTAACATGCCTTTCAGCTCGACGTATTCGCAGGAGGAATGCGCGGTGCCCGCATTCGCCCCGCCCATCCCGACGACGGGAATGCGGGCTTGGTTCCAGAAATGCGCCGCGTCCCCCCAGGCGACGATTCCGCCGGGCTGCACACGGCCCAAGACCTCCGCGCTCGCCTCCTCGGCCAGCCTGACAATGGGCGCGTCATCGGGGATGCGGTACGGCGGGGCATCCTTGAGCCAGGTGATTCGCGGGGGGTGCTCGCGCAGCCATGGGTCTTTGCCCGCCGCCTCGCCGACGACGGCCTCAAATTGCCGCATGATCTCCGCCCCGGGAAAGAGGGGCGGAGGGACAACCTCCTCCAGGCCGTAGTTGACGTTGTACTGCATCACGGCCTTCTGCGGGACGATGGCCGGGAGGGTCCCGCCGCGGATAAGGCCGAGGCTGACGGGCCTGGGTGGCTTCATCGCCAACCGCCGCTCCCGGAATTGATCGATCGCGCCTTTGACCACCGTCAGCTTCTCGATGGCATTGACCGCTCCATAAGCGGAGTGGCCGCTGCGGCCCACGACCTCGATCTCGGGCGTGACCACGCCGTCGCAACCCCGATACGGGCAATGCGCATCGCCGTCCAGCGCGAGGCAGGCATCGCCCACTACGCCCGCCTTCAGACAGGCCAGCGTCCCTGCGCCCGTCCCGTTGCACTCTTCGTCCACCACGCTTTCGAGGAGGATTTCACCTGTCAGGCTAGCGTCCACGGAAAGGAGGGCCTTGATGGCGCCCAGGCCGATGGCGAGGTTGCCTTTGCTGTCGGAAGTGCCGCGGCCCCAGAGTCTGCCTTCGCGGACGCCCCCCTCGAACGGGTCGCCCTCGTAGCCCTCGGTGCCGACGGTGTCGATATGACAGTTGAGGATGAGCGTTTTCCCCCGCCGCCGGGCGGCCGAGGAGACGGGCTGCCCGCCCTGGCTTGTCCTCCGCCCCGGCTTGGTCCGAGCGGGAAGCTCAAACCGTCCGACGACGTTGTATCGGCCCTCCCAACTCCGGTCCCTCGGACCGAGCACGCCGCACTGGCGGTAGATGTCCTCCGGCACAGGGACGACCTCGACGCGCGCCCCCGCCGCTTTCAGCTCTTTGCGCATCAACTCCTGTCCCGCCTTCTCGATGCCGGCGGAGCTATCGCCGCTGTAGGGATTGACGGTGTTGATCCGCACCAACCGGGCGGTCAAATCGACCATTTCGTCAAACCGCCGTTCGACTTGGGCCAGAATCCTGAGTTCGGTGGGGGTGGGCGCCATAGGCGTGAAAGCCGGGCGTCGGGTCACTCAAACACCTCGAGCTCGCGGATGGCGTGGCCCCATTGTGTGCCGCGCTTAATGCAGGAGATGCGGACGTGCCGAGTTTCCACGGGGGCGAACTTCACCTCGCTGACGCCGCCTTTGCCGTTTTCATCCGTAAAGAGGTCGGTCCAACGCTGCCCGTCCAGCGATGCTTGGACCGCGAACACCTTCGAGTAAGCCCGCTCCCAGGTAATACGGACGCGGCTGATCGTGTGGACCTGGCCCAAGTCCACCGCCAACCACGCAGGATCGGCAAAGGTGGACGACCAGTAGGTCGCCGGGTCGCCATCCACGGCGTTGGCCGGCAGGTACTCCTTGGCGTAGGTGGACGAGGCGGAGGTCTGTTTCTGATAGGCCAGCCCCAATGCGCGGGGATCGATGATTTCCAACTCGCGCACGCTGCGGACGGGTTGTCCATCCGAACCACGCAACTCCGCTTCGATGGTGTATTGACCGAGCGCTTCGGGCCAGGTGAGCTGGAAGTCGACCGTTGTCTGACCGAAAGGCTCGAGGGTTGCCTCACGTTTGAGTTCGAGGACGGCAGCCGCCTCTCCGGCCCGGCGCAACCGAAGGGTCACGGCCCCGCTCCAGGGGTGGTCGAGGTCGTTGATGAGGATGACGGGGACCCGGGACTGGGTTTGGGGAATGAGCCTGTCCTTCCAGAAATCCACGGCCAAACCCACTGGCGCAAAGGCGTCGCGCACGTAACGGTAAAACTCCGGCTCCCATTCGAGCTTCTCGACCCCGCCCAGCCTCCAATGGTCGCAGGTCTGTCCGTCCGGACGCGAGTAACCCAGCGTCGTGAAGTGCATTACAGCGGCCGCTTTGCGATGAACGCGCCAGAATTCCGTATCCGCCGCCAGCCAGGTGGCCTGCAAATGGAACCGTTGCTCCGCCGTGGCGTGCTCCCCCAGAACGTTGCGGTATATATCGCGAGTGAGCGTGGTTGGGGTCCCGTCCCGGTTGACCCAGTGCCAGCCGTATTCGTTGATGATGACGGCATGCTTGCCTTCGTTGCGGAGTTGGTTTCCCTGCGGCACCGGGTCGGCGGCGGCCAAGTCCCGCAACCGGAAGCTCCCGTTGAAATGGTAGGGGTGCGACTCGAAGACATCCCCCGGGTGCATCGGCTCGGTGTAGCTATTGTCCCACGGGCGATGCGACAGGTCCAGGTCCCGGACCTTGCGGATGGCGGGGCCTGTCTCTGGACTGGCCGTTTCGTTGCTCGCGTCCCACACGACGACGCTGGGATGATTCCAATGCTCGCGCATCCACTCGGCATATTCCAGGGCCAATTCATCGCTCTTCAACTCCTTGGGCCAATTGCTCCAGCCCGCCCCGCCGTGCCAGAGCGGAAACTCGTCCTGGATGAGGATGCCCACCTCATCGGCGATGTCGTACCAGGCCTCGGGCGGGAAGCCGATGCAGTATCGGAGACAGTTCCAGTGCATCTCTTTCACGCGCTCGTGGAGCAACCTGACCCAGTCGCCCCGCCACGGGAGGTCTTTGCACTCGCTGTCTTCAAAAAACCGGTAGAGCGTGAAGTTGCTTCCCCGCATGAAATAGGGCTTGCCGTTGAGCATCGCCCGGCCCGTCGCCGCGTCGAACTTGAACTCCCGCATTCCGAAACGGGTCTGGAAACGGTCCGTGCCGGTCTCGGCCTCGAGCGTGTAGAGAAAAGGGTCTTCCGGCGACCAGAGGCGGCAATCGGCAATCCGGATTCGGACATCCACGGTCGCCTCCGCGTCTTTGGCAATGCCCAAGGCCTCGATTTTCAGACGCCCGGCCTCCCGCCCCGTCTTGGCCTCGCGCACAACGAACGTGACCGCGCCGCGCGCGGCCTCGCCGTCATTCCGCAGCACTGCCTGCACCCGCGCCATCCCGGCGGCGATTTCGGGCGCGACCTGCACCCGGGTGAAGTGCGGCGTGCCCGACAGAATGAGCTCCACGGAATCGAAGATTCCGGGGATGTATCGTTCCTTCTCGAAATCAAATCCCGACGCGATTGCCGGCCCCACGGCGTCGCGATCCGCGCCGACGCGGATGAGCAATTCGTTCTCGCCGGCCTTCAGCGCGGACCTGGCGTCGAAATAACCGGGCGTGAAGCTGGGCAAATGGTCCCCCAGGACCTGTCCGTTGAGGATCACCCGCGCGCCGAACATGGCCTTGCGGACCTTGAGCGAGGCCACCGCCGGCAGCGGCGCATCGAGCTGGAAAACGCGGCGGTACCAGAACGCGTCCCGCGTCGGGTCCTTCTGCGGCATCTTGTTGCGTTCCGCGACTTTCGGCCCCGGCGGATCGGCGAACGCGGGCACGGCCAGCGACACCAGGCCCGGCACCGGCACGGTGCGATCGAAAGTAGTCGGGGCCTGGTCCATCTTCCCCTCGGCAATCTGCCAGGCGCCGTCGAGAGAAAGAGTGCGGCGTTGGGGTGGGGTCGCGCCAAGACTACCCGCGGTCTGGACCAAGAGCGCGGCAAGAATCCCGATCGATGCGAGCTGGGTATGGTTCATCTGTTTATCAGTGTTCAGTTCAATGCTCACCAAACCGTGACCGAACCCATTAAACCCCAAACGCCCGAACAATCCATCAAAAATCGGCCGCACCGGCGGCCAATCGCTCTCGTCGAACATTCAGCTCGAGTCCGGGAGTTCGCACGCGCCGTTCACTGACGCCCCCCCACCGTCATCGTGGCAATGGGATCACGCTGACTACACCGGGTTGGCGTATTACGGCGGATATTTCTATTCGGCGTGAGCGGACAATTCCAATGACCTGTGGACCGGGAGCAATCCTGACGGTTAAGCACCGACGGCCCCACCGAAACCCGCATGTTTAGACCGGCTCAAACTACGGTCTGGCCACGCCTGAGCAACCGTGGCATATTCGTTCCTATGCCGCGCAAGCTGAGAGTCGAGGAGATCAAACGCCTGGCTTGGAGCAAGGGCGAATTGGGCCAACGCCCCAAGAGGGACCCCGCCAAGCCGGCCATGGCGGCGCGGTTGCGCCGGGAAACGACGCTGGCGCTCCCCTGGATCGCGGCCCGATTGCGCACGGGAACCTGGAAGAGCCTTGATGCGAAGCATTATCGATGGAGAAAAGCCAACGAAATCTCTAAGCAATAGCCCGGATTATAGTTTGGGGAGGCCCGGGGCGAAACGCGCTGTTGACGCCGTTCTCCTCGGCCTGCTGCTCCTGGGTGTGCCCCACCACGGCACGGCTGCGACCATTACTAATTACCTGGGGAATGGCTGGGCGCAGTACTGGTTCAACGTCAACGCCGGCGACACGGTTGTGTGGGTCAACCAACAACCTTTGTATTACGGAACAAATTTCGTCCAGAGCTATGGCGGCGAGTGGAGTAGCCCGCCAATGGTCAACCTCGGCGACTCGTTTTCGTTCACGTTCACCAACGCCGGCTTTTACGCCTATCGGACCGGGGCGATAGGCTGGAACGGGACGAAGGGGCTGCCGGGAGTGGTCACGGTCAACGCATGGACGGGCGCGCCCCCGGCCGTAACAATCCTCACGCCTCTGGACGGCTCATTTTTTATCGCGGGCCCCGACATCGTGCAGGCATCGGTGACGAACACCGACAATCTTGCCGAAATAAAGTACTTTGCCGGTACGAATCTCATCGGCATTGGAACGGCTGCAGCCAGTCCCCCATACGCCGTGACGTGGCCGGGCCTGCCGCAGGGTAGGTACGCGCTCGTGGCCAAGGCGATCGACAAGGCGGGCGTGGTCACGTCGTCACAGCCCGTCAACATCACAATCGTCCCCTACTGGCCCGTGTGGGGCCTGAGACGACTGCCCACCGGTGAGGCCGTGTTTTTCTACGATGCCGTGGTAGTGAAGTTAAACATCAGCATGGTCGTCCTGGGCTTCGACAGTTTGCAGTCGAGCAACGCCGTTGTTAAAGTCCCTGTCGCAAGCCCAGGCGTCTTTGTGGACGAGACTGTACGCGGAGCGCCGGCGTCACAGAGGTTCTACCGGACTGGGTTTGGCGACTGACCCCTGCTTGATGACCCCTGCTTAACCCCGGCTCACGGCCTGGGCAGACAATTCCATCAGCACCGGCAATAACCCGGACTGCCCTCCGTATAATAATCCGACCTGGCAGATGGACATTTACGTCGCAAGGGTGAAGTATTGATGGAGTCACTACCGACTTATGAGACAGTATGATACTCCGGCATGCGGGCGGGGACCGCGCGGCTCTGCCTGGGGAGCGGGGGGGCGGGCAGCGGCCGGTCGTGTCCCACCTGCCTTTGGGCGTAAACATCTATTACGCGGCTGGATGGCTAAAACGCGCGGTGCGGCGTGCTTCTTCTTGCTGGCCCTCCAGCTCCCGCTCGCGCTTTGGCGTGCCCCAGCCGCGACCATTACTAATTACCTGAGCCGCGACGGGGTGCAGTACTGGCTCAACATCAACGTGGGTGACACCGTGGTGTGGGTCAACCAACAACCTTTGTTTCTCGGAACAAATTTCGTCGAGAGCTATGGCGGCGAGTGGAGTAGCCCGCCAATGGTCAATGTCGGTGATTCGTTCTCGTTCACGTTCACCAACACTGGCTTCTACGCCTACCGGACCGGGGTGAGTGGCTATGGCGGGACGAAGGGGTTGCCCGGAACTGTCACCGTCAACGGCTGGACGGGCGCGCCGCCTGCCGTAACAATCCTCACACCGCTGGACGGCTCATTTTTTTCACCCAACACGCTCCAGGTGGTGCAGGCATGGGCGACGAACATGGACAATATCACCCAGATGCAGTATTTTGCCGGTACGAACCTCATCGGCATCGGAACCGCCGGAGCCAACCTCCCGTTTTCGCCCCCGTATGCGGCGGCGTGGTCCAACCTGCCTCAGGGTCAATATGCTCTCGTGGCCAAGGCGATCGACAGCGCAGGCGTGGTCACTTCGTCACAACCCGTCACCATCACGATAGTCCCGTACTACGCCGTGTGGGGCGCCAGAAGGCTGCCCACGGGCGAGATGCTGTTTTTCTACGACGCTATCCCGGTACAGAACATGTTGGTCTATGGCTACGACGACGTGTCGCTGACACGCACTGTGCTTGGGGCCTACGTCAGGAGCCCGGGCGTCTTTGTGGACGAGACTGTGCGCCAAGCGCCGGTGGCATCTCGGTTCTACCTCATGGGGTTTGGTCGCTGAGACGGTTTAGGCCCACCCGGACAGTTGCTTTCGCGGACGGGGGGGTCAGCCAATTTGTGCAAAGACAAACAGGGTGGCGCTGCTAGAATCGGACTGTCCGACAAACATGGTGAGCTTTATGGCAATTACCCTTATGAGGTGGCCTCGGGCCACAGGCCCTTTTGGCGCCGTCCGGCTTGGGCTGGCCCTCTTCGGCGCTCTTCTATGCCCGCCAGGGAACAGCGCAGCGGCGACCATCACAAATTACATGAGCACTGGCTGGCCGCAGTCCTGGTTCAACGTCAATGTCGGCGACACCGTCGTATGGGTCAACGGGGAGTTCAGTCCCAACTATGTCCAGAGCTACGGCGGCGAGTTCAAGAGCCCGTCGCTGGCGTCTGGCGATTTGTTTTCGTTCACGTTTAGCAACGCTGGCTTTTATGCCTACCAGACCGGGACGGCAGACATCGCACCTAGTACACTGGCCGGAGTGGTCATCGTCAACGGCTGGACCGGGGCGCCACCTGCCGTGACGGTCCTGACGCCGCTTGATGGCTCGGTTTTCGCCAACGGCCCCGACTTCCTGCAGGCTTGGGCGACGAACATGGAGAATATCGCGCAGATACAGTACTTTCTCGGCACGAACTTGGTCGGCATTGGAACCGCTACATCCACCTACCCGTACGGCGTGGAATATCCCCTTGCGGGGCGGTCTCTCTCGGCCGGCATATACCCGTTGGTGGCGAAGGCAGTTGACACCCAAGGCATGGTTGCGTCCTCACAGCCTGTCAACATCACGATCGGTCTGCCCGCGGGGCTATGGAAGGGGGTATGGGGTGCAAGAAGGTTGCCCACAGGTGAATTCCTGCTGTTCTACGACGCTGCCATCGTGGGGAGTGTGATGGTCGTTAAGGCCGCGGACGATCTGGCGCTGGACAACACCGTGATCCTCCAATATGTCTATCATCCTGGGGTGCTCGTGGACGCCAGTGTGCGTGGGGGGGCAGTCCCCCGCCGGTTCTACTTTTTGACACGTGGCCGCTGAGGCGGGCCATAGACGCGGGGGTCAGCCAAAACTATTGACACCTATGCGTCCTCCGGGGCGGAGTGCCGCTCATGCCGCGCGAATTGCGAATTCAGTATCCCGGTGCCATATCGCGGCGACCGGCTGGAGAACGTCTTCCGCGATGCGGTTGACCGCAACCGATTCCTCGCGGCGCTGGCGGAAGGCTGTGGCAGGGCGGGGTGGGGGCAAGTCCTTACGGCTCGGAGCGGCGCCCCAAAGGGGATAAGGGAAGGGTGGTGGTCGCGCGCCGGTTTCGGCGGGAAACGACGATGACGACGGGGTCGATAGCGGCGCGATCGCACATGGGCAGTTGGACGTATGTTTCTAACCTGCTGAACGGGACATCACGCCACTGACTTTGTGTCAATAGTGACCGACACGAATGGAAGACCTGACTTACCCAGTAGTGTGAACTATGTTATCTGCATGAAAGAGATGATTGAAGAGCCGCCTGTCCATGGGGGTGACTCCACCTTGACGTTCGGGCGCGCAATGTCCATGGGGAGGCCCAGGACCAAAGGCACCGTTGACGCCGTCCTCCTCGCGCTGCTGCTCCTGGGCGTGCCCAACCACGGTACGGCTGCGACCATTACTAATTACGTTGGAGATGGATGGGCACAGTACTGGTTCAACGTCAACGCCGGCGACACGGTCGTGTGGGTCAACGAGCAACCTCTGTACCTGGGAACAAACTTCGTCGAGAGCTACGGCGGCGAGTGGAGCAGCCCGCCAATGGTCAACCTCGGCGACTCGTTTTCGTTCACCTTCACCAACGCCGGCTTTTACGCCTATCGGACCGGGGCGATAGGCTGGGACGGGACGAAGGGGTTGCCGGGAGTGGTCACGGTCAACGCATGGACGGGCGCGCCCCCTGCCGTCACAATCCTCACGCCTCTGGACGGCTCATTTTCTCTCGCCGGTCCCCAGGTGCTCCAGGCATGGGTCACGAACACCGCCAACATAACGGAGATACAGTATTTTGCTGGTACGAATCTCATGGGCATTGGAACCGCCGGAGCCAGCCCCCCGTTTGCAGTGTGGGGGCCATGGCCCTATCTGCCGCAGGGTAAGTACGCGCTCGTGGCCAAGGCGATCGGGAAGGCAGGCCTAGTCACGTCGTCACAGCCCATCACCATCACAATCGTCCCGTACTACGCCGTGTGGGGTCCAAGACGGCTGCCCACCGGTGAGATGCTGCTTTTCTACGATGCCACGGAGGTGAAGTTAAACATCAGCATGTTCGTTATGGGCTTCGACAGTTTGCAGTCGAGCAACGCCGTTGTTAAAGTCCCTGTCGCAAGCCCAGGCGTCTTTGTGGACGAGACTGTACGCGGAGCGCCGGCGTCACAGAGGTTCTACCGGACTGGGTTTGGCGACTGACCCCTGCTTGATGACCCCTGCTTAACCCCGGCTCACGGCCTGGGCAGACAATTCCATCAGCACCGGCAATAACCCGGACTGCCCTCCGTATAATAATCCGACCTGGCAGATGGACATTTACGTCGCAAGGGTGAAGTATTGATGGAGTCACTACCGACTTATGAGACAGTATGATACTCCGGCATGCGGGCGGGGACCGCGCGGCTCTGCCTGGGGAGCGGGGGGGCGGGCAGCGGCCGGTCGTGTCCCACCTGCCTTTGGGCGTAAACATCTATTACGCGGCTGGATGGCTAAAACGCGCGGTGCGGCGTGCTTCTTCTTGCTGGCCCTCCAGCTCCCGCTCGCGCTTTGGCGTGCCCCAGCCGCGACCATTACTAATTACCTGAGCCGCGACGGGGTGCAGTACTGGCTCAACATCAACGTGGGTGACACCGTGGTGTGGGTCAACCAACAACCTTTGTTTCTCGGAACAAATTTCGTCGAGAGCTATGGCGGCGAGTGGAGTAGCCCGCCAATGGTCAATGTCGGTGATTCGTTCTCGTTCACGTTCACCAACACTGGCTTCTACGCCTACCGGACCGGGGTGAGTGGCTATGGCGGGACGAAGGGGTTGCCCGGAACTGTCACCGTCAACGGCTGGACGGGCGCGCCGCCTGCCGTAACAATCCTCACACCGCTGGACGGCTCATTTTTTTCACCCAACACGCTCCAGGTGGTGCAGGCATGGGCGACGAACATGGACAATATCACCCAGATGCAGTATTTTGCCGGTACGAACCTCATCGGCATCGGAACCGCCGGAGCCAACCTCCCGTTTTCGCCCCCGTATGCGGCGGCGTGGTCCAACCTGCCTCAGGGTCAATATGCTCTCGTGGCCAAGGCGATCGACAGCGCAGGCGTGGTCACTTCGTCACAACCCGTCACCATCACGATAGTCCCGTACTACGCCGTGTGGGGCGCCAGAAGGCTGCCCACGGGCGAGATGCTGTTTTTCTACGACGCTATCCCGGTACAGAACATGTTGGTCTATGGCTACGACGACGTGTCGCTGACACGCACTGTGCTTGGGGCCTACGTCAGGAGCCCGGGCGTCTTTGTGGACGAGACTGTGCGCCAAGCGCCGGTGGCATCTCGGTTCTACCTCATGGGGTTTGGTCGCTGAGACGGTTTAGGCCCACCCGGACAGTTGCTTTCGCGGACGGGGGGGTCAGCCAATTTGTGCAAAGACAAACAGGGTGGCGCTGCTAGAATCGGACTATCCGACAAACATGGTGAGCTTTATGGCAACCATCCTGGCGTGTTCGTGGACGCCAGCGCGCGTGGGGGGGGGCAGTCCCCCGCCGGTTCTACTTTATGACACTTTTTGCTCGACCGCCTGCTCAAGCTCGCCGGTGTTCGCAGTTTTCACTCGGGTGAGTCCGCTCCAGCGGGAGCCGGCGGCCACCCCATTGGCTCCGGGCTCACGTCGGAGCCGCTGTCCAGCAACCCCTCTACGGAAAGACTGTTCTGGCCCAACGCCAGGGATAGCGGTAGGAGTGGCCTGCCACCAGCGGAGTAGGAGAGGATCATTGTTTCAGTGCGGTGAGGTCTTCTCCGGTTGTTCGAGGAGGATTGCAAGATTCCGCCATCGAAACCGTATAGGCTATGAGTGACTGCTAGAGATCATTCTCAGGATGAGGACGCGGCGCTGGTGCGGGCGGCGCGGCAGGGTGATATGGGCGCCTTCGAGGAATTGGTGGCGCGGCATCGGGACAGAATGTACGCCCGCGCCTTCAGCATGGTGCGCAACGAAGATGAGGCCGTTGATCTTTGCCAAGCGGCTTGGGTCAAAGGCTGGCAGCGACTGCCGCAGTTCCTCGGAGAATCGGGCTTCGGCACTTGGATAATGCGGATTGTGATCAATCTCTGCCTGGACCACCTGCGGCGGCAGAGACGGCAGCGCCTGGAGTCGTTTGAAGAACTCGTCGCCACGCCCGGCGGGGCGGAACGGCAGATGCCAGCCGTAACCGTCAATCCGACCGCGGGCCTTGAACGCGCGGAGCTGCGCCAGCGCATCGACCGCGCCCTCAACCAGTTGTCGCACGAGCACCGGACAGCGTTGGTCCTGCATGAGTTCGAGCAAATGGGCTATAAAGACGTGGCCAAGGCCATGGGTTGCTCGATTGGCACGGTGATGTCGCGCCTGTTTTACGCGCGCCGCAAGATGGCCGCCCTGCTGGCGGGCGTGGAAAAAGAGGATTTGGAATGCTGGACTCCGATGGACAATTGAACTGAGTTTCCCATCGCTTCCCGCGCGGCGGGGCGGCGATGGGCCTACTGTTGGACCAGGCGGTAGAACGTATTCGCGCCGTGAGCCGGGGCATTGTACGAACCGGCTCCGAGGGTGCCGGGCACGTCGGTCCAGTTGGCGGCGCCCAGGGCGGAGGTCTGCTGGAGTTGGACATTGGCCGCCGGGGTCCAAGTCAGGGCCGCGCTTGCGCCGTTGAGACGGATGGCGAGGGCGCCGGGGCCGGCGCTGGTGACCAACGAAGGCACGGAGTAGAGGCCCCAGTTATCGATGCCCCAGAACCAACCGCCCGCGCCGACCTGCATGAGCTTGAACTGCACCGCGGGCTGGTTGTCGGCATTGGGCACCCGGTAGGCCTCGAAGCGCATGCTTTCATAGAGATCGTCGTTGACGCGGCCCGCGATGAAGGGATCGAGGGCCTGCGAGATGGGCGCTGAGACGAAGGCGCCCAGGGACCCGCCGATGACCTTGCCCAGGGCGTTGGTGTATTGCGGGCTGATGGGGAAGGCCATGGTCTTGGCGACATCCAGGACGCCGCCCGCGTCCCAGACCGTCCGCGCCGCATGCGCGTTGTCGGTATCGCCGCTCAGCAGGTACAACAGCGGCAGCCAGTTTGTGCCGTTGTCCACGGTGTATTCCAGCGAGCAGAGGCTGTCCTGGCTTTGCGCGTAGGAGCTATTGAAGGCGACGACAATGCCGGTTTGATTGCTGAAGTTATAGTACGGCGTATAGACGAACTGGATTTGCCGGCCGCTCCGGTTCTCGGATTCGGCATAAAGGAACTGGTTCTGGAGCAGGGCGTTGGTCGTCGCGTCGAAGAACTGGCCGTTGAGTTCCTGGAACAGGCCCACGTTGAACCGGTCGCTCCAATCTCCGAAACTCCCCCCGTCGCCTGAATTCACCACCGTCCAGCCCAGGAACGAGTCCGAGTCGGGGTTGGAGAAATCGACGCCGGGGGTGAGTTCGGTGGTGTAGTTGGTCTGGGTCCAGCCGGTGGGCAAAACGCCGTCCGCGACCTCGTCGAAGTTCTCAAAGTAGATGGGGGCAGGCAGCACATAGTTCCGGAGACTGTTGAACTGCCAGGTCTTCGTGATGGCCGTGCCGCCGGCCTGGAATGAGACCTGGCCGGTATGGACAGTGCGGGCCAACTGCAGCCCCGGGGGCGCGTAGCTAACCGTCGTCAGCCCGGAGTGATTGGTCACCGCGGCGGCAACGAGGGCGCCGTCGATGCTCAATTTCACGGAAGTCGGGTTCACCCTTGAGATCGTGCCGTCCTGGAGTTGAACGATGACGTTGGGCATCCCAAAGTCGTTGCCGCGGAAATCCGAGATGAAAGCGGTCGGCCCGGCATATTTTACGTAAGGGGCCACCGAGGCGGTGCTGGTCTGGTAAGCCAGCACGGCGCCGGGGGTGTTGGTATCGCCGACCAGGGTCTTTTGGCCCGAGGCTGAAACCGTGTAGAATTCGAGGCCGGCACTGCCCAGGTTATTGGGCAGGGGCGACTCGCGGAACCAGACGATGCGGCAGGGATAATAGCCGGTTTGGGTCACGTAAAGCTGGAAGGTCGTATCGATGGGGATCGAGCGGGCGTCGTAGATTCCCACCTGGGGGGCCAGGGCGTCGTAAGCGTTAGCGCCCATGGTCATGCGGAACCCATCGGCGCTATTGATTCCGAATTCATAAAGGCCGGCCGGTAAATAAAGATAGCTGACAAGCTCGATGGCCAGGTTGTTTTCGTCGCCACCGACCAGGCCGGGGATGGTGGATTTGGGGTAGCCATTGGCGGAGGTGAAGTTGCCCTGGTCTTTGCCGGTGTAGCTGAAGTTGACCACGCCGCTGATGCCGTAAGCGCCGTTCGGGAGGGAGCCGGGAATGGTGGTATCGTCGGTGAAGGGTTGCCCGGTCATCGGGTCGACGAGCACCCCTGCCAACTGCGCCTCGGCGTGGGCCACCGAGCCGGGCAAATTGCCGTTGGGCGTCTCGTCATTTTGGATGATGACGGCATCGTCGTACTGGCTGACACGCATGCTGAACCCCGGGGCGTTGGTCTGAACGGTGGCGGCCGTTTGGGCGGCGCCGGCGGGGACGGTGGCGTAGTTGTTCACTGCGAACGACCAGTTGGTGCCGAGTGGGTCGGGAGGGGAGTTGTTGTCCGTGAAGGTGAGGCTGACCGAGTGCGTGGAGCCGGCGGCAAGCAGGTTCGTCACAGAGTAGGCAACCATGGTCAGGGCTGTGTTCCTGGTGACGCTGGGCGTGACTTGAGCGCCGTCGAATGAGAGCTTTATGGAGGAGAGAACAACAGCGGTGTCTCCATCCTGGAGCGTGACGGCGATCGCCGGCAGGCCCGAGGCCCCGGTGGAGCCGGGCGCCGGAGCGATGCTCACCACGCTCGGAACCGAGGCCGCGTGGGCCGCCACGGTTGCGGATGCCCACAGCGCGATCAAACCGAGACCAGTCTTGGGTCCATAAAGCGATTTCATAATGTGCGTGGCTATTCCCGTCACCAGAATCCTGGAGCGGGAGGGTAGCCGATTGGGCAGAACCCGCAAGAAGAGGTTGGCGTTCACGCCACGCGCCTGCGGCGGGCCGCGGGCGTCAGGAAAACAAAAAATGCCAAGGTATCGACAATCCGAGGGTAGAACAAAGCGACGCGAATGGAGAAGATGGAGGCGAGGTTCGACTTAAGCATCATGGACCCAAGATCCAATTCTAACGTTCGTTGGTCGCGCGGCGAACAGGTGTTGCGCGACCCTGCTCAGAATAAAGACCTGGCCTTCACTCGGGCCGAGCGGCACCGCCTTGGCGTCCAGGGCCTGCTGCCGCCCGCCGTTCTGACGATCCAGCAACAGGTCGCCATGGAACTGGAGCATATCTTCTCCAAAGCAGACCCGCTGGAGCAATACATTGGGCTGGTCGCGCTGCTGGACCGGAACGAGACCCTGTTTTTTCGACTCCTGGCCGAAAACCTGGAGCGCCTGACGCCGATCATCTACACGCCGACCGTCGGGTTGGCCTGCCAGCAATACAGCCATATTTTTCGCCGGCCGCGCGGGTTGTTCCTTTGCCCCAACGACCGCGGCCAACTCGCGCAGCGCCTGCGCAACTTTCGCCAACGCGACATCCGCCTCATCGTCGTGACGGATAACGAACGAATCCTTGGCCTGGGCGACCAGGGGGCCGGCGGCATGGCCATCCCCATCGGCAAGCTGGCCCTCTACACCGCGAGTGCGGGCATTCACCCCTCCCTCTGCCTGCCCATCAGCCTGGACGTCGGCACGGACAACGCGGCCTTGCTGGAGGACCCCTGCTACCTGGGCTACCGCGGGCGCCGCCTGCGGGGCGCCGAGTACGACTCCTTTGTGGAGGAGTTCGTGCGGGCCGTGAAAACTGTCTTTCCCCGCGCCCTCCTGCAATGGGAGGATTTCAAAAAGGCCAACGCGTTCCGCCTGCTCGAACGCTACTCCCAACGCCTGCCCAGCTTCAACGACGACATCCAGGGCACCTCCGCTGTCGCCTTGGCCGGCATCTTCTCCGGCCTGCGCCTCATTGGCCGCCCGTTGCGCGAACAGAGGGTCCTCCTGGTCGGCTCCGGCGCCGCCGGCGTGGGCATTGGCCGACTGCTCCGCACCGCCTTTCTCGCGGAAGGACTTGCCGAACAGGAAGTCCGCCAACACGAAATCTTCGTCGACTCCAACGGCGTGGTCTGCGACCTCCGGGGCGAACTCGACGCCCACAAGCGCGAGTTTGCCTTGCGCCGGGACGATTTGGCCGCCGTGGGCTTGTCCTACCCGGGCCCGACCGAACTGGAGAAGATCGTCTCCGCCACCCGACCCACGGTTTTAATCGGAACGACCGGCCAGGCCGGAGACTTCACCCCAGCCGTGATTCGGGCTATGGCCGACAGTTGCGAACGCCCCATCCTCTTCCCCCTCAGCAACCCGACCAGCAAGGCCGAATGCACCCCCTCCGAGGCCCTCCTCCATTCCCAAGGCCGCGCCCTCGTGGCCACCGGTTCGCCTTTCGAGCCGGTCCTGTTCCAAGGCAAGAAGCACGTCATCGGCCAGTGCAACAACGTCTTTGTCTTCCCAGGCGTCGGCGCCGGAGTGCTCGTCAGCGAGGCGGGCCGCGTGACCGATTCCATGTTTCTGGCGGCGGCCCACACTCTGGCCGAGTTCACCCTCGCCAGGAATGGCGCCGATGGCCCGCTTTACCCCAGCCTCCGCGACCTCCGTGAAGTCAGCCGCCTCATTGCCTTCAAGGTAGCCCAAACCGCCCGCGACCAAGGCTTTGGCCGCGCCCTCAATGACGCGGAAATCGAGGCCGAACTCGATGCCTCTTTCTGGTTCCCCGATTATCCCTCGTTGCAGCCTCCGGCGCCCGGCGAGCTTCCACTGGCGGAAGAGCCGTCCGCCTGATGTCTCGCTCCCCCTGCTCGCGGAGTGGCCGGATGGACCGAGTCCACCTCACTGCTCTTTGACCAGCGCGGCGCGAGCGGCAGTGAAGAACTTGATGCCCGTCAGAGATAAGAGTGTCTTCTTAGGCGCGCCAAGCAAGGCTCGAATCCTGGGCAAATGCAATTCTGATTTACTTTGACCTTGGTCAAAGCGCCCCCCCGCTCCAGGGTGCATATTGCACTCATGAACGAACAACCGTTAATCGATGTCGGCCAGGGCAAGATCATCTCTCTGACCCAGGAAACACAATTCGCGCCCAACGGGATTGTCAGCCGAACTCTCCTGCGGACACCCGCGGCGCGGGTCGTCCTCTTCGGCTTCGCCCAGGGCCAGGAATTGACCGAGCACACCTCCACCCAGCACGCCCTCATTCAAATCCTGTCCGGCGAGTGTGAATTCTCGCTCTCTGGCAAAGCCCACAATTTGAAGTCCGGCGACTTCCTCTACATGCCTCCCGACGCCCCGCACGCCGTCAAGGCCACCAGCCAGTTCTCCATGCTCTTGACGCTCTTTAAATCCGCCTGAATTATGACACAAGAATCTCCGCCGGCGGAAGCCGGCAAAGTCATGGATGTCCGTTCGATCCCCTGCGCCGTCAAGCACGGGCTAATCCTGAAGACCTGGGGCGAGTTGGCGGCGGGGGATTACTTCATCCTGCTCAACGACCACGACCCCCTCCCGCTGCATCGCCAGTTCGAGGGCGAGTTTCCAGGCGCGTTCACCTGGGAATACCTCGAAAGGGGCCCCTCGGATTTCCGGATCAAGATCACCAAACTCCGACCCTTGCCGGCGAACGTCGTCAGCGCCAGCCCAAGCACCTACGGCTGCTCGGCGCATTGATCCCGAGGCTGAAGAATCTGGGTGCAAATGGGGTCCTGTGCGGCTAAAATCTCCCCCATGAACTGGCAGGAGTGCATAACAGCCGATCCGGCGGTGTTGGTAGGCAAACCCATAATCAAGGGCACGCGCTTGTCAGTCGAGTTCATCCTCGGCCTCATCGCCCAGGGCTGGCCTGAGGAGGAGGTGCTTTGCAACTACCACATAACCCGTGAGCAACTGCGAGCCTGCGTTGCTTTCGCGAAGGATGAGTTGACAGATGACCTCCATGAGCACCATGGCCAGGGTTGAGTTGGGGGACCTACATACGCCGCGGGCGCCGACGCGCCCAAATCCTCGCCTAGTGACCTTCGGATGCAAGGAAGATTAGGAGAATCAAAGCCCCTCAAATCTCATGCCAATCGAGAGAAGATAGAGAACCGCGGAATAAACGGAATACGCGGAAAACCATTCCTTTTCCGCGTATTCCGCTTATTCCGCGGTTCCTCAAAAACATCTTAGGCGAGGATTTGGGGCGCGCGGCCCCTCTTGCGGTCTTAGGCCGGGAACCCTATCTTTAGCCCGGAATGCCGACAACGTCCGGGCGGTCTGCGATTCGTGTTCGAGGAGCGCGCCACAACAACCTTAAGAATTTCGATTTGGACCTGCCGCTTAACAAGCTGATCGTCATCACGGGCTTGAGCGGGTCGGGGAAGAGTTCCCTTGCGTTCGACACACTCTTTGCCGAGGGCCAGCGCCGTTATATCGAGACCTTCTCGCCGTACGCGCGGCAGTTTTTTGACCGGATGGACAAACCTCGAGTGGACAGCATCGAGGGCATCCCGCCCGCCATCGCCATCGAGCAGCGCAACGCCGTCAAGACGACCCGTTCGACCGTCGGCACGATGACCGAGGTATGCGATTACATGAAGATGCTGTGGCCCCACGTGGCGCAACTGCATTGCCGGCAGTGCGGGCGGCGGGTCCGCAAAGAATCGCCGCGTTGGATTTGGGAGGCCGTCCAGGCTGGAGGACCTTCATCGAGAGCCGAGGGAGACTCCCGCCGCGAAGTCCTTATCACGTTCACCGTCCCCCTCACGGAAAAGCTCAGCTTGGAGGAATGCCTTGGGTTGGTGGCGAAACAGGGCTACCAACGCCTCCTGATGGACGGGAATGTCGTTCGATTGGAGGAGGCCGTCGGGAAGGCCCCCGGTCGCTCGACTCCGGCCGCTTCGCTCACCGTGGTCCAGGACCGGCTCCGTCTCGCCCCGGGCAGCCGGGCGCGTTTCATCGAGGCATGTGAACAGGCCTACCATTTCGGCAAGGGCAAACTGACGGTCTGGGAACTCAGCTCCGCCGGCGGAGACGGGGCGCCCGGGCCGGCGCGCCATTTCTCGGGCCTGCTCCATTGCGCCGCGTGCGACATCGATTATCGCGAGCCAAGCCCGGCGTTGTTCAGTTTCAACCACCCCGTCGGGGCCTGCCCGGCCTGCCGCGGCTTCGGCCGGGTCATCAGCATCGATTACAACCTCGCCCTGCCCGACCGCTCCAGGACGCTGGCCGCGGGCGTAGTCAAACCGTGGCAGACGGGCCATGGCGCGGAATCCCAGGCCGACCTCCTGCGAGTCTGCCGGCGGTTCGGGATTCCCATCGACGTGCCTTTCCAGGAGTTGTCCAAGGAGCGGCAGGACTTCGTCATCGAAGGCGAGCCTGGCTATGGCAAGGACCCGGCGCACGAATGGCCTCGGGCCTGGTACGGCGTGAAGGGCTACTTTCGCTGGCTGGAATCCAAGGCATACAAGATGCACGTGCGGGTTCTGCTCTCCCGTTACCGCGCGTACACGCCTTGCCCGGCCTGCCACGGGAAGCGATTCCAGCCGGAGTCGCTCCTGTACCGGGCGGGCGATTCGCTGAGCCTGGCGGACTTCTATCAGCTTCCGATCCGCGACGCGTTGCGATTCATCGAGCGCATGGGCCAGGGGCGGCTTGTGGGTGCGGGGGACCCCCTGGGTTTGGTGCTGGGCGAGGTGCGCTCGCGGCTGGAGTATCTGGACCAGGTCGGGCTGGGGTACCTGACGCTGGACCGTCCCACACGGTCTCTCTCGGGAGGCGAGACCGAGCGGGTCAATCTGACGACCTGCCTGGGCACTCGATTGGTCAATACCCTCTTTGTCCTGGATGAACCGAGCGTCGGCCTGCATTCGCGGGACACAGAGCGGTTGGTCCGGATTCTCCAGCAGTTGCGAGATGCCGGCAACACCGTTGTCGTCGTGGAACACGAGGCAAGCGTGATGCGCGCCGCGGACCAGATCGTGGATTTGGGTCCCGGCCATGGCGCCACGGGCGGCCATCTGGTTTTCCAAGGGACTTTCCGCGAGATTCTTAAATCGCCCGCGTCGCTCACGGGTCAATACCTGAGCGGGCGAAGGCGGGTCGATATCCCGGCCCGGAGAGGGATTGGGCCGGAGGTCCAAATTCGGAAGGGCGGGCGAGGCGAATGCGAGCCGCTCATGTTGAGGGAGGCAGCGCGTCCTTTTGGGATTCGGGCGGGCGCGTGCCGAAAGCTCAAGTTGTCACACGCCACGCGCCACAATCTTAAGGACCTGGCCGTGGAGATTCCGCTCAACCGGTTTGTGTGCGTGACCGGGGTAAGCGGCTCGGGCAAGACCACCCTCGTGCGCGAGGTCCTGCTGCCCGCCCTCGCCGAGAGGCTCAAGGCCGACCCTGCCGGGGGCAAGGCCTCGGACCGTCTTGGCGAAGAGGCAAACGGGGAAGCCGACAGCCCCGAATCGGCGCCAGACGCCCCGCCCGCAACGCTGCTCCAGGGGGCGGAGGCCCTCGGAGGCGTGGTCCTGGTGGACCAGTCCATTCTCGGCAAGACGCCCCGATCCAACCCGGCGGTTTATATCGGCGCGTTCGACGAGATTCGAGAGGTCTTTGCCCAGTCGGACGCGGCCAAACAAAGGGGCCTCAACGCCAGCGCCTTCAGCTTCAACTCCGCTCAGGGCCAATGCCAGCGATGCCGCGGCGCCGGATTCGAGAAGATCGAAATGCAGTTCCTGAGCGACGTGTTCATACGCTGCCCGGACTGCAACGGCCGCCGCTACCGCGCCCATATTCTGGAGGTCAGGATCAAGGGCCAAGAGACACGGGGGGAAGTCGAAGGTCGAAGGTCGAAAGTCGACGATCAAGCCTCGGAGACATTAGCGGCTGAACGGACCCCGGTTCGAGCCGCGTTCGGCGTGCTCCCCCCGCGCAACCCCTCCCCTGCCCTCCGCGCCCTCTCCATCGCCGATCTCCTCGATGCCACGGTCGAGGAGGCGGTTGATTTCCTCTCGGCGTTTCCCGAATCGCGTCCCGCCCAGCGCGCGGTACAGAGCCTGCGGTTGCTCGAAGAAGTGGGTCTTGGCTATGTCAAGCTAGGTCAGCCGATCAACACTCTCTCCGGCGGCGAGAGCCAGAGGCTCAAACTGGTTAGGCACCTGGCGGAAGTGGAAGGAGAACCTCGGAGCGCGGCTAGCGCGCCGGACCAGCCAGATTCCTTCAAACCAATTCTCTTTCTTTTTGACGAGCCGACGACGGGACTGCATTTCGAGGACGTGCGCCTGCTGCTCAAGGTGTTCAACCGCCTCGTCGATGCGGGGCATTCGGTGGTGGTCATCGAGCACAACCTCGACGTGATCAAGTCCGCCGACTGGCTCCTCGATCTCGGTCCCGAAGCGGGCGACGAGGGCGGGCGCGTCGTCGTCCAGGGCACCCCGGAAGAGGTCGCGGCATGTCCCGGCAGCCACACCGGGAAGGCGCTGCGAGAGGTCTTGCCAGAAAGGTCGCCTGGGTATGTCACAGGCCGCAGCGGCGCAGCCACCGCCTCGGCCAAGCTCCGTTAGGAGCATCCTCTACAAGAATCCGGCGGTTGCCGGATAGAGGCGTCAAAGCCATCCGTTGGCCCGGATGATCGTCGCGATGATTTGTTTTTTCCGTTCCGCGGTGACAACCCCTCGAAAGTGGGTGAGGGTGGACTTCTTGACCGCGTACAGGAGGTCGCACTTGCACAATGTCGGCCAACTCAAACCGTCCGCCGCGTCCAGAATGACCTCGTGAGGCTCAGGGAGTCGAGTGGCCTGCTGTGAAGCGCACATGACCACCGTGACATCCGGCTTGCTGGCCACCCGCGCCGGATGAGACACGATGACCGCGGGGTGAGCCGTCGGCCAACCCGCCGGCTGATAACTCCAGATCTCCCACGCGTTCATTCTTCGGGCGGTGAGAAAGGCACGTTCGTCATCGCCGATTCGAATGCCTCCCACTCCTTGTCCCTCTTGAAGGCGGCCTTAGTCTCCGCCGCCGTAAAGGGCCTCAGAGAAGGGCTGGACAATTGCTCCCGCAGCTTGGGCAAGCCCAACTTCATGCTCTGACGCATCGCGTCAGCCATGGAAAGGCCGGTTGCCTTGGCCGTCTGGCGGACTTCATCGAGCAACTCGCTCGGCATGGCAAGCGGATACGTATCGCACTTCATGGATGAATCATACATGAGCCGTCCTCTCCCTCAAGCCAAAACAAAAAGCGGGAGCGGTTTGTAAGTTGCGGCCTCCGAAACCCGCCCCTCTCCGGTTGCGCGCGAACCGCGCTGCGTCTAAAGTGCAGGCGTGTTTGAGGGAACCGAACTGACCGCCGGCACCCGGGGCGTCATTGCCATTCACGGCGCGCGCGAGCACAACCTGAAGAACCTGTCGCTTGGCGTGCCGCGCGATTGCTTTGTCGTGGTCACGGGCGTGAGCGGTTCGGGCAAGAGCACGCTGGCATTCGACCTGCTTTTCGCCGAGGGACAGCGGCGTTTCCTCGATTCGATGAACGTGTATGCCCGGCAGTTCGTCGAACAGCTCTCGCGCCCGGACGTGGACCTCATCACCGGCATTCCCCCGACGGTGAGCATCGAGCAGCGGTCCAGCCGCGGGGGCGGCAAGAGCACCGTGGCCACGGTGACTGAGGTTTACCACTTCGTGCGCCTGCTCTTTGCCCGGCTGGGGACACAGTACTGCCCCGATTGCCGGGTTCCCGTGGAGGCCCAAACCCGGGACGAGGTGGGCCGCCGGCTGCAGGCCGAGTCGCGGCGGCGCGGCGAGCTTCTCCTGCTGGCGCCGATGATCAAGAATCGCAAGGGCTTTCACACCGACGTGGCCGAGTGGGCCGCCAAACACGGCTACGCCCAGGTCCGGGCGGACGGGAAGCTGCGCTCGACGGAGGAGCGGTTGCGGCTGGACCGATTCCGGGAACACGACGTCGAGATCGTGGTCGGGGCGTTGCACGGGCGCCGAAAGGCGGCGGGGCGCGCCTCCGGAACGCCCCAACAACTGATCGAGGAGACCCTCGAATTGGGCAAGGGCATGCTGCTGGCCCTTGACAACACCGGGCATTGTTCGGTGCATTCCACCGAACGCGCCTGCCCGGGATGCGGACGCTCGTTCGAGCCGCTGGACCCGAAGAACTTCAGCTACAATTCGCCCCAGGGCTGGTGCCCGCGGTGTCGGGGCTTCGGCGAACTGTTTTATCTGCCGGATGTGGACCGCGGGGCGCGGGCCGATGACATCGAGGAATCGTGGTACGACTGGCAGGAAGGAAGCCGGGAGATTTGTCCCGAGTGTCAGGGCGCGCGGTTGAACGCGGTGGCGCGCGCCGTGCGGCTCGACCTCCGCGACGGCAGATTCGAGCCGGGCGATTTCGAGCGCGCGCCCACCATCGAGGCCTTTTCCCAACTGCCCGTCCAAAGGGCCCGCGAGGTCTTTGAGCGCGTGAGGTTCAAAGGAAGGGCGGGGCTTATCGCGCGGGACATCCTTCCGGAGATTCGCGAGCGGCTGAGGTTCCTGTGCCAGGTGGGGTTGGGCTACCTCCAACTGGGCCGGGGCGTCCCCACCCTCTCGGGCGGAGAGGGCCAGCGCATCCGCCTGGCCGCGCAACTCGGCTCCAATCTCAGCGGCGTGCTCTATATCCTCGATGAGCCGACCATCGGCCTTCACCCGCGGGACAACCAGCAGTTGCTCGCCGCGCTCGAAAAGCTCAAGTCGCGCGGCAACTCCGTCCTGGTGGTTGAGCACGACGAAGAGACGATGCGCCGGGCCGACTACATCATCGACCTGGGCCCCGGCGCCGGCGTCCACGGGGGCCAGGTCGTGGCCGCCGGCACCCTGGCGGAATTGCTCCGCCATCCGGAGTCCATCACGGGCAAGTGCCTGCGCGCCCGCAGGACCTACCCCTCGCGAGGACGCCGCAGGGGCGTGAGGTCCGAGGGCCGAACACCCAAACCCCTCCCCGCTCCCCCCTCGGAAGAGACCTCCGAAGGGCACAGTTCAAAAGGCGAGGTGCGGGAATGGCTAAAGCTCGAGAGCGCCCGCAAGAACAATCTCAAGGATTTGACGGTCTGCTTCCCCCTCGGGCGCCTGGTGCTGGTGACCGGCGTGAGCGGCTCCGGCAAGAGCACCTTGATTCGCGAATGTCTCAAGCCCGCCCTGGCAAACGCCCTCAAATCCCGGAAGGCCGCCCCCGGCTCCTCATCCGTCCCGGAACCCGCTTCCTCACCCCGTATTTCCGGCTACGAATCGATCCGCGCCGTGTATGAGGTCGACCAGTCCCCGATTGGCCGAACCCCGCGTTCGGTCCCGGCGACTTACGTCGGCTTCTTCGACACCATTCGCCAACTCTTCGCCCAGGTGCCGGAGGCGCGGTTGCGCGGGTATTCCCCGAGCCGGTTTTCGTTCAATAGCCCCCGGGGCCGCTGTCCGGAATGCCAGGGAGCCGGGACGATCAAGCTGGAGATGAGTTTCCTGCCCGCGGCCTTCGTCCGCTGCGAGGAGTGCGACGGCACGCGGTTCAACCGGGAAACACTCGACATCGCCTATCATGGCCGGAACATCGCGCAGGTTCTCGAGATGCCGGTTGAAGCGGCGGCGGAGTTTTTCGGGAGCGTGCCCGGGATCAAGCGCCCGTTGCAAGCCCTCTGCGACACAGGGTTGGGCTATCTCAAGCTTGGCCAGACGAGTCCTACGCTGAGCGGCGGGGAAGCCCAGCGCGTCAAACTCGTGACCCATCTGCTCGCCGGGTTGAAAGAGCCTGAGTCTCTGGGCCGCCTGCCCAAGCGGAATTTCTTCATCCTGGAAGAGCCTACCATCGGCCTCCACATTGCCGACGTGCAGCGCTTGGTCGAGGTGCTCCAGCGCTTGGTGGATGCCGGACACACCGTGCTCGTCATCGAACACAACCTCGACCTCATTGCCGAAGCCGACTGGGTCATCGACCTGGGGCCCGAAGGCGGGGACGGCGGGGGACGCATCGTGGCCCAAGGCACCCCCGAACAGATCGCCCGGCACAAACAGTCGCATACCGGACGATTTCTCCGTCACGTCTTCGATCGCGCCCGCTCAACCGGGGATGGTCCCACGTGACGTCTCGCGTCGCGCTGAGTTTCTCATTTCGTTTCCGGCCCGGATTCGGTATGAGTCCCCCATGCCGGTTTCAAGAATTCCCACCCGCGCGGTCAGGCAGCTTGTTTTCTGCGCGCTCCTGGCCGCAGGCGCGCCTTGCCTGAAGGCCGAAGACCCGCGCCCGCTGATGCGCGACTTCGTCGGCATCAACGGCCATACGGTGCAGTTCAAACCGGAGCTTTACCAGCCAGTCTGCCGCCTCGTGCGCGATTATCACCCGATCGAGTGGGACCTGGGCGGCAATACAGCCGAGCTGCCGCCGTTTCCGCTGGCGAAAAACCGGGTGGACTGGAGCCAGGTCTATGGCTCATGGCGCGACAAAGGCTGGCGCATTGACGGGTGCCTCATGTTCGAGTCGATCAAGCGCGCCGACTGGGCCAACATCGAGGCGGACGCGCGGGCCTACGGGCAAGCCTTCGCCCGCGAGTTCGGACCTTCGGGCAAACGCAGGCTCGTCGAATCGGTCGAAATCGGCAACGAGCCGGGCAAATGGACCGATGCGGACTACAGCCGGCTTTTCAAGGCGATGGCGGAGGGCGTTCGCGCAGGGGATCCCGGACTCAAGATCGCCACCTGCAATCTCACCGCCGGCAAAAGCGGCGATTACGAAAAGAGCGTCGAGTGCGTCTCCAGGTTCCCGGACTTGTTCGACGTGCTCAACGTCCACACTTACGCCCAACTGGAAGGCTGGCCGACGTGGCGCAGGAGTTTCCCGGAGGACCCGAAGCTGCCGCATTATCTTCAAGACATCCAGGCGCTCTGCCGCTGGCGCGACGCCCACGCGCCCGGCAAACCGATTTGGATTACTGAAATGGGCTACGACAGCACCACCCAACCCCAGCCCGCAACGGGTGACTTTGCCAAATGGGTCGGCGTGACCGACATCCACCAGGCTCAATGGCTCGTGCGCTCGCTCCTGGTCTTTTCGGCCATGCCCGTCGAGCGCGCTTATGTTTATTTCTTCAACGACGAAGACCAGCCCTCCGTGCATGGCAGCTCCGGTATCACGCGGCACTTCCAACCAAAACCTTCGTTTTACGCCCTGGCGCAGATGCAGGCCGTGCTGGGCGACTGCCGCTTCAGCCGCATCGTGACCAACGAGCCGGATCGGCTGCGCGTGCAGGAATATCAGAATGACTCGGGGCGGCTTGTTTGGGCGGTGTGGTTGCCCGCCGGCGAAGGAAAAAGCCTCGCCGCCACGCTTGAGAACACGCCTGGCAAGCTCATGGACGCGCAACGGATGCCCTTGGCTCCGGGGGCAACCGCCGTTTCCACCAAACAGGACGGCGCCGGGCGCGTCGAGGTCCTCGTGGACGAAAGCCCGCTCTACCTTGTTTTTGAAAAGCCTTGACGTTGATTGACCGGGGTGCGCCGGAGGCGCAGAATTCTTCCATGACATCCCCCCGGCGGCCTTGTAACTTCACAAGTATGAGGCTGACCTTTCGGTTGCGATACCATACGAATCATGGGCAGTCGCTTTGGTTGACCGGGAAGCATGAGTTGTTCGGCGGCGGCCGCGCCGGCGGGGCGATTCCCTTGGAATACTTGAACGGGGAGTTTTGGCAGGTCACAAGGATCGTCGCTCCCGAAGCCCTTGGCGATGCCTGCGCAGGCTACAGCTATCTGCTGCGCGAGCCTGACGGCACTCTGGTCCAGGACTGGGGCGGTGATCGGCGGCTCGACTTTGCCGCTCTCAAAGCTGAGGACGTGCTGGTCGTTGATTCGTGGAATCCTCCGGGCCAGACCGGGAACGTTTTTTACACGGAGCCGTTCAAGCAAGTTCTTTTGAAGCCCGAGCCCGTCGAGCACCGGGGGCCGGTCGCATCCAAGGCAACCCACATTTTCAGAGTCAAGGCGCCGCTGCTGGGCCGGGGCCAGAGGCTCTGTCTCCTGGGCAGCGTCCCGGCGCTGCGCCAGTGGAGCAAAGTCGAACCTGTGCTGATGAATCGCCTGGCCGGCGAGGACTATTTCAGCGTGGGGCTGGACCTCAGCCTGGAGCGGCTGCCTCTGGAGTACAAGTACGGCATTTACGACGCCGCGGCCCGTGCATTCGTTCGCTTCGAGGAAGGCGCCAATCGGACGCTGCCCGACACAGGTTCGCGCGAGACCCTGACGATCCTCAACGACGGATTCGCCGCGCTGCCGGGCGCCACTTGGAGAGGCGCGGGTGTGGCTGTGCCGGTGTTCAGTTTGCGCAGCGATTCCAGTTTCGGCGTGGGCGAGTTTTCCGACCTGAAGCCCCTCGCCGATTGGTGCCGCCTAACGGGGCTCAAGATGATTCAAATCCTGCCCGTCAACGATACGTGCGCGACTCATGGCTGGAAGGACTCCTACCCGTATTCCGCGATCTCCGCTTTCGCGCTGCACCCGGTCTATTTGAACTTGAGCCGAGTGGTGACGACAGCGCAAAACCGTCGGCGGCTGGGAGGGCTGGAACAACTCAGACAGGACCTTAATGGCCTGGGAGCGGTGGACTACGAGGCGGTGATGAGCGCCAAACTCGGCTTTCTCAAGGAGATTTTCCCTTCCGAGAAGAAGAAGGTCTTCGAAAGCAAGGGGTATCGTCTGTTTCTCGAGGGCAACAGGCACTGGCTGGAGCCTTACGCGGCGTTTTGCTTCCTGCGCGACCAGTTTGGCACCGCGGACTTCACCCGATGGCCGCGCTGCCGCGGTTACAAGGCGGAGGAGGTAGCGGCTTTGGCTCCGGACGGCTCCGAACCCGCGGAGGAGATGGACTTCCACCGTTTCATCCAGTACCACCTGCATACGCAGTTGTTGGAGGCGACTGAGTATGCCCACAGCAAGGGGGTCATTCTCAAGGGGGACATTGCGATCGGGGTTTATCGTTCCGGCGCCGATGCCTGGGAGCAGCCCGACCTTTTTCATCAGGATATGCAGGCGGGCGCCCCGCCGGATGCTTTCGCGACCCAGGGACAAAACTGGGCGTTTCCGACCTATAATTGGCCGCGGATGAAAGCGACCGGGTTCGATTGGTGGGCGCGCCGGTTCGAGCAGATGGGACGTTATTTCGACGCCTTTCGCATCGATCACATCCTGGGCTTCTTCCGGATCTGGAGCATCCCCCTCGATGCGGTTGAGGGCATCCTCGGGCATTTTGTCCCCTGCCTTCCAGTCCAGCTCGATGAGTTCGCCAGCCGGGGCATCCGGTTCGACCGCGACCGGTTCCTCCGGCCTTACATCACGGATGCGGTGCTGCGGGAGCGGTTTGGCGCGGAGAGCGAAGGCGTAAAAGAGCGGTTCCTCAACCCCGCGGCCTCGGGCCGCTATGAGTTGAAGCCGCAGGTCTCGACCCAACGCCGCGTCGAGGATTTCATTTCGGGTTTGCAACAAACCGAGGAGACCGCCCGGCTGAGGCACAGGCTGTTTGATTTGATCAGTAATGTCATTCTGCTCGATGCCGAGGGCGCGGCCGGGCGGGAGTTCCATTTCCGGTTCGGGATGGAGACGACTTCTTCTTTCAGGGACCTCGATGAGCAGAGCCGGACGCGGCTCAAGGAATTGTATGTGGATTACTTCTATCGCCGGCAGGAGGCTTGCTGGCGGAAGGAAGGCACGGACAAGCTGGCCGTCCTCAAGAGGGTGACCAACATGCTCGTGTGCGGGGAGGACCTCGGCATGGTGCCGGCGTGCGTCCCGGAGGCGATGAAGGAACTGGGCTTGCTCAGCCTCGAGGTCCAGCGGATGCCAAAGCGGCTTGGACAGGAGTTCTCCCGTCCCGCGGAGGCCCCCTATCTGAGCGTGGTGACTCCTTCGACGCACGATATGAGCACGCTGCGCGGGTGGTGGAAAGAGGACAGAGCGGCCATTCAGAGGTTCTTCAACCAGGAACTCGGCCAACCGGGCCGGGCGCCCGACTCTTGTGAAACCTGGATCAGCGCGGCCATTCTCGCCCAGCACGCGGCCTCGCCCGCCATGTGGGCCGTCTTCCAGCTACAGGACCTGCTCGGAGTCGATGAGCGCCTGCGACGAGAGAATCCCGACGAGGAGCGAATCAATGTCCCGGCAAACCCCAACAACTATTGGCGATACCGGATGCATTTGACTCTCGACCAACTCATCGCCGCCGAGGGCCTCAACGGAAAATTGAGAGATTGCGTCGGGCGGGGAAATGGTTGATGCCGGGGGAAACGGTTTCAGTGCCATGGCCGCCGCAGGACACCCCGCCGAGACGGGGTCTTCATCAGAAGGGTGGATCGCACTCACTTTTCCTTTGACAAAGCGCCTCGTTCCCGCTGGCATGGGCCGGACAAAAGACGATGATTATATGAAAGCTCTCATTCTGTTGTTCGCGTGGGTACTCGCGCTCTGCAATGTGGTGGCGGCCGGGGAAGAAGCGCGCTTCTTCGAACTGCGCACGTACTACGCGGCGCCGGGCAAGCTCGATGATTTGTTGGCGCGATTCCGCGAGCACACCACCGCGCTCTTCGAGAAGCACGGCATGGTCAATATCGGTTATTGGACGCCGCTAACCAATTCGGACAACAAGCTGACCTACCTGCTGGCCTTTCCCAGCCGGGAGGCGCGCGCCATGGCCTGGAAGGAGTTCGGGGCCGACCCTGCCTGGCAGGCTGTCGTGAAGGAGTCCGAGAGAAACGGCAAGCTGGTAACCAAGGTGGAATCGGTCTTTCTGGAGGCAACGGCATTTTCACCCGTCGTCAAACCCGGCCACATGGACTCGCCGCGCGTGTTTGAGCTGCGCACCTACCACGCCACCCCGGGCAAGCTCGACGCCCTCCTGGCCCGTTTCCGCGACCACACGACCGGCCTGTTCGCCAGGCATGGCATGAGCCAGTTCGGTTATTTTACACCCACCGAGAAGAAGGACGGCGCCGGGGAGACGCTCATCTACATCCTGGCGCACACGAGCCTCCAGTCTTGCGAGGCATCCTGGAAGGCCTTCCGAGCCGACCCGGATTGGGTCAAAGCTAAAGCCGATTCAGAGGTCGATGGCCCCCTCACGATCACAAACGGCGTGAAATCGGTCCTCATGGCTCCGACGGAGTTCTCTCCGGCGAAGTAGGCCGGTCCTCGACAAACGGGAGGCGACGAAGGCGGCGAGGTTCTCTTGAAACTCGCCCCCCGCACGCGCGGCGCTGCCGCCTGAAGGCGGCGTTCCGACCGGGGGCAAGATTGACATTAGGCGGGCGAACAGATTACCTAGTCGTCGATGCGATAGATGAACGACCGGCTCGCCAACATTCGACATGTCGCCCTGGACCTGGATGGCACTGTTTACCTGGGTGGCATACTGTTCAAAACTACGATGCCTTTTCTGGCGTCGCTGGACGAGTTGGGGATTGGCTATACGTTTCTGACCAACAATCCGTCGAGGAGCACGGCGGATTACCTGGAACACTTGGGCCGGATCGGCATCGCAGCCGCACCGAGCCAGCTTTACACCTCCACCCAGGCGACCATCGAGTACCTGCGGCGGGATTGGCCGGCGGTGCGACGGTTGTTTGTCCTGGGCACCCCCGGCCTGTGCCGGGACTTGGAGGCCGGCGGGTTCACGCTGCTGCCAGACGATCCAAGCGCCAGTCCCGATGCCGTCATCGTGGGCTTCGACCAGACTCTGACCTACCCGCGGCTCTGCCGGGCGGCCTGGTGGATTACGCGCGGCAAACCTTACTTCGCGACCAATCCGGACCGGGTCTGTCCCACCGACCAACCCACGGTGCTGGTGGATTGCGGCTCGATCACGGCGGCGCTGGAGAAGGCGACCGGCTGCCCGCCCAAGGCCGTCCTGGGCAAGCCGGACCCGGCAATGCTGGAGGGGATTTTGCGCCGCCACCACTTGAGGCCGGAGCAGCTCGCCATGGCGGGCGACCGCCTTTATACCGACATGGCGATGGCGCGGCGCACAGGGGCCGTGGGGGTGCTGGTGTTGACCGGAGAAACCACCGCCGCCCAGGCCCGCAGCCATGAACCGGCGCCGGATTTTGTGTTTCCTTCGTTGGCCGAATTCGGCGCCCAATTGCAATCAGCGCGGAGGAATGGCTCCTGAGATGAGCGAGCCTCCCGCCAAGAACGAGGGTCGAAACCCGCTGGGGTGGCGCGCCCGGGCCATTGAAGAATTGACGCGGGGGCCGCTGGATGTCCTGGTGGTCGGCGGGGGCATCGTCGGTTCCGGCATTGCGCGGGACGCGGCACTCCGCGGCCTGCGCACGGGCCTGGTCGAGCAGCACGATTTTGCCTTCGGCACGAGCAGCCGCTCCAGCCGTTTGCTCCACGGCGGGCTTCGTTACCTGGCCCAGGGCCGCATCGGGCTGGTGCGCGAGGCCAGCATCGAGAAGCGAATCCTCCACCATATCGCGCCGCACCTGGCCGAACCGTTGGCTTTTATCTTCCCGGCGTACCGCGGCGACCCGCATTGGGCGCTTTGGCAACTCAAGATCGGTGTCAAGGTCTATGACCTGCTCTGCGGCGGACACAACCTGGGCAGGTCTGCCTGGCTGAGCCGGGAGCAGGTGCATGAACGCGTGCCGGCCTTGAGTGGCGAGGGCCTGGCGGGAGCGGTGCGCTACTATGACGGTTTTACCAACGACGCGCGGCTCACGCTGGACACCCTGCGCTCGGCCGCTGGGAGCGGAGCCGCCATCCTCAATTATTGCCGTTTCGATCAGGCTGCACGCAAGGCCCTTTGGGAATGCGGGGTCCAGGACGTCCTCACCGGCGATAAGCGGCTCGTGCAGGCCCGGACGGTGGTCAATGCGACCGGCCCCTGGGCCGATGGCCTCCCTCACAGCCGGATCAAACTCCGCGCCACCAAAGGCATCCACATGGTCGTCCAGCGCGAGCGCGTGCCTGTGCCCGACAGCATCGTCATGACTCAAGGCGAGCGCATCCTTTTCGCCATCCCCTGGGGCGAACGCACCATCCTCGGCACGACGGACACCGATTATTCCGGACCCATCGAAGATGTCCGCGCCGATGCTTCAGACATCGCCTACGTGCTGGGGATCGTCAACCACTTCTTCCCAGGGGCCCGCCTGGGGGACTCCGATGTCCTGAGCGTCTGGGCCGGTCTCAGGCCCCTGATAGCCGATCCCAAGGGCGCGCCCTCGGATGTGTCGCGCTCACACGAAATCCACAGTCCCGAACCGGGCTGGTGGGATGTCGCCGGCGGCAAGCTCACCACCTACCGCCTGATGGCCGAGCAGACTGTCGATCGTATCGTCAAATGGTTGGGCAACACCGCGTTGGAGCCGTGCCGGACGGCGGAGGAACCGCTCCTGGCGCCGGAGGAAACCGCCGGGCTGAGCGGCATTCTGCCGCCCGAACCAAGCCAGTGCGCCGTGGAGCACTACGTGAACAGCGAATGGTCTATGCACCTGGACGATGTCATGCTGCGCCGCACAAGCTGGCACTATTATTCCACCGAGGCCCCAAAACTGGCCGAACGCGCGGCCGACTGGATGAGCGGGCCGCTCGGCTGGTCAGCCCAGACCCGCGTGGCCGAGATCGAGCGGTACACCCGGGCCACGGTGATGCCACAGCGCTGATCAGATTCCCTAACAAAGCGAGGTCCGTGTCAATTCACGACCGCGCTTTTATATGCGCCGGCAGAGCGAAGCGGCGACGGCGCCTTCGGCCGCGCGGGACATCCGACACGCCAAGCGCTGCCCGAGCCAAAGCGGTGTCGCGCTTCGCTTGCCACCGCACTCCATGACAATTTGGCCTGCACCCGAGCAGGCCACAAGCAGGCCCCTGATGCCCCCGCCTCCTACAAGGTCCAGCCGGCGCGGTACTCGCGGTGGATGAACTTATTGGCGTCATCGAGATTGGTGAACTTGAGGTTCTCCGAATCCCAGAGCAGCCGGTAGAGGGTGAGTTCTTCGCGAAGTTGGACCCGTAAGGCCACGTTGCCCAGGAGGACCGATTCGGCCAGGGGACCGGCCCAATCGAAATTGACGCCGCCAGGTTTGCCGCCCTTGGCAGCCGCTATCCACTCCTTGTAATGCCCAGGGGAAGGCGGGATGGTGCGAGGCAAGTCTCCGACCTCCTTGGCGCAGGATTCGGGGTATATCTGATCGTTGAGGATGAAGCCCTTTTCGCCGACCAAGAGCCGCCCATTGTCGCCCATCTTGACCCCTTCGGGGAGGCCCTCGGGGCGAGGCGGGCGCAACCCGCCGTCGTACCAGACGAGCTTGCAGGCGGGCATCTCGACGGCTCCGGCTTCAACGCCGCTCAGGCCGCGGATATGATAGTTGTTGTCCTGCGGCGCGGCGTGCCGGGCCGGGAACTGGTAGGTCACGATCGAGCCGAGCGGGAAGGTTTCCTCGTTGACCCGCGTGGAAGAGGCCTGAACGCTGATGGGAGCGGCTAGCTTGAGGGCGCGAAAGACCGGGTCCATCGAATGGCAGCCGATGTCGCCCAGGGCGCCGGTCCCGAAGTCCCACCAACCGCGCCAAACGAAGGGCAGGTAGGCCGGATTATAGGGACGCAACGGCGCCGGTCCAAGCCACAAATCCCAGTCCAAGGTCGAGGGCACCGGGGGAGTAGCGGTCGGACGGGCAACGCCCTGGGGCCAGTACTCGTTGAACAAGCCGTTGGAGGGCCGGTCGGTCCAGATATGCGCTTGGCGCACCTTGCCGATGGCGCCGGCCCAGACGAATTCACAAAGGCGGCGCGTTTCCCTCGAGGCTTGGCCCTGGTTACCCATCTGTGTGGCCACCCTTGCTTCGCGGGCGGCTTGCGCCAACCGGCGCGCTTCCCAGACCGAGTGAGTCAGCGGCTTCTCACAATAGACATGTTTGCCGCGCTTGATGGCGGCCATCGAGGCGAAGGCATGGTGATGGTCCGGGGTGCCCACAACAACCGCATCGATCTCCTTCATCTCATCGAGCATGATCCGATAGTCCGTAAACTGCTTCGCCTTCGGATACCGTTTGAACGTATGGGCGGCGTGGTTCTTATCCACATCGCACAAAGCGACGATGTTCTCGCTCTCCATCTGGGCTAGGTCGCTCCCGCCCTGGCCGCCGATGCCGATGCCGGCGATGTTGAGCTTTTCATTGGGAGAAGTTGCCCCGCGCAGGCCCAACACCGAGCCGGGCAGGATCATAAACGTGGCGGTGGACAACGCGGTGCCGCGCAAGAATTGCCGGCGTGTGAGATTGGTTTCACTAGACTTGATGTTCATGTCGGGACTATGAAGCAGGCTCGCTCGCGGTGCAAATTGTTTCATGAAACATCCTGCGGGCATCTGGAACATCGAAGCGGGGGCTTCGCCCTTCGGATTTCAGATTTGAGATTTGAGATTCCAGACTTCAGATTTCGGGTTTCGGATTTCGGATTTGGGTTCCGGCTTCTCCCCTTGTCCATCCCTCCTCCTACCTCCATCTCCCTCCAATCCAAACGTAGCCCCGCCCACCCCAGCCCCAACGTCCGCCGATCCAGACCGCGCCGGCATAAGGGCGAGGCGCCCAGCAGCCGCCGATCCAAATCCAGGCGCCGCCGCGCCAGGACCAGTAACCCGGCGCCCAATAGTAACCCGGGCTCGGCGCCGCGGTGACAACCTCCACGCGCGGAGATGGAGGCGGCTGTTGGACCACAATCGGGGCTGGCGCTGCGGGCGGCTGGGCTGGGACGAGCTGCGCGGAAGCCAACGGTTGATCCGGAGGGGCTGTCTGCGGGCTCGGCGGCGCCGGCGTTGGCGCGCTGCCCGGTGCCGTCCCCGCATCCGAAGCCGGCCCGTAGAGCTTCTGCTGGTAGGTGTAGGAAGGAGACGGAGTCCCTGAGGCGGTGGGCGGAGGAGTGGCGAGGGCCTCATGCCGGGGCTTCAAACCGGTATCGTGTGAGAGCATCGCCGCCACAACCGGCGAGGAGAGCCCCGCATCCTTGAGGGCAAGGACATCGCCGGCGCTAAGGCCAAAAGGGGACTGTGAGTTTTTGATGAACGCGATGACTACCTCGTCTCCCACCTTCGACTGGGCCAGCTTGACCACTTCGGCCACATTCGGAGGAAAACCGGACTTTGTGTCCGGCGCGGCATCGCCTGGGTTGGGCGGAGTGGGCGCGGCCATCACTGGCGTCGAAGAGGGTGTGGAAGACGGTGTTTGGGCGTAGCTCGCAAGCAGCGGTAAGGCTGCCGCTACGACCGAGCCGAGCCGTTTGAGCTTTCTCGCTATCATAGATTGCAATGGTCACGATCGAGCTGCTCAACTTGCAGCCCTTTATTGTTAGACTGAAGCTAATTCCACCTATTCAAGGCAAACGACAGTGCCGCCCTCGAAACCGGGCGGCAAACGGAGGGAGCCGTCTTTGTCGAGCCTCGCGGTTTTACCGTTCACGACGGCTTTTCGGATCGGGCCGCTGCCGTTGATGTCCAGGCGCAGGCGCGCCTGCCGGAAGCGGAGATCGGCGGAGACCGGAGGGCTGCCGGGATACAGCGCCGGACGAATCACCAGGGCGCGGTTCTCGAAGCGAACGCCGAGGTAGTGGCGCACGGCGAAGAGCGCGATTTCCCCGGACGTCCACTGCACCAGGCCGCACGAGCGGCTGAGGGAACGAACGGAGGGGATTTCCTCGAACCACGCCCCTGCCCGTCCGCCCTGGACCGTGTTGAGCCATTCGAGGGAGCGGCGGCTGCGGTCAAAGAGCCGCGCCTCGTGCTGAGCGCGCAGGATAAAGCAGGTCGCGAAGGGCCACGGGCCGGGCTGATCGGGCTGGACACTGGTGTGGTAGCGGTCGTAGCCGCCGTCGGACCAGCGAGTGTTCCAGAGCTGCTCGAGGTCCTCGATCGTGCGGCGGGCGAGTTCAGAACGGGGTTCGACGACGCCCAAGGCGATGGGCAGGGCCATCGAGGCGTCCGGTAGCAGCCGGTGATGCTTCTCGGTGTTCAAAGGCACGTCCGGTTGAAAGCCGGGAGAGTTCGTCAGGCGGTCCGCCACCTCCCCGGTGAGGTTGCGACGCTTGATGAGGCGTCCCCGGTCCACCAGGGCGCGAGTGGGGTGTTCGAGCATGGCCTTTTGAATCCGCTCGGCCTCCTGTCCCCAGCGCGCCACTCGGTCCTGGGCGCCCAGGGCGGGAGCCAAAACGATTGCCTCGCGAAGGCCGAGGATGACATACGTCTGATAGGCCAGTTCATAAGCATCCTCGAAAGTCCTCTCCCAGAACTCCCGCCGGTTATGCACCATCCCGGTGTCGTCGCGGAACCGTGGCTGAAGGGGGCGCTCGATCAAGGCAAGCAACAGTTGGCGGTGCTCGCGCACCAGGCTGTCGTCACCGGTCCAGTCGCAATAGTCGCGCAGGCAATGCAACAGTTCGCCCATCTGGTCAAACTGCTCACGGTCAGGGGAATCGAAGCTGCCGGCGATCATGGTTGCGCCCTCGGGCGTGATCATCTTGGTCAGGATGCGGACCAGGGCTGCGCGGGCCAATTCGAAATGCCCGGCGTGAAGCGCTCCGAGGGCGGTGTTCGAGGTGTCGCGCACCCATTGGGCGCCGTACTCGAAAATGCCGGCGTCCATCGTGCCTTCATCCCCGATCATTCCCGGCAGCCCAAAACGGGCCTTGTCGAACAACTCCCGCACGGTGCGGTCGGGCGTTGTAATCGAAGAGGCCGCAGCCCAACTCCGGCGGGTCGCTGCCAACTCAGGCGCTGCCCCGGAGACCGCCGTGGCGCGCACCTCATCGAGGAAGCCCTGCCCGTCGCCGGCGGGGATTTGAACGAAGAGCAACGTATCGACCCGCGTCTCGGCTCCCGGCGTTACGGTCAGGGGGCCGATCTCGAGCGCGCCCTTTTCTTCCGAGACCTGGGCGGGGGCGCTGCCGAGCGAGGCCAGCGCCGTGCGGGCGCCGCGGCCGCTCTGGAGCAGGAACGATCCCTCGGCCCGGCGCTCTCCCGGCGGCAAGGCCAGGCGCAACAGGACGCTCTCCTCCCCGAGCAGATGGGCGCCCGCCAGGCGGATGGCGCGCCGGTACACCCCGTTGGTCGAAAGGGCGGAAATCCTCTCGGTCACCCGCACGCCTCCCGCCCACCAGACCGCCTCGACCGCCGGGATGCCATCCTCGGACACCCAGCGTGTCTCGGTGCGGTGGCCCAGGGCGGTGAAGGGAAATCCCCCCAATTCCACCACCAGACCGCTCGACCCGAACCCCTGGCCCGGCGTGAAGTTGAACGCCCCCTCTTTGGCCGCGCTCTGGCGCGCATTCTCCGCGTCGAACAGAAGATACGTCAGGGCCGGCCCGAGGTCCGCCCGGTCCGCCTGCACAACCATCTGCGCCCGCCCGCTCCGCAGGACGAAGTATTCGCGGCCCAGAAAGAACGCCAGGTTGTTCAACTCAAGCGTCGGCGCAGGTTGCTCGCCAGCGCCGACACAAAGCGCGGCCATGAGCCAAAAGGCAAAAAGACACTGACGGAACCAGGCGGGTCTGAATGGATTCGAGACGGCGAGAAGATGTCGGAAGGAACGCATGGTCTGAGGTAGCCAAAAACGGAACGCAAACGCCACAAGATTTCTCGCCTAACCGGCTGTCAAACGACGCTGCCGCCGAAGACACTCCTGCTCCGGCAAATCGCTTTCAGCAAATACGCGGCAACTGCTCGCCGCTGAGCATATCGAGGATGCGCTGAGTGCCGAGCGTGCTCTTGAGCAGGACCTGGGGGGTGTGCTGGCCGGTGACCTTGCCGATGCGGCAGGCGCCGACGCTGGCCGGATGCTTGCGAAGGATAGCCACGGCGCGGTCGGCGTCGCGCTCGGGAACGAAGGCGGCGAAGCGGCCTTCGCAGGCCACGTGCAGCGGGTCCAGTCCCAGGATTTCGCAGGCGCCGCGGACGTCCTCCCGCACGGGGATGAGGTTCTCCTCGACCAGCGGGGTGAGATTGGCCCCTTCGGCAATCTCGTTGAGGACGCTGCCCAAGCCGCCGCGAGTCAGGTCGCGCAGGCAATGAATCTCGATGGAGGAGCGCACCAAATCCAGCACCGCTTCGGCCAGAGGGGCGGAATCGCTCTCGATGGCGCTATCGAACTGGAGACCCTCCCGAACGGCCATGATTGCCATGCCGTGCCGGCCCAGGTCGCCGTTGACCAGGATGGCGTCGCCCGGCCGGACGCTCTGAGGGGCAATCGTCAGCGAGTGTTCAAGCAGGCCCACGCCGGCGGTGTTGATGAAGAGATTGTCGCCTTTGCCCTTGTCCACCACCTTGGTATCGCCGGTGATGATCTGGACGCCGGCCGCCTGGGCGGCTTGCTGCATCGAGGAGACGATTTTCCACAGCGTCTCCATGGGCAGCCCTTCTTCAATGATGAAGGCGGCGCTCAGATAAAGCGGCCGCGCGCCGGACATTGCAAGGTCGTTGACCGTTCCATGGATAGCCAGGGAGCCGAGGTCGCCGCCTGGGAAAAACAAAGGCCGCACCACGTAAGAGTCGGTCGTGAACGCCAGGCGCCGGCCGCCGACTTCAAACACGCTCGAATCGTGCATCGGTTCCAGGAGCGGATTCCGGAAGGCCGTCATGAACATCCGGGAGATGAGTTGGTGCGTCAGCCTGCCACCGCCGCCGTGGGCCATCAGGACGCGCGGATAGTTCTGAATCGGGAATGGACAGGACGGAGTGAAGTCAGTTGGGGAGTGCATGATGGAAAGTCCGAAGGTCGTCAAATCAACCGGCGGCGGCCGGGGCAGGTTCGCGCCGGTATCGGTAGTAGGCGGCGCAGGCGCCTTCGGAAGATACCATAGTGGCGCCAAGCGGATGTTCGGGGGTGCAGCGGGAGCCGAAGGCCGGGCACTCGCGCGGTTTCAATTTGCCCTGCAAGACCAGGCCGCTCAGGCACTCGGAAGGTTCCTCGACCCGGAGTTCGGCCACACCGAATTTGATCTCCGCGTCGAATGCCTTGTAATCATCATTCAGGCCCAGCCCGCTTTGAGCGATTTGCCCAATGCCTCGCCACTTGCGGGGAACCACCCGGAAGACCTCGCGGATGAGTTGCCTGGCAGGGAGGTTGCCTTGCTTGCGGACGGCGCGGGTGTATTGGTTCTCGACCTCCGCCCGACCGGTTTCCAATTGGCGCAGTACCATCAGGATGCCGTGCAGGATGTCCAGCGGCTCGAACCCGGTGACCACGATCGGGACCCGGTGGCGGGCAGCGATAGGGAGATACTCCTCGTAACCCATGACGGCGCAGACGTGGCCGGCGGCGAGGAAGCCCTGCACGCGGCAATCCGGAGCGCTCAAGAGCGACTCGATGGCCGGAGGCACCAGGACGTGCGAAACAAGCATCGAGAAGTTCTTGAGACCCTCGTGGGCCGCCTGGCGGACGGCCATCGCAGTGGCCGGGGCGGTCGTTTCAAACCCCACGCCGAAGAACACCACTTCTTTTCCGGGGTTTGGGCCGGCGAGCTTCACGGCATCCATCGGCGAGTACACGATGCGCACGTCGCCGCCCGCGGCCTTGACGGCCAGCAGGTCGGTCGTGCTTCCAGGCACCCGGAGCATGTCCCCGAACGAGCAGAAGATCACCTCCGGCCGGGCGGCGATGTCGAGCGCCTTGTCAATCATCTCGAGGGAAGTGACGCAGACCGGACACCCCGGACCGTGGATGAGCGTGACTTCCTTGGGCAGCAGCTCGTCGATGCCGAACTTGACAATGGCGTGGGTCTGGCCGCCGCAGATCTCCATGATCGCCCATGGCCGCGTGGTGATGCGGGCGATCTCCCGGGCAAACCTGTGAGCGGCTTCAGCATCCCGGTACTCGTCGAGATATTTCATACGGCGCCGGCGCTCCTGTCCGGGCCTCCCGAGCTTGGGTCGTCCGGCCCCACGGGCTGCAACTCGCTGAGCTCCTCCATCTGACGCAGGTACTCGAAGACCTCATTGGCTTCTGCCTCCTCGAGGCGGCTGATGGCGAAGCCGACATGCACAATTACATAGTCGCCCACTTTGGCTTCAGGCACGCAGGCCAGGTTGGCCTCTTTTTGAATCCCGCCAAAGTCAATTTTGCCGACGCGCATCAGCCCTTCGTCCCCGCTGATACTGGTGATTTTCCCCGGAATTGCCAGACACATTTGACTGAGCATACATGCTGTTGGCCTGGCGGGCAACCGGTTAAAGAACGCCGATAATTCGCGCCATTTGAACCCGTTCTTGATCGGGTCCGCATCACCCCTCAGCGGTCATGCCCGAGGCGGGCGGCGCGACGGCTACCGCAGGGAATCGAACCAGGTCTTCGCGAGCAAGAGACTCGGTTGGGCGCAGGTGTCGTGGTCGGCGCCGGGGAGGGGGTCGAAGAATTGGACCTGGGTGTCGCCGAGGGCCTGGAAAGAGGCCAAGGCGATTTGCGAGTTGGCGGGGTCGACGTCCATATCGCCGGAGCACTGGTATAGCCGCATGGGCGCGACCGGCTTCCAGAGGTATACATCGTTCTCCTGGAGGGCGAGGCGGAAAGGGTGGCGCGGGTTCGATCTAAATGCGGCCAGGAAATTCGTCTGCAGGACTTGGACCGCGTTCGTGGGCATGGCGGCGTTGATTTGGGCGCCGCTGGTGTTGCCGTTCAGGAGCGGGGGCAACGTGGTGTTGTACGGCGGGGCGAGGAGGCTGGCCAGGCTCGGCCCCAGATGATAGACATCCTGGTAAGCGCCCAGCAGGCAAAGGAAATAGTAGGGATTGGGATTCGGGGCGCCGTCGAGGAAGTCGTCCGTGGTGACGCCGGACAAGTCGTAAGGTCCCGCCATGGGCGCGCAAGCGGTGATGGTGAACTCGTTGGTGTGATAGGCTTCGAGCTCGCGCTGCAAGGCCATGGTCGAGTGGCCGCCCTGGGAATAGCCGCAAAGGAAAAGCCGGCTCGCGAGGGGAAAGCCGTTGGTCGCGCAAATGGTCCTGACCGCCCGCAGCATGTCGACGCAGGCGGTCGCCTCAGACCGCGCGTGGAGGTAAGGATGCAGCCCGGGCGAATCGCCCAGCCCCAGATAGTCCGGCACCGCGGCGGCGTAGCCCGTCGTGGCGAACCCGATGCCGACCGACACCTCGCCGCTCAGGTCCATGGACGAGGGGGCTGAATTGGTTTGCGTCAGTGTCCCGTGCTGGTAGCTCACCAGCGGCAGGGCGTAGCCTGTGTCCTCAGGCAGCAGCAGCGCGCCCGATGCAATCGTGCGCGCCCCCAGTGGAGTGATGGTCTCGTAGTCGACCTTGTAAAGCCGCACGTTGTACTGCGGCGTTATCGGGATGCCGGCAAAATCGAACAGGAAAGCCAAGGTGGCCGCCGAGAGGGTATTGCTGTAGTTCACCGCGAGCACCTTGCCGCGCTCGGCCGCCGGGACCCCCACGACCTGGTAAAGGCGCGCGGCATTGGTGCCGACCGCGTCGAACCACTGGTTCGACGCCACCGGGAACAGAACGGACGAGGCGGGCGACCGCCATACGCCGTCCTGGAGAGTATCCTGAAACCGGACGGTGTAGGCGGCGCCCGTGAGGCTTGAGTGCCAGCCAAGCAGCCAACCGCCCTCGACTTGCGCGAGATTGGTAATCGCCAAAGACCCGGTCACTTGCCCCGAGACGGGAACCGCGGCGGCGATTAGGATGAACGGAATAAGACGGGAGAACAGCGATTTTCCCTGATTCATAGTGGGCCGTCCCCTAACACAGCTTTACGAGGATGTCAAGATACCGGCCATCGCTTTCGCCCAGGGATACGGCGGCGACGGTGACGTTCAGCGTGCCGGATAGAAGATTCTTGATACTAATCCTAACCTCACTACTTTTTGTATTCTAATGAGCAAGATTAGACTTCGGACCAAGATTCGGGTTGGGGGTTTGCGAGGGCGCGGCGGTGAGCGTAAACCTTTTCAAAGGCGCGCGCGATATCGTCCATGTCGGATTCCGTGCCGAGAAACAGACTCTGCTCGAGCCAGGCCCCCTGCTCGGCGCAGATTTTGTCGCAGTTCGGGCAATGGACTTTGGCGAAATCGAGGGTGTGGCGGGCGCTCGGCAGGTAGGGGCCGAATGCCTTGTTGAGGAACAAGGGCTGGCGATATAACGGGAGGGCGTAGCCGGCTGAGACGGGAATGCCCTCCGCCTGCAAGGCCTTCAAGACCGCCGCCCGCGGCGCGCCAAAGGCGTTCGCGTCGATGCGGAACAGGAAAAGATGATAGCTGTGGCGGGTGATTTCGGGAGGGCGTCTTTGCGGATGGATGCCGGCAATGCGGCCGAGTTTCGCGGCGAGGTACTGGCCGTTGTGATCGCGCGTTATGGTCTGTTCTTCCAGGCGGTCCAACTGGGAGTTCAAGACCGCGCCTTGAAATTCTCCGAGCCGGCAATTCGAGGAGATGACGTGGTGCTCGTACCAGGGCCGGCCCGCCATGCGGCCGCAGTTGTGGATGGAGCGGCAGGCCTCGGCCAAGGAGTCGTCGTTCGTCGTGATGATGCCGCCTTCGCCGCAGGTGAGGTTCTTGCTCGATTGAAACGAGAACGAGCCCATGGGAGCGAGCGAGCCGGCGGGGCGCCCTTTGTAAAGCGCGCCGTGGGCGTGGGCGGCATCCTCGATGACGACGAGGTTGTGCTTCCTGGCAACCTCCGTGAGCGCGTCCATGTCCGCGGCCTGCCCCGCTATATGGACGGGAATGACGGCCCGCGTGCGCGGCGTAATGGCGGCCTCGACGGAGACCGGGTCGAGGTTGAACGTTTCGAGGTCGATGTCCGCAAAGACCGGAACAGCGTTGGTCTCCACCACCGCCGTCGCGGTCGCCAGGAACGTGTACGGCGGCACGATTACTTCCTCCTCCGCCTGGATGCCGGCGGCCATCAGGGCGATGCGCAGTGAAATCGTGCCGTTGACAACTCCGATGCCGTGTTTGCAGCCGTGCATGGCGGCGAACCGGCGCTCGAACTCGGCCACCTCATCACCGTCGAGCTTTCCCCACTTGCCACTGCGCAACGCGCGCAGCAGCCGCCGTTCGTCCGCATCGCCAAACAGCGGCCAGCTTGTGAAGGGTTTCGTCCTGACTTTGCTCCCGCCAAAGAGTGCCAGTGCGTCGCTCATGGGAAGGAGTGTCGGGCGGCAACCGGCGGGTGTCGAGCGTTGAGTGGAGGGGAGCGGAAAGCCGAAATCCGAAGGCCCGAAATCCGAAATCCGAAGGAAATCCGAAATCCGAAATCCGAAGCCGGAGAGCGGAGAGCTTTCCGGCACAGGCACCGCACGCGGCACTCAGGCCACAGGCGCTTGCGCGACGCGCGGCGGCCGCACCGAATGAGCGACCGGATGCACTCCTCGGATTTCGGATTTCGGATTTCCTTCGGATTTCGGATTTCGGATTTCGGATTTCAAGCCCTCGGATTTCAAGCCCTCGGATTTCAAGCCTTGCCAAATGATCTGCCCGCCTCGTAGCTTGCTGGCGCAAGAACAGATGGCGACGCGCCCGACGGCTGATTTCCTGGCAGGGGTGATCGAAGGCTTTTACGGAGAGCCTTGGTCGCCGGCGGAGCGATTTGAGTTGTTCGATTGGATGGCCGGCTGGGGACTCGACACTTACCTGTACGCGCCCAAGGACGACTTGAAGCATCGCGCGGTCTGGCGCGAGCTTTACTCGGAGCCGGAAGCGGCCGCGCTGGGGGAGTTGGTCCGCGCCTGCGAGCATAAGGGCATCCGGTTCATTTACGCGCTCAGCCCCGGACTGGACATTCGCTTCGGCAGCGAGACGGAGCTGGCGCATCTGAAGCGGCGTTTTGAGCAGATGCTCGCGTTGGGATGCCGGCACTTCGCCTTGCTCTTCGATGACATTCCGGAGCGGCCGGTCGCCGCGGATGCGACCGGGCGGCGTTCGTTCGCTTCGGCGCAGTGCGAGGTGGCGAATGCCCTGTTCGGCTGGACGCGGGAGCGCAGCCGCGAGGGCCGGTTTCTTCTATGTCCCACGCCGTATTGCGGGCGGATGGCCGACCGCAAGTTGGGCGGAGAGGGGTATCTGTCCACGCTCGGTCGGGAGCTGTCGCCGGGGATCGACGTGTTATGGACCGGGCCGGAGATCGTCTCCCGCGAGATTTCCGCGGCCCACGTCCGGGAAGTGGGAGAGATTCTGCGCCGCAAGCCCGTCATTTGGGACAACCTCCACGCCAACGATTACGACGGGCGCCGGTTCTACTGCGGCCCGTATGCCGGGCGAGCGCCGGAGCTGCGCGCTGAAACAGGCGGCTTGCTGAGCAATCCGAACAACGAGTTTGTGTTGAATTTCGTGCCGCTGCGCACGCTGGCAAAGTTCATCCATTGCGCGGAGGGATGGGACGCCCGGGAGGCTTATCTGTCCGCGATGCGGGAATGGCTGCCGCGCTTTGCGACGCTCGGCGAGCCGGTGACGCTGGAGGACCTGGTCCTCTTCGGAGACTGTTATTACCTGCCGCACCAGGAAGGCCCGGAGGCCGAGGCGCTCATCGAACGGGCGCGAAAGCTGCTGGCAAGCGATCCCTCCGAATGGCGGGAAGACGCCGCTCTCTTCCGGCGCCAGGCGGCGCGGTTGCGGGAGTTTTGCGTGCGCATGACGGAGCTTCGCCAACGGCCGCTGTTTCATGCGCTGAGCCGGCGCATCTGGGAACTGCGTGAGGAGTTGGACCTTCTCGAGGGGTACGTCGAATTCAAGTCCGGGGCCGGGGGCGCGAACGCCGCCTGCCGCTCGGACTTTCACCTGCCGGGCACCTACCGCGGCGGGCTGGTGGCGAGGCTGCAACGCTTGCTCGTCCAGCGACCCGATGGCACATTTGCCCCCGCGCGCGACATTGGCACCATGCAAACCATAGACAACACCTTGCCTCCAGCCTCCTCCAGCCTATGAACGATTGCATCATTCGACCCGCCCGGGCCGGCGACCAGGCGGGGGCTTACCATGTTTGCCTCAAGACCGGCGACTTCGGCCAGGACGGCGAGGCGTTTTACCGCGAAGACCCCGATGCCTTGGGCCGGCTCTTCGTCGGCCCCTACCTGGCCTACGAACCTGAGATGGCCCTGATCCTCGAAGACGCGCAGGGCATCTGCGGCTACGCGCTGGGGGCCTATGATTCGCGGGCGTTTTACGCGCGCTACGAAAAGGAGTGGCGCCCGGCATTGTGTGAACGATTTCCCGCGCCGCACGGCGAACCGGGCCAATGGACTCGCGTGCAAACCGTTTATCACTGGTATCACAATCCCGACTACTTCACGCCTGAGCCTTATGCGGCCTACCCGTCTCATCTGCATATTGATCTCCTGGCGCGGGCACAGGGCCGCGGCTTTGGCCGGCGGATGCTCGAACAGGTCATGGACCGACTGCGCCAACGCGGCAGCCCGGGCGCACACCTGGGCATGAGCCTTATGAACACGAAGGCAGCAGGATTCTACGAGCGGTTGGGCTTCCGGGAGTTGGTCCGCGTCGGCGAGGGGAAGGACGGGTGTGTTTACATGGGCAAGGGCCTGAAAGGTCAGCTTCCATCGCAGGCATGAACGGGTTTATGGTTTGCCAACAGCCCTGAGCCAATGGTCAAAGAATCCGTGAACCCGGCAGGATTGCTCAACAAACACATCGTGCCGGCGCTCACGGCGCTGAGCGAGAACACTTATCTGTCCGCCATCCGCGCAGGGATGGTTTCGGTGGTGCCGCTGACAATCATCGGGGGACTTTTCATCATCGTCTCCTTCCTGCCGGTGGCCGGCTGGGACAAGATTGTGGCTCCGTATCTCCGGCTTCTGCAAGTGCCGGTCACCGCCACATTCGGACTGCTCTCGGTTTTCGTGTGCTTTGCCATCGGCTACGACCTGGGGAAGCAGTTAAAGCAGGAGGCCATCGTGAGCGCGACGATGGCCACGGTGGTCTTCCTGATGATCGAGCTGAAGCTGGGTGAAAAGCCGGGGGACATCGCGTTTTCCATGGACAACCTTGGCTCCAAGGGGCTGTTCACCGCGGTCGTCATCGCGCTGGTGTGCGTCAGGACCCAGAAGTGGTTCACGGACAAGAACATCGTCATCAAGCTGCCGAAGAACGTGCCCGCGGTGGTTTATGAATCGTTCCTGTCGCTCAGCCCGTTGTGCTTTCTGGTGCTGGTCTTTTGGGTCATCCGCTTCGTGTTGGGGACGGACATTGACCACCTCGTGCAGACCGCGTTCAAGCCGGTGGTTTTCGCGCTGAACACACTGCCTGGAATCCTGGTGTACGCGTTCCTGGTAACGCTCTTGTGGTCCGTGGGCATCAATGGCGACAACGCCATGGATGCGATTGTCGCGCCGGTCTTCCTGCAATACCTGGCGGCGAACGTCCAGGCAATGAGCGCGGGACAACCCCTGCCCTACGTGACCGCCTACGGGTTTTTCACCACCTTCGTCAACGTGGGGGGGACCGGGGCGACGATTGCGCTGGCGCTCGTCATGTGGAACTCGAAGGAGCCGGGCTACCGGGACGTGAGCCGGCTCTCGCTGCCGACGCAGATTTTCCAGATCAACGAACCCATCTTTTTTGGCTTCCCCATCGTGCTCAATCCGATCTTCATGATGCCCTACATCCTCAACGCGCTCATCCTCACCGCCAGCAGTTACCTGCTCATGCAATGGGGGGTGATACACAAGCCTTTCGTCAATGTGCCCTGGACCACCCCGCCCATCATCGGACACTACCTGGTTTCGGGCGGGGACTGGAAGGCCGCCGTCTGGGGCGCGGTCTCGATCGTCATCGCGATGTCGGTTTACTATCCATTCGCCAAGGCGGCCGAGCGGCAACGGCTCAAGGCCGAGGGGGACAGGGCCGAAGCAAAATGACGCAAAGGCAGCAGGTTCAAAGGGCTTGAAGTTGTCCAGGGATGATGCACAGTTGACAGATGAATGCGCGGGCCACAGACAAGTTCCGGGTCGGGATCGACCGCAGCCTGGTCCGACAAGTGAGATGAACCGCTTCAGCGCGACCCTGGGACTGGCGATCATGCTGGGCGGTTCCGCACTGGCATTCGAGCCGATTCAACTGGCCCCCTACCCGCAAAAGGTCCGCACGTTTTACAGTCTGACGAACCCGGCGGTCCCGGCGCCGCTTCGGGCGAGCGCCATCCCGTTGCCGGTCGGCAACATCACCGCCCTGGCGCGCGCCGCCGACGGCGCGCTCTGGCTGGGCACGCCCCAGGGTTTGATGCGGCTGGACCTGGCGGCCCCGGAGCGGGATCGCCGGCAATACCTGGCAGGCAAGCGTTACCTGCCCGACGATGCTGTCGAGCAACTTGTGGCGGACCAGGAGGGCGGTGTTTGGGCGCGCACGCACACGGGGGTTTCGCACATCGAACTCAAGCCGCTGACGCTTGCGCGGAAGGCGGAGCATTTCGAGCAGCGCATCGCCGCGCGGCATGATCGCTACGGCCTGGTAGCCGGCTCCAATCTGCGGGTGGCGGGGGATGTCTCCAGCAACCAACCCACGGACGACGACAACGACGGCCTTTGGACCTCGATCTATGCGGCGGCGGAGTGCTTTCGTTACGCGGTGACGCAATCACCCGAGAGCCTGGCCAGGGCGCGGAAGTCCATCGAGGCGATTCTGTTCCTGGAAGAGGTGGCGGGCCGGCGGGGTTTTCCGGCGCGCTCGTTCATCCGCAAAGGCGACCCGATGCCCAGTGACGGCGTGTGGCACTGGACCCAGGACGGACAGTACTACTGGAAGGCGGACACCAGTTCCGACGAAATCGTCGGCCACTTTTTCATTTTTGGGATTGCGCATGATTTGTTGCCCGACGAGCCGCTGAAACGGCGCGTCGCACAAACATGCGCCCGCATCATGGACCACATCCTGGAGCACGGCTATCAGCTCATCGATGTCGATGGGAAGCCGACGACGTGGGGTTGGTGGTCGCCGGAAAAGCTGGCCGTGCAGCCGGACGAGCGCGCGCTCAACAGCCTGCAACTGCTCAGTTTCCTGAAGACTGCCGCGCATGTCACGGGGCAGGCGCGTTATGAAGACGAATACCTGAAGGTTGCGCGGGACTTGAAGTACGCCGACTGGATCGGACGGGTGAACGAGTTTCGGACCGAGTTGAATTACTCGGACGAGGAACTGGCCATGCTGCCGTTCTACGGCGTGTTTCGATACGAGCGAGACCCCGGTCTGTTGAAGGCCTATCGCCACGCGCTGGACGAGTGGTGGAAGAATATTCAACGCGAGGCATGTCCGCTATGGACGTTCATCCGCCTCATCGGGCAGCCCGGGGCGCCGCAAGCGGATTTGGCCGACGCGGTCCGGACACTGTACCGGATGCCGATGGACACCCTCGAATGGGACGTGATGAACTCCGGGCGCGCGGACATTGCCTGGGCTGGGCCGCCGGATCGCGCCGGGCATCGGGAGGCGCTCACCTTGCTGCCGCCCGACGAGAGGCCCGTCATGAAGTGGAACAGCAACCCGTTCGTGGTGGACGGCGGGGCCGGAGGGCGGCGCGAGGACGACGGCGCGGCCTTCCTCCTGCCGTACTGGCTGGGGCGCCATCACAAGTTCTTGCTCGGGGAATGATTCGAAAATGCGAACCTGGACTTCGGCCCGTGAGCGGTCGGACATCGAAGGGGCGAGTGCCGGGTATCGAGGGGCGGCCGCACCGGGCGACCTCGACCCTCGAGGCTCGTCTTTCGCGCCTGGAAACGAATGAACCGAGCTCGTACAATGCCGAGAGAGTCGCCAAATATGAACAGCCCTGAAAACCTCCGCCCGCGGCCGGGCAAGCAGGTCTCTGTTTCCGAAGGAGACATCAATCTATCCAGCCAGCGCGCGAAGTGGATGAGCGGCGAGATCGGGCCGGCCACGCGCGGGCTTCTGGAGAAGGATGCCTCGTTGTTTCTGCACCAGTCTTTGTCCACACCGTGCCTGAACGCGCTCCGCTCGGCGAAAGGCTCGTGGATCGAGGATGTCGAGGGCCGGCGCTACCTGGATTTCCACGGCAACAATGTGCATCAGGTTGGGTTCGGGCACCCGCGGGTCATCGCGGCGATCAAGGAACAACTCGACAAGTTGAGTTTTTGCACGCGGCGCTACACCTGCGAGCCCGCGATCGAGTTGGCCGCGGAATTGACGGCGCTGGCGCCCGGAGACCTGAAACGGGTGCTGCTGGCGCCGGGAGGCACGAACGCCATCGGGATTGCGCTCAAGTTAGCCCGAGTGGCCACCGGGCGCTTCAAGTTCGTCTCGATGTGGGAGTCGTTCCACGGCGCGTCATTGGACGCCATTTCCGTGGGCGGCGAAGCCCTTTTCCGGGAGGGCATCGGACCCCTGCTGCCGGGCTGCGAACATGTCCCGCCGCCGGACCATCGCCGGTGCCCCTTCAAGTGCGGGAAGGCCTGCAACCTGTCCTGCGCCGACTATGTCGAGTACGTGTTGGAGAAGGAAGGGGACGTGGCGGCGGTGATTGCCGAAACGGTCCGCTGCACGCCCTTTATTCCGCCGCTGGATTACTGGAAGCGCATTCGCGCCGCGTGCGACAAGCACGGAACGCTGCTCATTCTCGACGAAATCCCGATCGGCCTTGGGCGCACCGGCCGCATGTTCGCCTTCGAGCATTACGGCATTGTGCCGGATATTGTCGTGCTCGGCAAAGGGCTGGGGGGCGGCATCATGCCGCTGGCGGCCGTGCTGGCGAGCGAGAAACTCAACGTCGCCGCAAAACACTCGTTGGGCCATTACACTCACGAGAAGAACCCGGTGGCTTGCGCCGCCGCGTTGGCCACTCTGCGGGTGATTGCCGATGAGAACCTGGTTGGCCGGGCCGGGACCCTCGGCGAAATGGCGCTGCGGGAGATGGGCCGAATGGCGCGCAGCCAGACGCTGATTGGCGAAGTCCGCGGGTTGGGCCTGCTGCTCGGAATTGAATTGGTGCGCAATCACGAACCCGCTCAGCCGGCCAACGCCGAGGCCGAGCGCGTCATGTACGACTGCCTTCGGCGCGGCCTGAATTTCAAAGTGACGATGGGCAACATTCTCACGCTCACACCAGCCCTGACCGTCTCGGAGGAGGAACTGCGCCTGGCCTTCTCGATCCTGGAGGAGAGCATCGCCAAGGCGGGGGCTGAAGAGGCCTGATGCCAGGGCGCGTTTGGACCGCACGAGGTCTGGAAGGAACATCCGGCGGGCGCGCATCCCAGACTTTTCGGAAGAGGCTGATTGGGAATTGAACATTGAGAATTTGGTATTGGTAAATTCAGCACTTCGCAACACGTGCCCATCCGGGAAAAACCTCCGATGCGCCCATCCGGTGTCGCTCGAGCCATTTTCTGTTGCACGACCGGGGTGCTCGGCATAGCCTGCCGTCGTGAGCCAAAAACCAGTGCTTCGAACTCAATTCTCCCTGAACAACGCCGGCAAATTCGGTTGCGGAAGTGGTCTTAGGCTTCGCCGGGTTGGATCGCCTTTTTGGCTCTTGGCGGCGCAGCTTTTGCTTGGCGGTTGGCTTCTGGGGGAGGAAAGTCAGCCTCCATTTATTTTCGAGCCTGAGGTGAAGGTGCCGATGCGGGACGGCGTGCGGCTCGTTGCGAACGTCTATCGCCCCACGACCGAGGGCCGGTTCCCGGTGATTTTGCAGCGCACACCATACGGGCGGCCGGATGGGAACTGGGGCGAGGCGCGACGTTACGTTGCCGCCGGCTACGTGATGGTGGTCCAGGATTGCCGCGGGCGTGGGAAATCCGAGGGGGTATGGGACCCGTTCCGCTACGAGGCGGAGGATGGCTTTGACACCCAGGAATGGACGGGCGGACAGCCGTGGTGCGACGGGCAGATCGGGACGGCGGGGGGCTCGTATGTGGGGTGGACGCAATGGGCTGCGGCGCCGAAGGCCAGCCGCTACCTCAAGGCCATGGCGCCGGTAGTGCCTTTCGACAACGCTTATGAGATGGCGTATCCCGGCGGGGCCTTGCAACTCGGGCTGCTCATGGGCTGGGGCGCGGCTGTGGGCGGCGTAGCCCTGGACCCGGGCAAGCTGGTGGAGGCCTACCGGCATCTGCCTCTGCAAACGTTCGGCGACCAGTTCGACAAGAAAGTGGGTTACCTCGATGACTGGGTCAAACACAGCCAATACGACGATTATTGGAAGCAGCGCGGGATCGATTACCACTACGAGGAGGTGACCGTGCCGATTCTGAATGTCGGCGGCTGGTATGACATTTTCGCCAAGACGACCCTCGATTTGGCCGCCAAGGTGCGGGCGTCGTCGAACAACCGGTTGGTCCGCCGCAATCAGCTTGTGGTCATGGGTCCGTGGACCCACGGGGTGGGCGGGCGCAAGGTGGGAGAGCTGGACTTCGGCCAGGAGGCGAGCCTCAACCTGGGGGACCTGCAGTTCAAGTGGTTCGAGTATTGGCTCAAGGGGCATGAGAGCGGCGTGCAGGAGTGGCCTGCTTGCTACCTGTTTGTGATGGGTGAAAACCGCTGGCGCGGCGAGGGCGAATGGCCGCTCAAGCGCACCCAGTACGTCTCCTACTTTCTGCACGGAGCGGGCCACGCCAACTCGATCAAAGGCGACGGCGGGCTGAGCACGACCGGGCCGGAGGCGGAGGCCGCCGACGGATTCACTTACGATGGGAACAACCCGGTCCCGTCGCTGGGCGGAAACAATCTTGTGGGGGCGCCGGCGGGGCCTTATGACCAAGCGAAAGTGGAGGAGCGCGAGGACGTGCTGGTTTACACCACGGCCCCTCTCGATCAAGACGTGGAGGTCACCGGGCCGGTCAGGCTGGTCCTGTACGCGGCTTCCAGCGCGCCGGACACGGACTTCACAGGCAAGCTGGTGGACGTCTATCCGGAGGGAAAGGCTTACAATATGTGCGACGGGATCATCCGCGCCCGCTACAGCCAGGGCCGGAGCCAGGCTGTGCTCCTGGAACCGGGCCAAGCCCGGCAGTTCGACATCGATCTGTGGGTCACCAGCAATCTCTTCCGCAGGGGCCATCGCATCCGCGTCGAGATAGCGAGCGGCAATTACCCGCGCTTCGACCGGAACCCGAACAGCGGCAAGCCCTTCGGGACCGATACCGAGCTTCTGGCTGCCAAGCAGACGATTTTTCACGACCGCGACCATCCCTCGCACCTGGTGCTGCCCGTCATTCCGCGGTGACGTTTTCTTCGCCGACGGTTGTTTCCGGACGGAGGCTTACGCGGCTGCCGGCAGTGGGACGGTTCCTTCGACCGTCGCTATCCGGTGGTTCCGCACTTGATGCTCGACGAGCCAATCCGAAACGCCCAGGTGCGCCGCGACTTCGCTAATTTCTTCGCGGGGAATTCGCGAACCGGATAACAGCTTGCGAATGCCCTCGGCGGGCGCGAGCAACTCTGCCGCAAATGCCCGGTTGCGCTTCTGCCTGTCGGAACTGATTCGAGTCAACAGCGCCGACTCAGCCGAATCGCCGCAGAGGTATTCACAAAGCGCCCGCGCTAAAAGATAAGTCCTGCTGCTCTCCCGATTTTTTGATGTGGCCACTTGCGGCCCGAACTCTGTTGCGAGCCTGGCTACGCCATCGAACTGACACTCCTCACCTACCCAAATAACGGGAAGCTCTCCATGTTTTAAGCCGCCCAGCTTGTCAATGCCGACCGGCTTGGTGGGATTGCCCACGCGAAACTCCGCTCTGAATCTCCGTGCAAGGTGGTATCCACTTTGCCACGGAGTCAATGATTGCGGTGGCGTGCGGTAAAGGCCCTTCTTCCCGGCGTATCTCGTCTTCGCCTCGTAGTCCCCCAACCGTCGGAGGCACCTCGAAATCCAGCGGGCCTGTTGGCTGAGCCTGGTCGAGTCCGCCGCAAGAAAAAACTCCCGCTTGATCTCGACAGGGATGCTCTTTGCAATGGAGAGAATCTCGTCCGCCAGCTTGTCCTCCAAATCGTAAGGGTCGAGACCCAAAGCACCCGCCGTCTCACAGAACTCCCTTTCCGCGCCTGATGTCTCGCGAATCGCAGTCCATTCTTCAGTCAGACGGGTGCGCGACACCCCTCGCGATTCCAGTCTCGCCACAACTTTGCCGACGAATGTTCGAATCTCCGAGACGACAGCGTTCCTGTCTAAAAGCGCGAACCCCTCATCGAGAAACCGCACAGGCGCAGACGCCGGCCTATATGCCCTCCAGGTGGCCCGGACGGCAGAGTCTTCGGAGAACAGTTCCAGGTCCGGCAGTGCAAATCCTTCGCGGGCAAACCGCAAATTATGCCGCTCTGCCGCCGATGATGGGCGTTCAGACTCGTTGAGAAGCGCCCACCAATTGAAGGCAAACCACTCCGCCAACGGGTAAGCGGAGCAGTAAACCGCCTCCCGAACGGTTTGTGCCCGCTCATCGTGGACACGAGTGACCGGCGTCTGCCCGACATGGATTGAAAGACGACACCAAGTTGCGCGCAACTCCTCGCCCTTGGCGGAACACGGGTCTTCCCACTCAATCGAGATTCTCAAGTTGTCGCTTGAATCGGACATTCGTCAAAACCTATCGGGTAACCCTTATACTCTCCCGTTAAGCGATTGGTGAGCCGGGCTTCGTGGGCGCCCTCGTTCGTCTTTCTCCAAACGTAACGAGGAAACCGTCCCTCCCAAGGCCCACCGCAGTTTCCCAGGCGCAGCGATTCACGAAGCCAGGATTGAACCACGTGCCGCTGATTTGCCAGAGATGGGTCGCATATAGAAGCGTCCGACCGTGGGGCGGGATGGCCGGCGAAAGAAGGCGTCATTTTGTGCTCAGGACTACCCACGTACACAGCCTCATTCGCCACGGCCGCCAAGTCCACACCCTGCGGCGGCGCCGTCCTTCGATGCCGCTGGACACGTTTTCTTTCCGGACGTTTCATGGTTCAATCTAAGCGCCGCGTGGCGGGCTGGAAAGCCGTAATTCCCCTTCACTCTCCCGCCGTAAAAACCGCCCAGGGCTCGGCTGGCCTGTCCTTGAGCAGACCGGTCATCCAGTCGAACTGCGGATGCGCGGCCAGGAACTTCCCGGCCACAAAGGGCATTCCGCACGCCGCTCCCCACCGCGCCGAGAACGACATCTGTTTCGCCATCGCGGCGTCCACCACTTTTCCATCGACCGTGCCGCTGCATTCAAAGGGCACCCCGCGGCCGTTGGCCTCCGGGTCGCGCTCAAAATGGCCGCACAGGCTCTTGCCGCCGGGCCACACTTTGCCTCGAAATGCGTCGAAATGGTCGGCCTCGAACCGTTTGGCCAACTCGACGTCAATTTTGCCCGCGTGGTCCTTCATGAGTTGCTTCCACCGCACCCGCCTGGCCACGGATGACAGCCGGATGTCCGCGTCATTTTCGTCGGTCTCCAATTTGAGAATCTTCCGGTCCTCGGCGACGTTGGAGCCGATGAAATAGCCGTCGCGCTTCTTCTCGCAGGCGACGTATCTCAAGCCCAGCTCGAGCCGCGCAATCTCCCGGCTGTTGACATCGCCGAGCAGCCACGCGTTGGCATAGCCGCCGTTGTTCCCCCGCTTCATGATCTCGCACCACTGGTCGAGCGACGCGGCATCCTGCGTTGCCCGCCGCATCCGCGTGAATTCCGGAATCCCATTGGTGTCAAATCCATCGAAGCCGCCGATTGTCGTCTCCGACCCCACCAACCCGGCGTCGGTGATGAAGAAGTCGGTTCCGCTATGAATCCACCCCGCCGTCGTCTGCCAGAGAATGCGGTGCCCCTTGGAGGGGGCGATGTCCTCGACGACCCTCGGCAGCGCATCGGCATAGCCCTGCATCGTGTTATGGCCCAGCACCACGTTGCCGTCCTTGGTCCAACTCCCGGTCGCGACGAAAGAGCTGCACGACTGCCGGGCCGTTCCGCCCAGAGGCGCATCCTTGAGCTTCTTGACCTGGATGGGCCACCAATATTCCTGGAGCTCGATAATCCCGTTGTAGGCAATCACATCATCCCGCGAGACATCGAACCCCGCCGCCCGCGCCCCCCGGGCTATCCCGTCGAGTTCAGCCAGGTTTTCGGCGTCGATCTTCGAGACGAACATTGCCGCCGCGTGGGTCACCAGCCATGTCCACGGCATCGCGCTCTCATGTTCCCACGACGCGCGGGTCATCCTCAAGCCCTCGGCTATCTCTTTTGCCAGGAGATACCCGTGCTGAAATCCCCTGTCGCACGCCTCGCCTTCGACGTGCAGATAGACCCACCCCGCCCTCTCGAATCGCTTGGCCTTGCCCACACAACTCTGCTGGTCCGCCGTCAGCCCCGCCTTGGCCGCCGGTTCGGCCCCCAAAGCGGCCACGCTCAACCCGGCCAAAACCGCCAAAAAAGTCAGTCGTGCTTGAATCATGCGCCGGAGCCTACCGTAACGACGCGCCGCCTGGCAAGAGCGGCGAGCAGGCATGGCGCTTGGTCCACTGATAGTGGTGGACGATGACCGCCGAGATGAGGAAGAGGAGGCCATAATAGATGCTGAACGCCGCCTCGTTCCAATCGCTGAGCGGTCCGGTGACAAGCTGCGCGATAACGTTCTGCACAATCAGCACGAGCCACATCAGGCGGCAGGCGTGGGGGAACAGGTCGGCATCAAGGCCGGGCGGGGTTGGACGGGACCGAATCCTGGCAATCACAGCGGCCAGGCCGAGCAGCATCAACGGGCCAATGGTCCGCCACAGGACGTGGTCCCAATGCTCCTCGTTGCCGACATAGATGTTGGCCCAGCCTTTAAGCCCGTTCTTGATCGAAAGGCCCAGGCCCAACAGCAAGCCAAGATAGGCCCCGAACCGCTCCAGGTTCGGGCAGGCATTGCCCAACCTCATCCCGAGCCTTGAGCGTTCCGCTTCGGCCGGCGGGCGATTGGCCCAGTAGTAGGCCAGGCCGTAGGCCAAGCCGATGCTGATGCCGCCGCTGGACTCCCAGCATCGCCAGAAGTTGAAATTGGCCCGCGGCCAAACTCCCGCCGCCCAACGCCAGTTCTGGCAGGCCGCCCAGCCGAGGCCGTTGACCAGGCCCACAGTCGCGATAAGCTTGACGCTCCGCCAGTCCTTTCGGGCCGCCTCGAAGAGGAGCAAGCCCAGGTACAACCCCAGATGAGTGATTGCGGCGCGGTTATCATTAACGAGGCGGCGGAGATTGGGGTTGGCGTGGGCGTCGGCGTACTGGGCCTGCATGGACTTGTAAAGCGGGAGAAAGACCTCCGGCAGGTGGTCGAAGAGAACCCTTGCCAGGCAGGCCATGCCGATGCCGCAGAGAATGCGCAAGCCCCAAGCCTTCCATCCGGCGGGGCGATGCGACCCGCACCAGGCCAGCATACACGCGCCCAGGCCCGCCCAGGGGACCCCGGCGATGAAGAGCCACAGGAAGCCGTATTCCCTGGGGATGGGAACCCATTTCCCTCCCGGGGAGTTGGTCTGGAGGCGGCCCTCGAAAAAGCTGGGCCACTGCATCCAACCCCGGTTTCCCGCCATGCCGATTCCCACCGTCAGCGCCAGGATGATCCACCCCGACGCGTAAGGGCGCGATTGGCGGCCTCCCGGGTCGTGGGCCAGGAACCACCACGCAGCCCCCCAGGTTACTCCGGCAAAAACGCACCCGTTGACGGCGCCGAAGCCCGAGCAGCCGCGGATGGCCCAGGTCATCGCCCCGAGGGCGACGAACAGAAGTGTTGGCAGGATTAAGTCATGGGCCAGGTCGCGTCGGCTCGGGTCATTCATGATCCAAAGGATTACGCATGAGTTTTGGCTCGCATAGGGCGGTTTTGCAACAGCAATGGGGGAAAAGTCCATTTGCCTGGGCTTTAGATGGCCGGAAAGGCATTGGGGTTGGGCGGATTAAGATTAAGATCAGGATTAAGGTGTGGCATCCTCGGTTGAAAACATGACACCGGTCTTCCGAGCACTTTTTTATCGCTTC
>CAZZFF010000008.1:0-82245 GCA_964653485.1 uncultured Verrucomicrobiota bacterium | reverse complement strand
CGTTTGCGGATGGGAGTACGTGTTAAACTGCTCCGCCTGTTCGAAGTTTGCTGCTTGCTGCGCCCGAGGACGGGCGCACTCCGCTTCCGTTTCGAGCCACTAAGTTAGCCCCTATGCCCCATGCCCCCTCCGTCCTCCGCCCTTCGGATTTCGGATTTCGGATTTCGGATTTCCCCGCCCGCCCTTCGGGCGGGGCGCCATTCCCTCTTGCGCGGGGCGGCGGCTTGCTGCAAGCTCGCCCAAGAACCATAATTATCAATGCAATCGAAAGTCCGCTTACTGACCAGACTCCGGGATAGAATACAGTTTGCCAACTCCCTTTTGGCCCGGGGCGAGGCGCGCGCGAGGGAGTGTATCCACGCGATACTCGACCGAGCGCGCAACGAAGCCCCAGGCCAAAAGGAAGTTGGCCCGGAGGGTTGTGGCGATTTTGGCCGGTGGCTTCGTTGCGCGTCGGGTCACAGAGCCGCCGGCTATGCTCCCCTCCGCGCGCCTCGCTACCGGCCAAAATCGCCACAACAAACTGTATTCTATCCCGGAGTCTGGTCAGCATATTGGATGTTTGCGCTTCTGGCGCTCGTTCCCGGCCCGCTTCGAGCGGCCGAGGAAAAGGCGACCGCCGCCTGGCTGGCCGAGCATTATGTCAAATACGAGTTCCGCATTCCGATGCGCGACGGCGTCCGGCTGTTCACGTGCGTCTATGCGCCCAAGGACGACTCGCAGACCTGGCCGATACTGCTCACGCGCACGCCTTACGCGCTCAAACCTTACGGGGCGGACAATTATGGCCAGCCCTCCGGGTCTTTCGAGTCTTTCGCCAGAGACAAGTTCATCCTGGTCACCCAGGACGTGCGCGGGCGTTACGGCTCCGAAGGCCAATACGTTCATGTGCGGCCCTTCAATCCGGAAAAGGGGCCCAAGGAAGCCGACGAGAGCTCGGACACGTGGGACACGATTGATTGGCTGGTCAAAAACGTGCCTGGGAACAACGGCAAGGTGGGCCTCTTTGGCATCTCGTATCCCGGCTTTTACACGTCAATGGGAATGATCGACAGCCATCCCGCGCTCAAGGCGGCTTCTCCCCAGGCGCCCATAGCGGACTGGTTCATGGGCGATGACCTCCACCACAACGGGGCCTTTTTCCTCACCCAGAACTTCGGGTTCTTCTACCGGTTCGGCGAGCCGGTTCGGGACCCGCTGCACGAGGACGCGGCAGGCTTTCAGTTCCCCACCCCCGACGGCTATGATTTCTTCCTGCGCATGGGGGCGCTGACCAACTCGGACACGCTCTATTTCAAGGGCCAGCGGCCGGCGTGGACGGAATTCCTGGCACACCCGAATTATGACGGCTGGTGGCAGGCGCGGAACATCCGGCCGCACCTCAAAAACATCCATTGCGCTGTGATGACGGTCGGCGGGTGGTTCGATGCCGAAGACCTCTTCGGGGCCTTGGAGACCAGCCGCTGGACGGAGCGCCTCAATCCCGGCGCCGTCAACATGCTCGTCATGGGCCCTTGGGCCCATGGCGACTGGGGCCGCGGCGTCGGTGAGGCGCTCGGCCCCATCGGCTTCCATGGCCGCACCTCCGAGTTCTACCGCGAGAAGATACAACTGCCATTCTTCAGGCATTTCCTCAAAGGCGACACCAACTACACAATCGCCAAAGCCCAGGTTTTTGAGACCGGCGCTGACCAATGGCGGCGCTTCGACGCCTGGCCGCCTAAGAATGTTGCCTCGCGCACGCTCTATTTCCACCCGGGCGGCTCGCTGAGTTTTGACCGCCCGACTGAGGGCGCGGACGCCTTTGACGAATACGTCAGCGATCCGGCCAAGCCGGTGCCCTATACCTGCGTCCCCTCCACCGGCTATCCGCGCTCCTACCCGATCGAGGACCAGCGCTTTGCGGCGTCGCGCCCCGACGTGCTGGTATATGAGACCGAACCGCTCGGAGAAGACCTCACTCTCGCCGGGCCGCTCAAGGCAATCCTGCGCGTCTCCACGAGCGGCACCGACGCGGACTGGGTCGTGAAACTGATCGATGTCTATCCGGGAGATTACCCCAACCCCGAGCCTAACCCGGCGGAGGTGAAGCTGGGCGGTTGCCAGCAACTGGTCCGCGGCGATGTGTTTCGCGGCAGGTTCCGAAACAGCTTTGAGAAACCTCAGCCATTCCAGCCGGGCGAGGTGACGCCCGTCGAATTCACCCTCACCGACGTCTTTCACACCTTCCGTTCCGGGCACCGGGTCATGGTCCAGGTGCAAAGCTCGTGGTTCCCGCTGGTCGACCGCAACCCGCAGACTTTCGTCGATATCACGACCGCAAGGCCGGAGGACTTCCGGAAGGCCACCCACCGGGTTTATCGGGGCGGCAACGCCCCCTCGGGCCTGATGGTCGACGTTCTTCCACGCGAAGACGTGAAGCAGTGACCAGGGCCAGTGACAAAGTCCGTCTGAAGGTCCCAGGTAGGCCGTTTGGGAGTGCGGTGGCAAGCGGAGCGCGACACCGCTTTGGTTCGGGCAGCGTCTGGCGTGTTGGATGTCCCGCGCGGCCGAAAGCGCCGTCGCCGCTTTGCTCTGCCGGCGCACTCCAAAATACCACTTTGTCCGCCGCCCTGAAGCAGTGACCTGTCCCCAGTTCTGGTGACTGGTGGGGGACGAGACTCCTGCTATTGTAGTGGTGTTGACGATGCAAAAACGCAGTAACCAGACCGTGTGTGGCTGGTAGGCGCAAATCTGCGGCGCCGCATTGGGTGACGATTTAAAGTTCTCATTTGTAGATGTGTCGAAGAGGCCGGGTGATAAGCCCGGCCTTTTCGTTTGTACACACCGCTTCGGATTTCGGATTTTAATTTTCTGCCTTTACCGCAACCCCCTGCTTGACTCGCGCAATCTGTTCGGGTTAGGTAACGCGCGTTATGGCGAGAATTCAGCGGGCATTGCTTTCAGTCTCGGACAAGACCGGTTTGGTGGCGCTGGCCCGGGCCTTGGCAACGGCGCGCGTGGAATTGATTTCGACGGGCGGCACCGCCAAAGCGCTTCGCGAAGCGGGGCTCGAGGTGACCGAACTCAGCGCCTATACGGGCTTTCCGGAGATGCTGGATGGCCGCGTCAAGACGCTGCACCCCAAGGTCCACGGCGGGCTGCTCTACCTGCGGGGCAACGCCAGTCATGAGGCGGCGGCGCGCTCTCACGGGATCGAGCCGATCGATCTTGTTGTCGTGAACCTCTATCCCTTCGAGCAGACCGTCGCGCGGCCCAACGCCACCTTGAGCGAGGCCATCGAGAATATCGATATCGGGGGTCCTTCCATGCTGCGCAGCGCCGCCAAGAACCATGAGAGCGTCACAGTGGTCGGAGACCCGGCCGACTACGCCGTGGTGGCGGAGCAAATCGCGGCCAATGGCAATACGACGCTGGAATTGCGGCGCCGGCTGGCAGCCAAGGTCTTCGCCCGCACCGCGGCCTACGATGCCGCGATAGCCGCGCACCTCGAGAGGGCCTTCGCGACCGGCCAGACCGAGGCCCTGCCCCGCGCCCTTTGCATCCAGGCCCCCCGCGCCCAAGCCCTCCGCTATGGGGAAAATCCGCACCAGGCCGCCGCGCTCTACGGACGATTCCATGAGTATTTCACCCAACTGCACGGCAAGGACCTTTCCTACAACAACATCCTGGACTTGACCGCCGCGGCGAACCTCGTGGCCGAGTTTGCCGGCGACAAACCCACGCTGGCCATTCTCAAGCACACCAATCCTTGCGGCGTCGCCCAGGGCGGCACCCTGCGCGAAGCCTGGGACAAGGCATTCGCCACTGACCGCCAGGCCCCTTTCGGCGGCATCATCGCGGTGAATCAGCCCCTGGACTTGCCCTGTGCGGAGGCCATCGCCGAGGTCTTCAGCGAAGTCATTGTCGCCCCCGATTTTGCCCCCGCGGCACTCGACCTCTTGCAGAAAAAGAAAAACCTCAGACTCCTCAAGGTCCTTAAAGACCCGCTCTCGGCCAAACCCTGGGACGTGCGGAGCGTTGGGGCGGATTCATTTCTGCTCCAGGAACGCGATCTGAAACGAACGCGGGCCGAGGACCTGAAGTTCGTAACCCGCCGCCGGCCCAGCGGCGAGGAGTTGGAAGCCATGCTCTTCGGCTGGCGGATCGTCAAGCATGTCAAATCCAATGCCATCGTCTATGTGGCCGCGGACCGGACGCTGGGCATCGGGGCGGGCCAGATGAGCCGCGTGGACTCCAGCCGCCTGGCGATTTGGAAGGCGGGTCAGGCCGGACTCTCGCTCCAGGGCAGCGTGGTTTGCAGCGACGCATTTTTCCCGTTCGCCGACGGACTCATCGCCGCAGCCGAGGCGGGCGCCACGGCGGCCATCCAACCCGGCGGCTCGGTGCGCGACCCCGAAGTCATCGCCGCCGCCGACCAACGGAATGTGGCGATGGCCCTCACCGGCACGCGGCATTTCAGGCATTAGGACCCGGTCCAGGACGATGACCAACGCCCTCCTGATTCTCGAAATCAGGTCTTCGCGACCGCCGCATTCCCTCCCGCTCAATCCGTTTGGGCTGGTCTTGCGACCGTGGCGCGGGTCGAGCCGGTTGTGATGCCCCCGTCCACCAGGAGGGTCTGGCCTGTGATGTAGGCGCTCGCGTCGGACGCGAGAAAGACGATGGCCCCGTCCAGATCGGGCGGTTGGCCGGGGCGCTTGAGCGGGATGCGGTCGCAGATGTATTCCACCCACTCCTTGTTTTCGTAAAGCGCCGCGTTCTGCCGGGTCTTGAACCAACCGGGCGCGAGGCAGTTGACGGTGATGCCGTGGGAACCCCAGTCGTCCGCAAGGCTCATCGTGAGCTGTTTGACTCCGCCCCGGCTGGCGCAGTAGGGCGCGAGACCGGCGTAGCCGAAAACGCTAGTCACCGAGCCGATGTTGATGATGCGCCCGTAGCGGCGCGCAATCATGCCGCGCGCCACCGCTTGGGCCACGAAAAACGTCCCGCGCAGGTTCGTGTCCAGCACCATGTTCCAATCGTCCCACGTCACATCGAGGGCCGGTTTCCGCGCGTTGCAGCCGGCATTGTTGACCAGGATATCGATCTTGCCATAATGCCCCAGCGCCGCCTCGACCGCCTTCTGAATGCTCTCGGGGTTGCGCACGTCCAGCGCCAAGCCCAGGGCCTTGTGGCCCAGCGCCTCAATCTCAGCCTGGAACGGCCCCAGGCTCTCCAAGTGACGGCTCGTGATGACCAGGTCTGCCCCGGCCCGGGCCAACGCCCGTCCAAAGTATTGGCCCAGCCCGCGGCTGGCGCCGGTGACCAATGCGACTTTGCCAGTCAAATCAAACAGGTTCGTGCTCATAATCTTATTTTCTCGTGACGCCTATCCTTTCCGGGGGGCAGGCTCAAGCACGACCTTGAACAAACCCGGCTCATTGCGGTAGAGCCGCTCAAACCACGCCGCTCCCTCTTCCAGCGGGGCCAGCGCGCTGAGCAGAGGCGCGACCCGTATCGTCCCGCGCGCGATCATGTCCAGGCAAGCCGGGTACTCCCCGCATGAGGCGCACGACCCAAAGACGCTCAACTCGCCCGTAACGACCGCCTGGAGCGGCAGTTCGACCTTCGGCGAGAGATTGCCGACGAGGGTGACGGAGCCGCCCTTGCGCGCCGCGCGCACCGCCAAGTCCACCGTCGGCCCCAGGCCGACCGCCTCGAACACCGCATCCGCTCCCCGGCCCTTGGTGAGCGCAAGCACCTCGGCCAAGGCGTCCTTGGCGCCTGAATCCACGGCCTCGTCCGCCCCCAGCTCGCGCGCCAGCTTTAGTTTCCCCGGAGCGACATCCACGGCGATGATCCTCCCGCACCCGGCTGCCCGCAGCGCCTGGATAATGAACAGCCCAATCATCCCTGCACCCACCACGACCGCGGTGTCGTTGAGCGCCAATGAGGCCCGCCCCGCCGCATGGACGGCGATTGAAACCGGCTCGACCATCGCGGCGTGCTCGAATGACAACCCCTCCGGGAGCCGATACAGCACCCGCTCAGGCACCGCCACCAATTCGGCAAACGCCCCATGCTGGCGGTAATCCTGGCACGAAACCCCAAGCACGCGCCGGCGGCTGCATAGATTAATGCGGCCCGCCCGGCAGAACTCGCACTGCCCGCAATACACCGTCGAGTCAAAGGTCACCCGGTCGCCCGCCTTCCAGTCCGTCACGCTGCTCCCGGCCTGGCAGATCACCCCCGCTGCCTCGTGCCCCATGATGAGCGGAGGACGCCGCCGGCCCGTGCTGCCGTCCAGCCCGTGTACGTCACTGCCGCAGATGCCGCACGCCCGCACCGCTACCAGGACCTCGTCCGGCCCCATTCGCGGCTCCGGCACGTCCTCATAGACCAACCGCTTATACTCTTCCAATACGAGTGCTTTCATGGTCGTCGCTCACGCCTGAATCATGCATCAGTCCGTGGCGCCCTCAAGCTAAAAGCTCCAGCCGGTCATGACAGAAAACCCGTGCAAGGTGCAGGCCACCGAGGGCGCGGCGCAAGGGCACTCAATGACGAGGCCCTGTGTAGCCGGCTCCAGCTCGGGCGTGCTTCCGCCCCTTCAGCCGATGGCGCACCCGATCGAAGGGCATATTGAGCCACATCTTCCGCCCCAAGCGCAGCAACTCAGGCAAGTTCGACATCGAGAAAACCGAGACCGGAGCGCTCCAGGGCACGTACCAGTTGTTGTACCCTGTGCGCCTGACCAGCTTGTAGCCGTGCTTGCGCAGGTACGAGTGTTTTTCAAGACCGTAGAAATGGTCCTCGATCAAAATGAGCTGGGGTTGGTAACGGCCCAAATCCAGACCCCACAGCGCCGGCAACTCCATCCCCTCGACATCGAGCGAAAGAAAATCCATGCCGTCAATGTCCTCCTCCGCAAAAAGTGAGTTCAAAGTCCGCGTCCGCACTCGAATCGTTTGCCCGGTCAGCGCGTGATCCCATTCCGGGCGCAAACTCGATTTGGCGGCGGCCACCGCAAGGTGCAACTCGCCGTGGCCTTCCTGGCCCGGACCGCAAACCGCCGCCTCGATGGTCCGGCTGCGCGGGCGATGCGCCCGCAGCAGCTTGCACATCTCCGGCTGCGGCTCCACCAGCAGCCCCGACCAACCCTGACATTCCAAAAACCAGGTCAGGTTCCGTTCCGTCGGATGGTTGGCGCCCACGTCCACAAACTTCCCCTCGGCCCGCCTCTTGAAATAGTCCCACACCAGGCGGCTTTCGCCCGCGCCGGTCGAATCCGCCGGCCCGGTTTCTTCCCGGCCGACCCGGGGCTCTGGTTCCCGCATAGCCATTCCCTTTAATGAGCAGCATTGAACCGCCTAACGCAAGCCAGTATTCCGCATCTTCCGAGGCCGCGTTTCACTCGGTTGGGGAGTCGCTCGGCAAAGGCCGGATGCCCCCGCTCCCTCTGTATTGCGCCGCTCCGGCTCCGGGTGTAGGATTCTCATCCTAGAGCCAGAACACCGAGGCCTTTTATGGACCTGAACAAATTCACGGAAAAATCCCAGTCCGCCGTCGCCGAAGCCCAGAACATCGCTACCCGAAGCCAGCACCAGGCCGTCGATGTCGAGCACCTGATGTTGGCCTTGCTCGAAGCGGAAGGCGGACTTGTCCCGCGCCTCTTTGAAAAGGCGAAAGTCTCACCCGACCTGCTCAAGACCAAGATTGAGGAGGCATTAAGCCGCATCCCAACCGTGAGCGGCGACACCACGACCGGCCAGGGGCTTTACGTGACGCAGCGCCTGAACAAATTATTGGTCAAGGCCCAGGACGAAGCCAAGCGCCTCAAAGACGAGTACGTCAGCGTGGAGCACCTTGCGTTGGCCATGTTCGATGAGCCCGCCAATTCGCCCCTCGGCAAGATTTTTAAGGGCCTCAACCTCCGCCGGGAGGATTTCCTCAAGGCCCTGACCGAGGTTCGCGGGAACCAACGCGTCACCAGCGCCAATCCGGAGGCCACCTATGAGGCCCTGGAAAAATACGGCCGCGACCTCACCCGCCTCGCCCAGCAGAACAAGCTCGACCCCGTGATCGGCCGAGACATGGAAATCCGGCGCTGCGTCCAGGTTCTTTCGCGGCGCACTAAGAACAACCCCGTTCTCATTGGCGAGCCGGGTGTGGGCAAGACGGCGATTGTGGAAGGGCTGGCCCGCCGCATCGTGGCCGGCGACGTGCCCGAAAGCCTCAAAGAAAAGCGGCTCATCGGGCTGGACCTGGGGGCGTTGATCGCCGGGGCCAAGTACCGCGGCGAATTCGAAGAGCGCCTCAAGGCGGTGCTCCAGGAAATCGCCAAGGCCCAAGGCCAAATCATCCTCTTTATCGATGAAATTCACACCATGGTCGGCGCCGGCAAAGCCGAGGGCGCCATGGATGCCGGGAACATGCTCAAACCCATGCTCGCCCGGGGCGAGCTGCATTGCATCGGCGCCACCACCCTGGATGAATACCGCAAATACATCGAAAAAGATGCCGCCTTGGAGCGCCGCTTCCAGCCCGTGATGGTCAACGAGCCAAGCGTCGAGGATACGGTCTCCATCCTGCGCGGCCTGCGTGAGCGCTACGAATTGCACCACAAGGTGCGCATTGAAGACGCCGCGCTCGTCGCCGCCGCCCAACTCTCCCATCGCTATATCTCAGACCGGTTCCTGCCCGACAAGGCCATTGACCTGATCGACGAGGCGGCAGCCAAGCTCCGCACCGAAATGGAAAGCATGCCCGAGGAGCTGGAGACCCAGGAGCGGCGCCTGATGCAGCTCGAAATCGAGCGTGAAGCCCTCCGGAAAGAAAAGGACCAGGCCTCCAAAGAACGCCTCAAAGCGCTCGAAAAGGAAATAGCCGAGCTGAGGACCGAGCGTGACTCGCTCAAGGCGCAATGGGGCAACGAAAAGAAGACCCTCGAAAACACCCAAAAACTCCGAGAGGCCATCGAACTGACACGCCAGCAAATCGAGGCCGCCCAGCGCAAGTCCGATCTGAGCCGCGTCGCCGAGCTGAAGTATGGCCGCCTGCCGCAACTCGAAAAGCAATTGAAAGGCGCGGAAGCCAAACTCCAGGCAGGTGAAAAGGGCGCCCCCTCCCTCCTCCGGGAGGAAGTCACCCCCGACGAAGTGGCCGGCGTGGTTTCCCGTTGGACCGGGATTCCGGTTTCGCGCCTGCTCGAGGGCGAGAAGGAGAAACTGCTCCGTCTCGATGAGATACTCCATGAGCGCGTCATCGGGCAGGATGAAGCCGTGCAGGCCGTCGCCGACTCCGTCATCCGCGCCCGCTCCGGCCTCAAGGACCCCAAGCGGCCCATCGGCTCGTTCATCTTCCTGGGCCCCACCGGCGTGGGAAAAACCGAACTGGCCCGCGCCCTGGCCGGCAGCCTCTTCGACAGCGAAGACAACATCGTCCGCGTCGATATGAGCGAGTACATGGAAAAGCACGCCGTGGCCCGGCTCATCGGCGCGCCTCCGGGCTACGTCGGCTACGAGGAAGGGGGACAGCTTACCGAGGCCGTTCGCCGCCATCCCTATTCGGTCGTGCTATTCGACGAAATCGAAAAGGCGCATCCGGACGTCTTCAACGTCTTCCTCCAGATACTCGACGATGGCCGCCTCACCGATAACCAGGGCCGCACCGTCGATTTCAAGAACACCATCATCATCATGACCTCGAACGTCGGCAGCCTCGACCTCATCGAGAACGCCAGCCAGTCCGGCGAGATAGCCGACCCGATCCGCAACAAAGTCATGACCGAACTCCGGGCGCGCTTCCGTCCCGAATTCCTCAACCGCGTGGACGAAATCGTTCTCTTCAAACCGCTCACCCTCGCCGAGATCAAGAAGATCGTGGACCTCCAACTCACGCAGATTCGCCAGCGGCTGGTCGACCGCCACATTGACCTGGAACTGACCGATGCCGCCAAGGAGCACGTCGCACGCGAAGGCTACGACCCTGTCTATGGCGCCCGCCCGCTCAAGCGTTATTTGCAGCGGCAGATCGAGACCGCCCTCTCACGCAAGCTCCTGGGCGGTGAGATCACCGACAACAGCCGCGTGCTTGTCGACTTCAAAAAAGGCGCTTTGGTCTTTGAATCCAGCCCGCTCGGGCCGCGCCAGACGCCCTAAGCAGGGGGCAAACCTGCGCCGGCCCGCGCGCCCCCGTCGCCTAACGCACTTGGCCCCGGTAGAACCGGGCGTCCGGGGCCGGGCTGGGGCTGGCGGAGTAATAGTTCGTCCCGCCCACGAGGACAAAGGTGCCCACGACCTGCCACTGGGCCAGGTCGCCCGAAGACTCGATGTTCACCGCCAGACCTGGGAGGCCGGTAATCCCGAAACCGAACTGCCCGGCGCCCAGCCCCGGCCGCCGCAAAACCGGCGCAGGCACCGAGCTGCTGGGAATCCCTTTCCGGACCGTGTTATTGTCCGCGTCCGTCACATAGACGCCGCCCGCGGAGTCCACGGCCACGCCGGACGGAAAATTGAACTGGGCGGCGCTCCCGGTCCCGTCGGCGCTGCCCCAGCTTCCCGCCAGTCCGGCCAGGGTGGTCACCACGCCTGCCGGCGTCACCCGGCGGATCGTGTTGTTGCTCTGGTCCGCCACGAAGAGGTTGCCCGCGCTGTCCACGGCCACGTCGTTAGGGCCGCTGAACTGCGCCGCGCTATTCGTCCCATCCGCGCTTCCGGAGATGCCCGCCGCTCCGGCCAGCGTGGTCACAACCCAATTGGTCCCGAGCGGGGTCACTTTGCGGATCGTGTCGTTGCCAAAGTCGGCCACATAGAGAGTGCCCGCGCCGTCCACGGCCAGGCCGGAAGGATAATAAAAACGCGCGTCGCTGTTCGTCCCGTCCGCGCTTCCCGAAACGCCCCCTTGTCCGGCCAGGGTCGTGACCACCCAATTCGTCCCGAACCGCGTCACTTTGCGGACCGTGTCGTTGGCGGTGTCCGCCACATAAAGGTTGCCCGCGTTGTCCACCGCCACCCCGTTGGGCCAGGAAAACTGAGCGCCGCTATTCGTCCCATCGGCAGTTCCGGAAATGCCCGCCATTCCGGCCAGAGTTGTGACCACCCCCACCGGCGTCACTTTGCGGATCGTGCTGTTGGCCGTGTCCGCCACATAGAGGTTGCCCGCGTCGTCCACCGCCACCCCGTTGGGGGAGTCAAACCGCGCGGCGCTCCCGGTCCCGTCGGCGCTGCCGGAGATGCCCGCCAGTCCGGCGAGAGTCGTGACCACGCCCGCCGGCGTCACTTTGCGGACCGTGTTGTTGTCACAATCTCCCACATAGACGTTGGCCGCGCTGTCGACCGCCACGCCAACCGGAGTGTTGAAGGAAGCGGCGCTGCCCGTGCCGTTCGCGCTGCCAGGACCGCCCGCCGCCAGGCCCGCCAGCGTGCTCACCACCCAATTCGTCCCCAGCGGCGTCATTCTCCGGATCGTGCCGTTGTACTCGTCCGCCACATAGAGGTTGCCTGCGCCGTCCACCCCGACGCCGTGAGGGAGATTGAACCGGGCCGCGCTGTTCGTCCCGTCCGCTCCGCCCCAACTCCCCGCCAATCCGGCCAACGTGGTCACCACCCAGTTTGTCCCGTCCGGCGTCACCTGCCGGAGGGTGTCATTGCCCTCGTCGGCCACATACACACTGCCGGCCGCGTCCACCGCCACGCCTCGTGGATTATTGAACCTCGCCGCGCTCCCAATCCCGTCCGCGCTGCCCGAAACGCCCTCCATCCCGGCCAGGGTCGTCACAACGCCTGACGGCGTGACTTTGCGGATTGTGTCGTTGCCGAAGTCCGCCACATAGACGTTCCCCGCCATGTCCACCGCCACGCTGGCAGGTTCATTAAACTGCGCGGCCCCATTCGTCCCTCCCCCGCCGTCCGAGCTCCCCGCCTCTCCGGCCAGGGTCGTGACCACCCAATCCGTTCCGAGCGGCGTCAGTTTCCGTATCGTGTTGTTGCCAAAGTCCGCCACATAGACATTGCCTGCGCTGTCCACCGCCACGCCGTAAGGACTGTTGAACTGCGCGGCGCTGTTCGTCCCATCCGCACCGCCGGAAACCCCCGCCAATCCGGCCAGGGTCGTGACGACCCACTCTGAACCAACGGGCGTCAGTTTGCGGATCGTATTGTTGCCGCAGTCCGCCACGTAGAGGTTGCCCGCCCTGTCCACGGCCACGTCCTCAGGATCGTCAAACCGAGCGGCGCTCCCGATCCCGTCCGCGCTGCCAAAACTGCCCGCCAGGCCCGCCAGAGTCGTCACCACGCCCGCCGGCGTCACCTTGCGGACCGTGTTGTTCATCGTGTCCGCCACATACACGTTGCCCTCCCCGTCCGCCGCAAGGCCGGCGGGATGCGCGAACCGGGCGGCGCTCCCGGTCCCGTCCGCGCTGCCGTAGCCGGTGCTCCCGGCAAGCGTCATGAAGGTATAGGGTGTGTAAGTCGATTGCGCGTTAGTATGCGCCGTCGCCAAGGCAATCGCGGCCAGTATGAGGGCCAATGCCAGGCCATTCCTGTGCTTCATCAGTTCCTTCCGGTGAGCAGGCCGAGGCCCCGCATCCATTCCTCGGCGCGCTTGGGCCAGGTGGTGATCGTGTTGGCCGAGGGGCGCAGCCCGTAGCCATGGCCCCCGCTGGCGTAAAGATGCATTTCCGCGGGCACCTTGGCCTCTTTGAGCGCCAGGAAATAGAACAGGCTGTTCTCGACTCGGACCCCGTCGTCCTCGGCCTGTATCAGGAACGTCGGCGGGGTGTTGGCGGTCACGTTCATCCCAGGCGAAAGCTTGTTCTCGTGCTCCTTGAGAACGAGATACGCGGGATAGATCGGCATCGAGAAATCCGGACGGCAACTGACCTCGTCGGCGTCGTCCACGGGCTGGTATGCCCGCTTGTCGAAATGGGTGCTCAGATACGCCGTGAGATGCCCGCCGGCGGAGAATCCGAGGACGCCGATGCGCTTGGGATTCAGGTCCCATTCCTTGGCGTGAAAGCGGACAAGACCCAGCGCGCGCTGCGCATCCTGCAACGGCAGGATATGCTGGTCGTCGCCCGGGCGCGCCGGCACCCGGTATTTCAACAAAACCCCTGTCACGCCGATGGAATTGAACCACTCGCAGATTTCCGTGCCTTCCAGGTCCATCGCGAGGATGCTGTAACCGCCCCCGGGGCACACCACCACCGCCGTGCCGGTGTCCTTCTCTTTTGCCGGGCGATAGAGCGTGATGGTCGGCTTGCTGACGTTGCCAAGACGAATAACCCGTTGGCCGGCCACCAGGCCGCCATCCGCCTTGGTCGTGTCATGCTCCTCCCCGACATCCCCTTTCTCGTCCGGCGCGCCCTTGGGCCAAAGTGGAATCGGCTCCGAAACAGTGGCGCCGAACCCAAGCGACCCGGCCCCAATCGCCGTTAAGAGCCAAACAAGGCAGGAAACAAGAATCTTGTTCATCGCGCGATGAAACCCTAAATCGTCAACCGTCGCAAAAGGAAAATGTCGGCTCGGTCACAGGTCCATGTTGGACATGCTCCCTCGCCGCGCCTGGCCAGAACCCAAATGCGGCGCAACAAATGTGTAGCTATTTCGGGGACACCACACTAGATTCCTGGCATGAGCACCATCGGTGAGATTGAAGATGCCATCGAAAAGCTGACCCCTCCGCAGATGGGCGAGTTGGCTGGCTGGCTCGAAACGCTTCGCGTGCAGCGGGCCACGCCCCCGCCCGTTGAAAGCTGGTTGCAACGCGCCCGCGGCGCCGCTCTTCCCGGCGAGACCACGGCGAAGGTGATCGCCCTTACGCGGGAAGAGGAATGAGCGGATTTCTTTTCGACACCAACGTGTTGCTGGACATTGCAACCGCCAACCCCATTTGGCTCCGGTTGTCGGAAAACCAACTCCGCAGGGCGGCGCGATGCTAGAACAACTCCATCAGTCTTTCATGGCACGTTGCCCGTGCGCAGGTTCTTTGTCGCGTGTGAGGCCAGCCAGTACCAATCTTCATAGGCGAGGGTGCCCGGCGGCGCAGAGGTTAGAGTAGCATCGCCGCCCAGCGCCATCACCGTCGAGAGCCATTGATGGCTCTCCACATGTCCATCCGCAAACGAGAAGCTGGCGCCATTGTTGTGATAGGAGGCGGGATAGTCGATCAATTCCGATTCTCCGGCAATCACCGCCAGGGAAGCGTCGTTGATGCTCCAGGGGTTTTCATCCACCAGGACGAAAATAGCCCCAGGGCTGGCGAAGCCGAAATCGGTCATTCTGCCAAACGTGGCGTAAGGCCCCGTGCCCGCCCTGTTGGCGCTGTGGTCGCCAGTCAGCCAGGGGCCGTTGGTGGGAAGTGTCGGCTTGCCGCTGTGACCCGCGCCGCTGGCGCTGAACTCCGCGTCGATCGTGCCGACGCCCTGGTTCATCGAAACACTGCGAACCGCCGGGATGATGGTGCCACGCAGGCTGGGGTTTGGGCCGTGATAAAGGCCGTAGCGCGGGTCAGCCGGGCATTTGAAGGGCGCGGGGTTCCGGCCAAGATAGCTCCCTATCAGGTCCAACGTGGGGTCGGTCAGATTGTTGGGGTTGGTCATATCCGAGCCAAAAGCGGGACTGCCCGGCGGCATGCCTCCCGAGACGTCACCCGCGACCCATTCGTAGCCCGGCAGGGTGTTGCCGTCATCCGGGTTGGGGGGCAAGAGGTCGTGGTTGTCATGGCTGTACATAGCCAAGGCGCCTTGAAGGCGACGCAGGTTCTCCAAACACTGGAAGGCGCGGACGTTGGGTTTGGTCCGCGCCAAGGCCGGCGCCAAAGTCAGGGCGCCCGCACACACAACCGCGATGACCGCCAACAACTCAAGAACAGTGAAGGCCCGAACCTCGCGGCGCCCGAAGCCGCTTCTGCTCGCCGAGGCACTGAAAGAAACGCTTGATTTCATAACCGTGACAGATGTGAGGGTTCAATAGGACAGGATGCGATAGAACCTATGCTCGGCCGCAGGGGCGGGGTCGCTAAAGCTGCCCTGGCCGCCGTTGAGGTTGACGCCGCCAGCGATGTCTTGCCAGGCGCCATCCGTGAGGTTTGTCTTGAATTGCGCGCGGTAAGACTTTCCGGGCTGCGCCGGCCAGGTCAGCGTGAGTGGCTGGACCGGTGCCGCACCGTTTGCGATCTGAACGGCAAACAGGGGAAAAGCCCCCGGCGAGTAAAGGTCGAACGTAAACACCGCGCTGGACTGGTTGAAATCCTGGGGCGCCAGGTCGGAAGCCCAGCTATCGAAGGCAACCACCTGGCCGTTGCCGCTGAAAACGGGAGCCCCGGACTGGTTGTTGGCGTCCCCATTGCCGAGGCTGCTCTGGCTCAAGAGCATGTTAAACCCGCCCAGGCGGTCGTACAAAACTACCTTGGGGCGGGCGTTCGTGGCGCCGAGGACCAAATCCGTGGCCGCGCTCCGATAGGCCACGAAACGGCCATCCGGACTGATATCCGGGGCCTCGGAGTCCCCCTGGGCCCGGCCCCCCGAAACAAGGCTCCGGCTCACCAGCAGGTTCGTCCCGGTCTGGAAGTCGTAAAGATAGACCTGGTTGGTCGCGGGAGACGCGGCGCTGGCGGGAGGCCCGGCAGCGTAGGCCAGGAACCGTCCGTCCGCGCTAAAGCGAAGCCCCGGCCTGGCGGCGGGGAGGCCTGAGGCAATCGCGCCGTTCGTGTTGGCGAGGCGGTCCGCGACGAAGAGTTGGGCGGCAGGCCCGACGCCGTCGAAGTAGGCGAGCCGGTTGGCCCCGGGTCCGACTCCGGCCGCCGACACCTGCGTGGCGCCGTTCGTATATACACTGGCGGCCGCCTGCGCATCCCACACGAACAATGTGTCGTTCCCCGAGAAAGGAGCCGCCACCACCGCGATGAAGCGCCCGTCAAAACTCGTTGAACTCCAGCCCAAGCCCGTCGTGGTCAGGGCTCGAGTCGTCCCGGTTTGCAGGTCGCGCAAGAAGAGGTTCTCGTTCGGGAAGAACGGGTCCACCGAGGCGAATGTCCCGGGAGCCAGGTTTGTAGCCCTGCTGCGGAACAGGACGAATCGGTCGTCGGCACTGAGGGTGGGCGAATACGAAGCCCCGTTGCCGCTTCCGTTTCCCGCGGTGTTGACGCTGACCAACATGTTGGAACCCGCCTGGAGGTCGCGGATGAACACGTCCACGGCGCGGTTGGTGTCATCCGCCACGAGGTTATCCGCGCTGCTCGTGAAGGCCACAAACCGGCCATCCGCGCTCATGGCCGGCTCGGCGGACACGCCATCGGCTGCCCCGCCGTTGGTGCTCAGGCTCACCAGCAGAGTCGTTCCTGCCGCCAGGTCCCGCACAAACACGTCCCGCATGCCGTTCGTATCGCCCTCGACCAGGTTGTCGGCTTCGCTGGCGAACGCAATCCATCGGCCATCCGTGCTGACTGGCGATGCCGCAAGCAGGCTGGGTCCGTTGGCCGCCAGCGAGGGCAACGACGGCGCCCGGACGGAGGTCATCTCTGTTGCCCCGGCTGACAATTCGCGCACGAACACGTCGCAATCCCGGTTGTCGTCGCCCGGAACCAACGGGCCGTCCGGGCTTTCAAAGGCCGCATAGAGGCCGTCGGCGCTGAACGACGGAACCGCAAACGGCTGAAGGGGCGAGCCGGCCCCATTCGGGCCAACGTCCACGAGGGTGGTCACCCCCGCCTGGAGGTCGCGCAAATAGGCATGGAAACCGGCGGGCACCGCGTTGGTGACCAGGCCGGCGCCGCTGCTCAGGAAGAGCACGAACCGGCCGCTGGAATCGAGCGCGGGCGAGTTGCAAGTGGAACCGGCAGGCACCGCGTTGTCCAGGTCGCCGCTGGCCAAGGTGGCCGTCCCCGTTTTCCCGTCCCATACCAGGATGCAAGTGTCACTGCCGGAAGCGTCGTTCGCGACCGCCACGAAGGCGAGGAACCGCCCATCGGGCGTCAGGTCCAGATTGCGCGATTCCTCGTAGGTGGACGTGGGCGCGAATGCATTCGTGTGGACCACGTCGGTGTTGCCGGTCGGAACATTGTAACGGAAGACGACGCCGCTGGTGGCTGGGTTCTCAAGCGAATTCACGGCGGGAGACGCGCTCGCGGCGTAAACGACGTACTGGCCGTCATCGCTGATGGTGTGGTTGAAGAAGACCGGGTTCGTCTTGCCGAAGGTTGCCTGCACCGTCGCCGGAGCGAGGCTGGCCAGCACCGTGCCGCCGCCCACCAGGTCGCACACATAGATGCCATTCGACACCGCCGCCGCCGTCAGCCCGGTCGCGGTGCTGGAAAAGACCGCGTAACGGCCGTCCGGGGTCATCTCCGGCGCCTCCGAGCTGGTGGCCGACCCGAACGCCGGATTGAGGGTGGCGCCCACGCTCACCAACCGCGTCACCCCGGCCTGAACGTCGCGCACGAAGACGTCCGCAATCCCGTTGGTATCACCCGGCGCCAGGTTGCTGGCGGCGCTCACGAAGGCGACATACCGCCCGTCCGGAGTCATCACCGGGCTGCGTGAAACCCCGTTGGCGCTAACCGCGTTGGTGCCGATGCTCACGAGCAGGGTGACGCCGTTGACGAGATCGCGGACGAAGATGTCCGCGGCGTTATTGGTGTCGCCCGCCACAAGGTCGCTGGCGCTGCTCTCGAACAGCGCGAACTGGCCGTTGGTCGAGACCCCGGCCGGCAACGAATCGCCGTTGCCGCCCCCGGTGCCCGCGGCATTGATGCTCACCAGCGTCGTTGTCCCGTTGAGGCGGTCCCGCAGGAACACGTTCAGCGGGGGAGGAATGAGCGCGGGCAGCGGGTTGGTCCCGACCAGCGCCAGGTTGCTCGCCGTGCTGGCAAAGAGCACGAAGCGCCCGTCGGGGCTGATGATCGGAGTTGCCGAGTCCCCTCCACCGCCGCTGGCCGGCCCCAAGGCCGGCTCCACGGTGGAAACCAGTTGCGGCTGTCCCGCCCAGGCCGACAACGCCGCGGCAGCGGCCAGCAGGAGCAGAACCGAGCGGCGCCCGGGGAAAAAGGTCGTTTTCATAGTTGTCCTCGGAAGGAGATGACGCCTCATTTTGTCTTATCGCTCAATGGCAAACCTGCCAACGCGTTCATCATAGCCCTTGGGCCGAATTTGTCTGCCGGGGGAAACCCCAGCCCGCTTGTAGTGTAAAAGACTACGCGCTCCGGGTTTAACGGTTCTCGCGGCGATCCTGGTTCCAGCGAATTGCCAACTGCAGCAGTTCACTCCCGCTTGAGAGCTTGAGTTTATCTTTGAGGCGGGCACGATAGCTTTCGACCGTCTTGAGGTCCAGGTGCAGGCGTTGGGCGATCTCCCGCGTGCTGAGGCCGAAGCCGGTCAACTCGAAGACCTGCATCTCGCGGTCGCTCAAGCCGTCGGTGAGCGACTCGCACGCCGCTTGAGGCCTGGCGATCAACCGGGCCAACACCGAAGAGGCCATTGTGTCGCTCAAATAGACGCCCCCATCCAGGACCTTGCGAATGGCGGCCAGAATCGTGCGCGTCGCTTCCTGCTTGGTGATATATCCCCGCGCCCCCGCGCGCAGGACCCGCTCGGCATACAGGTTCTCGTCCTGCATCGAGACGACCAGGATCAGCAGCCGCGGCCAACGCGCATGGAGGTCCTTGATCAACTCGAGACCGCTCGAACGCTTCAAGAGAAGATCGACAATGACAAGCCCGGGCTCGGTCGTCTCGACGACGCGCAGGGCTTCGTCGCGGGCTTCAGCGACGCCGCACACCTCCAGGTCCGGTTCGCGGTTGATGGCTTCGGAAAGACCGTCCCGGACCACCGGGTGGTCCTCGACCAGGACGATGCGCGTGATGTGAGGAGAGCCCGGGGCGGGATTCATAGAGTTTGTGCCACACGGCAAGCCACCACGGTGCCCGCGGGGCCGCTCTCGATCTCAAGCCTGCCCCCAATCAGCCGAGCGCGGTAATCCATAATGTGAAGGCCCATCCCCGAATGCCCCGTCGCTGAAGGCCCAAGCCCCTTGCCGTCATCCCTGACCTCCAGGACGACCCCGCTCTCCACGCGGGTGACGTGTACGCGGATGTGCCGCGCCCCGCTATGCTTGAGGGCATTGTTGACCGCCTCCTGCGCGATGCGGTAAAGGTGCGTCGCCGTGGCAACGTCGCAAGGGGGCGGCTCCCCGTCCGGTTCGCACGAGCACTCGATACCGTATTTCGCCGCCGCCCCGGCCGACAATTCTTCAAGGGCCGGCAGAAGCCCGTGGGTGCTGAGCCTGACCGGGTAAAGGCCGCGGCAGACGCGGCGCGACTCGGTAATAGCCTCATCGAGCAGCGCGCACATTTTCTGGGCCCTGCCCGCCTCCGGATGCCCCCCCGAGCGCAGGCATTGTTCCAGCGCGTTGACTTGAAAGGCCATCCCGATGAGCTGCTGGCACAGCCCGTCATGGATGTCCTGCCCAATCCGGGCCTGTTCGCGGTCGCTAATCTCGAGCACCTGCCGTTGCAGGCGCGAACGCTCGGTAATGTCCGTAGCCAGGATGATAAAGCCTCCCCCGTTTCCATTCCGGTCGCCCAGAGGCGTGAAGCGGCACTCGAACACCGTGGACGCAAACTCCAGGATCGACCCAAACTCCTCGCCCGCGGAGGCCCGCCGGATGTTTTCCAGCATCAGGGGGAAGTCCGCATACATCTCGCCGGCCGGCCGGCCCAGATGCTCGCCCGGCTTCACACCCATCGCAGGCAGCGCCTGTCCGTCCTCGAAAGTGATCTTGCCCCCCTCATCCACCGCGATGAGCGCGATTGGCGCCAGGTTGATGATCGTCCGCAAGTGCGCCTCGCTGCGCCGCCGTGATTCCTGCGCCTCGATCCGCGAGATCGCGCCCGCCACCTGCGAGGAAATTGTCTCCAAACCGACCCGCGTTCGGGGCGGAATATCATCCTGCCGGTAGGAACCCAGGTTCAACATCCCCACCACCCCCCCTTCATGCTGCACCGGAACGATGGCCAGCGCCCGCAGTCCTTCGCTGCCCCACAACACCTCCAAACTGCGCGGAATCTCCTCCCGCCGCACGTAAAGGATTCTTCCCGCCCGAATCAACCGCGCCTCCGTGGCATCCGATTTGTAATGCGAGACCCGCCGGATGAATGAAGGGGACAACCCTCTGTGGGCCTGCAGATTCAGCTCGCCCGTTTCCGGGTTCATGAGATAGACCCCGCCGCAATCGATGCCCTCCAGTTGCGTCGCGGTCTCCAGGAGCCGCGCCAACGCAACCCCCAGGTCGTTCGTCGAACTGAGCGCCGCGCCCACGTCCCGCTCTGCCTGCAGCAGTTGCTCGCCCAGCTTGCGTTCCGTAATGTCCTCCGCAATCCCCACCAGGCGATGGACCGCCCCACGCTCGTCCTTGACCGGGAAAGCCCGATCATGGACCCACCGCAACGAGCCGTCCGGCCGCACTACCCGGTACTCTTCATCATATCCCCCCCGCGTCTGCTGGGACATGCTGGCGACCACGCGCTGGCGGTCCTCCGGATGAATGCCATCGAGCCACTCATTGGGCGAGGCAAAGAGTGAATTGCATGTCCTCCCCCAGATTGTCTCGAAGCCCGGACTCACATGCTCGAACTGCCGCCGCAACGGATCGGTCACCCAAAACACATCGGCGATGTTCTCCGTGACCTGCGTGAAAAGCTGGATCGCCTCGCCCAGAAGCTCCGAGGTCGCTTTGTGCTCTTCGGTCTCTTTCTCCAGTGAGGCCGCCCGTTGGGCCAATGTCCGCTCGAGGTCCCGGGCTTCTCCTCCGACCTTGGCCGCAAGCCAGGCGATCCCCGCAAAACCCCCCAGCCGCACCACCGCGTTGCAGACCGGAACCAAAACCGCCGGCGATGCCCCGCGCGCGGCCAATTCGCCAAAAAACAGGAAACTTCCCGACTCGATCGCGCACAGCAGCGCGGCAGGGGTCCCCGCCATCCAACCGACGAGCGCGCAGATGAAGAGATAGACAAACTCGAAACTCAGGCCCAGGGCCGCCTGAAAACTGACCCAGCCGACCGCGCCGATGAGGCCCAAACCGGCCAGGGTAACCCATATCCGGCCCGCGAACCCCACGTCCCGGCCGCGCTTGAACCAACCGCCGAGTTTGCCGCCGATGCGCCGACCCCGCTCGCGGGCGAGCCATCTCCCTATGCCGTGACCGGGCCCAACCCCCCGCAGATATGAGGCGCCTTTCACTCTGCTCCGAGCATAACTTCACTGCGTCCGATGGCAAGCCTTGTACCAGCGCCGGCGCCCGCAAACCCAATCCCCCGCGTTGCCCCCCGGCCAAGACCCCGTTCAGGTTGAGAGCCCTTTAGCTGCGGACCGTCACGGCAAAGGCAAAAGGACCGTGCGATAGAAATCCTTCGGCGAGCCGGGCGGGAGGGCTTCGATAAGCTGGAACGACCCGTTTATCGGGAAATTGGTGCTGATTGTCATCCAATCCACGAGGTTCGAGGAGACCTGAACCGTGTAGCCATAGGCATCCGCGCCGGTGAAGCCGACCCGCGCGGCCTCGCCGCTCCGAGCAACGGAGCCAAACGAATCCGGGCGCAGCCGCGACAGTAACTGTGCGGGGAGCGCCTCGTAAGCGGCGTCGGTGAGTAAGTTCGTCTTCTGGCTCAGCCAGGGTGAAGCGACACCCAACTCGGGCGTGAGCAAAACGTCGCCGATGTCCCGAAATTGCCCCCCAGGCCAGAGAATGCGGCGCGCATTGATGGCTGAGGCGATAATGCCTGCCTGCACGGAATTGGAGGACATGACCACGGCGTCACATTCTGCGGGGGATACGTTGGTCAAGGCCGAAAGCCCATCCAGGACCGTGGCCCAGGCCGAAGCGCTCGGCTGGTTAACCGAAAATAGAGTGTGAGGATCATCCGTGTTGAACAGGGGCGCCAGAAGACTCGCCAGCCGCCAGTCATTGGTAGGATTTGTAAACAAGGCGTCGTAGGTCATGGCGCTCCACTCCGAGACATCTTGCAGGTTCGCGTTGTACAAGGCTACTAGATTGGTCGAGATTTGACCCATATTAGTCACAACCAGCATATTACCCGTCCATGGCCGCCACCGAACATAGTCGACAAGGGCGGATTTAAGGTAAACGGTCTGCCAGGGCGTCCCACGATGAACGCGCCCAAGCCAGGAAGGGCTCAGCGCCTCAGCGGTCGGAAAATCCCAGTCGTCGGACCTTGTTATCCGGGGATCCTTGAGGGTCAGGTTGTAAGTGTCCTGGGCACTGCCTGACAGGGTCTCCCCCGGCGGAGTGCCCCACGGCTGGTAGCGGCCGTTTATCCTGCCGAGGTTGCTCATGGTCGAGCCAAGCCCTCTCGAATCAACCTGCACGCAATTCGTTGCCAGGGCCGGGCTGGTGAGGTCCGAAACTGTATAATGCACGAGCGGATCATTGGCCTGCCATGAGGTCTCCCAGAACATCGTCCGCGTCGCGTTGTAAGGGGCGTAGAACTTGTTGGTTTGCGTCAAGGCGGTGTTGAAAAGCTGGCCGCGGAAGTAGTTGATAGCGTCAGCGGTGGTCCCGATGACCCCGTTTGCCGCATTGTTCCATCGGCCTGCGTTCGCCCCAGGCTGGATGCTCCCCAGGCAGATGCCGATCTGATTGAGCACGCCGTAGGTGGGTGAGGCATCCGCGTTCACTAGGCGGTTGGTACACCACAGACTGCCGGGGCCGCCGTCGGGGATGTACACGGCCTCGCACAACCCGTTCGTCCCTGCCTTGAGGGTGATATCCAGCGGCGATTGCGTCGAGTCCAGGTTGACATAGTCAATGATGCGATTAGGGCTGACGCCGGTGTCCGCCAGGATGAACCGCGCCCGCGTGCGCAACGAAAGCCAAAAGTGCGGAACCGGGAAGCCCAAGCCCCTTTCAAAGGGCGCGGCTGCATTCGTAAACTGGCCCGTGCTCTGAACGTACGCCCCGTTGAGGACAATGGAGTTGTTGGTGGCGGGGTCAAGCGGCAGTTTTAACGCCCCGCCGGCCATGTAGCCCGTCCACGTGTTGGCGGAGACGTATGTTGCCGAGGAGCGCGTCATAACGTTGCTCATCAATACGGTGCCCAACTCGTTGCTGAGGGTGGCGAAGGAATCCACCGCAGCGGTCACCTGCAGGCCGCGCGGATACGCGGCCTGGTAGGAGTTCCATGCCTCCATCCCAAACACGTTCGAGATGCAGAGCAGGAACATCTGGTTGGTCTGGTTGACCGGCGCCAACGGGGTAGCATCCGGCCGCCGAAACTCGATCTCGCGGGTGAGTTGAATCATCGTTTCCATCGCGAACTCGTTGAAGTTGGGGAATCCCTTCCGGGCGCCAATTACCACGGGCAAGCCATAGACCATGTCGTTCCGGTTCTCGCCCAAGAGCGCGCGATCACGGGGCGAGCAAAGGTCGCGCATCACAGGGACCGGCGCGGGCCCGAGGCCGGCCATGCTCGCATCCGTAGCCTCGACGTACCCGACAATGTAGATACTGGATTGGAGGCCGGCATGTCCAAACACCGGCCGGAATACCGACGGCAAGTTGGGAGAGCCGCCGCTCGCCAGCTCAGGCTGGACGATCGGGAAGAACCGCTCCTGCCGTCCCAGGCCTCCGGTCGCGTCGCAAAGATTGGCCGCGACTTGCAGTATCCGATGGACGGATGGCGTATAGAGGTTGACGGGCCAGACCTGGATGTTGCTGACGCCGAAGGTGTAGCCGGCATTCGCCAGCAGACGGTTCGCGGTGTCCGTGAAAAAGCCGATCGGCGTGTCCATGCGGAGAGGTTGCCCTGGCCCGCCTTGAATTCCAGCGAACCACAAGAGCACCGCGAGCGCCCCAGGGATACCTGGCAACCCCCGCGCCTTGGTGTTTCGGCGCGGCACTGTGTATCCATCGCCCAACCCCTGCTTGGCTGGAGCATCGGCGCCAATCTTGGCATCCATGCCCGTCTTATAGGTTGCTCGGCCTCATGCTGGGAACTATAAGCCAGTCTCCCCGGAAAGGCGATGCTTTCGATCAAGGAGACCGTGGCGCCGGCCCATTTGCTAGGGAGTGCGGTGGCAAGCGAAGCGCGACACCGCTTTGGCCCCGGACGAAAACCCGACTCCGTCTCACGCGCGCCAAGGTGACTTCATTGGCGCGGTTTCCTTTGCCTTTGCTCGATGGCATATTCAACAAAAGGAACGTTAATGAACGAAAGGGAATGACAATGACCGACAATATCCAAAGTGCCAAGAGCACCACTAAGACGGCCGCGAAGAAGGCGGCGCCCCGCCGCGGACCGCACGCGGAAACGGCGGACGGGGAAAGCGCCTTGCTCGCCAAGGTTGCCACGATGCCGGGACCGGATCGCTCGATCGCCGAGCGGCTCCATGCGATCATCAAAGCCAACGCGCCAGTCCTCTCGCCCAGACTCTGGTACGGCATGCCCGCGTATGCCAAGAACGGCAAGATCGTCTGCTTCTTCCAAAGCGCGCAGAAGTTCAAGACGAGGTACGCCACGTTCGGCTTCATGCACGAAGCAAACCTGGACGAAGGCGGCATGTGGCCGACCGCCTTCGCCCTCAAGAAGTTGACCGCCGCCGAAGAGGCAAGGATCGTTGCGCTCGTGAAGAAAGCAGTGACCTGAGGACTGAGCAAGGCGGGTTGGCGGAAGGGTGATTGGGGTTTCAGGGCTGTTTTTGCGCACCGTTCGGGAATCCTTTTGAGCCGTGAGAGGGCTCTGAAACAGGGTCTGCCCGATTGGCCCGGGAGGATCTTGCCCTCCCCGGCGTTGGCCGACGGCGTTTCGTCGCCCTCATCCAGTTATCCATCGGCAGGTTGCTCCTGAGCAGAGCCTGCTTCTGTTTCACTCGGCGAAACCAGAGCGGGGCGAGGTCGGCTGCGACGTGGCTCGCGCCCTCGCGAGCGACGGCGGGCGCACGACGCCCCGTTGCCTCGGGCGGCCTCCGGCGTTGCCGGATGCCCTGCGCGGTCGAAAACCCTGCTCGCCTCACGCGCCCCAAGCTCGTGCGAAGCCCCCCGCCCCAACCCCAAAGGGGTTGTGTAGCACAGCCCCGGCAAGCGAAGCGCCGCCCTGGGAAAGCCCGCCCTATTCTCCTGTTGCGCCCTGCAAGGACGCAGGTCACCCTTTGTTGAAAGCGCCATTCATGGCTGACCCCTTGTCGCGTTGCGACTGCGGAATGAACGTTTCCTGCAAGATAATAAACCGGAATGAATGCCGGATCGCGTTCAATGGCCTTGGATATTCGGGCAAAGGAAAAACAATGCGGCCAGAAACTCATTCTTATCTTTACTGGTCAAGTTGAACACCCAAAAAACACCGTCGCTCGCATACAGGTGGTAGAACTTAATCAAAAAGTGGACGTTTTTGACATCGGCGAACGCAACAGTCCTGTCGGGAAGGGGAGTTCCGGGGACGTGAAGGGAAACGAGTGCGGGAAGTGGAATAAAGGTAAAGCCGGTACCATCGGGTATTCGGAGAGCACGCTTAATTACAAAGCCGGACCGGTCGACGGAAATGGAGTATCCATTGTCTCCCATCGAAACGGAGTATCCATTTGCTCGAAACCCGGCTCCTTGTCCTCTATCAATCTGGCGGCGCAAGACCGCCAAAGCCTTCTCTTCCGACATTTGGCCTTGAATAGCGATGATTTGTGGATTGTGCATCAACCCCTCCCTAGTAACATCATAGGATGAGCAACCTGAAGCGAGAATCGCGACCGGCATGAGCAGCGCAAGGCCACGAGCGGTCAGTGGGTTAAGCGCCGCCAGCAGAGACAGTGTAATGGCTTTCATGATAAGCTACTTGTTTGTATTTCTTGCCGGTTCTTCCGGGTCTTCTACGGGCCCGTCCACAGATAACGTCCACAAAGTGCGGCAGTCGTTTTTCACTGGAGAGCTTGTTCGTCGCGCCTTCCTTGGGTTTATGGGTCAGGGCACTTCGGTAAGTTGTTTTCGGTCAGGCGCTAAGTGAGTCGGCGCAATGATTCTTACACGACCTTGGCCACTACGCGCCTGAACTGGCCTGGCGCTACTGAACAAGGATCCGGTAGAACGCGCAGGTCGCACTCGCGTCGAAGGCGTCAGAATATGTGTTTACGGGCGGAGTTGAGGGCAGAGCAGAGATCAGGTCCTGAAAACCTTGCTTCAAATCGGAGGACTTTTGGACGGTGTAGCTAGCCCCAGCCGAGCTCGCCCAACTGAGGAGGATCCCACCCCCGGGAGATACACTCAGGCTTATGACGACCGGGGCCGGGGTGGCTGCGCCGAGTTCGTAACAGCCAAGGTCCACCATGCCGCCCAGAGTGCGGGGATTGCCGTCAAGATCCGCCGCGGGTAAAAAGAGCGCGCCGTTGGTGCCGGCATCAATGCATGGTGAGCCGCTTTGCAGATGGTAATCTCCGTTCTCCGGGTCAACGAACTGAGGGTTAACATCAAGGCCGCTCCCGAAGAGATCCGAGACCCCGAAGATGTCATGAGCGTCATTATTGGAGAACACCTGTTCCCCCCCTGTTCCGCCCATCCAAACGTCGGCGCCGGGTCCGCCCGAATTACCCCAGATGATGTTGTTGAAGACGTTCAGCACCGTCCCGGAACCGCTCACCACCGCAACGCCACCACCACCGTCGGCAGAGATGTTGGCTGTGATTGTATTGTTGATAAGGGACAGTTCCAACCACGGATTTACCCAAATACCTCCGCCGGTCGAGGAATCGCTGCTGTTGATATTCCCTGCCAGCAGATTATCCGAAAGCGTCACGATCGGGGCAGTTAGGTAAAGCGCTCCGCCACCTGCACCGCCGGCTACGTTCCCTTCGAACGTGTTTGCCTGGATGTTTACAGTCGCACCGGCCAGAAGCGCGTAAACGGCGCCCCCACCTGCGCCGGCTGAATTACCAATGAAGTCATTGCTCGTAACTGTGAGATTGGTCGCACTGGAATCCCCACCTCCGTCAGTTTGACCGACCACGGTAACCGCACCCCCGCATCCCGGCCATGCGTCATTGCCTATGAACGTGTTGCCGGTGAGGGTCACGCCCATGGCCGTGTGAACCGAAAGGCCGCCAGAGCCGGCGTTCGTAGTGAAGGTGTTGCCCGTGAAGGCCACTATGGGAGTGTTCCAAATATTAGCACCCCCGTTAGGCTGAAATCCATGACCGTTGCCGTCGAAAGTATTAGCGGATGCGTTTATCGACGCAGCGGCCCCTCCGCCGAAACCTGAACACCCGTTTCCGCTAAAAATGTTGTTTGAAATGGAGATCGAGTTTGCAAATCCTATTGAAAGACCTGCGACATAATTCGTTGTGAACGCACAGTTCTGCACAGTAATATCTCCCTTGAAGCTCTCAGAATCCGATGCCTCACCAACAACCATACCCAGTCCGCCATCGTCAATACCGTACCCCGCCCCCTCAAAAGTGCATCCGTTTACGGTCAGGTTCAGGCCGGAGACCACCTGGAAGCCGTCCCCGCTGCCTCCGGGAGTTCCAAGAAAATCACAACCGCTAACTGATATTGCCGCCTGACTCCCAGCCGCAACCCACAATGCGGAGATCTCAGCGGAGGTGTTAACGTTGCCGCAGTTAATCGCGAAACTGATGTCCTGGATGGTGATAGTGTTGCTCACGGCGGAACTGGAAATGCACAGGCCGCTTGTGACGCCCGCGCCGTCGATGGTGATGTCGGTGTTCGTGATGCCTGGCTCCGGCAACAGAGTTAGGTTGTTTGCCTCGGAACTGTTGTAATTGAAGTTGCCCTCGTAGTAGCCGGCGGCCAGGTAGATGTTGTTGTCTGCGCTGTTGCCGGCGGCCAGAGTGAGGGCATTTTGGAGGTCCTGCGCGGTGGCGACGTGGAAATCCACGGCGCGAGCCTGTTCATACGCGACGGCCAGCGCCAGCGCGCCAAGCCAGGTAATCATTTTGTGATGAGTTTGTGTTTTCATGGTGTCTGTCAATACTGATTGATTTGCTTTTGTGCCGCGACTGATAGCAGGAATGTGCCTTTTTGCCGCGTCGGCGGTTTTGACGCTGCGCGGGTGGGTTCTTTCGGTCTCGAAGCGTTTGCGTTCGTATGATATGAAGGCGCAACTTCTCTAGCAAAGCGTGCTACTCATGGCCGCCGTGGCGTCGTAATCGAATTGGGCTCGCGCTGCCGGTGCCGCCCACAGCAGGAAGCCTAAAAGGAAGGGCCATGTTCTTCTCATATATGTGGTAAAGTCGATCCGTCCTGGCAGTCCCCCCGCGATTGCGAGATTTCCGAATGCCGCTTTGTTGGCGGACCGCAGGGGCTTCATGGCTTGGTGGCCCCTTTCACCGCTTGCTCGACCTCGCCTCGGATTTCTTGGACCTCGGTGTCGTTCGGCGACAGTCTGGCAGCATGGCGGCTGTAGAAATCAGCCTCCCCAAGCCAATGCGGGTTGTCATGACGCTCTTGGGCAACAACCGCGCGCGCCAGTCGAGCAAAGGCCAGGCCGTTCGTGGGCGACAGTAGCGCGGCTTCTCTCAGGCTTTCCAGACTGTCCTCCTGGATGCGGTGTTGGACATACTCCGGCACCGTAATATTGGAGAAAGGAGAAATGGTGCGAGTGCCACGGTCGGCACAGAACCACTCTGCCCAGCGAGTGTAGTGGTTCGCAGGGGAAGCCAGGCGCAATTGCGCCTTGAGCTTCAGGAATTCTGCTGCCGGGACCCGCTGAGGGACGGCAGCTCCGGTGAGCCTCTTGCCCACCGCGCTCACCGCCAGTTCCGGCAGCCACGGGGGCACAGGCGTTGGGCCAAAACTCATTTCCCACACCCGCGTGAGGTTGGAGGATACGGTCAGCACCCGCAACCCATCCGGACTGGCCAGCACGCGCGCCCGACCCGGGCTGAGGAGATCCGGAGGATCCCTTAGAAGCTGGAGCGCTAAGGGAACCTCGGTTTCAGGCCGAGGCGGCTCGGTGAGCGCATTGCCGGTCTGGGCATCCCACGCCCGCAGGGTCCCGGCGATGGAAACCGTAATGACCCGCAGCCCATCCGGGCTGAAACGGGCAGATGCAGGCCCCTGTGCATGACGGAGCGGTTCCGTCAGCGGTTTGCCGGTCTGGGCATCCCACACCCGCGCCGTCTCGCTGGAAACCGTGAGCACCCGCAGACCATCCGGGCTCAACTGAGAAGACTTGATGTCCTCTCCATGCCGAACCGTCTCGGTGAGCGACTCTCCTGTCCCCACGTCCCAAACCCTCGCCGCGCTGTCGAAGAACGTGACCACCCGCAGGCCATCGGGGCTGAACTGGGCTGAGCTGTAGCTCAAACAATCCATGCTGTTTGATGGATGATCTTCCTCGTAACGTGCATTCGAGAGCGGTTCGGTGAGCGGTTTGCCGGTCCGTGCATCCCACACCCGTAGCGTCCCTAGGATGAGGCAGCTCGTAAGCACTCGGAGCCCATCCTGGCTGAAGTGGGCCGAGGCAAGCGGCGTCTCGTCTTTGAGCGGCTCGGCGAGCGGTTTGCCGGTCTGGGCATCCCACAGCCGCGCCGTTCCATCCGGAGAAGCAGTCAGCACTCGCAGCCCATCCGGGCTGAACTCGGCCGACGCGACCGGTCCCTCGTGCCGGAGCGGTTCGGTGAGTGGCTTACCGGTCCGTGCATCCCACACCCGGGCATATCCGTCATACCCTCGGTCGGGTAAGCCGCAGGCCGTAACTACCCGGAGCCCGTCCGGACTGAATTGGGCAGAGAGGAGAGGTCCCCCGTGCCGGAGCGGTTCGGTGACCGGTTTGCCGGTCTGCGCATCCCAGACCCGGGCATATCCGTCAAACCACTGGTCCAGCGAGCCGCAGGCCGTAACTACCCGGAGCCCGTCCGGACTGAATTGCGCACAGACGACGTCCGCGTCGTGGTGGAGCGGCTCCGTGACCAACTTGCCGGTCTGGGCGTCCCATATTTGCGCGGTCTTCGCGCAAGCCGTGAGCACCCGGAGCCCATCCGGGCTGAAACGGGCAGAAGAAACCATGGCCTCATGCCGGAGCGGCTCGGTGAGCGGCTTGCCGGTCTGTGCATCCCACACCCGCGCCGTATCGTCGTCGGATGCGGTAGCCACGCGCAGCCCATCCGGGCTGAACTCGGCCGACGCGACCGATCCCTCATGCCGGAGCGGCTCGATCAGCGGCTTGCCGGTCCTTGCATCCCACACCCGCGCCGTCTTGTCCTCCGATGCGGTAATCACGCGGAGCCCGTCCGGGCTGAACTTGGCAGAGTTGATTCCATCTTCATGCCCGATTAGATCGACCAAGGGCAGAGGTAAGCTGCGAGAGGTTAATGCCGACAACAATCGTTCAGCCGCCACCCGATTCGAGCGGCCACTGGCCAGCACACTGGCAAGATGGGCAACGGCGCGAGGTGCATCACCGGCCGCGAACAAAGCCTCGGCGTGCTGCAGCTCCAGTTGAGTCAGGGCCACCTCCGCGCGCTGGCGCAGAACCGTTTGGTCACGCTCCGCCGTCCTGGCGCGCCGCGTCTCCAAGGTGCTCGCAACGACCCCCGCAAACAGCAGCAGCACCGCAGTGGCCAACGAACCGGCCAGCGCGGGATTCCGGCGGCACCAACGCCAGACCCTCTCCACCTGCCCGGCCGGGCGGGCCTGGATCGGCTCGCCGCGCTGGAATCGCCCCAGTTCCTCCGCCAGTTCCGTTGCTGTGGGGTAACGGCGGTGCGGGTCTTTCTCCAGGCACTTCAGGCAGATGGTCTCCAGGTCGCGGGGGATGGTGGCGTTGAGCGAGCGCGGGGCGACCGGCTCCTTGTTGAGCACCTGGGCGAGGGTGGCCGCCAGAGTTTCCGCGGCGAAGGGCGGGCGTCCGGTCAGCAGATGGTAGAGAATGGCGCCCAGCGCATACACGTCGCTGTGCGGCCCCACGTCTTCCTTCCGGCCGGCCGCTTGCTCGGGCGGGACGAAGCTGGGCGCCCCCAGGACCTGGCCGGTCTGCGTCAACTCCGAGTCTCGGCCGAGGCTCTTGGCCAGCCCGAAATCGGTGACGCGCGGCTGATCGAAGGGATCAATGAGCACGTTGGAGGGTTTGAGATCGCGGTGCAGCACCCCGCGCTCGTGCGCATACTGAATGGCCTCGGCGATGATTCGCACGTAACCGGCAGCGCGGGCGGCGGGGAGGGGATTCTCCCGCACGACTTGGGCCAGGTTCGCTCCGTCCACGAACTCCATGGAGAAATAGTTCTGCCCGTCCTGGTCGCCAACCTCGTAAATCGGCACGATGTTGGGGTGTTGCAGGCTGGCGGCGGTGCGCGCCTCGGCGCGAAAGCGCCCGACCTCCGCGGCCGCCGCTAACCGTCCGTCGAGGATCATTTTGACGGCCACGATCCGGTTCAGGCTGACCTGCCGGGCCCTATACACCACCCCCATGCCGCCCCGGGCGATTTCCTCGAGCAGTTCGTAGTCGCCAAAATACCGCAGCGTCCGGCCCGGAAAGGGCCCAGCCTCGCTGGGCCTCGTTAGCTCGATGGCCCCGGCCATCTCGCAGCGCGGGCAAAAGCCTGCGGGCACCCCCGCTGGAATGGGACCGCCACAGTCGGGACATTTTCGTTCGTTCGTCATGCTAGCCTACTGAGGAAACGCCGGCGCAGAGTTGCAAAGAAGATCATGCCGCCGCCACAGCCGCGAACAGGTCGCGCAATTCCTCATCAATTTGGCTCGGCGACGCCACTGTATCCGCTATCACTTCCCGGAGAATTTCACGGTTGCGCAGTCGCAGGCGGCGGACGTAGGACTTAAGGGTGTTCTCGGTCATGCCGAGCCGGGCGGCCGCGGCAGCGTAGCCGACACCTTCCAGAGCGCCGGACAGGAACTCCTGCAACTGGTCAAACAGGGCCCCTTTGCCCGTATCCTGGTATTCCTTGCGGAGCCGGTTGGCGGCCTGGTCCAGCGTCGTCATCGCCCAGCGCCGGTCGAACACTCTGTCCGGAGTCATCTCGTCCGTCGGCTCCAGGTGGTAGCGGTCCTCCGCCGCTTGATCGTCAAGGGACAAAATGATCCGGCCGCCGCCACGCTTCCAGGCCTGGGTCTTGTCCCATTCATCGGCCAGGAAGTGCTTGAGCGCCCCCAGGAGAAAAGATCGAAACTTGCCGCGCTGGCGGTCGGCTTGAAAGAGGCGGTTCTTTTCCAGCAGCCGGGCGAAGAAGGCTTGAGTCAGGTCTTTCGCCGTATACTCGTCGTTGCCCTGCCGCCGCACAAAGGCGTAGAGAGGATACCAGTAAGAGCAGCACAGCTTCTCCAAGGCTTCGCTGGCCTGGGGTGACGCGGGATTCTGGGCGTTGAGGACGATGCTCCAGTGCGTGGTGGTGAACCACGCAGCCTGCCCCGCCGCAGTCGTTGCGCTGTCCTGTGCGTTCGTCATTGCCATCCAGATTCTCCAACGAAGCAGCTCTTGAGCGCAGACTCCGTTCTGGGAACAGCGCGACTCTAGAGAATCGGACCTGATTTGCAAGCATAAAGGCGATAAAAAGAACCCATCACAACCTGCCCCTTTTCCGGAGCCTCAAGCCTTTGCTGCGGCTGAAACCGTAAGCTGCATTCACACCTGGGCTGGTACCGGCCTATGATCTTCCAATGAAGGCCGACACCCTCCAGACCCCGGCGCCTGTGCTCACCCAGCCACCCGGCGATGCTTCACGGGCGACCATAAGTTCCTTATTGGCTATCGTCTATTGGCTATTGGCTATTTCGCCACCCGGCGAGCCTCACGGGCGACCATAAGTTCCTCACGGGTATGGATGACAAAGATGCGCGCCGGCGAATCGTCCCGGGCAATATCGGCATCGGCCTCCAGCTTCGCATTGCGCTCCTTGTCAAGGCGTAGCCCCATGAACTCGAGACCCTCGCACGCGGCGGCTCGCAGCGCCGGCGAACCCTCCCCCACTCGATCGGTGAAAACCAGCGCGTCCACCCCCCCAAGACTTGCCGCCATGGCGCCGATGGCCGAGCGGACCCGGTCGGCGAACATGTCGAAGGCCAGGCCAGCCCGCGGATTCCCCTGCGCCGCGGCGGCTTCAATGTGCCCCAGGTCAGACGACACCCCCGAGATGCCCAACAGCCCCGAAGACCGGTTCAGCGCATCGTCAATTTCATCGAGCCTCAGGCCATGATCCCGCTGGAGATGGATGAGGATGCCCGGGTCCAGCGAGCCGGAACGCGTCGCCATCATCAGACCCTCCAAAGGGCTAAACCCGGTGGTCGTCGCGACCGCGACCCCTCCCCGAATCGCCGCGGCTGAACAACCCCCTCCCAGGTGGCAACTGATCAAACGCGGCCCCGAAACACCTTGCCCCAGCAGTTCGGAAGCCCGGACGGCGCAATAAGCGTGGCTCAGGCCATGGAACCCAAACCGCCGGATGCCCCACAACTTATAATACTCATAAGGAAGTGGGTAAAGATATGCCTTGGGCGGCAGCTCCGCGAAAAACGCCGTGTCGAAAACCGCCACCTGCGGCACCCCGGGCAGCAACGATTCCACCGCTTCGATCGCCTTCAGCGCGGGCGGGTTGTGCAGCGGGGCCAACGGGCTCAGACCCGCGATCGCCGCCTTCACCCTCGCATCGATCAACACACTCTCGCGAAACTCCGCTCCTCCGTGAACCACCCGGTGGCCCGCCAGCGTGATGCTCGAAAACCCCTTCGCCCCGGCGGCAATTGAGCCGAGCACCGCGCTCACCGCGCGCTCGGCCGCCGCGAAATCGTCCGGGACCGACACCACGGAACTCGCGCGATGGCCGTTCCGGGGCCGCAGGGTCAGTTGCGCCCGCTCCCGGTCCCCGTGGGCCCAGTCGATATCGCCCGCCAGGAGCAACTCGCAAGCCCCGGCATCGAATAGCCCGAATTTCAGGCTGCTCGACCCGCTATTGATCGCCAGGATGCTCATGCTTGGGTTGAAATTCCAACGCCCGCCGCACACGCCGCGGCACGCCGTCCCCTGAATAAGCCTCTGCCAGAACGAAGTCAATAGATTAGCAACACTTCTTCACGTGCCAATAACCACTTCTCAATAACCAATTCCCAATCCAAAACGTAACTGTTCAGGTATCAGGCAGGCCACGGCGATTATCCCCCGCGCAGCCAACGCCAACGTAGCGGCCTCTCGGCAGAGCGCTGCTAAGGAGCCGTCACGAACACACAGCACTGGAGCAGCCCAGCCAACCATCTGCTTTCGGATTTCGGATTTCGGATTTCGGATTTCAGGGCTGCGCGCTTGTGCTCCCCGGTAACCCGAGCTCAGAGCAGCCCTGTCCCGCAACCCGCGCTCGATATTCTGCAATTGCGGCGCGTTGGCATTGGGTTACAGTTACTTCCGCTTTTATGAAATACTCTAAGTCGCAACTCTGGCACCGGTTTCAGCAATACTGCCCTGAATATCCCGAACTCGGCCTGGCTGTGGACCTGAGCCGCATGGATTTCCCCGAGGATTACTTTTCCTCCATGCAGCCCCGGATGGCGCAGGCATTCGCCTCGATGGCCAAGCTCGAGAAGGGCGACGAGGCCAACCCTGACGAGCATCGAATGGTCGGCCACTATTGGCTGCGCAACCCGCCCCTCGCGCCCACCGCTGCGATTCGAGACGAAATCGAGCGCACCCTGGCCGCAATCAAAGACTTCGCGGCCCAGGTTCACAGCGGCTCCGTGAAAGGCTCCAACGGGCCGTTCAAAAACCTCCTCCTCATTGGAATTGGCGGTTCCGCCCTCGGCCCGCAGTTCGTCGCGAGCGCCCTCGGGCGCCCAGGCGAAGACAAACTCACCCTGTTCTCCTTCGACAATACCGACCCGGACGGGATCGACCGGGTCCTCGCTCAAATCGGCCCCGGCCTGGGGCAGACCCTCGTGTTGGTCGTCTCCAAGTCAGGCTCCACCCCGGAAACGCGAAACGGAATGATCGAGGCCGAAGCCGCCTTCTCCCGGGCCGGCCTCGCGTTCCCCGCCCACGCCGTCGCCGTCACAATGGAAAAAAGCCTGCTCGACCAATATGCGATTGACCGCAAATGGCTGCGCCGTTTCCCAATGTGGGACTGGGTCGGCGGAAGAACCAGTGAACTCTCGGCCGTCGGACTCCTGCCCGCCGCCTTGCAAGGGTTTGACATTGACGGGCTTCTGGCAGGGGCCAAGTCTTGCGACGAGGCGACACGGTCCACGAATGCCCAAACCAACCCATCCGCTCTCTTGGCTTTGATGTGGTATCACGCCGGTAACGGTAAAGGAAGCAAAAACATGGTCATTTTGCCCTATAAAGACCGGTTGGACCTCCTTTCCAAATACCTTCAGCAGTTGATCATGGAATCCTTGGGCAAATGCCTCGACCTCGATAAGAAGGTCGTCCACCAAGGCATCACCGTGCTCGGCAACAAAGGCTCCACCGACCAGCACTCCTACGTTCAGCAACTTAGAGACGGCCTGGACAATTTCTTCGTTACGTTCGTCGAAGTCCTTCGGGACCGGAAGAAACCGGAGGTGATGGTCGACGAAAATGCAACGTCCGGCGATTACCTCAGCGGGTTGTTGCTGGGCACGAGAACGGCCCTCTTTGACAGCGGGAGAGAGTCTGTAACGTTAACGATCCGCGATGTCTCCCCGTTTCACGTCGGAGTGCTCATTGCCCTGTTTGAACGCGCGGTTGGCTTCTATGCCTCACTGATTAACGTGAACGCCTATCACCAGCCTGGAGTGCAGGCAGGCAAGAAGGCCGCTCAGGGAATCCTCGACCTCCAGAAAACAGTCCTCCACTACCTCCGCGGCGTTCCCGGCGGCGCCACCGTGGATCAAATCGCCTCAGCGGTCGGGCTTAACGATGAGGCGGAGGCCATCTTCAAAATCTGCGAGCACCTCTCGGCGAACCCCGACCGTGGCCTCCGCAAGACCGCAGGACCCTCCCGATTCAAGGCCCAATACCGCATCACGCACGAATAAATCTCCAACCCCGAATGGAGTTCGTCTTCCCGAAAAAGTATGATGTCATCGTCCTGGGTGCGGGCCATGCCGGCATCGAAGCGGCGCTTGCGGCGGCGCGCATGGGTTGCCAGACCCTTCTGCTAACCATCAACGCGGATACCATCGGCCAAATGTCCTGCAATCCTGCCATCGGCGGGCTGGGCAAAGGCCATCTGGCGCGGGAAATAGACGCCCTCGGCGGGGAAATGGGCTTCGCGACGGACCTGACCGGGCTTCAGTTTCGGATGCTGAACACCCGTAAGGGGCCGGCCGTCTGGGCTCCCCGGGCCCAATGCGACAAGAAGGCATACCAGTTCAGGTTGAAGTGGGTCTGTGAACGCGAGCCCAACCTCGACCTCCGGCAGGCCCAATGCGTCAAACTGCTCCACCGGGACGGGACTGTCTATGGCGTGGAGACCGCGCTCGAAGTTCAATACCTGGGCAAGACAGTGATCGTCACGACCGGCACGTTCCTAAAGGGCCTGATGCACATCGGCCTGAACCGTCAGTCCGGGGGGCGGGCCGGGGAGGCCGCCGCAACCGGCCTATCGGCCTCCCTGATCGAGGTCGGGTTGGAGTTGGGCCGCCTGAAGACCGGCACCCCACCCCGCCTCCTCAGACGCTCCATTGACTTTTCCAAAACCGAGATTCAGCCCGGAGACGAGCCGGTCCCATACTTCACCCACTGGAAAGACGAATTGTTCCACGTGGAACAATGCGCCAAACCACGACCCGGTTTGTTCCACGTGGAACACTCCGCAACCCCCTCTACCGTTTATCCCCCAGGCTCCATCCTCGCCGCCATCAACGGCCAACTCCCCTGTTACATCACCTACACCACCCAGGCCACCGCCCGCATCATACGCGGCAACCTCGACAAGTCTCCGCTTTATTCCGGCATAATCCAAGGAATCGGCCCCCGCTATTGCCCCTCCATCGAAGACAAAATCGTCAAATTCCCCGAAAAGGAACGTCAACAGTTGTTCCTCGAACCGGAAGGCATCGCCACCGACGAAATCTACGTCAACGGCTTCTCAACCTCCCTCCCCTTCGAGATTCAAGTCGCGATGGTGAAAACCATCATCGGCTGCGAGAACGCCGAAATCCTCCGCCCCGCCTACGCCGTCGAATACGACTTCGCCTACCCGACCCAACTCCATTCCTCCCTCGAGACCAAAACCTGCCGCAACCTGTTCCTCGCCGGCCAAATCAACGGCACCTCCGGCTACGAAGAAGCCGCCGCCCAGGGACTCATGGCCGGCATCAATGCCGCCCGACGCGCCAAAGACCTTGAGCCTCTAACCCTCCGCCGTGACCAGGCCTACATCGGCGTCCTCATCGATGACCTCGTCACCAAGGGCACCATCGAGCCTTACCGCATGTTCACCTCCCGTGCCGAGTATCGCCTGCTCCTGCGCCAGGATAACGCCGACTTGCGCCTCTCCGCTATCGGCCACGCAATCGGCCTCCTTCCCGCCCACAAGGCCCGCCTCGTCCGCGAAAAGCAGGAACGAATCGACGCCGAAATCCTCCGCCTGGAGACCACACGCTGTAACTCTGAAACCCTGGCCCAACTCCTCCGCCGCCCAGAGTTGGACTACAGCCGCCTGCCCAACCCCGCCCCCGACCTGACCGAGGAAGTTGCCCGCCAGGTCGAGATTGCCATCAAATACGCCGGCTATATCTCACGCCAGGAAAACGAAGTCGCCAAGTTCAGAAACATCGAGGACAAACACATCCCGCCGGCCTTCGACTACACGTCAGTCCCCAGCCTCCGCAACGAGGCCCGCCAGAAGTTCATCAACATCCGCCCCGCCACCCTCGGCCAGGCATCCCGCATCTCCGGCGTTTCCCCGGCAGACATCAGCATCCTAATGGTTTGGCTCAAACGCGCGAGCCAGCGGTAAGACCGCGCTCACTTTTTCAAAAGCGCAGGGACTACGACCTTGCGTCGATTCCCGCACCCTTTGAGGCGGCCCCCGCTTGACCTCTCTGGCAACGCCAATTAGAATCATGCCACGAACGAATGAAACTCCTTTGCATGACAGTCGTTGCGGCTGCGCTGATTGGGGCGGCGGTGCAACTTCGGGCCGGGTTGATCAACGGGATTGACGCGGTTGTTCACGATACCGTCATCACGCGCCAGGATGTCGCGGAAGAAACCTTGAAACCCGAGAGGGAATTGTGGCGCGATTACAAGGACCAGCCCGAAGTCTATCAGACAAAGGTCGCCCAGGCCGAGCGCGACAATTTGGAGCTTTTGGCAGAGCGGCAGCTAATCCTCCATGAGTTCAAAACGGCCGGCTACAACCTGCCGGAGAAGGTCATTGATGACGTGGTTTCGGCCGAGGTGCGTTCTCACGGCGATCGGATGACGTTCATTCGGACCCTCGAAGCCCAAGGAACAACTCTGGAGCGTTATCGTCAAGGGATTCGCGACCGATACATCGAGCGGGCGATGAGGGAAAAGAACGTTTCCTCCGAAATCATCATCTCACCGCACAAAGTGGAGGCCTACTACCAGGAGCACCATGAGACTTACAAGTTGCCGGACCGCGTCAAGCTGCGGCTCATGGTGCTGAACAAATCGAACGACCCGGACGCTCCGCAGGCCAGAAAACTGGCCGATGAAATCCTGGCCAAGATCAACGCCGGCGCGTCCTTTGCCGAAATGGCAACCCTGTACTCGGATGACAAAATGCACCAACAGGGCGGGGACAGGGGTTGGGTCAAGAAAGGCGAGCTCCGAAAGGAACTCGACGACGCCGCCTTCACCCTGAAGCCAGGCGAGCGTAGCGCCGTCATCGACACTCCGGAAGCCTGCTACCTCGTGCAGGTCGACGGTGTCGAAGCGGCTCATTACAGCACTTTGAGCGAGGTCCGCGCTCAGATCGAAAAGGACCTGCAGGATCGCGAGCGCACCCGCCTGCAGAAGCAGTGGATTGACAAGCTCAGAAAAAAGACCTTTGTTGCCTATTACTGACAACCCGGCGCCTTCCCGTTCTGCGCCGAGGCCATCCCTTATGACTGGCTGGGTGGGCATCTCCCTTGGGGACATCACCGGCGTCGGCCCGGAAGTGGCGCTCAAGGCCATTGCCGCCGAAGGCGCTTCTGACGGCGCCCGCTACCTGCTGCTGGGCGACGTGGACCACGCGCAAGCCCTCAACCGGCGGTTGGGCCTCAACCTCCCGCTCCAACCCTACACCGGGCCGGAACAGCGAGCTTGGATAGCCGCCTTGAACCCGCTCCCCGGCGCCCTGCCGGAAGGCCTGCCTGCGGGCTCGGCCGCTGCCGCCCAAGCCGCTGTAGCTTGGTTGCGCGACGGAGCGCAGCGCTGTTTGCGCGGGGAACTCAAGGCCCTGGTTACAGCACCGGTGAACAAGGAAGCCATCATCCGCTCGGGCCTGGCCTTCGTGGGACAGACCGAGTTGCTCTCCCAACTCGCCGGAACGGAGAAGACCGCCATGATGTTGCTCGGCCAGGATGAGCGCGGTCGGTGGCTACGGGTGGCCCTGGCTACAACCCATTTGCCGCTCAAGGAAGTGTCCACACGGCTGACCCAGGCAAAGATCGAGCTCGTCATCGAACTGGCCTCCCGGGCCTGCCGCGACCTGGGCCTGTCCCGCGCCCGCGTTGCGGTGTGCGGCCTGAATCCTCATGCCGGCGAGGGCGGCAACATGGGCACTGAAGAGCAGACCATCATCGCCCCGGCCGTCCAGGCGGCGCAGCGCCGCGGACTCGACGCCGTCGGTCCCCTGAGCGCGGACGCCTTGTTCTACCATGCGTACCGAGGAGAGTATGACGCCGTCGTGGCGATGTACCACGACCAGGGTCTGGCGCCATTGAAAATGGTGAGCTTCGATACCGGCGTGAACTGGACTCTCGGCCTTCCCTTTATCCGCACGTCCCCCGATCACGGGACCGCATACGACATCGCCGGCCAAGGCAAAGCTAACGCATCGAGCATGCGGGCGGCAATCCGCCTGGCCAAGCAACTCTACCTGGAAAGTTCCTTTTCGAGGTATTGAACGACTTGGCGGACGTTGGCATCGACTTCCATGCGGTCTTTGACCAGCCGGCAGGCGTGCAGAACGGTGCCGTGGTCGCGTCCGCCAAAGGCCTCGCCAATGACGCTGAGGGAGCTGCCGGTCATGCCACGCGCCAAATACATGGCCACTTGCCGCGGGAATGCGATGTTCTCGGGCCGGCGCTTGCTCGTCATGTCCGCGAGGCGGATGTCGAAATGCTCAGCCACCTTCTTCTGGATAACCTCGACGTTGACCGAGGTGCGGCCCTCCTCGTGAAGGATTTCCCGAAGCAACCCCTCGACCACCTCGAGATTCAGGGCCTTGCCGGTCAGGGAAGCGAACGAGGCCACTCGAATCAAGGCCCCCTCCAGCCTCCGAACATTGGTGCGTATGCGGTTTGCCAGGAAACCCATGATTTCCCCGGGCAACTGGACGCCCATCAGTTGGGCCTTCTTCCGAAGAATCGCCAAGCGCATCTCCCCGTCGGGCGGCTGCAGGTCGGTGACCAGGCCCCACTCGAAACGCGAGACCAACCGCTGTTCGAGGTTCTGTATCTCACTGGCCGGACGGTCGCAGGTCAGGACGATCTGGTGGTGGGCCTCATGCAGCGCGTTGAAGGTGTGAAAGAACTCTTCCTGGATTCGCTCCTTGCCCGCCAGGAACTGAATGTCATCGATCAGCAGCACGTCCGTCTGCCGGTACTTCTTGCGGAACTTGGCGATCTGGTTGTTCTGGATGCCGTCGATGTACTCGTTGGTAAACTTCTCCGAGGAGATATACGCAACGCGCGCGCCCCTCTTATGGGTAGTCACGTGGTGGCCGATGGCGTGGAGCAGATGAGTCTTGCCCAGGCCGACACCGCCATAGAGAAAGAGGGGGTTGTACGACTTGCCGGGCGCTTGGGCCACCGCCAGCGCGGCGGCGTATGCAAAATTGTTGTTGCTGCCAACCACAAAGGCCTCAAACGTGTTCTTGGGATTGACCTCCGGGTCGGCATTTCCGTTGCCTCGCTGCGCCCCCGGCTGAACCACGATGTTGGCTTTGAGCGCATCAAGTTCCGGGACGGGGGGTAGCACCGGGGCCGACGGTTGGCTTGCCGCCACCTTGAACTTGATCTGCAACTGTTGCCCGCACGTCAGGGCGACAACATCCCGCAACAGCCCCATGTAGTTGTCCTTGAGCCAGACCTCACAAAAGTCATTGGCCACTTCGAGAGTCAGGCAATCGTTTTCCTCGCCGCAGGCCCGCAGCGGCGCAAACCAAAGGTTATAGGTGTCAATGCTGAGCATCGAGCGCAGGCGATCCTGCGCCGCACCCCAAATTATCTCGGCGGAAGGTTGCATTTCTAATTAGCGAAAAGCCCGCATTACGGGCGATTTATTCACCTGACCGATTACCGCAGCTTCACTACTGTATCCAGCCCTGCTCTGGCCACCGGGACCGGACCCATACGACAAAAACCCCAGAAAACGCGGGTGCTCTAGCATTTCACACATTTGAAGCAATACCTAAGTAGCTGATCACCAATCACTTACGATCTAACTAGCTGCCAGCTTAGGAGCCGATGACTCGCAGCCTGATGCACTCGAGCCGAACCGCCATCCGGGCGACCTTTTTAGGCAATCCAGACCGAACTTGCGAGGACAACATATTAACTCTTATTCACGAGTTATTCACAGGCCTGTTGTGCCGTGAAATCAGGCACTTTTTCTCACTTCCGCCCAACCGCTGTCATGGGCCGAGGCCACCGGCCAGGGTCCGGCGAGCGGGTTTTCAAACGGCCTGCTCTCCTGTCTCCTCAGTGCGGATGCGAACGACGTTTTCAATGGGTGTCACGAACACTTTCCCATCGCCGATCTTGCCTGTTTTCGCCGCTTTCACAATGGCGTCCACCGCGCCGCTGACCATGGCATCCGCGAGAACGACCTCGACCTTGATTTTAGGGAGAAAATCCACCGTGTACTCGCTGCCTCGGTAAATCTCGGTGTGGCCCTTTTGCCGCCCAAACCCCTTCACCTCGGAAACGGTCATGCCCTCCACGCCCAAGCCCGACAGGGCTTCCTTAACTTCCTCCAGCTTGAAGGGCTTGATGATGGCCTCGATCTTTTTCATGTTCTCGTTCGGTTGTGCAGTGGCGGATACTAGCAACGGGCGCAAGGCTGTAAACAGCAATGTGACAAAAGGAGCAGTTTTTGTTTGAATAAAACTTGCCAGGGTGCGGTCTATTGCTATGATGATAAAGCCAAGGTGGGACCCAGGGCGGACGGGTGAGGCCCCCACGGCTAAGTCAAGCTAAGTTAGAGAATTGCTGGAAGCCAGTTGACAAAGATTAGGCGTCGTGATTAACTGTGGGTTCCAGGCGCGCTTGGTAGGTTGCGGATGTCGGTGCAGCGCGTGGCTTTGATTTGCGGGATTGATGGCTTTTGTTCTTTGTCAGTCCGAAAACGATTTCGATCCGTGTTCCGAGTACAGGCTCGGATCGATTTTCTCCGTAATCCTACTGTTGTACTAATTCGAAAATTCCCCGGGCTTTTCGGTCACCCCCTGACTGACTAGCCCGGTTTTTTTTGCTCCGATCACGCGGCCCATTTGCGAGGAACTCCCGCCGAGGGTGTCAAAGAGACCAAAACCCAGCGATGATAAAGAGGGTCCTCACCTTCCCGTTCGGGCCCTTCGTGGGAGGTGCCAAACCTCGTTCGATGCGGGCTTAGAGCAAGCCGGCGGTTTCCGGGAAACCGCACACCAGGTTGAGGCTCTGGACCGCTTGGCCGCTGGCGCCTTTGATGAGATTGTCTTCGGCGCTCATGACGATGAGAGCCCCGGTGCGCGGGTCCAGGCGCCAAGCTAGTTCGAGGACGTTGGTTCCGACGACGTTTTTAGTGTCGGGCAAGGCCTTGCCTTCCAGGAGCCGAACGAAAGGTTCGTCACCGTAGGCCGCCTGGTAACAGGCCGCCACTTTCTTACCGAATCCAGCCAGGTCGTCCGCATTTTCGACCCTGGCGGTTGGCGCCAAGTACAAGGTCGTGAGGATACCGCGGTTGACCGGGATTAGGTGTGGGGTGAATTGGAGGGTGACCTGGGTCCCGGCGGCCAGGGAGAGTTCCTGTTCGATTTCTGAAAGATGGCGGTGTTTGGGCAGGCCGTAGGGCCGAACGCTCTCGTTGCATTCCACGAAGAGGTAATCCAGCTCCGCCTTGCGCCCGGCCCCGCTGACCCCGCTCAGGGAATCGGCGATAATGCCCGCGCTCCTGACCAGGCCCACACGCAGCAAGGGGATGCAGGGCAGCAAAATGCTTGTGGGGTAGCAACCCGGGGAAGCGATGAGCGAACCGGATTTGATCTCATTGCGATAGACCTCCGGCAACCCATAGACGGCTTGGGCCAGGAGTTCGGGGGCCGGGTGCTCGCGCCCGTAAAAGTCCTTATAGACAGCAGCACTCTTGACCCGGAAGTCGGCGCTCAAGTCAATGACTTGGCAACCAGATTGGAGCAGTGGCACCGCGAACTCCGCCGCCACTCCGTGAGGCAGCGCCAGGAAGATCACCTCGGCCTGCCTGGCGAGCAACTCGGCCTTGGGCTCGCTGAACCGAAGCGTCCGGGCGCGCGGATGATGGGCGAATTTGGGAAAGACATGGGCCAGGGTCTGCCCGGCATACTGCCGCGAGGTTACTGCGGTCAAATGGACGTTCGGGTGCGAGAGCAGCAGCCGCACCAGTTCTTCGCCCGAGTAGCCGGAAGCGCCGACGATGCCGACAGGCTTGGTTTTCATGACCATTCAGGATTCACGGCTGTAAAAAAAACCGCCGGGTTGAGCCGGCGGCGTTTGGCGGACAGTCCAACCGACCTCTTTACCGCTTGCTGTACTGGAAGCGCCGGCGCGCGCCGGGTTGGCCGTACTTTTTGCGCTCCCTCATGCGCGGGTCGCGGGTCAGCAGACCCTCGGCCTTGAGGGCGGGGCGGAAACTGGGGTCGATGGTCAACAAAGCGCGGGCCAGACCGTGGCGGACGGCTCCGGCTTGCCCATTGGGCCCGCCGCCCGAGACGGTAACCATCGCATCGAATTTCTCAGCGGTGCCCGTGGCGGTCAAGGGCTGTGAAACAACGACGCGGAGCGATTCGAGGGGAAAGTAATTCTCAAACGACCGGCCATTGATCAGTATTTTGCCGGAACCGCCGACCAGGCGCACGCGCGCCACAGCGGACTTGCGCCGGCCTGTGCCGAGATGTTGGGGGGCTTTGACTTCGGGGATTTTGATATCGGCCATACCGCTAGGAGTTGAAAATTAAGGTTGGAGTGAGGGGTTACTTGGCTGGGGCCAGGGGTTCAGGTTTCTGGGCGGCGTGGGGGTGCTGGTTGCCCTTATAAACTTTAAGCTTGGTCATGAGAACGCGACCCAGGCGGTTCTTGGGCACCATGCCGCGCACCGCATGGGTAATGAGCTTCTCCGGAGTCTTGGCGCGGACCTGGGCCACCGAGGTGAATTTTTCCCCGCCTTTCCAGCCGGAATAGGTCATGAATTTTTTGTTGGTCTCTTTCTTGCCGGTGACCCGGACCTTCTCGGCGTTAATGACCACGACAAAACCGCCGGCATCCATATGCGGGGTGTAAATCGGCTTGTTTCGACCACGCAGGATATTGGCGACCTGTGCTGCCAGGCGCCCTAACACCGCGCCGTCGGCATCAATCACGTGCCATTTCCGTTCTTCCAGGTTGACTTTCGGCAAATACGTTTTCATCTCAAATCCCGATCAAAGGAGAAGGGAAACTACCAAACAGCCCCGCCAAGTCAACAAGGTTTTTTTGGGCGGGCAAACCCGTCATCCGAACGGCTACGAAAAGGGTCCGTCGGAAAGTCTCCGGCAAGCCGCTCCGGGGTGCGGCGAAACTGAATCGGTGGCTGGAGAATCCTGGTCAACGTCCTTGGTCTTGGGCTCCCTCATTCCGAAAGTCGTTCCCCATACCGGGATGTGCTCCTCTTCCGGCTTGCGCTGCGCCGTTCCGGTCTTTAGTCTCGCGGACGAACAGTAACGCGCACATGAAAAAGCAATCGAAAGAATTCTTTCCCGGCATTTCTAAGATACAGTACGAAGGTCCGAAGTCGAAGAACCCGCTGGCGTTCAAACATTACAATCCGGATGAACTGGTCGAAGGCAAATCCATGAAGGAGCACCTCCGGTTCTCGGTGACGTATTGGCACACGATTCGCGGCAAGTTGTCCGACATGTTCGGTTCGGGCACGGCGGTTCGGCCCTGGGAGGACGGCAGCGATTCGCTGGAGATGGCCCGCACGCGCGTGGCCGTGGCCTTCGAGTTTCTCGAAAAGCTCGGCGCCCCGTTTTACGCTTTCCACGACCGCGATGTTGCCCCGGAGGGCAAGGACCTTCGGGAGACCAACCAGAACCTCGATGTCATTGTCAAGCTCCTCAAGGAGGAGCAGCAGCGCACAGGGGTCCGGTTGCTCTGGGGCACCGCCTGCCTGTTTGCGCATCCGCGCTTTGCGCACGGCGCCGCCACCAGTTGCAATGCGGACGTCTTCGCCTACGCCGCGGCGCAAGTGAAAAAGGCCATCGAGGTCACCCACGAGTTGAACGGCGCCGGTTACGTCTTCTGGGGCGGACGGGAAGGCTACAGCACGCTCCTGAACACCGATCTGAAGCGGGAGTTGGACCAGCTTGGCAGGTTCCTCCACATGGCTGTGGACTACAAGAAGGAGATCGGCTTCAAGGGCCAGTTCTATATCGAGCCCAAGCCCAAAGAACCGACCAAGCACCAATATGACTCCGACGCGGCGGCTTGCCTGAACTTCCTGCGCTCCTACGGGCTGGTGGGCGACCTTAAATTGAACATCGAGGCCAATCACGCCACGCTGGCCGGCCATACCATGCAGCATGAACTGGAGGTCGCCATCGCCGCCGACGCCTTGGGCTCCATCGACGCCAACACCGGCGACATGCTCCTGGGCTGGGACACCGACCAGTTCCCGACCGATGTTTATCTCACGACCGAAGTGATGCTCTCCATCCTCAAGATGGGCGGCTTTTCAACCGGCGGCACCAACTTCGACGCGAAGGTGCGGCGCGAGAGCTTCGAGCCCGTGGACCTGTTCCACGCCCATATCGGAGGCATGGACGCCTTCGCGCGCGGCCTCAAGACCGCCGCCGCCATCCGCAAAGACGGACGCCTGGCCCAATTCGTTCGGGAGCGTTATAGTTCCTGGGACGCGGGCATCGGCGCCCAGATCTCGGCCGGCAAGGCCACGTTTAAGGACCTCGAGGCCTACATGCTCAAAAAGGGCGAACCCGCCCCCAACAGCAGCGGCCGCCAGGAGTACCTCGAGAACCTGATCAACGAGTTTATTTAGTCGCGGACGAACTCGACGCAGACCGGGCTGCCGACTTTGACTTCCTCTCCGGAGGGAGTCAGGCGCCCGGTTTTGGCATCGATCCGGAACACGATGATGTTGTCGGAATCCTGGTTTTCGGCCAGGAGCCAGCGTCCGGTGGGGTCGATCGCGAAATGGCGCGGGTTTTTCCCCTGGGTGGGCTGGTGCTCGACGAGGGAGAGCTTGCCCGTCCTTGAATCGACGGCAAACACGGCGATGCTGTCGTGCCCGCGATTGGAGCCGTAGAGGAACTTGCCCGAAGGATGGACCTGCACCTCGGCGCAAGTGCTGTTGCCCGCGAACCCCGCAGGGAGAGTGGAAACCGCCTCCAATTCTTTGAGTGCGCCGCGCCGGCTTTCCCATGAAAATGAGGTCAAGCTCGATCCCATCTCGCTGATGACAAAGACCAGGCGGCCGTTGGGATGAAAGACAAGATGCCGCGGGCCAACGCCGGGCTTGAGCGAAACCGAGGGCGGGTCGTTCGGGACGAGGGTCCCTTGGGCCGGATCGAGCCGGTAAACCAGCACTTTATCCAAGCCTAAATCGCACGTCAGGACGAAGCGGCCGGTGGGGTCGAGAGTAATGAAATGCGCGTGCGGCCCCTCCTGCCGTTGCGGGTTGACGCTGGAGCCATGGTGCTGGACGATTGCGCCCGGTTCGCCCAGGCCGCCGTCCAGGCGGATAGGCAACACCGCAATGCTGCCACTGTTATAGTTGGCCACCAAGAGCCACTTCCCGCTCCGGTCCACGGTCAGGTGACATGGCCCGGCCCCGCCGGAGGATTGCTGGTTGATCATAGCCAGTTTCCCGGTATCGGCGGCGATGCTGAACGCGCTCACCATCCCCGTTGGTTTGCCCCCGAAGTTGCCTACCTCGCCGGCGGCGTAAAGGAAGCGCCGGTTCGGATGCGTCGCCAGGAAGCTGGGATTGGTCGTCTTGGCCGCCAGTTCGGGGGCCCCGAGCCGCCCTGTGGACGTATCGAAGGGCGCCACGTAAATGCCCAAGCTCTTATCGCCCGAGGTGTAGGTCCCGATGTAAGCAGAGAGGGTCCCGTCAGATGGAGCCGACACCGCGGTCGCGAGGGCACAACAAAAAAGCCCGCCGGCAGGTAAAAGCCCAACGAGCCACAGGTGGTAGAGCAGTTTCATACGGGTAGAAAACACGAACCCAGCAAGTTTGCAATTTCGGATTTGATATTTGACTCCGCCCGGGGCGGGACAAGATCGCAACGTGGTTACTCGTAACGTGCCACCGCTTCCTCGTAGCACTGATTCATCTGCTCCCCTTTCATGTCCCAATCGTAGTCGCGCAGGATGGCTTGGCGGGCGGCCTTTCCGTGCTCCGCCAGGATGGAGCGGTTCAGCGCATAGAAGCGGATGCCCTCGGCCAGCCCGGCGACCACCCTCGCGCGCGGCCCCAGAGGCACCTTGATGCCACAGCCCTGGCGCACCGCCACGGCCGGCCCACCACAGTCCAGGCACAGGACCGCCAGTTCACTGCACATGGCCTCAATGACGGCACAGCCGCCTGTGTCATGCAGGCTGGGGAAGAAAAAGAGGTCATACTCCGTGTAGAGCCTCAGCACTTGCTCCCGTGGCAGCCGCCCTTTGAAAATCACACGCGCTGCCAGACCCAGCGCCTCCGTTTTCCCTTTGGCAGCCGGCAGATAACTGCCGTCGCCGATCAGGGTCAACGTCGCGTCGCCCCCGGCAGCCTTGAGGGCCTCGAGCGCCAGGTCCAGGCCCTTGAGCGCAATCATGTTGCCGACAAACAGCATCTTCAGCGGTCCTCCGTCCGGAACGTGCTCCCGATACGGCAATTCCGCGGGGTTCAATCCGATTGTCGGCATCAGCCGGCTTTCCACTCCCAATCGGGCAAAAGTCCGCTGCATTTCCGGGGTCGAGGCCAAAACGAGGGTCGTCGCCCGCGCGCGCCTTGGAAGCGCGGATGTCGCCGTGGCGTGCAGCAGGTTGCTGCCGTTGCGGAGCGTCTCGCGAACCAGTGAGCCGGGGTGGCGCCAAGGCAGCAGCCCGGCGGGGATGGACTCGATGCCCCCAACCGGCCCCCAGATGGACGGCGCCCGATGGCCCCAGACCGCCGCCGGGTAGCGAAAACCGGCGAACGTGACGTGGTGCATCAAATCATACGGATGAACCGCGTGCAGCCGCGCGATGACCTTCCGGGCCGATTTCTGCCATAGAAGGTAGTACAATTGGATGGCCCCGAAGCACCGTTTCATGCCCGTCAGAAACGCGTGCCGATCATGATAGACAAAAACCGGCAGCGGCCGCCCGCCACGCACGGCTGCCAAGCCGGCCTCGATCGCCGCGCGGTTGTTGGCCCGCGTTAGCACGGTCACGTCATGAAACCGCGCCATTTGTAGCGCCCATTGCCAGCCCACCTCCGGCTCCGAACCCCTGTTAGGTTCGCAAGCATAAGCGGAGATCAACACATTGAGCCTTTGCGCCATGCGAACGGACAGGCTACCTTGCTTCAAGTGCCATGTCAAAAGCCTCCCTATCGGCCATTGTCCACTATTGTGATCGCCTGCTCCACGTCGCCCGGATACGGGACTTCGATCGCGCTGCCAACGGTCTGCAAGTCGAGAACAACGGAAAGGTGAGCCGTTTGGCGGCGGCGGTGGACGGCAGCCTCTCGACGGTTCGGCTGGCCGTGGCGGCCAAGGCCGATCTGCTGCTCATCCATCACGGCCTGTTTTGGGGCGCTACGCACCCCTGGACGGGGAGGCGTTACGAGTTGTTGCGGTGCCTGCTGGACCATAACCTGGCCGTTTATAGCTCACACCTGCCGCTGGACGCCCATCCTGCGCTCGGAAATAACGCGCAATTGGCCCGCGCACTGGGTTTGACAAACCTGCGCCCCTTTTTCCTCGAGCACGGCCAGCCCATTGGCGTCCAGGCCCGCGTGCGGATTCGGCGCGCGGAGCTGGCAGCCCGCTTGAGCCGCGCGGTCGGAACCGAACCGCTGGTCATCCCGGGCGGCCCCGAGATTTGCCGGCGCATCGGAGTGGTTAGCGGCGGGGCGGGAGACGAAATCCAACGGGCGTCCGGCGAAGGCGCGGACACCTTCATTACCGGGGAGGGGCCGCATTGGACATACGCGCTGGCCCAGGACCTGGGCTTGAACGTCTTTTACGCCGGCCATTACGCCACCGAAACCTTCGGCGTCAAGGCCCTTGCGGCCACGCTCGCCCGCCGTTTCGCTATCCCGTGGACCTTTTTGGATTATCCCACGGGCCTATAGGCGGAAATGCTTCTTCGGTTGAATCCCGGGCCTGACACGAATCCTGTCGCGGTTTGGGAAACACCACACTAACAGGCCCAGGGGCGCGCGCGAGTCTTGGCACGGTCCAGGGCTTCGGAAGCCAGCTTGACATCCTCGGCGATTTCGTAGTCGAACATGCCTGCCAGGACGCAATCGGCGCCGTGCTCGAAAGCGAAGCGGAAGGCATTTGAAGGGGGAATAGCCCCGGCAGCCATGACTTTGAAGGCGAGCCACGGTTTTTGGACCGTTTTCATGAACTCGGCCGTCTCCTCGGGGTTCCGGCACCAGTAGCCGGGAAACTCGTTGTAAGGCTCTTTCAACTGCTCGGGCTTGGGTCCGGTAGGATAATTATGGTGGTGGAAGGTCTTGATGTAGAAGTCCGCCTTGATGCCGTGGGTTTCGCAGGCCTTGACGACGTCGAGGGAATGGCCGCCCACGCCGGAGGGGACGCCGTATTCCTTGGGCAACTCGACCGCTTTGGCAACGAGGTCGAACTTACCTTGAGCGACCAGGGAATCGGCGTGGACGCCCCAGAGGTAGATCGCCTCGCAGCCGTCCTTGAGCAACTCCTCGACGTGCTGCCGGTATTGGGCCATGTCGGGTTCGACAGGGGCGGTGGGGCAAATGATCCACTGTATCTTGCCGCCGCGCTCCTTGCGGTAGCGGCGCAGGACGGAGATCGGGTGCGGGGGGTTGTGCATCGAGACGGTGTTGATGCCGTTGGCCTCCGCCAATGCCAAGGTCTCCATGATCTTCTCGTCCGTGTTGTAGTGGGCCGCCAGCGTATAGACGTACCTTAAATCGCGGCTGTGGGTGAAATGGGTCAGGAGATTGCCGCCCAGGATCAGGCGGCTGACCTGGAGTTTGCCAATCCTTGCTTTGGGCAGAGAGCCGGCCGAAGCGGGCGCGGAGGGGGCGGCCGCGGTTTCACCTTGGGCCTTGCCGTCCGGTGCCAGGGCCAGACCGGCGGAGGAGACGAGGGCTGTTTTTACGAAGGAGCGGCGAGTCATGTCTGGGCGCATAAGTTCGGGTTGGTTTACGGGCGTCCCGGCAGGATGCAAGCCGCAAACGACCGGGGCTATTGGTGTCTTGACGCTGCGGACCCATTGTTTATTCGGCCGGGATTGGAAGTCAATCCCGTCAAAGCTCACCGGGCCATGGTGGGCGCGACAGGGGTCGAACCTGCAAGGATTACTCCAAAGGATCCTAAGTCCTTCGCGTCTGCCAATTCCGCCACGCGCCCAGCCCGGCTTTATCACGAAGCCGTCCCAAGGTCTCCTGGTCTCGGGGAATTTGCAATTCTCGGTTCGCAATTGTCAATTTGTCAATTTGCAATTCAGGCGGCCAGGCACGGGGCGGGGGCGCAAGACGGGGCGTGTGTCCTCCGGCCTCGGATTGTGCGAAAGCCATTGCGCATGAAGGCGATAGGTCCGCGCCACTCGGGGCGCTGCACACGCTCCAGGCCCCGCCCACCGCGGAGGCGATGTCCGAAGGGGCCCTCGCGCGCAAAAATAAGCCTTTTTCTTCCGCGCAAAATCCTGTTCAATTTGATAGGTTTAATCGGTTAACCAAGCAACAACATGTCAGGACATAGCAAATGGGCGAAAGTTAAGCACTTCAAAGGGGCGGTGGACGCAAAGCGTGGGAAGATCTTTTCCAAGCTGAGCAAGGAAATCTCGATTGCCGCCAAGATTGGCGGCGGCGACCCCGCAATGAACCCGCGGCTGCGGATGGTCCTGCTCAAGTCCCGCGGGGCCAACATGCCCAACGACAATATCGAGAGGGCCATCAAGAAGGGGACCGGGGGCGGGCAGACCAGCAATTACGAGGATTTGACCTACGAAATCTTCGGTCCTCATGGGGTGGCCTTGTTGGTCGAGGTCAGCACCGACAACCGGAACCGCACGGCGTCGGAAATCCGGAGCTTGGTCACCAAGAGCGGCGGCTCGCTGGCCACTCAAGGCTCGGTCTCGCGGCTCTTCCATCGGAAAGGGCAGATCATCCTGGCGCGCGAGGCGGCCGAGGAGGACAAGCTTATGGAACTGGCCCTGGAGGCCGGCGCCGAGGACTTCAAGGCCGAGCCTGAGGGCTATGAAATCATTACCGAACCGGGCCACTTCGAGGCCGTCCACAAGCAACTGGAGGCCAAAGGCATCAAAGCCGATGCGGCTGAAATCACGGAACTGCCCACCGTTACCGTGCCCCTGGCGGGCGAGCCGGCCGCCGCTCTCAACAGGCTGATTGAAGCGCTCGAGGACCACGACGACGTGAAAGAGGTCTATTCCAACGCTGAATTTCCTGACGACGCGCTGACATAACGGGCAACAGCACAATTCTGCATCGGCTCCCAAGACCTCGATGAGGAAGCTCACCGACAACAATCCTGTCGCGCGCGCCCTGGGCTGGCTGGCTCGAGTGGTCATGCGCCGCCCGTGGCTCTTTGTCGGCTCGCAGCTCCTTCTCTGCGCTGTGTGCGTGGCTTTTATCATCAGGAGCCTTGCCTCGGACACGGCTTTTGACCTTCGCCAGGACGACCTTGTGGGGGCCAACAAGAAGTACCACCAGAATTTTCTTCGGTTCAAGAAAGAGTTCCCGACGCAGGCAGATCTTGCGGTGGTAGTCGAGAGCGAGAGCACGGAGAAGAACCGGCAGTTCGTCGAGCGGTTGGGCGCAAAACTGGAGGTTGAGACCAATCTGTTCCACGACGTGTTCTACAAAGGGGACCTGGCGATGTTGGGCTCCAAGGCCCTGCTGTTCGTTCCGGAGAAGGAACTTGGAGAGCTCAAGCAGGCCCTGGTGGATTACCGTCCCTTCATCCAGCAATTCACCCACACGACGAACCTGGTCTCGCTCTTCGCCATGATCAACACGCAAATCCGCACGGCCAAGCGCGAGGAGAACGCGGAGAACCAGTCGTTGATGAAGGCCCTGCCTACCCTGGAGCGAATCGTGAACCAGGCCCGAGATAGCATGCGCCGGTCGGGCACGCCGCCCTCTCCGGGTGTCACCGCCCTTTTCAACCCCACCAACGCTTCCGAACAGGATGTCTATATCACCCTTGCCAACGGACGAATCTTCCTCCTGACGGCCCAGGCCCCGGTCGAAGAACTCAACGATGCGGCTGTGGAGCGGCTGCGCGTCCTGGTCGAGCAAACCCGCATAGAGGTTCCCGGGGTGAACGTTGGGCTGACCGGGGAACCGGTTTTGGACCACGACCAGATGGCCCAGTCTAAGAAGGACGCCGCCTTGGCCAGCGTCGTCTCGCTGATCATCTGCGCTCTGCTGTTCATTTACGCCTACAGGGAGACGGGCCGCCCGGTCAAGGCCACTGTTTGCCTCCTGTTCGGCCTGGCGTATACGCTGGCCTTCACTTTCCTGCCTTGGCCGGTCGGGCATCTGAACATCCTCACGATCACCTTCGTGCCAATCCTCATCGGTCTGGCGATCGATTACGGCGTGCATCTCATCTCGCGCTATGAAGAGGAATTGCGCCACGGCCGCGACCAGGAGGCCGCCTTGGCCAAGGCCATGATCTTCACCGGCCAAGGCATCTTTACCGGGGCCTTCACGACCGCCGGCGCCTTCCTGGCGATGGTTCTCACCAACTTCAAAGGCATCCAGGAAATGGGCCTGATCTGCGGTTTCGGTCTCCTGGTCTGCTTTATCCCCATGATGACGCTGCTGCCAGTGCTCCTGTTGCACGGCCGGCAGAACGCGATCGACCATGCCCAGCACGAGATCGAGTTGCGCCGGGCGCGGATCGAGAACCTCTGGCTGAAGCGGCCGCTCCTCATCACGGCAATCGTCCTTGTCCTGTGCGGCCTGGCTGCCACGCAGGTCCATAAGGTCTATTTCGATTACGACCTCCTCCACCTCCAGAGCAAGGGCCTGCCGGCGGTCGAGTATTCGCAGAAGCTCATTGACGCCAACAAGATGTCCGATGTTGTCGCGACCGTGGGCGCCACCAACCTCGAACCCCGTGCCGAATCCGGAGGACAGCACAAGATTCAGATTCTCTACGCCGCCGTCATCGCCACCAACCTTGAACACGCAATCGTCCTGGAACAGCAGATCACCAACCTCTCGTCCGTCGCGAGCATTGATTCCATTACGCCGTTCCTCGCCGAGAACCAGACGCGCAAACTGGCGATGGTCGCCGACATCAAAAAGAACCTGGCCTCGATCCACTTTCCGCCATCCTCCCCGGACCCGGTGAACCTCACCGAGCTGAGCACGACTCTGTATTATCTTCTAGGCTATCTGGGCAATGTCCGCGAGGAAGTGCCCGCCGACCAGCCCGTCCTGGGCAAACAGGTTGATTCTTTGCGCCAGGCGGTGGCGGACCTCCGCAAAGAGATGCTGCACGGGGACGCCGCGCAACTGGAGGCGAATTCCCTCAAGCTGGCCGCCTTCCAGCGGGCCTTCTTCGATGACATTCAATCCACGTTCAAGGGTCTTCAGAGCCAGGATGACTCGGCTCCATTGCGAGTCCAGGACCTTCCCCAAACACTCCATGATCGCTTTGTAGGCGTTACCGGCAAGTACCTCCTCATGGTCAACGCCAAGGAGGACCTATGGAAGCGGGAGAACCAGGAGGTTTTCATCAAGCAACTGCGCGGGGTTGATCCCACGGTCACCGGGACGCCGGTGCAACTCTACGAATATACGAACTTGCTCAAAGAGAGCTATGTGCAGGCCGCCGAGTACTCGTTGGTGGCCATCGTGTTCCTGGTCCTGGTCCATTTCAGGAGCTTTTCATCGGTGCTGCTGGCGTTGATCCCGGTTGGGGTCGGTTCTCTATGGCTGGCCGGTTTGATGGGCCTGTTTCACATCCCTTTGAACCCGGCGAATATCATGACCCTGCCGCTCGTTATTGGGATTGGCGTCACCAACGGCATTCACATCCTCAACCGGTACGCGGAGGAGCAGACCCCCAGCATCCTTACCCGCAGCACCGGGAAGGCGGTGCTGGTCTCGGGCCTGACGACCATCGCCGGCTTTGGCAGTCTTACACTGGGCAAGCACTGCGGTCTCCAAAGCCTCGGCTACGTCATGTCCACCGGCCTGGCCACGTGCATGATAGCCGCCCTGGCGTTTCTACCCGCACTCCTGAGCCTGATTCCTGGCAAGGGCGCTGCGCTCCGGCCAGAAAGAGCAACACGCCATCAAGAGCCCGTGCTTGAGGCCGTGCCGAGGGAAACCGGGATCACCAGCCTCAACTCTGAAGCCAAAATAGAACAATGAGGACTCAACTCCTCAGTCTCAGTCTGCTCCTCCTGCCGCTGTGCGGCCTGGCCCAGGACTCGTTCGATGCGGGTCCGCTCCTCGACGAATTCAGCCTTACCCTCGCACCCGGCCGGCGGGTCGAGGCGGCCGGCCCGCTTTTCTTTGAAGAGTGGCAGGAATCCCGAGAGACCTATGGCCTGCCGCCGCTGCTCTGGGGCACACGCGACCCGCAAACCGACTCGAGCGAATTCAGGCTCGTTTATCCCGTCATGTCCTATGTTCGTTACGGAGGCCAGTATCGTTGGCAACTCGGGCAACTCCTGAGCTTCGCCGGCGGCCCTTCCCAGGGGGAAAAGACTCGCAAGCGGGTTACGCTCTTTCCGATTCTCTTCAGTCAACACTCCTCGGACCCCAGCCAGAGTTACACTGCTTACGGACCGTTTTACGGCCATTTGAAGAACCGGCTGTTCCGCGACGATATCTTCTATGTCATGTTTCCGGCGTACAGCCAGACGCGCAAAGGAGATGCGATTACGGACAACTATCTTTTTCCCGTGGTCCACCTGCGGCATGGGCCCGGGCTGGATGGCTGGCAGGTCTGGCCTCTGGCCGGCCACGAGCACAAAGACATTACCACCCGCACCAACGGCTTCAAAGAAGTCGAGACAGTGCCGGGCCACGACAAACGCTTCGCGCTGTGGCCCATCCTCTTTAGCCAGCGGTCAGGCATTGGCAGCGACAATCCGGAGCACCAGGTGGGCGCGCTGCCGGCCTACAGCGCGCTCCGTTCGCCCAAACGGGATTCGACCACTGTGCTGTGGCCCTTCTTCTCGCGCATCGATGACCGCGGGAAAGGATATCGCGAATGGCAGGTCCCCTGGCCCTTTATCGAGTTTGCGCGCGGCCTGGGCAAACACACCACTCGAGTCACGCCCTTCTACAGCCATTCCTACAATTCCAACATCGTCGACAATTTTTATTGCTGGCCCTTGTACAAGTATAAACGCATCCACGCCGACCCTCTTGACAGCGAGCGCACGCGCATCTTCTTTTTCCTGTATTGCAACCTGACGGCCAAGAACACGGAGACGGGGGCCTCACGCCGGCGGGTGGACGTGTGGCCCTTGTTCACCTGGCACCGGGGTCTCGAAGGCAACCGCCGGCTTCAGGTGCTTGCGGGCTTCGAGCCGTTCCTGCCCGAAAACCCAAGCATCGAACACGAATACGCCCCGGTCTATTCCGTGTGGCGGTCCGAAAAGAACCCCAAGACCGGCGCCGCCAGCCAGTCCGTGCTGTGGAACCTCTATCGCCGCCAGAAAACGCCAAAATCCACCACCGTTTCCTGCCTGTTCGGCCTTTACAAGCACGAGAGCAGTGCCGCCGGCAAGCGGCTGCGACTGCTCTACATTCCACTGGGCACCCGCTGAGCCCTTGGCTCCCGTCAATCCGGATAACCGTTGGGGTGTTGCTTATGCCATGCCCAGGCTGATGCGACGATGTCTTCGAGCTTCGGGGCCTTTGGTTTCCAACCCAGCTCGCGGATGGCCTTTTGGGCGGAGGCGACGAGTTTGGGCGGGTCGCCCGGGCGGCGGGGTTTTTCGTGGGCGGGAATGGCCTGGCCGCTCACCTTCTCGCACATTCGAATGACCTCGCGCACGGAATAGCCGTCGCCATTGCCCAGGTTGTAGAACCCTTGCCTGCCGGGCTTAAGGGCGAGGATGTGCGCCTGGGCCAAGTCAACGATATGGATGTAGTCCCGGATGCAGGTGCCGTCGGGGGTTGGGTAGTCGGCGCCGAAAATGTCGCAATGGGGCTTCTGACCGAGGGGCACTTTGAGGACGTTGGGAATGAGATGGGTCTCGATGCGATGATGCTCGCCAAATTTGGCGGTGGCGCCGGCGGCGTTGAAATAGCGGAAGGCCACGAACTCCAGCCCGTGCAACTCGTGATACCAATGGAGCATCCGCTCGAACATCAGCTTGGACTCGCCGTAAGGATTGATGGGCCGTTGAGGCAACTGCTCGTCCATCGGAACGCGATCGGGAGGGCCATAGGTGGCGCACGTGGAACTGAATACGAACTTCCTGACGCCCGCGGCCATGGCGGCCTCGAGCAGTTTGTGGCCGTTGGCGACGTTGTTGTGGAAGTATTTGCCCGGGTTGACCATGGATTCCCCGACGAGCGCGTTGGCGGCGAAATGGAGGATGGCCTCGGGCCGGGCCTCCTTGACGGCGTCCCGGAGGTGGTACCGCTCCTCGGGCCGGCCCAGAACGAAGCGGGCCCTTGAGTCCACCGCCGAACGGTGGCCCTCGCTCAAATCGTCGTAAACCGTGACTTCGCATCCCGCATCGAGCAACTCCTCGGTGCAAACGGAGCCGATATAACCTGCGCCGCCAGTGACAAACACATTCATGAGATGGAGGCTAGTAGCGGCGCGCGGACGACTCAATCGCAAAAAGCCCTTTGGTCTTCAAGGCGCTGTTTCTGCTTGCCAAACGAGTTGGGGAACGGGCATTTTCCAGCATGGCAGCAACAAAAGAGTCTGACAGTCTCGACGAGCAGTTTTACAAACCGGCGGACGCCTTTTTCAGGGCATACAGCCATATCGGCCTGACGTACGACGACGTAACGCTGGCGACACTTTATTCGGAGGTTTTGCCGAAGGACACACAACTTGGGGCGACGCTGGCGGAGGGTTTGTCGCTGAACATCCCGGTGATTTCATCGGACATGGACACGGTCACGGAATCGCGCATGGCCATTGCGATGGCGCTGAACGGGGCGCTGGGGCTTATTCATTACAACATGCCCGAGCGGGAGCAACTCTCGGAGGTGAGCCGGGTCAAGAACCACGTTCACGGGTTGATCCAAGAGCCGATCCGGGCGACGCCGGACCAGTTGATTGGAGACATGCTGAGTTTGATCGAGAAGAAGCGGTTTGCCTTCAGCACGTTCCCCGTGGTGGACGGCCAGGGGAAGCTGATGGGCTTGCTGCCAAGCCACGTCGTGAAACACCGCTACGCCAACAGCAAAGTGGCGGAGGCGCTGACGCCGCGCGCCCAAGTCCACACGCTGAACAAGAAGGACCTGGGCCACGACCCCATCGCCACGGCGGACCGGTTCTTCACCGACCACCCGGGGATACACAAGCTGCTGGTGGTGGACGACCAGGACCGGTTGGCGGGCCTGTTCACGATGAGCGACATCGAGCGAATCATCCAGGAGCGCAACGCGCAGTTCAAACCGGCGCGAGACAGCTCGTTCCGGCTGCTGTGCGGGGCGGCGGTCTCGGCCACGCGCAACGCGTTTGGCGAGCTGGATCGCCAGCGCATCCTGGCGCACGTCGGCGGGTTGGTTGAAAGGGGAATGGACGTGGTCGCGGTCTCGACCGCGCATGGGCACAGCCGGGGGGTGGGTGACACGGTCCGGATGCTGCGCGAGGCTTTTCCCAAACTGCCGATCATCGCCGGCAACGTCACGAGCGCGGCGGGGGTCGAGTTTCTTGCGGGCTGCGGAGCCAATGCCGTGAAGGTGGGCCAGGGGCCGGGCTCGATTTGCACCACCCGCATCGTCGCGGGTGTCGGGATTCCGCAGCTTACCGCCCTCTACCTGGCCGAGAAGGCGGCGCGCAAGATGCACGTGAGCATCATTGCGGACGGCGGCATCACCAAGTCAGGCGACATCGTCAAGGCATTGACTTTGGCGAACGCTGTGATGTGCGGCGGCCTCTTTGCGGGCTGTCCCGAGGCCCCCGGCGAGGTGATCGAAATCAGCGGCAAACTCTATAAGCGCTATCGCGGGATGGGCAGCCTGCCTGCCATGAAAGCCGGCTCCGCCGCCCGCTACGGCCACACGGCCGATCCGACGAGCAAGGTGGCCCCCGAAGGCGTCGAAGCCCTCAAGGAGGTCTCCGGGTCGGTGGATCGCGTCCTGGCTCAGCTCATTGGCGGCATCCAATCAGGCATGGGCTACCTGGGCGCGGCCAACCTGTCTCAACTGCGCGAGAAGGCCCGGTTCATCCGCGTCAGCCCCGCCGGCCAGCGCGAAGCGGCCCCCCACGACGTTGTCGAGTTGAAGACTGGGAACTGACGAGCTAAAACTGCATCGCTTCGTTGGTTTGGCCGCATTGGGAGCAGCGTGAGCGGTCCACGTCCGAGTCGTCTGTATAGACGTACCCGCAGCGTCCGCACCGGAAAATCCGGTCTTTGCTGGGGGCCGGCCCGAAGCTCCGGCGGCGCAACTCGGAGTAGATAGCCGCGCCCGAAAGGCCGGTCAACAGGACCACGACGTAAGTGAGAATGAGGTTTGAAGTGGACATAACCGCATTTTATTTGGTTGGCGGCGCATTGGTTGGCGGCAGAGGCACTGTGTGCCAATCGAAGAGCAAGAGGCCCCGAATCAGGCGCGCCTCGGAGGTGGAGGGGGCAGGCCCTTGGCCGGGCGGGGGCGCGGGTATGTCGAATCGGGCCGTTCTCGCCTGAGCCAGGGCGTGGTCATCGGCTTTCGGATACCCGCTGCTGAAGAGGACGGTGGCGGCGCAGGGCCGTCCCTCGGCGTCGACGACCATCTCGACGCCGGTGTTCGTCAAGACATCGTCATACTGCCAGGAGGGCAAGTCCAGCGTGGTCAGCAACCGGTATCCGGCCAGGTCGCCTTCGATTCGCAGGCGGGATTGTTCGGGGGAAAGCGGAAGGGGAAGCGGGTCCGGGAGTGAGCGTCCGGGCTCCAGGGCGGGCGCAAGGCCGAGCGGGGCCATGCGATTGGTCTCAAGCTGCTGGGAGAGGGGGGCACCCAACCGTGTCACGCAAAGCGGGAGGGTCCGAGGCTCCTCCCACCAATCGGAGGGGCGGTTGGGAACGGGCGTCACTTTGAGCCAGGCCGGTCCGGAATAGCCCTGGAGATGCGGGAGCACGAAGAGCGTCGGGTCCTGGAGGGCGAGCGCCTCGGCGGAAATTCCCCCGGCGAGCCGAAGCGCCGGGGTTGGCCCCGGCGGGCGGGAACGCACGGGGCCGCGCTCGCCCAGCCAGAGGATCAGGCCGGCCTGGGCGGCGAAGACCACAGTGACGGCCACCACCCACCGGCGGAACGGCCAGCGGGAGTCCTGGACCTGGGAAGACATGGTAAGGGGCGTTTGCATTGGCGGCCAGGCGGGCGGCGGCCGGGGCCAGGAGCCTATCGCGGCGAGCCAGGCCCGGCTGAGGCGAAGGGGCGCGGGAGGGTCTCCAGCCACATCTCTTTGATGCCGGCATCGCGGGCCAGCAATCTGAGGCGGATGAGCATTTCATATCTCACCGCCTTGTCCGCCTGCGCGACGAGGGTGAGTGGTTGCCGGCCATTGTTAGCCACGGCCTTGAGCAGCCGGGCTTTGAGCGCGGGTTCCTGGATAGATTGGTTCTCGAAATAGAGCTGTCCGTTGGCGTCAACGGCGACCGCGACAGTGAGCTTGTCGGTCCCCGGGAGGTCCTCGGCTGTGGGCAGGTCCAAGGGCACCAGGATGCCCGGGGTATAGACCAGCGAGGCGAGCATCATGAAGAGGAGGAGCAAGAATAGCACGGTTGCGAAGGGGGCCGCATCGAGCCGGCCTCGAAAGATGCGAGCGTTGCGAGGGAGTTTCACGACTTGGTTCCTTCCGTGACGATATTGACGATCTCGGTCGCGGTCCGTTCCATGTCCAGGACGATGGAATTGACGCGGCTGACCAGGTAATTATAGCCCGCGTGGGCGGGGATGGCGACGGCCAGGCCCGCGGCGGCGCAAATCAGGGACTTCCAAATGCCGTCGGCAAGAAGCCCCACATGGGCGTGCAGGCCGGCCTCGGTCATTCGGTAAAAGGTCTGGATAAACCCGAGCACTGTCCCCAGGAGGCCCAGGAGCGGGGCCAACTGGGCAAGGGTCGCCAGGAGGTTCAACCTCTCTTCCAGGCGCGGAACCTCGGCCAAGCCGGCGTCTTCGAGGGCCTCGCGCACTCGTTCCCGGCCCTGGTCCCGGCTGAGGATGGCGGTCCTGACGAGCCGCGCCACCGGTCCCGGCGTGGCCTCGCAAATCGAGAGGGCCTCGACCACGTTGTTCCTCCTGAGCACCGTCCGCACGCCGTTGAGAAACTCCAGCGAGTCAATCTGAGCCCGATGAAAATGCAGGAACCGCTCGACAAACACGACCACCGCGACGGCGCTGACGAGCAGAATCAGCCACAGCACCAGGCCGCCTTTGGCTAACAATACCGGGAAAGTTGGCATACGCTCCTTTATACGGCCAGGCCGATGAACTTCAAAGTTCAAAGTGAGGCGGCCCGACTCATGACCAGGGGCGGTGGACAGAGTGGTATTCTGGAGCGCCGGCAGAGCGAAGCGGCGACGGCGCCTTCGGCCGCGAGGGACATCCGACACGCCAGGGGCTACCTGAGCCAAAGCGGTGTCGCGCTTCGCTTGCCACCGCACTCCGAGACGGCCTACCCGGGACCTTCCGACGGACTTTGTCACTGGCCCTGACTCATGACCGCCAAGATGGCCGCCGTGCCCGACGCGCCCGTGGGGGCTCGCCGCGCGAGCGATGGCGCAAGGTGCTATCTTAAAGCGAGAACATGTTCAACACGAGTTTCCTGTTCGCCTCGCTGTTTTGGGGATCGGTCGGGCTGGGATATTTCATCTACGGCAAGAAGGAGGGTTCGTGGCTGCCCATGGTTGGCGGGGCGCTGATGATGGTCGCATCCTACTTCATCAGTTCCCCCCTCCTGATGTCCGTGCTTTGCGCCGGCCTTATATACGCCGTCTATTATCTCCTGAAGCGGGGTTATTGACCCGAGCTTTGCCCGGCGGCCGGGGGCGTGGGCGCATGGCGGGTGCGTGGACGCACCGCGGCTTCACGCTGCGACACGATTTTTTAAGGCGTCGCCGGTCCCATCCAAATGCTGCCGCCGAAGGTGGCGAGGCGGAGGGTGGCGTCGTTGGAGGGATCGAACTCGACCCGCTGGATGTTCGCGAAGGGCAACTCGTCGAAGCTGCGCCACGACTGGCCTTGGTCGCGGCTGAGCCATAAACCGGCCCCGGGAGCGCCCTCGGTGAGCGTCATGTAAATCCACCCCGGGTGTGCCGGATGAAAGTAGCCCCCGAATGTTTGGGGGCCTTGCCTGCCGATGCGTTGCCAGGTTTTGCCGCCGTCCAGGGTGCTGTACAAGCCGCCGGACCGGTCTTCCCAATCCGAGTCGCAGGCGCCCACCAGGATGCGGTTGCTGTCCTGGGGATGGACCGAGAAGTCCTTGGGGTACAACCAAGGGTGAGGAGGGTTGAGGCACTGCCAGGTGTCGCCCCCGTTGCGGGAGAGATAAAGTCCGACACCTTCCGGGGCCAGGGGTTTGCGAGGCGCCGGGCGCCGGGCGCAGACCATGGCGTAGAGCGTGCCGTCCCGGTGGAGGAACACGCGGGAGACCCGCATATTGTCCGGATGGCCGAGGCCCTGGTTCCTGGGGGTCCAGGTCCGGCCATCGTCGGTTGTCTTGAAGACCCCTTGGGAAAAGACCCCCGCGTAGAGGGTGCGCGAATCGCGGGGGCTCTTGGGGTCGAGCACGACGGAGGTCACGGCCTTGAGGGGCAGGCCGCGGGCCTGGGCTTTCCACGAGGCGGCGAAGTCCAGGGAAAGGCAGACCCCGCCCGGGCGCTCATGGCCGTGGCGCTCCGAGATGATATTGTCATTGGGGATGTCATGGACATCGGAGAACGCGCCCCAGATTTTCCCGGGGATGTCCGGGTCGAAGGCCATTTCATAACAGGTGTTTCGCCAAGGCGCCCAAGACTTGGGGTCCCACCAGGTCCAGTTTAGGCCGCCGTCGAGAGAGCGGGCCAAACCGAGGTCCGTGTAGGCGATGTAATGGCGGTTGGTCTGGAACGGGTCAATGTAGTAATGCCAGGTTGTGGTCACGACGAGCCCGTTGCACGCCCAGGCGGAACCGGGTCCCGGCTTTTGCCCTGGCGCCGGGAAGGTGTGGCCCGCGAACCAGGTTTCGCCGCCGTTGTGGGTGATGTGGCACTCGTTGCGGAGCAGGATGAGGCGGTCGGGGTCGGTATTGCATATCGCGACTCCGAACGGCGCCTCGCCCCCTTTGAAGGACTGGCCGGTGGATGCGGTGACGTAGTCGGGCGCCACGTTGTAGCGGTCGAACCGCGGGTCCATGAAGTAGGCCGCCCGCCAGCTTTCGCCGCCGTCATCGCTGCGATAGACGGTATCGCTGTGGGGTGGATGGAAGCCGGTGCTGGTGTTGAAGGCGTACACCGTGAGGGGCCTGGCATCCGTCGCGAGGAGTTGCTGGTACTGGGAGATGGGGCCGCAAGCCCACGGGTCGGCTTCCTTGGTTTCAGTGTTGAGGCCGCGCCCCATCGCCGATTCCCAGGTTTCCCCGCGGTCGCGCGAACGGTAGAGACCGCCCTTGAAGGCCCCGCCCTCGATGCGGCTGCGGACCGAACAATAGAGCATGACCCGTTGGCCGGAAGGCTCGGAACCGCCGGCGAACCCCTGGATTTCCTTCCAAGGGAGGCCCTGCGTTTTGTCCGCCCAGGTTTGGCCGCCGTCGTCCGAACGCCAGACGCCCTTTTCGGTGGCGGCGAAGAGGACGCGGCCCGGAGCGGTGCGGTCGAAGTGAAACCCGATGAGGGGGCCGGCCGGTCCATTGCAAGGGGACCACGTGTTGCCTGCATCGCGGGAGAGGGAGCAGCGGCCGTTGCGGGTGCTGGTGAGCATCAACCGGGGGTCGGCGGGGTTGATGGCGATTTCCCCGTCCGGCGCTTCGTTCAGGTCGCCCAGGGGGGAGAAGGTCCGGCCGCGGTCGCGGCTGAGTCGAAGCTGGCCGCCGGAGGAGGCGTAGATGATGTCGGGATTGGACGGATGAAAGGCGGGCCGGCAGCGGGTATCGCTGCGAAGCTGGGCCTGGTTGATCATGCGCCAGGTGTGGCCGCCGTCCTGGGAGATGTAGGCGCCGCTCATGTCGCAGTTGATCATCATCAAGTCCGGGTCCGCCGCGGAAACCGCCGGGGCGAACATGCCGCCCCCGCCGGACAAGCCGACAGGCTCCCAAGCCGATGCGGCGGCGGCCCGGCCGAGGCCGGCCGGGAGCAAGAGAGAGAGGGCCAGAAAACAGGGCAAGCGGTTCGTTGTCACGGGGGCACCATAGTCAATCCGCCGCCAGGCGCAAAGGCATTCGACAGATTTGCTCCTGGTCAAATCGAGGAAGGGTGGTTTAGTGTTGCTGACCAACCCGTATGGGGGAAGAACTATGCCAACCAAACCGGAGGATTCAATGAACCGGAGAACATTCGTAAAGACCTTGCCCGCTCTGACTTTGCTGGCCGGCGGCGCCGCCGGACTGGCCCGGGCCCAGGACGCGGCTGTCTCCAGCCCGGACCTGAAACCGATCGCGCTTCCCAAACCCGAGACAGACGGGGGCAAGTCGGTTCTGGCGGCCATCAAGGAGCGAAGGACCACACGCAACATTAGCGCGAGGGAACTTCCTCCGCAGGTCCTGTCCAATTTGCTTTGGGCCGCCTTCGGGGTAAACCGGGAGACCGGCGCATTCGGCAAGCCGGGCCGGACCGCGGCTTCGGCCAGCAACTCGCAGGAGATCGACCTCTACGTGGCCCTTCCCGCGGGGGTCTATTTGTATGAGGCCGTCCCTCACCGGTTGACGCCGGTTGTGGGCGGAGACCTGCGCGGACGGGCCGGGCGAGGCGCGGCGGCGTCCGCTCCGGTGAACATCTTCTACGTGGTGGACCTTGCCCGGTACGACACGGGACCCGGTCAGCCAGACCGGAACATAGGCAACCCGGAGGTCCAGAAGTCGTACTACTACACCGACACGGGCCTCATAGCGGGGAACGTCTATCTGTTCGCCGCCTCGCAAGGGCTGGCGGCATGGTTCCACAACTGCAACAAGGACGCCGCGGCAAGGGACCTCAAACTTCGGCCGGGACAGCGCGTGCTGTTTGCGCAGACTGTGGGCTATCCGGCTTGAGATTCCAACTGAGAGGCAACTATGGACTTGGAACTCATTGGCCCCCATCCGTTCGAGCGGGACGAGCAGGGCCGGCAGAAGACGCGGATTGGGACTCTCTTCCTGGACCACAAGGCGCTTTACACGCTGCCGCCGGGCGTCCATGCCTGGCAGCGGTCGGCTTTCATAGAGTCACTCAACAGCCGGCGCGCCGGAGGGAAGGAAGGCCCGCTTACGCTGGAGGAGGAGGAGAGGATTTGCCGCAATTCCGTGGACCTGATCTTCGAGGACGCCCACATCCTCATCCGCCCGAATCCCGAGCGGATGGATTTGGCGTTCGCGGGCGATGAGTTGTTGCAGGAGCTGGTTTCCAAGCTGCGGATTGTGTTCCTTTCGGTCTCGGACCGGCGTGTGCGCGAGGCGATCAAGCGGCGGGGGGAGTGTTGGAGGCTCAGTGCAATCCCGACAACCAAGGAGGAGAAAGCCAAGCTGATCTTCAGTTCCAAGGTGGCGATTCAGGAGCTTCCCGTCTATTACTACAACCGGCTCACGGGCACCCGTTGGCTGACGTGCCAGGAATTTGTGAACCTGGGCACACTTGATGACGCAGCGCTGGCCAGGCAGCTTCAGGAAATCGCCGACTACTCCATTCGCCGCAACCATCTTGGCCGTCCGGAACTCGACTTCTTCGCCGCCGATTTGCGGCATTGCGGCCCGGCCCTCTTTGCCGGGGTCGCGTTCCGCCAACTCGCCGCCGGCGAATTGCGCGAGAAATACGAGGGGCTCAAGCAACATTTCGTTTCCGCCGTGCATGAGGCCTTCCGGCGCGATGATCCGACCAACGATGCGTGGTGCCACCGGATGATAGGGACCCTGTTTCTGGACGGCAGCGAGACCCAAACGGACCAGATACTGGGCGGGCTGAGTCCCGAATTCTATCTGCACGTCGATTGGCTGCCTGGCGGCCGCTTCGAGGAGGGTGAGTTTCTCCTGGACCCGCTTCTGGACGAGGCCGCCAACCACCCCGAGGATCCGGCGCTCCAGAAGCTCCTGGACCCGCGCGCCAAAGGCATCATCTTCAACCTCATCCGGGAATACGGAGACATCGAGTACATCAATCTGGGCCGGCTCCCGGAATCACTCTCGAAGGGACGGCCGCAAAAAGTGGGCCGGCGCGGGGTGTACCTTGCCGAGCTGCGGTCCCGGAGCGAGCACCAGCCTGTCAAGCGGTTCATGCGCCTGCTCAAGTGGGGCGTGTGGGAGCATTTGGACGAGGGCAAGGAACTGCTTCAATCCATCGAGGAGAGCGAGGATTATATCGATTACTGGCTGGATCGAAGGCTGGGCTGCAGCCAGTTGGGCATGAACCTTCTCTCCCACGTCATCATGCGGCGCGTGAGCGAGATTTACAAGGGCCGCGCCGCAGGGTATCGGGGCCAGCTCATTCGTACGACCTACTTCGAGCGCGACTACCTGGGAGGCATTGCCAGCGACAAAGTGCCCATGGAGAAACTGGTGCGGGCCGACTACGCCCTGAGGCTTGCCAGCCTCCTCGGCAGGGCCGCCGCGCCGAGCATCATTGTGGGGCGCGCGCTCTACGAGGGGACCTGGCCCGTGTTCGACGATGGCGACGAGGTCATCCGCGAAGGCGAGGATGGGCTGCCGGCGGAACTGCTTGTAAGCGACCACAGCGGCGCTTTCGGCGAATACGCCCGTCCCTTGGACACCTTTGCCGAACATTACGCCCGGCCCGTGAACACCCGCGCCAAACTGCTGTCCAACGGCGCCCGATTCGCGACCGCCTACCTCGCGGGATTTCGCGAGCGGTTCCTTCACATCCAGGAAGATTATCGCAAACGCCGTCGCGCCTTCGACACGCTGTTCAAACATTGCAAATACGACCCCGCCGGCAGCTTCGCCTACAGGTGGGAGAAAGTCCTTCGCCGCCTGGACCAGACCGACGCGGACTTGCTGGTGCAAGCCATTCGCAACCACATCTGGGTTCTGACCCGAAAACCGGAGTCGCAATGAGTGCGGAAGCAAAGCCGAAGGCGCGCTACATCATGATCGGCGGCTTTCTCGGCGCCGGGAAGACCACGGCCCTGGGCAAGTTGGCGCAACGGCTGGCCGGCCGGGGCCTGCGCGTGGGTCTCATCACCAACGACCAGGGGCGGAACCTGGTGGACACCGCCATGCTCCGGGCACAGGGATTCGCGACGGAGGAAATTCCCGGCGGCTGCTTCTGCTGCCGGTTCAATTCATTGGTGGATGCCGCCGCCAAGCTGACCGAGCGAAGCCGCCCGGATGTTTTCATCGCCGAGCCGGTGGGCAGTTGCACGGACCTGGCGGCCACGGTGACCTATCCTCTGCGGCGGCTCTACGGCGACAATTTCACCGTGGCGCCGGTCAGCGTCCTGGTGGACCCGGTTCGCGGCCTGCGCGTGTTCGGCCTTGAGCAGGGGGGCAGCTTCTCCCGAAAGGTGCTCTACATTTATCTCAAGCAGATCGAGGAGGCCGACCTGGCCGTCATCAGCAAGAGCGACCTGGTGGATGAGGGGCGGCTGGACTCTTTGCGGCAAGCCATCGCCGCGCGGTTTCCCGGCAAGGAGATTCTCGCCGTCTCCGCCCGCAATGGCGCGAACCTGGATGGGTGGTTTGCCCGGATCACCAGCTCGGAGCAGGTGGCGCGGACAGCGATGGAGGTCGATTACCAGGTTTATGCCGAAGGCGAGGCCCTGCTCGGCTGGCTCAACTGCACGGTGCAGCTTGCGGCGGAGAAGGCCTTCGACGCCGACAAATTCCTCAGCGAGCTGGCCCGGGACATCCAGAAACGCCTTCGAGGGGCGGAGGTGGCCCATTTGAAGATGACGCTCAGCCCCGATGCCGGCCTTGGCGAGATTGGCGTGGTCAACCTCGTGCGCAACGATTTCGTGCCGGAGCTTGCCTTCACCCTCGATGAGCCCGTCGGAAGCGGGCAATTGATCATCAACCTCAGGGCCGAAGCGGCTCCCGATGTGCTCGGAGCCGCTGTCAGGGATGCGCTTGACGCGACCGCCCGGACGTTCTCCACCTTGCGCACCACCTTGGACCACCTGGAGCACTTCCGTCCGGGCAAACCGACTCCGACTCACCGGTTTGCCGGCGTGGACAAGTGAGGCGCGGGAGCAGAGTGTCATCCCGCTCCTGGACGGAGGCCTCTGGCGCGGCACCGAGGCTTGTGTTCGACGGCTGCGCTGGATAGGATGACCTGGCAAAAGCAAGAGTCCGCCAATATCAAGACATGGCAACCCTCGAAGTGCGGTCCCTCACGAAGTGGTACGGTCCGGTCCGCGGGATCGAAGGGGTGAGTTTTACCCTCGAACGGGGTGAAATCTTCGGTTACCTGGGGCCTAACGGCGCCGGCAAGACCACGACTCTGCGGTGCATCATGGGCCTGATTCGGCCGGAGGGCGGCGAGGTTCTTGTCCTGGGAGAGCCGGTGGTGGCCGGGCGGGCAACGCAGCACGATCGTATTGGCTACCTGCCGGGGGAGTTTCGCCTTTGGCCGGGATTTTGCGCGCGCCGCTCCTTGCGGGTCCTGGCTTCGCTGGGCGCGGGCGACGGCGCGGAGGAGCGGCGCCGTCAATTGGCCGAGCGATTGGAGCTGAACCTGGACCGTGCTGTGGGTGAACTCTCTAAGGGCAACCGGCAGAAGGCCGCCGTGGTTTACGCCTTTCAACAGCAACCCGAACTGCTCATCCTCGACGAACCGACCAGCGGTCTCGACCCGTTAGTCCGGCAGACGGTGCTGGACCTGATACGGGAGGCCGCCCGCGAAGGGGCCACGGTGTTGCTCTCCTCGCACGACTTGAGCGAAGTCGCGGCCGTCTGCGAGCGGGTTGCCATTGTGCGCGCCGGACGCCTGGTCGAGATGGCGCCGGTCTCGAGGATCGTCCAGGGCAGCGAACACCGCCTGAAGGTCTGGTTCGTGGGAGGCGCGATCGAGCCGCCGGTGCCGCTTGGCCGGTTGCCGGGCGTCCGCGTGATCGAGCAACGGCCCGGCCTGCTCGACTTGGCCTACCAAGGCGCCTGCGGGGCCGTTCTCCGATGGGTCGCGCAATATCCTGTGGAGCGCATCGCCACTCCCCAGACTTCACTCGAGGAGGCATTCATCGAGTATTACAAAGCGGGGCCGGGCGCGGGGCCGGCGGTCGAAGCCGATTCGACTTCCCGGGCAGACTCATGAAGCCCCATCGCGTTCCTTTCCCCTTCGCACTGCTCGGTTTTTGGGCCGGGCGCCTCCTGCCGATGTGGGGGTTCATCGGGTTGGTCGTCTTCCTGGTGCAAATCGCGGTGTGCGCGATCGTGCATGACAATGCGAGTGTCCAGACTTTTCTCAAGTTCCTCGATGTGCTGCCGCCGTTCATCAAGACGGCGCTGGGTGGCGAGATGCTGCAGGCGGGAAATGTCCCTGGACTGATTCTGATCGGCTACCAACACCCCCTGGTGTTGTTTCTCTTTTTGCTCTTTGCCGTGGGCGCTCCCACCACGCTGCTTACGGGGGAGGTGCAGAGCGGGGCCATGGAGTTGATCCTCAGCCGGCCCGCGACAAAGACGCAGGTTTATGTTTGTGCCGGCACGTTGACCATGGCGGGCATGTTCGCCCTGGTACTGGTGATGTTCCTCGGGACGGTTGCGGCCACCCGGCTCTACGATTTCGGCCAGCCGGTTCCGCTGGATCTCTTCTTCCGCATTGCCGTGAACGGCGGCTTGGTGGCCGGGGCGGCGGGGGCCATCGCGCTGTTGGCCGCCGGGGTGCTCGCTGGTCGCAGCCGGGCGGTGGGGGTCACAGTCGCCGTGCTGGTATTGGACTATTTCGCCTGGATCGTGAGCCAATGGTGGCCCCGCCTCGGCTTCCTAAAGCCGGCGACCTTGTTCTACTACTCCAGCGGGCCCAAGCTGGCCCGGGGGTGGCCCGTGGAGAACATGGGCGTGTTGGTGCTGGTCATCCTGGCCGCATCCGTGATCGGCGGCGTGGTTTGGCAACGCCGCGACTTGCCGCTGTGAGAAGAGCGACTTTCATCAGCAATCCCGGGGTCCAGAGAGTAAAAGAGAATGTCTTGTTCCGTTGCGGCGCGAAGCCGGGCAGCGGCGCTTCGCCGTTTTGTGAGGGGTCCGAAGGGCTTGCCTTTGGGGCGGAGGGGGTGCAAGTTTGGCGTTAATATGCACACACAGATTAGCCGCCGTGAATTTGTGGCCGCCGCCGGCTTGGGCGCGCTGGCCGGTCCATCGCTTTTGGCCCAGGCTCCGGCAGTGGTGAGGCGGGGTCCGCGGCCGCTGGTAATGTCGGCGGCGAACGGGAATAAGTCGCGGGACGCGGAGGGGTTGACGTGTGTGGCGAAGGCTTACCGGATGCTGACGGCGGGCGCGGACGTGCTGGATGCGGTGGTCGCGGGGGTGAACATCGTGGAGTTGGACCCGGAGGACACGAGCGTGGGGTACGGGGGGTTGCCCAACGCGGACGGGGTGGTCCAACTGGATGCCTCGGTGATGCATGGTCCTCGGAAGCGCGCCGGGGCGGTTGGGTGCCTGGAGGGAGTGCGCACGCCGTCGTTGGTGGCCGTGAAGGTGATGGAGGAGACCGACAACCACCTGCTGGTCGGCAAAGACGCGCAACGGTTCGCGCGGAACATGGGGTTCAAGATCGAGAGGGACTTGAACACGGAAAAGTCACGCCGGCTCTGGCTGGAGTGGAAGCGGCGGACGGACGGGGAGCATTATCCGGGGCCGAAGGAGCGCGCGGCGGGGAGGCGCCGGGCGGCGCTGGCCATGATGGCGGAGGGGTTGATCGACCCGGCTCATTTCTACGGCACCATCAATTGCAACGGGATCAACGCCAAAGGGGAGGTGGCCGGGGTCACCACCACGAGCGGGCTGGCATGGAAGATTCCCGGACGGGTTGGGGATTCGCCGATCCTGGGGGCGGGGCTGTATGTGGATGGGGAAATCGGCGCGGCCGGCTCGACGGGGCGGGGCGAGGCGAACCTGTTTTCGCTGGGTTCGTTCCTGGTGGTCGAAGCGATGCGCCAGGGAAAGTCCCCGAAGGACGCCTGCATGGCGGCGCTGGAGCGGGTGGTGGCCAACACGGTCGAGAAGCGCCTGCTCAACGCGCGAGGCAAGCCCAACTTTGGCGTGGTTTATTACGCGCTGAACACCAAGGGCGAACACGCCGTGGTGTCCCTTTACGAGTTCGCCGGCAAGGAGCGGTCGAGCTACGCGCTCTGCACGGAAGACGGCCCGCAGACGCTCCCGACCGAGGCGATGTTCCCCGGCACACCCGAGGGGTGAGGAGCGGCGGTTCTTGGATTCTTCCGGGAGGGAAGCGTTTGGAAGAGGCTGATCGGGAATTGAGAATTGAAAATCGAGAATTGGTTAATGTTCGGCCATGATGGTCTTGACCTCGCCGCCAACGCGGACCTGGACTTCGCGAGGGCTGGGGGAGGCAATGCGGTAGCGGGTGAGTTTGCCGTCGTTCCATTCGATGTCGACGGTGAAGCCGCCGCGGGCGCGGAGGCCGGTCACTTTGCCCGCGGGCCAGGCCTTGGGCAGGGCCGGCAGGAGCTGGATTTGGCCGGTGTGACTTTGGAGGAGCATTTCGCAGACGCCGGCGGTGTAGCCGAAGTTGCCATCGATCTGGAAGGGGGGGTGGGCGTCGAAGAGGTTGGGATAGAGGCCGCCGCCCTCGCTGTAGTTGACGCGGGTGTCGCCGACGAGGCGGAGGAGGTTGCCCATGAGTTTGTAGGCGCGATCGCCGTCGAGGAGTCTGGCCCAGAGGTTGATCTTCCAGGCGGTGCTCCAGCCGGTGCTGACGTCGCCGCGGGCGTTGAGGGAGACCCGCGCGGCGCTGGCTAGCTCGGGGGTTGTCCACGGGGTGATCTGGCGTCCGGGATAGACGGCGACGAGGTGGGAGAGGTGGCGATGGGTGTCTTTGGGATCGTCGCGGTCCACCATCCATTCCTGCAACTGGCCCCATTTGCCGATCTTCGGGCCGAGGAGTTTATCGCGCTTGGCGGCGAGGGTGTCGCGGAACGGGCGGTCGATGCCGAGGGCGTCGGCGGCCTGAACGGTGTTGTTGAAGAGGTCCCAGATGAGTTGTTGGTCATGGGAGACGCCGTCTTCGCGCGGGCCGTGTTCGGGGGAGTAGCCGTTGGGCGCGACGAGGGCGCCGTCGGGCAGGGGTTTGAGGCGGTCGAGCCAGAATTCGCAGACCTCTTTCATCATGGGGTAGGCGAGGGTGCGGAGGTATTCTTTGTCGCCGGTAAAGGCGTAATGGTCCCAGATGTTCTGCATGCACCAGGCGCTGCCGGATTCGACCCATTCCCAGGTTGAGCCTCCGAAGATGCCGTTTTCGGCGCGCATAGTCCAGCCGCGGGTGTTGAAGGCCTGGGTGGTGGCCGCTTTGCGGACTTCACGGATGGAGTTGAGCCACGCGGCGTAGGGCATGAAGCACTCGCCCAAATTGGCTTCGTCGGCCATCCAGTAGTTCATCTGGACGTTGACGTCCGTGTGATAATCGGAGCGCCACGGGGGTTTGAGGGAGTTGTTCCACAGGCCTTGCAAATTGGCCGGCAAGGCGTCGCGTGAGGAGGCGATCATCATGTAGCGGCCGTATTGGAAGACGAGGGCCTCGAGGGCCGGGTCGCGCGCGGCCTGGGAGCATTTCAAGAGGCGCAGGTCGGTGGGCAACTGGCTGGCGAGGGGTTCCGCGCCGGGAGGTGACTGCCGGCCGGTTTCGAGGGAGGCGGCGGAGGGGGCGAGCTGGAGCGTCACACGATTGAAGAGCGCCTGGTAGTCGGCGACATGGGCCGCGAGCAAGGCCGGGAAGGGCGTGCGGGCGGCGGCATCGAGTTGGGCGGCGATGCGCGCGCGCGGATGCCCGGCGCGCCAGCCGCGGCTGCGCTGGTTGACGAAATCGGTGCCGGCGTTGAGGAGAATGGTGAGGCTGTCGGCGCCTTGGAAATTGATTCGGCCATCGGAGGACGTGACGGAGCCGCCGTCGTTGAGCACGAGGACCTGGGCCTCGTAATCCAAGGCAAAGGCATAGTCCGGGCCTTTGTCTTCATACTTGTAGCCGGCGAGCGACCCGGTGGAGGTGAGGCGGTTGGTTTGAGCCTCGACCTTGCCCTTGTGCAGGTCCGTGAGCAGAACGGAGCCCGTGTAAGCGCCCGGCTTGTCCGCGGTGAAGCGGAGCACGATAACGTTGGCCGGGTGGCTTGCGAAGTACTCGCGCCGGTAATTCACGCCGGCCCGGGTGTAGGAGACGGTGTGAACGGCCCGGGCGAGGTCGAGTTCGCGCCGATAGGCGGTGGGAGCGGCGCCTTCTCCGAGATCGATAAACAGGTCTCCGAACCCCTGATACGCCCCGGTGTCGGTCTCGTCGCCGACCCAGAGGCTGGATTCATTGAACTGGATTTGCTCGCGCTGGACGCCGCCGAAGATCATGCCGCCGAGGCGTCCGTTGCCGATTGGCAGGGCCTGCGTCTCCCAGTTGGCGGCGGGCTTGTCGTACCAGAGGTTCGACTCTGTCCCGGCGCCCTGCGCGGGCAAGGCCAGCGCGCAGATAGCGCACGCCAGCACGATGGGGCCTGCCGGTTTGGTATTTGATTTTGCGGTCATGGCATTTCGTTATTTCTGTATGGTTCCCTGGTGGATGCGGCTCAAGAAGGCGGCGACGCGATGGCGCACCTCTTCGTCGCCCGAATTGAGCATGCAACACGGCGAGGAAAAGCGGCAATAATCGGAGCAGGGTTTGTAGGGGCAGGCTTTGCCTTCGAGCCAGTCGGAGGCAGGGTGAAGGGGGGCGAACCACTCGGGCAGTTGCGGGCCAAAAACGGTGAAGGTGGGCACGCCGCAGAAGGCGGCCAAGTGGCCCGGGCCGGAGTCGTTTCCGATGAAGGCCCCGGCCCGTTCCACGAGCGCGAGCAACTCGGCGACAGAACGGGGCATGGCGACGGACTTTTCGCCCGCGTCGAGCCACCAATCGTGCTGGTCGGGGTCGCAGGCGACCTGGACGCGGTGGCCGGTCTGGCGAAGCCATGCCACGAGGGCGCGGTAGCGGTCAAGGGGCCAGACGCGGATCGGCTGGCCCGCGCCCGTATGGATGAGGATTTCTCCCTCGGGCCGGTTGTGGCGCAGGGCGAGCTTTTCGCGAGGGGGCAACTCGAAGCCCAGGGCGCGGGCCAGGACGCGCCATTTCTCATACTGATGCGCCCCAGGCTCCGGGCGGGCGAGGGGCCGGTTCAAGAACAGTTGGCTGCCCATGCGCGGGAAGCCGAGCCGCGCCCTGGCGCGCACGATGAGCAATAGGAGGTGGTTTCTGGGGTCCCAGCGCGCGGTGACCCCGAAGTCGAACCGCTCCGCCGCGAGGGTCCTTCGCAGGCGGAATATTTCCCACCAGGGCCAGGACCACAGCATGTACTTGTGGGTGAAGGCCGTCCAGGGGGCGGTGAAGGGGACCACCTTGACCCGGCTCCAGAAGCGGGCTTGCAGGTCCTGCGCATAGGGTTTGGCGAGCAACGTCACCGCGTAGTGGTCGGTGGCCGCCTGGAGAAAGGGCGTCGCGATCATCAGGTCCCCCAGGCCCCACAATTCAACGACCAGGAGTTTTGGTTTCATCGCGGCAGCCGGCAGGTGGGCCGGGCGACTTGGAACCGCCGCCTCGCTTCGGGCTGGGCCAGCGTGAAGATGTCGTAGGCGAAGGGCCCCTGGAAATAGAGTCCGCCGAAAAGCCGGCGCAGGCGGTGGTGGAGGATGAGCAGGGGGCGGAGCCGGCGGGCCCAGGCCGGGGCGCTCAGGCAGAGCGCCCGGTTTTCGCGCCGGGCATTGGGTCCTACGCTCATGTTGGCCCCGGTAAAGCTGAAGACCGAAGTGAACCGCCCCAGCGCCGCCATGGGGATGGCGCGCCGGAGCAGGCTGACCATCCATTTGCCGTCCCCGCCGTCGCGCAGGCGGGGGTCAAAGAGCAAATGCTCTTCATCAATGATGCGCCGGCGGAAGAAGGTGGCGCAGCTCAGGGTGGATAAATGGCAGGTCCAGGTGTGGTATTTGAGGGGCGTCTGCATCTTCCGATGGGAAAGGTACTGGCCCTGGGAGCCGGCGAAGACGACGTCGCCAAAGGCGACGTCAACCGCCGGATGGCCCTCGAAAAACGCGGCCACCGTGCCGAGCGCGCCGGGCAAGTACTGCTCGTCGCAGTTCAGGAAAGCCAGGACGTCGCCTCGAGCGCGGTCCAAACCCCGGTTGATGGCGTCGTACATGCCCTGGTCTTTCTCGACAAAGGCCCTGACCCGCCGGTCCTGGAGCAGCCAATCCAGCGTGCCATCGTCCGAACCCGCGTCCTGAACGATATGCTCGACCTCGACCTGCTGGTCAGCCACCGAAGCGATGCAGAGCTTCAGCCAGGCGGAACTGCGGTAACTCGGGGTGACAATCGAGAAACGCACGGTCGGATGATGCTTGGCCAGGACGGGCCTGTCGACAGAGAACTGGCCGGGGGGGCGGGGTTGCCGGCTGGATGCGGATGCGCGCCGCTTTGGGGTGAACACCCTATACACCTCGGCGTTGTCCTGTGGTTTAATGAGTGCGTCGTAAAGATGGTCAGTTTAGGTCGGGCGGCCTTCTGGTGGGAGGCCGCCCGTTTTATTTGGGGAGGGGGGCGCGTCTCGGGTTCGTCGGAATGGGGTGTGTCCCGCATTAAAACGGCTTGATCGTGATGCGAACAAGCCATAGCGTTGGCCGACCCGAGAACGAGATTGATTTATGGCTGAAAAACCCGCGCCTTCAAAACGGATTTCTCAAAAGAGCACGAAGCAGGACATGCTGGATGCCTGGCAAAAGGTCCAGCTCATCGCGGAGAAAACCGTCGAGTGCTCCTCCCAATCCCGTCCGCTGGCCGAGCTTCAAGAGCTGCTTCTGGAGCAAGGCCGCCGCCGACAAGCCGTAGGCCCGCCGGGCGCATCTGACCCAACCACACCCGTCAACGCATGCCGAGGCGGCAGTGCAATGAAAGCGACACTCTTAGTCAGCACGGCGGTCGGTGTTCTTCTGGCCGCCGGTTGCGCGAGCGGACCCAAAAAGGCCCCGGTCCAAGACAAACGTCCCGAAGTTGCCGCCACGGACGGGGCGGGGATCAACCCGGAGGCGAGAGGCACCCTGAGTTTGATTAACGCGGACGTGCGCCAGGTCCTGGCCCTCTACAGCGGGCTAACCGGAACGGAGTTGGAGATGCCCAAGGACGCTCCCGTTCCGCGGTGGACAATCACACTCGAAGATCGCTCGGGCCGTCCAGGCGTCGAAATCGCCAAGCTCATCGAGGCCGTCTTGCGCGACCAAGCCGGGGTTGTGCTGACGCACCTGGATGGCAAGCGAGTCGCGGTTTCATACGACGACTCGGCAAGAAACCGGCCCAGGGAAGCGGCCAGACCGTAGATGGGGTCTTGATGAAATCATGCCGGTCCACATCATGCAGGAATATCTCATCCCGCCGGTTGCCACGGCTCAGGAGAGGATACATGACCCCAGTGGACGTTTGTGGAAAGAACTCTTGCCGAATTCACCTCCGTCCACTCCACCTTGCCTTCGTACAACCAGCGCACCCCCTGTTCGAGTGGAAATCGTGCCTCAACCGGCGCGGCAGTTGTGGTCGCCGCACTCAGAAGCTGCCCGATAATTGCGGAAAGGTAGAACCCCGCGCTCAATGTGAAGTTCATCACGCAGACATGCTACGGCCCTGTCGTTAGCGGTCAACGAAATCTCCAATGCGCCGGGCCGTGGTCCGGGTGGCTGGGGCTGCGGCATCGACTCGGCGCTTGGTCGGTCTCGCCGGACGACCCGGCTTCAAGTGGCCAGTTGCAGTGCCTTGTAAACGCTGGAGGCGGGTTGGCCTTTTTCAACCGCATCTCAAAAATAAAGGTTCACATTTGAGAGCAAATCAAGCGTGACGTGGTTTGTCGACCCGTCTGCCGCAAGCTCAACTGTGGCTTCGAGATCACCAGGAGCTAAAGCGCTCCAAAACCAACGCCCGGATTCAAATCGTGCTGGCCGGCCATCCTGAAAAGGTTGGCGATGATACGTCGCCTCGGCTCTGGCGTTGGCTAACTCGATGGCAAGCCTCGTAGCCTGGCCGGCAGATAATGATGCTCTCGGCTGCGAACGCTCGCAGCCAACGAGAAGAACTGCGACAACGATAACCGATGCCATTTTCATGAAGTGGAGAGTGAAAGGTTCTCACCAAAAGTCAAGCGGCCGACCGCCGTCTTTCTGCGGCCAGGCGGATTGCGAATCCGCCCACGCTTCACGCGGAATATGCGGAAAACCCTTTCTTTTCCGTGTTCAGCGGTCTCTCAAGAACATCTTAGCCGAGGATGTGGGACGACTGAACCCCCTTGAAGAACCTGACGTTGACGCCCCTCGCGCGCCCAGCTAGCAGGAACCCTCGCGGCTCCAACCCCAAAGGGGTTGTGTAGCAAAGCCCAGGGTTGGACCGAAGGGACAACCCTGGGCTTTGCTACGCAACCGCGTCGCGGTTGAGGCCGCGCCTCCCTGCATCGTAGCGGCGCCCCCGCCAGCCCGTCTTCCGGCAGGCCTCGGGCATGGTCTTGATGAAATCATGCCGATCCACATCATGCAGGAATATCCGATCCCGGCGGTTGCCACGGGTCAGGAGATGATAAATCGCGCCAGCATCCTGGAGGCGTAGCTTTCTGCCCATGGCCTGACTCTACCGAAGGAATGGGAATGCCAATACTAAGAATCGACCCTTGATTGAGGCCCGGTTGAAGTTCAGCTCGGCAAGAATCGTCCGTGGCGTGAATAATTGCAGTTTTGGCTCCGACCATGGAGAGAAAGAAAAGTTGTTCAGTGTGGACCGCGAACCGTATGACCGTGATACGTCGACTGCACGCAGGCGACCGTGTCATCAACACCGGGGGCCATTGGTGCCATGGGGCACTTGCTTGTCCTCGGTGCCGTTCTCGCCGCCTGGAGCCATGAAATGAACGAGTGGAAAACTATGAAAATGAAAAACTCAACCAGAAGAGAAACCGGCATCGTGCGAACAACCTCCCCAAAGCCGATATCGAGCCTTTTAAGGATCACGTGGGGCTCCAGCCTGCTGCTGCTGACATTGGTGCTGCCGGCCACGATGCCAGCCCAGATTTCGCCGCCGAGCATCGGCGGGTTCGGCATGGACATCGGAAACGATTTGGATGTGTCTTGGGACGCGTCCACCGATTCTGGTCTGGTCTTTGCCTACGACTGGAACAATGTCTCAGGGGTTGTCAACGGCGTGACGTTCACCGCACCGGGAAGCGGTGTAACCCTCTCTGGGTTCAGCCATCGATCCGGTGGTTTTGTGGTTCCCGACGGCCCGGCGGGCAGCTTGAGCCCTGCTTACCAAAGCGTGCTCGACGGTGCCATCTATGGTGATACTGGCGCCGTCTGCACGGTGACTCTGAACAATCTCAGTGCCGGCTGCTGGTATGAAGTCGAGTTTTGGGTTAACGACTCGACGGCGGCCGGTTTTGACAGAACTGAGACGTTCACCTTCACCGCCGATGGGTCCTTCAGCGGCGGGGTTATATTGAACCACGGGGATGTGGTCGGCGGTTGCGGCGACCACTGCGGATTCGTTTTCGTGGCCGTTGCGCCCACGCAAGACATCACCGTCAGTGGCAACGTGGTAGCTCAGATCAATGCCATGGAGCTCCGCACTTGGGCACCACGGTTCACCAATTTCGGGCTGTCCAGCGGAGGGTCGCTCCCTTTGACCTTCTTCGGCGTCGTTGGCCAGAGTTACTCGCTCCTGACCGCCAGCAGCCTGTCACTGTCTAAGACGAACTGGACGACATTGACATCGGGAACCTTCGGCACCACGCCCGTGACTTACAGAGTCACCGGCCTCGCCGATGGACCTCATTTCTTCATCATCAAATCGCCGTAGGCGGTGGGGCATGAGGTCAGGCCACGGTGTTGCTAACTCGGGCATCCCTGGGTGACCCAATGTCCAGGTGCTCCAATGGCACCTGGACAAAGGCAGCGCCGCATCCAATCTGCGTAGCGATGGAATGAAGGCGTGAGGAACCGCTCCATGGGGCGAGATTCGTGGTTGGGGGGGCCGGATCCGGCATGCCCTCGGGGATCGGTCAAATGCCTCGTTGAACAAGCTTCCGTTTGCGCCGTCCAAGAAACATGAAACCACAACCGCATCTCTTGGCGATCGCGCTGATGCTCACGCCTTTCCGCGGAGCCGTTGCCCGTCCAATACACATTTTCAGCCTGACCGAGATTTGGGACATGGCCGACCTGGTGGCGGTCATCGCCCCGGAATCAACCGAGCGTACGAACGACCCAATGCCGCCGGCCACGGACGGGCGGCGATCACCCGAGTACTACCAGGGATTGAACACCCGTTGCCGGGTTTTGGGAGTCTTCAAAGCAAAGGAGAATCCGGAGGGCTACCGGGAAGGCGGCTTCGAGCAAGGCTCCCTCACGGTCGTGCATTTCGCCTACAAGTCCGAGGATAAAGTGGGCGGGTTTGAGATGAACGGCGGGCACTTCATCTATTTCCTTCTACCGCCCGAGAACCTCGCCGCCATCGCCGTCCAAGGGAACGCCGTAGGTGCGAAGACCAGCGGACCGGAGCTGGGGCGATCCGCGCCGACCTATTTGGCTTTTCTGAAAGCCGATCGGGACAGGCGGTTCCGGCCTGTGAGCGGAGACTACGACTCCGCATTTTCGTTCCGCACGCTGGTGGACACGCAATTTGGGGACATGTTCTTTGCCACGAGGGGCGTCGCGTCTCCCTCAGCCGAGACCAACTCGGCTTCGGCAACCGGCGCCGGCACGACTAATCTTGCCCCTATTCCCTTGAGGGGCCCGATGCGGCTGGTTTTCCCGACCAACTCGTCTCGCACGGTTTCGGACCCGCACACCGAGGCGTGGCGGTTCCCACAGCGGCGCCCGCCGTTTCTGGCCCCCGCGGGCGTGACGAACCTGGCCTTGTGCAAGCGCGTCACCAGCAGTCTCGGTCCCTCGTTTTCAGGGCCGCTCTTCAGGGTAACCGATGGAGACAAGGAGCCGGGCGACGGCCACCTGGTGGAGCTGCCCGCGGGCGAGCAATGGGTCCAGATTGACCTGGAGCGAAGTTCTCAAATATTCGCCGTCGTGATTTGGCACATTCAGCAGCGCAACGCCCCGGTCTTTCAGTGTGTGGTGGTGCAAACGGCGGACGACCCGCAATTCAGGACGAACGTTCACACCCTGTTCGACAACGACTATGCCAATTTCCTTGGCCTCGGAGCGGGCGAGGATAAGCAGTATTACGAGGCGTCCGATGGCAAGTTAATTGACGCGAAGGGTGTCCAGGGCCGCTATGTTCGCTGTTACAGCAAGGGCAGCAATGTCAGCTCGCTCAACTACTATACCGAAATCGAAGTATGGGGGCTGTCTGGCGCATGACGCGGAGGCGAATATCCCAACCGTGCGTGGGGCGCGTGGGGCCAACCCAGATAGACGGCTCCTTCGCACCAGGACCAGCTTGCGGCCAACGTCCCGAATGAGCTAAACTACAGCCATGAGCACAATCACGGTGAGCGAGTTGAAGCGGAAGCCATCGGAGCAATGGCGGGAGGCTGCCAAGGCCGGGGACCTGGTTGTCACCGAGCAGGGTCAACCGGTGGCCGTGCTGCTTGCCATTGACGCCCAGTCACTTGAACCCACTTTGTCCACGCTGCGAAGCGTCCGTGCTCTCCAAGCGCAGGCGGCTTTGCAGGAAGCGGCGCGTCAAAACTCGACGCACGAGCTGACGATGGGGGATATCGATGAGGAGATTACCGCGGCTCGCCAAGCCCGCCGCAAATGAGGATCGTTCTCGACACCAACGTCCTCGTTTCGGGCCTGCTGCATTCTCATGGGAATCCAGGCCAGGTGCTTGCCCTGGCGCTCGCTGGCGCGGTTCAAGTTTGTCACGATCACCGAATACTCGCCGAATATACAGAGGTCCTTGCGCGCCCCCGTTTCCAATTCAACCCAGAACGTGCTCGCGAAGTGTTGGCCAAACTTGAACAGGACGGAGCCTCGATTTCGGCGAGTGACCGACCGCTCGGTCTGCCTGACGCCGACGATGAGTCGTTTCTCGCTGTGGCGTTGGCCGGTCTCACCGACTATTTGGTGACGGGCAATATGGCCGATTATCCGGTGGAGAAGCGGCGCGGTTGTGCCGTGGTCAGCCCCGCCGAATTCATGCGAATTTGGAACAGCCGTCAGCCGGACCTACCGCAGGCGAGCGCGAGCTAGCGAGCTAGGATCAACCCATGGATTAGTTCACTTGGCGCTGGCTGGGTTGCCTCTTGTGGGAGGCGGGGCTTGGGCTGTAGCGGGCGGCGAGACGCGCCGCATCTGGTTGTGCGGGTTCTGATTTGCTCCTTTCGAGGCGCCCAGGCGCGTGCGCGTGGGGATGCTCTTGACGCAGAGGGTCATTTCGCGCCGCAACCGTGCGGCGATCTCCAGCCTGTCAGGATCGTTCTTCCGGCGCTCCCCAGGCCCCCTTCCATGCGCAGGAGCATCTGCCGCTTAAAACCCTCGCTGCCCAGACACCAAGTCCGGTTCAGGAGTTTCGACCACCAGGTGATCGTGGTTAGGCATCAGGCAGTACGCATGCCCCTGCCAGCCCGTCTTCCGGCAGGCCTCGGCCAGGGTCTTGATGAAATCATGCCCATCTGCATCATCCAGGAAGACTCATCCCGCCGATGGCCACGGTTCATGAGATGGTACATGGCCCCAGGGGATTCAAGACGGAGTTTGCGGGGCACGCGGGGAGGTCAGGCGTTTGTGGCTTGAGGTGCTGATGTCAGCGGTGCGTGAACGAAACCAACCGCACATCTGCCGAGGCGACGGTTCCATGGTGAGCGTAAACGTAGTGTGTGATGCCAAGCCCTTCCACGAATTCCAGGATCTGGTGGTCCGGGCTGGTGCGGTAGGTGAGGGACCAAACATGTGCCGGAGGCTTGGCTGGGTACCCTTGGATTCTCAGGCTCATGGGTTTGCCTTTTTCGACATACCAGCAGTAATTGTAATCTTCGCGTTCAACGTCCCCACCCCACCGCTTGCCCTTTGCCAGCGGAAAAACTAGCCACTCTTGTGCGGTTGGAGGAAGTTTCTGCGTCCCATCGGTGAGTCGGCGGGCGAGGCGTTTGCCGTCCTGTTCGTTTTTTACTCCGATTTTGTAAAGGTGGTTGGTAATGCTCGCAAGCACAGCGAACCCCGGCGTTCGGTTCGGTTCGTACCAAGAGCCTGTCCCCAAAGTGGGGTTTTCCGGATTCCGCGCCGGCGTAGGGCCATAG
>CAZZFF010000007.1:74574-93964 GCA_964653485.1 uncultured Verrucomicrobiota bacterium | reverse complement strand
GCTCGTCCCGGGCAGGGCCTGGAGCAGGGGCTGCGTATGGATGTTTTCACCCGGTTGGGGTATCTCCACATAGAAGTTCGCCGCGTTCGACACGTCGGCCGGCGCCGCTTCCGCCAGGTCCCGCACCAGCATGTCCATCACCGCCCTCCCATTTTCCAGCAGGTCCACGTCCGTCAGGCTTTGCACGAAGGCCCGCTGGGTCTGGCCGAACATGGTCACCAACCCGATCACGATGAACGACAGCAGCGCCATCGCCACCAGAATCTCGATGAGCGTGAAGCCCCGGGCGGGAGCAGCGGTATTGCCGATTTGAATCGTCTTTTTCACTGGGCCCTCACGAAGGTTTTGGGTTGAACGAAATAGAGGGTGTAGGCCGGATCGGTCCCGGCATTGGGAAAGGGCTGGACCGGCCCGGCGGTGACGGCCCGGACAGCCTGCCAGCCGGTGCCAAGCCGGCCATTGGGCAAGGCCGGCCAACGGAACAGGAGCCGCACTTCGTTCAGGTCCTCCTGCAGGTTCATGGCATACCGGAAGTAGTTGGAGCGCCAATACCAGTCGGCGGCGTTCGGATACGAGGTGTAGTTCGTCCAGTCCGAATTCCACGCGCTGCTGTAGGAAGTCAGCGGGTTTCCCGAGCCGTAGGGCATCACCTCGCAAATCACCCGGTACGCAAACGCCATGTCCTCGACGGACGCGTTGCTCTGCGGGGCCTTGTCGCTGGCCGAGCCGCTCATGGCCCGAACCGTCGCCGCGACGTGGTTGCTGTAAAAGCCCTCGAAGACAGGGGCCTGGCCCTGCTTGCCGGTGTTATACAGCGGCCAATACTTGGGCGTGCTGAGCAGGCCGACGATGCGGAACCCATTGGTGATGAGGAAGGCCTGGCCCATCGGCTGGCCGCCGGCCGTGGAGTTGGTCAGCGTGTACCCATAGACGACGGTGGCGGGCCTCCCGCTGGGATAAGGAAACCATGTCTGCGTGTTGGTAATCGCGACCACGTAGTTGGTCAGGTCGTCCAGGCCCTGCTCTCCATTGCGGATGGCGTTCAGCAGGACGGTGGTTTCCTGGTTGATGATGGTCTCCTCGCGGTTCTCCCGCTGGACACCCATGGCGAAAGGCATGATGTGGATAATCGCCACCAGGGCAAACGCGATGATCCCCAGGCTGATGGCGATCTCGACCATCGTAAAGCCGGGCGAAGCGCGGAATGCGCAACGGGCGATGCCGCCCGCCCCCAGCCTGTCGGCAACCGCGGCGGGGCGGGAATGGTCGAGGGCTCCGAAGTTCAAGTTCCTGATTCTCATCTCACCTCCTGACGTTTGACGTAGGTCCGTCCCGTAAGCCTGTCGATGCAGATCAGGTTAAAGCTGTTGGTGGTGCTATTGCCGAGCGGCACTTCCAGCGCCGTGGGAAGGAGCGCCGGGTTGCCCAGCTTGGTGGCCGGGTCGTGCGGATAGAGCACGCTGCCTTTGGCTACCGGGATGATCTCATTGGCGGGGCGCAAGGCCTCCGTGGTCCCGTTCACAAGCTGGACAAGCTGGCCCAGGTAGTTGAAGGCGATGTAGGGCAGGCTCGTCCAGTGCTGCCATGTGCCCGGCCCAATCGGCGGCGTCTGCTCGCTGGGAAACGGCACGCTCAAGGTGTTGCTGAAGGCCGAAACGGTCATGAAAGGCCGGACGTTGCCCACCACGCCGGGAACGTTCGTATAGACGTTGAACGACTGGGTGGGAGGCGCGAATTTCTGGAGGGGGATGAACGCGCCCTCGGGCAACGTCTTCCACGCGGACCAGTAGTGGACGGTATGCCGGCCGGGCTGGTCACCCACGCTGCGCAGCGAGACGAAGTTGTAGCCCGTCAACTGTTTGTCCAGCAGCGGCAGGCACTTGGCCCACTCCAGCGGCGCGAACGACCGCAAGGCTGCGCACGCCGGGTCCAGCGCAAAGCCGGGCGGCAGGAATACCATGTAAACGGTCGTGTGCTGGCTAATGGCCAGTTGGCGCGCCCGCCCGATGTCCGCCAGCAATTGCTGCGTCGCCGCGGCCGTGACGTTGGGTTTGAAATTGCCCAGGCTGGGGCCAATCACCGCCGCGAGGATGCCGATGATCGCGATGACCGTCAGCATCTCTATCAGCGTGAAGCCACGCCGGCGGATGGGGCCCAAGGCCGGAGACGAGAGTTCAGTTTTCACGGCTACTATTTCCAGCTAAGAACATTGTCTTTGTTGGCGCCGAGGCTCGCGGCCAGTTTGCTGTTGATCTTCTTGTCCGGACCCGCGGACCACACCATCACGGGGCCGCTCAACTGGAAGAAATCCGACGCAGCGTTGGCGCCGGCCTGGGGGTTGACCAGGCCCCAAAAGCCAACCGACTGGCTTGACTGCGAGGGGTCGTGCGAAACGGCGGCCTTCCGATAAATGGCATCGCGCGTCACCTCGTCATTGTTAACATCCAACGAAATAATATACGGGTTTCCCCACGGGTCGCGAAACACCAGGTCCGAACCGACACCGGGTGAGATCTGGTCGCTGGCAATCGTTGGGTTCAGGAACACGGTCTTCAGCGGGTTCTTCACATGCCCCGCATTGATGGTGGCTTGGCCGGTGGGGAACGTCTCCCGGTCCATGAGAATGGCCATGATCTCGGAATTGTTCGTTTGGTAGGTGTAACCCGGCGAGACGATCTGGGCCGGTGACGCGGGAGCCGCTACGTCGGTAATCCAGACTTTCGTCGTGGGCACCCCGGTGGTACCGTAAGTGAAATCATCCACCGCCGCCTGCTTGTCACTCAGAACGCCGGTCGACACCGGCAAGCGGCTGTACGCCGCCTGGTAGCCAATAACCGCCTGGACGATCAAGGACATCTCCAGCCTGGCCTTTTGCACCTGGGCCTTCACCTTGGCCTTTGCCAGGGCCGGCATCAGCATCGCGGCCAGGACGCCGATGATCGCTATCACGACCAGCAGCTCGATGAGAGTGAAGCCGCGACCCGGAGGGCGATGCGCCGCGCGCCGCGGGCGAGGGGCGGAGTGCCGCGTCCCCAATCCCCCGAAGGGCGGCGCGCGAAAGCCGCGGCTCTCGCAGCCCCTCGGCGCGCCCCCTCGAACAGAAGACGGTGTCGCTTCCGTTTTCACAAACCTCCTCGCATTGGCCGCTCTCCGACAACGATCGGCGACGAACGCTGCGAGCGACATCCGGAGCCGGAGTTCTCCGGACGCCTCAGGATAAGAAGATTCGGGGGAGTTGTTTTTCATGGAATGAGGGGAGAGGTTTGAAGGCTCGGGGCATGGCAGGACTCGCACCGGCGGACACCAGGCGCTGTCCTGCCACGAGACCGGGATTGGGCAAAGGGGCGCCAGAACGCCGCGCTGGCGCGGCAGTCGTCTCAGAAATGTTCGTTTAAAGCTCATAGGCGCAGGGGCTGGCTTTGTTCACGGAGAACCGACGATCACCGGATCACGGCTCCAGTTAGAGAAACGATTGGTCCTGCCATTGATGATGACGTCAACCCAAAGGTCGTAGGTACTCGGGTTGTTGGTCGGGTTGGACGAATTGTAGCGCCAGGCGCAGTACCAGGGTCCGCCGGTGGAACCCGCGTTGAGCTGCGCGGAACCCGGATAGGGCGCCGGATTGCCCGCCAGGTTCGGCCACAGCCGCAGCGGCAAGCCGGCCGGCAGCGGAACCGAACAGACGAGCACATTGAAGCCCCCGGCTATCTGGCCGACCTGGTTGGCCCCCAAAGTGCCCATCAGGCAATGAACCACCCTCGGGCCTTCCTCAACGTTCTCCCCGGTCGTGGAATTGACGAACCCGGAGACACCCCCGACGTACCCCGGGTGCAAGGCCGAGTCGATGGCGGCCGTGTTGACCGCCGGCCGCCCGTCGCTGGGCTGGTAATACACTCCGTTATTTGTAGTCCCCACCAGCTCATAATAAAGCGGGTTGATGTAAGGGTTGAGCAAGCCAGTGTTCTGGAAATGATTATCAGGCGGATACTGACCCCGCTTGCTCTTGTAAATCTCGATGGCCGTGACGACCTGCTCCAGTTCCGCCTTGGTCCGGCTCTTGGTCTTGGCGCGGGACACCGCCTTGGTCACCGGGAAGATCATGGAGGCCAGAATGCCAATGACCGCGATGACCACGAGCATCTCGATGAGCGAAAACGCTTTGGCTCTGGCAGCGTCTGGGGTTGTTGGGCGACCGCGGCGGCCGAAATCCCGACTCGTCGGGACGCCTCGCTCTGCCGGCGCACTCCAAAATGCAACCTTGTCCACGGCCTTGACCGCACCCGTTGCGAATTCCGGATTTCGGATTTCGGATTTCGGATTTCGGATTTCCGCCTCCGCCTCCGCCTCCGCCTGCCTGAGTTTTTCGTCCATGCTCAAATCTCCTTCATGTTCCGGGCCGGTCAGCGTTCGCGCAGTTCCTGCTCCATCCGTTCGCTGAGCCACTGTTTGATCATGCTCTGGTAGTTCAGATACCGCGACCGGGCCAACCGCTTGATGCGGGCCAACATGCGCGGGTCTATCCGCAATGTGATCGTCACGGACTCGGAGGCCTCCGCGCTCCCGGCCACCGCCGTCTCCATCAGGCGCAAATCGGGCCTGTTCTCCGCCCAAAAACCCGCCTCGGCCTCTTCGCTTTCGAAGATTGGCACATCTTCCCATCTCGCAATGGAGTGCATGGGTCAAACCGGTTGACATGTCTGTTCACCTTCGGCCGGCGCTCGCCTACCGGGCCAGATTCTGCTCCACTTTCTTCTGATAGAAGAACCGCTCCTCCGCATCGAACGGACGGGCATGGATGACACGGACCTGCTTGCCGTTGGTGCGATAAACGCAAAACACACCCACGCCGCCCGTCGACATCCCCAGGTTGAAAAACCGCGCCTGCACCGCGAAGCGGGGCGAATCCGGCAACAGCCGGATGGCGAACGGGTCTTCAAACGATTCTTCAATTTCCTGCTGCGTCAAAGAGCCTTCGAGATTGAAGGGCGAGTTAACCCAATCGAACTCCATACCGAGCTAATTGTATATCTAACGCCCATGCAATGTCGTTACATTGTATTTACATTAGGCGCTCTCTATTGTCAACCGATTTTTTCACTTTTTCTCAACTGCTCAAATGCTCCCCTACCCTCTTGGCAGGGGCTTTTCACCCAGACCCTAGCGAAACGCCTCTCCATTGGCCATATTATTTATTATGCCAAACCCGGACATCTGAAATCCGAAGTCGGACCGGCCTTCGGATTTCGGGTTCTCATCGGCTTTCCACTAGACAAAGTCCTGCGGAGGCTGCACTGTCGTCAGGTCCGTTTTTGGAATAAAATATGGTAGAGGCTGTGGTTTTTGATTTGGGCAAGGTGCTGGTGGATTTCGACTACATGATTGCGGCGCGGAGGATCGCCGCGCGCAGCAAGCTATCCGCCGAGCAACTGATGGTTGTTCTCGTTCGTGCGCCGTTATTCCTCGAATACGAGAGGGGACGGGTCACGCGCCAGGACCTCTTCAACTTCATCCGCCAGGCCAGCGGTTTCACCGGCCGCATGGAGGAGTTCTCTCATTTCTTCAGCGACATCTTCACTGAGATCAGGCCCATGGTGGCCTTGCACTCCGAGTTGCGGAAGCGCGGGGTGGCGACCTACGTTTTCTCCAACACGAACGACCTGGCGATCGAGCACATCCGCCGCGCATTTCCTTTCTTCGCCGACTTTGACGGGTACATCCTTTCCTACGAGCACGGTCTGATCAAGCCTGATGCGGGCCTTTACGAGGTGGTCGAACGCCAGTCCGACCGGCGGGGGGGACAACTCCTCTATCTGGACGACCGGCCCGAGAATACGGAGGCCGGCGCGGCGCGCGGCTGGCAGGTGATTCTGCATGAGTCGCCCGAAAAGTCCCGGGAGGCAATCCGCAAGGCGGGGCTGCTGCCTTGAGTCGAATGAACCACGGATTCTCAAAGCCAAGCACACAGCAAAGCTCTCATTTCGGCGAGTTCATCAGACATCCCCTCGCTCGCGCGGCCCGCGCACCCTCCGCCCGTCGCGTTCCGGAGCGCGCCTTCACGCTGATCGAACTGCTTGTGGTCATTGCCATACTGGGCATCCTGGCCTCCCTGTTGCTGCCGGCCCTGGGGCGCTCGCAGAGCAAGGCCGAAGCGACGACCTGCGCGAACAACCTGAGACAGCTCTGCGTTGCCTGGGTGCTGTACGCGGAAGACAACTCGGACCTGCTCGTCAACAACCACGGCGTGCCCGAGACGCTGGCCCTGAGGCAGACCTGGGCCAACAACGTCCAGGACTGGCAGAACAGCGACGACAACACCAACCTGCTTTACCTCACGGACTCCAAACTGGGGCCTTGTGCCGGCCACTCCGCCAGGATTTACAAGTGCCCCTCGGATCGCGTCCCGGCCCCCAATGGTCCCCGCATCCGCAGCATGTCCATGAACGCCCAGGTGGGCAACCCGGGCGAACTGACCAACCGCTTCAATCCTCTCTATGTCCAGTTCTTCAAGAGCACCCAGATCGGCAATCCGTCGGGCATATTCGTGTTTTTGGATGAACACGCCGACACGCTCAATGACGGCTTTTTCGTGAACGTTCTCGACGAGTATGCCTGGGGGAACCTGCCCGCCTCCTACCACAACGGCGCCGGCAATTTCGTGTTCGCCGACGGCCACCTTGAAATCCGGCGCTGGCTCGCCCCTTCGACAATTCGTCCCGTCCTGCGGACGCGCATCGGCATCGTCCCCGCAAGCCCGGCCACCGATTTCGAGTGGCTCAAGGCCAGGACCAGCTACAGGAAATAGCAGCCTCCTACCCCAGCGGGCCCGCCGCCTCGCCGAGCGAAAAGAGGCGCTCGGCGATGTCGTTCAGGGCGAGGCGAGTCGCTCGAAAACGCTCGGCCAGCGTAGTGAAGATGCCCGCCACCGCGTACCGTTGGGCCAAGCGGTGGTCGCTGGCCGCCTGGTAATGCGTCCGGCCCATGTTTTCGTAGTATTTCAAGTCCGGGAAGCCGCGCCTCTCGGCCCGGAAACGGATGCGATCCGGGAACAACCCCGAGAGAAACAGCGCATAATTGCCGATATGCACCCGGATGAAGAACCTGGTGCGATCGTCGGCGTCCTTGAGGGCGGCGAGCATCTCGAACAGATAGTCCAGCGCGTTGGCCTGGCCAGGCACGACGCAACGCCCTTGCTCAGCGCGGGCAAATTCGGACAGCACCTCCGCCACGTAGTCCGCCAGGGTCCTGTCCCGGAGGTCCGCGCGCCGGAAGACCCGCCGCACCAGGATGTAGAAGTAGAATCGGGTCGAGACCCGCACGCACCCTCCTCTCTCGAGCAGCGCGTGGAACAGCGCCTCATCGTCCAGAATCACGTCCCGTGAGTCCTCGTCAGCCAACAGCTTCACCAGGCATTCCGCCGTCCCGATGCTGCGCCCGAGCACCGACAATATGAAGTCGATGTCCTGGGCCGCGAACTGGACCCGGCAGTTGGGTTGAATCATTTTCATCACCTTTTCATTCGCAACTTCGACCAATCAAATTACCCGTCCGCCCTTGTCACTCAGGCCCCCTGCCCTGCCCCTCGGTCGGGCTGTACCCATGATACAGCATAATCCGCGCCATACAAGGACGTTCACGGCGGATGTCGAGAGACTCCCGGCCGTCTCCGAGGTGGAGATTGAGAATGCGAGAACCCTTAGGGTTACGGAATCTGAACCTTCCAGGCTTCACTCCGGTCCGGGAAGTCACATCCCCGCAACAGAGGAATGTCGGGTGTTTCTGCCGACGCCGCGGCGAGCCGCTTCTTGAGCGCGCCGAGCCGGCGGCCCAAAGAACTGGCCGCCACATCGGCGCCGATGATGTCCAACACGGCGCCAACGCGCCGGCCGAGGTCGTCCCGCTGAATCTTCCCCAAATGCTCGCTCATGCGGTCGGCATCCATCGCCTTGGCCCCGTTCTCCCAAGCTTCCAGGATGACGGCCTCGCCGCCGCAGCGCAGCGGTTGCAACAATGTGTCCAGCAGAGTCTGCTCAAGAGTGGTGATTCGCAGCCACGTCCGCGGTGACACTACGCGCACTTGGATACCGGGCACAAAAGTGACATCGCGCCTGGTCTCGTAGCAAGCAACCTCCGCGAAATGGAAGATGTCCGTTCCAAGCGGGCTGCGCTCGATCGGTTCCCCCCTCTGTTCAGCTCCCGCTGCCGGGGACGGTTCTTTTCTTGGCCGAGGACGGCTCAGCCGGGCGATATGGTGGTAGGCCGCCGGTTGGGTAGTTAGATCGTGATGCTTGAGAGCGCTAAAATGGCAAATGACGCCGGCCGGCAACCATGCCTGAAGGAGTTCCAGCGGAGAAACAGGCTGTCCATCCTGCAACCCTGCATCCACCAATAAGAACTCGATGTGATCCCTTTCCTTGAAGGATTGAGTCTCGATCGGATGGACCCAGCCCATGCGCTTAAGATGTTCGATGATCTCGCAAGCAGGAGGGAAAGTCGTGCGCAATTTCGATCGGTTCGCCCTGACAACAACCTCTATCTCCGCCGTCAGCACAGAACGCCTCCAACAGCGAACAGTAGGAAATCGCTCGCTCGGAATCGAAACGCGCTCGCCCAACGCGCGCAAAAAGACCTCCCATCGCTCCAATGGAATTTGCTTGGGTGGCCTGGCAGCATTCATATCATCATCCGCACATGCTCTATAGAGCATGTGCGGATGATGATATGATGTCAAGCCACTTCTTCGACTTCTTCCCATTTATCTTTGCTTGACCCGGAGGCGGACTTGGCCTGCAATCCACCTATGAAACAACACCGGCTATGCCGAGCAATGTCGTTGGCATTGAAGTTCTTTCCTGGCCTGATTCTGGCGATGACTTTGGTGCCTGGAGGGGCTGCACGAGGCGAGGAGGCGGGCGCAAAGCCCTCCGCCGAGCCGGGACGGCCGCTGAGCTTCGAGAGCCGGGATTCGCTGGCGGGTTGGACCGTCACAGGCGACGTCGGGGTGGATGCCGCCAGGAGCCGCCAAGGCAAGGGGGGTTCTCTTAGAGTCGGACCGGGCGGCGCGGCGGTGTTGAAACTGCGCGACACGGACGCCTCGGGCAAGTTCGAGCTTTGGGTCTATGACGATGGGACGGTGCCGGAGAATGCCAAAGCCTCGCGGGTCGGTCCGCGCTGGGGCCTGGTGCAGAGCGATGGACGCGTGCTGGTGGCGGGCGTCCTTTACGCAAGCTACCTCGGCGGCAGCGAGGGCTACACCGTTACAGCCAGCGACGGCAAAGACTGGTTTGACCAATTGTTCTGGCTGGGGGTCAACCGCGCCCCTGCGGGCTGGCACAAGTGGACGTTCGATTTCGATGCGGAGGAGGGCCTGCAGGTCTTTCATAATGACCGTGAGCTTGCCGCGGTGGATTCGACCAAGACCCGCTTGAAAGGCTTCAGTGCCATCGCCATCTGGGGTGATGCCGGCAAGGACAAGGCGCAGACGATTTGGGTGGCCGACCCGGCAATCACGTTGGGGGGACCGGTCAAAGCGGCGCCCGCTCCAGGGCGATTGGACCCTTACGCGGAGAGCACGGTTACGGCCGACCCAAGCCTGGACCGGCCTCCGGTTATTTACACCGTCAGCAACGCACCGGAAGCACCCCGGCTCGAAGACCTCCCGCTCAAGGAGAGCGTCTCGCAGTACGGCATCACCTGGACCTTCGACAAGCCGGCGCGAGTTGGCCAGTTCATCAATGGCGACTGGTACGTCGTCGGGCCGGCCACAGTCAAGGCCATCGATCCCAAGCCGCTCTATGGCGCCGAGATTCACAAACGCGAGCTGGATTCCATGGATAAGGAGCGCAAAGAGGAACAGCGCGTCCGCAACGGGTTCATGGTCAATCCCCCTGCCCAGATGCGCTTGGCGTATGACAGCGGGGTCCATAATTGGTTCGACGCTTCGCTAATCCAAAAGCTGCCGACCCCTCTCAAGCCCGGAGATTCCCTGGTCTCGACCATCAGCATGGCCAAAGGGGTGGTGCTCGACAACCAGTTGCGCAACGGCACCATCGAACGCGGCGTCGAGGACAGCAGCCCCATCCGCGCCGCGGCAGTTCTGACATGCGTGAGCGGGCCGCAGCCGCCGGACGCGTTCCGGCCCGCCTTCTGCGACCGACAGCAGCGCATTTATTTGGCGCGCGATCTCAAGCGCGACCGTCTGCCCGCCGCCGCCGCGACCCGCGGCATTCCCAATGTCCGCCAGTATGTCCGCTTCACCCAGCGGCCCTGGGTCGGGACCGGCTTTTTCGGATTCGAGGGGCCGGTCGAGAACATGCCCCAATATGGGCGAGAGTATGGGCGCGTGGCGGGCATGTCGGCCCTGCTGCTCTGCACCGACCTGAAGCCAGAACGGAAAGAGCCTCTACTCATCAACTTCGTCCAGGTCGGCATCGACCTTGCCGGCATGGTCCGGGCCGGCCATCCCGGATGGTCCTGCTGGGGCGGCCACGGCAGCGGCCGCAAACTGCCCATCATCTTTGCCGGCCTGCTGCTCGGCGACGATGAACTGGCCAACATCAATAAGTCCTTTCCAAAGGTCAGCTTCGGCGAAGACGAACAGACGGCTTACGGCGATTGCTGGACTGGAGCCAAGGTCGTTTTCACGGGGCACTCGGGCATTGACGCGGCCACGGGCATCGGACGCGACCGCACGCGAGGCCAGGCTTGGGGACCTTACGAGCACCGGCCTCCCACGGAATGGAAAGCGGGCCAGAACACCAGTGAGAGCTACCGCCGGTGCTGCACCAGTTCAGCTTGGGTCCAGGAGGCCCTGGCCATCCGCCTCCTCCACGCGGAGGCCGCCTGGAACCACGATGCCTTCCTGGATTACGTGGACCGCTGGATGGGCGAAAACGACGCTGAATTCGTGAAGAAAATCAAGGAAGCCACCGGCCAGGATCACAACCATGAATGGTCGCGCCAAGGCCAGTCCTGGGAGGCCTTTGCCAACGAAATGTGGGCTCGCCATCGCTCAACGCTCCCGGCCCCCTCTGACGGCTGGAAGCAAAAGCACGACGACAGTTACTACCTAACCGCCATCGAAAAGTCGAAGCCATAGCGCGGACTCCGACGGCCTCCGGACTGAGGATTTCAGACTTCGGATTTCGGATTTCGGATTTCAGGGCTGCGCCTCTGGTCCCAGTTCCGCGCCCCAGGCGCAACGCAGCCCTGCCCTGCCCTCCGCACGTCAGACGGGCGCAGGCATCCCAACATCGGCGTAGAGCTTGGCCGCGGCTTCGGGATTGGCCCATCGGACAAGGGCCATGAAGGTCAGCAGGGTAGGATTGTCGGGCTTGGCGTGGAACATCGTTTTGAGGCTGTTGACCACTTTAAGGTAGATGGGCGCGTACTTTTCATGAGTCAGCCGGCTCACGTAAGCCCCAATCACCGGCAAGGCGATGGCATCCGTCCGTCCATCAGCCCTGTAGGGAACATGGCAGAAGATCCGGATGAGGGCGATGGAATCCGCCTCGATCATCACAAGCCAACTCTGCCGGATTTCGTCGGCATTGTACTTGGCGTTGAGCCGATCGCGAATGGCGGCGGCGATCTCCCCTGGGTCCCCTCGCCGGGCGACCATCTCCTTGATCCTTGCCCAAGCCCTCCGCCGCTCGCTTTCGACCGGGTCCGCATCTTGCGCCTGTACGGCGGCCAGTTTCAGTCCGAGTTCGGCGGCGATGGCCCTGCCCAATGCCTCGGCCTCCTCTTTGCGAACGCGATCACAGCCCATGATGAGCTTGACGACCAAGCGCTGCATGTCCGGGTTGACCAGGCGCAGGAGGGCAGCCAGCGTCTTTGCCGGGGGCGCCTTCTGAGCCGGGACCAGGTGCCGGATCATCTGGGCGATGACCTCGTCGAGTTCGGCCTCGCCCGTCTTGGCGCTCCGCAGCCGCAGGATGAATTTCAACGTCTTTGCCATGCCGCCGCCCTTGCCCAAGTTATTGATGACCATCAGCCGGTGGTCCGGGTTGACGATAAACGCCAAGAGCGCCTCGGCAGAGACGATCAGCGTTTCATCCAGGCTGTCCTGGGAGCCTGTGAGGGTCAACTGCTCAATAAGGCCCGGCAGGCGCTGTGCAAAAAGCAGGTCCGGCGCCTCGGTGTCCGAGTGTTCATAGAAGTGAAGCAACTCGATCAGGAACGACATCCGGTGGAAGGCGATCCTCTGGGCGCGGGCGTGGTCGGCGGCGGCTTTACTGCGATGCACCCGCGCGTGCAAAGCCAGCAGCCCCGGGCGCCTGGCGGCGGCCACACCTGGGTCTCTGCCTACGAGCGATTCGAAATCCTCCTTGAACCCCAGCACGATCTCATCCGATTTGGGATGCGGGTTCAGCTTGGGATCGGTGGTCAAGTCGTTGAAGAGGGCCAGGGCCTCTTCGCCGAATTCCCGAACGATACGCTCCCGAGGCACGTAGCCCTTCACAAAACAGCGGTTGGCCCGCACCGCCCGAGGTGAAAAGAAGAGGTCGGGGCGCTCGACGAACGACTGCAGCATCTCGTTCTCCAGCGGGGTATCCAGCTTGATCAACTCTTCGACGGCCGGTTTCAACGCGGCGGCAATGTCGCGTTTGTTTTGCTCGAGGGTCTTGAGCAGCTCCGGCTGAGACACGGCGGCGCCGGCGGCGTTGTTGGCCAGCGTTGCGAGGAACTGGCTGGTGTTGGTATTGTGCTCAACCAGCTTCGAGACAATCACCCCCACGTCGTTGAGAGGGAGCTTGCCCACCAGGTTCGTGAGGATCAACACCAACTCGGTATGCGACTTCTGCCGATGGTCAATGACGCGTTCCAGGAGCAGGCGCAACGTCTTGTTCTCTTGTGTCGCCGCGTTCAACTCGGCGTGCAGTTGCGCCACTTTTAGCGCCAGGTCGCGCCAGCCCGATTGCACCTCTTCGAGAGAAGCAGTGGGTGGCGGCCCGGTTTCTTTGTCAGTTGTCTGTCGTTCCATTTCGCGGTGCCGCCTCAAGGCGGCGTTCCGTTCGCGCTCGGGGGTTGTTTGCCGGGTGTGCTTCTGCCAGGAGCTGGTTCGTTCCACGCGGCGCAGCCCGGACGGGATTGGCTCCCGTCCATGCTCACATGGATCACTTTATCTTCACGCCGCGAACCGTCAAGACAAGAGTGTGGCCCCGAGTCCTGGCATGGCTCCTAGCAGGACTCGACGAACCACTCCCGCTTTGACATCGGAGGCGCGCGGGGCCAGAGTACTGAGCGTGAACTCCAGGTCCAACCCGAATTCTACCGCTGCGGCTTCCGACGTTGCGGGCTGCGCATCGGCGGAGCGGCTGAAATCCTCTGTCGCCAACCTGGCGCTGGCCGAGGTCCTGGACCGCCACACCGCGGTCGGCTCCCTCTGGCGGCAGGAGGGGGAGCGAGTGCGGTGCCTGGCTTGCGGCCATCGCTGTTTATTGGCTGCGGGGCGGCGCGGCATTTGCAAAGTGCGCTTCAACCGGGCGGGGCAGTTGCGGGTCCCCTTCGGGTATGTCGCCGGGCTCCAGTGCGATCCGGTGGAAAAGAAGCCATTTTTTCACGTTTATCCGGGGAGCGACGCCCTCACGTTCGGGATGCTGGGCTGCGATTTTCATTGCGGGTATTGCCAGAACTGGGTGACAAGCCAGGCCCTGCGAGACCCGGACTCAGCGACGCGGATACAGAGGGTGACGCCGGAGCAAGTGGCGCAGGCCGGAAGGCGGACGAGAGCACGGTTGGTCGTCTCCAGCTACAACGAGCCGCTCATTACGGCCGAATGGGCGGTGGCGGTTTTTCAACAGGCCAAAGCGGCCGGGCTGGCGTGCGCTTTCGTGTCCAATGGCAACGCCACAGCCGAGGCGCTGGACCTTCTGCGACCATGGATTGTGGCCTACAAGATCGACCTCAAGAGTTTCGATGAGCAGCGATACCGCTCGCTGGGGGGCACGCTTGAGCACGTGATGGAAGGCATTCGGATGGTCCACGAGCGCGGGCTGTGGCTGGAGATCGTCACGCTGCTGGTGCCCGGGTTCAACGACAGCGACGAGGAGGCGCGCCGGATGGCCCGTTTTATCTGTTCGGTCAGCCCCGACATCCCCTGGCACGTCACCGCGTTTCACCCGGACTACAAGATGACCGCGCCACCGAAGACGCTCATGGCCCGGTTGGCGCGGGTTGCGGAGATCGGCGCGGACGAAGGGTTGCGCTTCATCTATGCGGGCAACGCGCCCGGCCAGGTCGGCGAGCGTGAACACACCCGGTGCCCCAAATGCCGCCAGATCTTGATCGCCCGCCGGGGCTATACCGTGCTCGAATACAACCTCACCGCCTCGGGCGAGTGCCCCCAATGCCGGACACCCATCCCGGGCATTTGGCCCGAGGGCAAATCCAATGTCACAGGCTAAGATCGACATCGAACTGAGAGGCGTCCGCCCAGCGGCGGTGGCGGGCCAGTTTTATCCCGGCGACCCGGAGGAGCTTGCGAGCAGCGTGAAGTCGCTGCTCGCGGATGCCCCCCGCGGCGCCGGGCCTGCCCCCAAGGCCCTTATCCTCCCCCACGCGGGCTACATGTTCTCTGGACCGATTGCGGCCTCGGGCTATGCCCGGCTGGCGCCGGCGCGGGGGAGGATCAAGCGGGTGGTGCTATTGGGGCCGTCCCATCGGGTCGCCTTCGAGGGCGTAGCCACGGTCTCGGCGTCGGCCTTCGCCACGCCACTGGGCCTTGTGCCCGTGGATGCGGAGGGCCTCCGGCAACTGGCCTCAGCCGGGCGGGTCAGCGTCAATGACGAGGCCCATGCCCATGAACACGCCTTGGAGGTGCAACTGCCCTTTCTCCAAACGGTGCTGGCCGACTTCGCCCTGGTGCCCCTGCTCGTTTGGGAAGCAGAACCGGAAGCCATCAGTCAGGTCATCGAGGCGGTATGGGGCGGAGCGGAAACCTGCATCATCATCAGTTCCGACCTTAGCCATTATCACAGCGCGGCTCTTGCCGACGAAATAGACAGCGCCACGGCGGCGGCCATCGAGGCACTGTCGCCGGAGGGGATCGGCGAGGACGGGGCGTGTGGGCGGTGGCCCATCTGCGGGCTGCTGCAGGCGGCCCGCCGCCAGGGCTTGCGTGCCCGGACCCTGGTTCTGCGCAACTCCGGTGATGCGGGCGGCCCGCGACAGCGCGTGGTTGGCTACGGGGCGTTCGTTTTCGAGGAAGGGACAGGAAGGTGAACGACGCCGAGCCGCTCCAAGGCGGCTCGTCATGTTCACGTCTTAACGAGCCCCTATAGCGCCGCCGCTTCCTGGGGCAGGGTCTCCGGGGTGGCCGGGGTTGCGGGCGCCGCGGGCGCCGCAGGCGGGGCGGTTGTTGGCGGCGGGGAAGACGGCGGTTCTTCGCGCGGGCTCTTGGCGCGTTTGTTGCGAGGCAGCGGGCTCAGGACGACGTTCAGGTCGCGGTCACCCAACATTTTGGGCGGCGAATCCGCCTGCCCGTAAGCGGCGACGTCTTTGACGAACTGGTTGATGACCTGGAAGCCGATCTCCTTGTGGGCCTTCTGGCGTCCGCGAAAGCGCAGTTTGACGCGGACTTTCATATCATCGCACAGGAACCGGATAGCGTGTTCGCGCTTGGTTGCCATGTCGTGAGGATCAATGGCAGGAGAGATTTGGAGTTCCTTCATTATGTTCGCCGGCTGGCGGACATGGGAGCCCTTGCTCCGCTTGGCCTCCTCGTAGAGGAACTTGCCGTAATCGACGATACGGCACACGGGCGGCGTGGCGTTGGGGGCGACCTCGATCAGGTCCAGCCCCTTGGCTTGGGCCAGGCGCAGGGCCTCATTGAGGGACATCACGCCCAGTTGCTGCTTGGCGTCGCCGACGACGCGCACCTCGCGGGCACGGATTTTTCCGTTCCGGCGATGCAACGGCTCGCGAGAATGAAAGGAACGAGAAGGAAAAGGGCGGCTCAATGCGCCCCCGGGGGTTGGAGATTATTCATGCGCAAAGGTGCCGGACGTGACAATAATATGCTGTCGGTCGCCGAAACAACTTCATACGAACCCAGTGTCGCATAGTTATGGTGGCAGGCAAGGACAAAATGCGCGTAAAAGTTTTGTGAAAAATGCTTGCCATTTGGCCGGGATGAGGCATTCTAAGACTGTCTAACAAATAGCTTGTCGCTTCCAGGACATGGTAAATCTTCAAGTGAACCTCGTTCAGTGATGATTTGAAACCCGATTTTCGGGAACAGTTTGGAGAGAACAGGGTAATACTAAGGACACTGAAACATCACATGAACACAAAGTTATTCGTGGGGAACCTCTCGTTCAACACAACCGAAAACGATCTGCAAGACGCCTTTGCCGCGCACGGCACAGTGACGGAGGCCAACCTGATGATGGACCGCGCCTCCGGCCGGCCTCGAGGGTTCGCTTTTGTCACCATGTCAACACCCGAAGAGGCTCAGAAGGCCATTGACGCCCTGAACGGGTCCACACTCGACGGACGCAGCCTGACGGTGAATGTGGCGCGGCCTCCGGCGGAGCGCACCGGCGGCGGCGCACGCGGCGGACACGAGTACGCGGGCCGAGGCAGTTCCGGCCGGCGCTATTAAGCGAGGATTTTCGCAAACCGGCGTGGGGCCAAGCGTCCCACGCCTTTTTTTCTGGCCCGTGCTAGCAAAGACATTGAATACCAGAGCAAAGAAATGGGAGGACGCCAAAGAGCCGAAGGCCCCCGGCGATGTCCACCGCTCGCGCGGCCGTTTCGTCTTTGGAGCGAAGGCATCCCCGCGCAACGGCGCGGACAATGGGGCCAAGGCCGTCGTGGCCGCGCCGGGCGAATCGGTTGACCTGTCCGCGACGACCAAGAGTCTGCTGCGCCTGGCGCACGACCAGGGCCAGCTTACCTACGACGACATCAATGAACTGCTGCCCGAAGGGGTGTCCGCCGACGATTTGGACACGCTCTATACCAGGCTGCATAGCCTCGGCGTCAAGATTAGCGCGGATGCCGAGATCGAAAAGGCCAAACCCGAAGAACCGGAGTCGGACCGGGACGGCCAATTCGACGCCCTGGACGACCCGGTGCAGATGTATCTGAAGCAGGTGGGCAGGGTGCCCTTGCTCACGCGCGAGCAGGAGGTCGAGGTCTTCAGGCGCATCGAGCAGGCCGGGGATGAGATGAAGCAGTTGGTTTATGGGCTGGGCTTTGCCGCCAAAGAGCACGTCGCGCTCGCCGGAAAGCTGCTCGCCGAGCCCCCAAAGGAGCGCTACGACCGCATTGTATCGGAGAACGAAGCCCCCAACCGCGAACAGCATCTCAAGACCCTCCGCCGCCTGGTCAAACAGATGGAGGCACTGGACGCCCAGGCTGACGAGCTCTACAGCCGGTGGCAGGCCACCCCCGCAGGGCAACCCGAAGTGCTCCTCGGCCAGCTTCAAACGGTCGCGAGAAAACTGGAGACCCTCTTTCCGAAGTTACATTACAAGGCAAAGGTCCTTGACGACATCACCGTGGTCGCCGGCAACGTCCACGCCAAGTTCGAGGCCGGCTCGCGGCGCATCCGCGAGTTGGAAGGCCAACCCGAATCCCGCCAACGGCAGGACGCCATCCGAGCCGAACAGGAAGGGCTTCGCGTCCTGGAGAGATTCGTCCGCTCGCCGCGCGAGGAGTTTAACAGGACCTTCGATGCGTTACAGCGGGCCGCCGGGCGCGTTCACGAGGCCAAAAGCCACATGGCCGAAGCCAACCTGCGCCTGGTTGTCGCCATCGCCAAGAAATACGTCAACCGGGGGCAGTCTCTGCTCGATCTGATTCAGGAAGGCAATATCGGCCTGCTCAAGGGCGTCGAGAAATTCGAGTATCGGCGCGGCTACAAGTTCTCCACCTACGCGGTTTGGTGGATCCGGCAGGCATTGACCCGTTCGATTGCCGACCAGGCGCGCACGATCCGAATCCCGGTACACATGATCGAGATCATGACCAAGCTCTGGCGGGCCCAGAAACAGCTCAGCCAGGAATTGGGCCGCGAGCCGACCGCCGAAGACCTGGCCGACGAGATGCACGCGCCGGTCTCGCGCATCAACGCCTTGCTCAAAATGGCCCGCCAACCCGTCTCTCTCGACGCGCCCGTGGGCGAAGATGGCGACGTAAGGGTGGGCGATTTCATCGAAGACAAGAGCGCCGAGAACCCGTCCGAAGGCACGAGCCAGAGCATGCTCAGGGAAAGGCTGGACCACGTTCTGACCCTCCTAAGCCAGCGCGAGAGGCGAATCCTCGAAATGCGTTTTGGTCTGCTCGACGGCTACGGCCACACCCTCGAGGAGATTGGCAACCTCTACCAGGTTACCCGGGAGCGCATCCGCCAGATAGAAGCCAAGGCGCTGCGCAAACTCCGCCATCCCACCCGCGTTTGCCACCTCCGCGGCTTCCTCGAGACCAAAGACAAGGTGTAGGAGACCGCCGAGGCCTAGCACGATCTGGTACAAGTTGCTCTTGCTGGTCAAAAGTCTGGGTTATTGCCGTCGCGTTACCCGCGCGCGGATCCAGCTCGGCTTCCGGCGCAAGTCAAGGACCGCGACTACCGTGGTGTCATGCTCCCCCTCTAAATAATAAATGCCAACCGGAAACCGGCTCGCCAGCATCCGGAAACAGCCGTATTGGCGGTGATGCACCCCATGATAAAGCCCCAAACTCTTAATGTCCGCCAGTAATGAAGTAACAAAATACTCGCCAACCCCAACTCCCGATGCGTTGTAAAACCTGCGAGCTTCTTCCAGGTCCTGGGCGGCTTCCGCCAGAACGATCACGCGCTTCATTGCGCTGAATCCCGCAGACGTTCCTCCAACTCCGGGACAGTCAAGAACTCGGCCTCGCCACGCTCAATCTTCTCCATGCGCTCGGCAAGAACCTCCCGATGCCAATTTGGAGAAGGCACCGCATCGGGCGTACTCGCCAGCGAGGCCCACAGCAACTCGATCGTCTGAAGCCGCTCCACCAGGCTCATCTTCTCAATTTCATCCGCTCCGATCATGTCTCAAAACTATCCTTGCAAGGACCACACTGCAAGTCTCCCATCACATGACCCGCGCCGCTTCTTCTGGACAACGTAGGGGACCAAGCCTAAAGCGCCGCCGCGTAGAGGGTCTCGAAATCAGCAACGGTCAGAGGGCGAGGGTTGAATTGGGCGGTCCATTGCCGCTCGGCTTCGAGGGCGAGAGCGGGGATTTTGGAGGCGCCCAGGCCAAGGCCCTTGAGGGAGCGCGGGAGGCCAGCCAAGTCCAGCGTCCCGTCCAGCATGTCGGCCAGATGGGCGGCGGCCTCTGAGGGAGTTTCCGAGGGGGATGCCAACCCGGCGGCGCAGGCCTAGGGTGACCGCCATGGCAGAACGACACGATCC
>CAZZFF010000007.1:0-74564 GCA_964653485.1 uncultured Verrucomicrobiota bacterium | reverse complement strand
GGCGTTGAAACGAACGACGTGGGGCAGCATCACGCCGACGGCGTGGCCGTGGACGATGCCGAAATGGGCGGTAAGCGGGTTTGCAGCGGAGTGGGCCGCGCCGAGCATGCTGTTCTCGATGGCCGTCCCCGCCCATGCGGCGCCCAGAAGCATCCAACCTCGAGCCTCGATATCGCCGGGCGCTGCGAGCACGCGCGGCAGGCCGGCCAGGGTTAGCCGGAGCGACTCACGGGAAAACACGAGCGAGAGCGCGGTGCGCTTTCTGGTGACGGCGGTTTCAATGGCATGAGCGATGGCGTCGATGCCGGCGCAGGCGGTGACCCTGGACGGTTGGGAGAGGGTGAGGGCGGGGTCGAGCAGGGCGATTCGAGCGGCGGCTTTGGGGTCGCCGCAGGCCATTTTCTGGTGGGTCTGTTCGTCGCTAATCAGGGCGAAAGACTGGCACTCGCTGCCAGTGCCGCCGGTGGTCGGGATGGCAATGAGCGGCAGCATTGGGTGCCTGGCTTTGCCGATTCCCTGGTAGTCCTCCATCCGACCGCCGTTGGTGAGGAGGAAGTTGCAGCCTTTGGCGGTGTCCATGCTGCTGCCGCCGCCGAGTCCAACAATCGTATCGATGTGCGAACGGCGGGCGACCTCGACGCACCGGGCGACGCACCGGGTGCCGGGGTTTTCTTCAACTGCATCGAAACAGCAAACAGACAGGCCGGCAGCCTCGAGCAAGCGGCTTACGCGTCCGGCGTGCCCGGCGGACACGATGCCCCGGTCGGTGACGAGGAGGACATTGCGGGCGCCGAGCTCGACAGCCAAGGCGCCGACCCGTTCAATGGCGTCCAGGCCGAAGATGACGCGGGTTCGCGGCGTGTAATCGAATGGGCCGGGAGAGAGCGCGCTATCGGATGCGTCGGGATGCATGGGCCGGACAATCAAAACCCGTCGCTCACCTCAATTGCGCGGCGGCGATACAGAAACTCGAAGAGGTTGCCTTCATGGGGTTGGTCCCACGAGACGCGCGTTGTGGGGATTGGGCCGAGGTTCAGCCGCTGGATAAGGGGAGATTCCAGGAGCGACTGGCGGAAGGCAGGGTCTTGAGTGATGGCCGTCACAACCAGGGATGGGCCGATTTGTTCGAGCATGCCGGCTTGGGGCATCTCGACGATGCTGGCATAAGGGAACAGAAACTCACGATTGGCAAGAGGATGGGCAAAGGAGTCGCAAAGCACCAAAGTCGGGCGCAAGTAAACCGCGCCGCCGAAAGTGACATTCCGCGGGCCGCCCCTGTGTTTGGCGGTGACTTCCACCGCGCCGGGGACCCGGAGACCTTCTTCGATTGTGGCATTGATACGCTCGGCCATGGAAGGATTGGCGAACGCGGAGAGTTGAGCGCCCTTGTCGGAAGCCGGGCACGGCATGACCGGCCCGAGCTCGCGGGCGAGGGTCTCGGCGATTTCCGCGCCGTATTTGGGTACGACAATGGCCGAGGCGTTGATGCAACTGCGCCCGCCGTTTTCGGCGATGGACGAGACAATCAGATCGACGAACTCGCGCCAGCGATGGACCTGATCCTCGCCGATCAGGATTTTGCTCAGCCCCGGGCCGTGAATCTGGATGGCAGGGTTGGCGGCGTAGGGGGCGGTGGCGGAGGCGTCGCCGAACACCAGCGCGCGCCCGCAGCCACGGAGAATCTCGGCGGCGCCTTCATGGTCGGTGGGATAAAAACCCAACGCCGCAGCCGGGCACCCTGCCGCCACGAGCGCCTGAATGAGGCGGTAAGGCGTCCAAGGTTCGTCGCGCCCCGGCTTGAGAACGACGGGGACCTTGAGCGGAATGGCTGGAAGCCAAAGCGAATTGACGCCGGGGGAATTGCTTGGCATGACCAGGCCCAAGCTCTGGGTCGTGGGATAAAAGGCCAACCGCCTCCCGTCTTGTTCGCCCAGGCCGCGGTCGAGGATGGCCAGGTCAAGCCCGCGGGTCAGGCCGTTGAGAATCAGGCCCATGTTGCCCAGCACATGCGCCAGCTTTTCGCTGTTTCGCCGCACCATCTCCCAAGGCAAACCGCTGGTGGCCGAGAGGGTCTCGACATACTCATCAGGGGACTGAGAGTGGCCCTGGGTGCCCGCAGGCAAGGTTTCATTAAGAAACAGGCCGGCGGCCTTGCGGCAGATTTCGACGAGTTGCTGGCATGAAAACTCCTTGAGGGCGGCCCTGGCCTCGCCAACTCTGGCGAGGTCCTTCCTGATGATGCCGGAGTTGACCTGGCTGATGCGGGCCAGCGGCTGGCCGGTGCGACTGTCGTTAACCTGAGCCTGGTCCAGGCTGGTGTAGGGCTTGCCGTGCCGCAGGGCTGGGAGGTGCGGGAACATGGGGATTGATCAATAGACTCCCTCGACAATCGTCTTTTCCATGGCGCCGAAGGGGCGGACCTCGCCTACGCCGTCCCAGAGATAAGGGTCTCGGGGTCTCCGGCGAACGGCTTCATCGCGTTCGAGAAACCGGGGCAGAAACAGCTCCTGGGTGAGAGTGGTCAATTCGACGCGACCCCACTGGCCATAATCCACGAGGGAGTCGGTTCGGGCGGGATTCACAACGCGCAGGACCGCGCGAGGCTCGGGCGCGTAATAGGTAACAGAGAAATTGTCCTCAGGCCAAAGCGGCACGCTGGCGGCCAGCCCCATGAGGGTGTTGCCATAAGTGGGATAAAAGCCGATGCCCTCTCCGAGCACTTCCTCGATGATGAAGCGCACGGATTGGGGCGTCATCGTGGTGCCGCCGCAAAACACGCCGCGAATGCCCGCCTCGCGCAAATTGAGTTTCTCGCCTATGGCCTCGATCAATTTGGGCGTGGTGAAGAGACTGGCTATCTTCCGGTGTTTGAGCAGCGTCACGGCCTGGGCCACGACGTGGTCCATGTAGGCGCGGGCCTGGTCGAGCTGTTTCTCGCCGAGCACCTTCTTGACCCAGCGGGGGTCGAGGTCAATGAAATAGCAGGGGCTGCCGCGGAAGTTGGCGAGGTGCTCGATGGCGAGCCGGAGCCGGCGCGGGCCAGTCGGGCCTGCCATAAGCCAGGCGGCGCCGCGCGGGAAATGGTCGTCCGAAATCTTGGACGAGAATTCCTCGTAATCGATTTTGTAATCGTCCCACCCGATGCGTTGCTTGGGCAGCCCGGTAGTGCCGCCGGTTTCAAAAATGTGGTAAGGACGCTCCTTGAACCTGGCGGGGACCCAGACATCGGGCGGCAGATCGCGCAGCCATTGGTCCTGGAAATGGGGAAACCGGGCGAGCAGGTCGGGAAAAGTCTTTACCTCCGCGCGCGGGTCCCAGCCCGCCTTGGCCGCCCAGTCGAGCCAGAACGGGCAGCCGGTTTCGGGAGAAAAATGCCATCGGATGATCTCGCGCAAGTGCGCGTCGAGCCGGTCTTGTGCCGCCTCCGGGCTGGTTAAGGGTTCGCGCATGATCATTGTTGAGCCGCTTCGGGTGTCCCGCTTTCCCCCGCCATGAACCGCGCCCTCGCGGCGGCGTCTCGACACAGCGCCGCCGTCCCCTCCGGAGAATCACCAACGGCGCCCTGTCTGGACGCCGCCACGGGGGCATCCTCACACGGCTGCATCGGCCGACCGATTGGGGATGGTTCTTCTTCTTCCCGAGAGGGGGGGCCGGGCCGAAGAGGTACGGACTGACGGACACGGACGGTTTTCGGAAAGTATTTGTCGAGCGTCGCGCGGCTCGGGGCTTTCGTGAGAAGCGAGCCGGCGACCATGGAGAGGGCGGAACCCAAGACCATCGGCACGACGGTCATGAACCCGTTCCAAAAGCTGACATCCCCGCGCGGGTTGATGAAGAGGAGCTTAATGGCGGTCTTGCCATGGCCCAGTTGCCAGATGACATCGCCCGGGTGCCGGGAGTTTTGGAGCAGCGCGAAATAGAGGAGGCAGGCGGCGGTGAAAAGCGCGGCGGCCAAGGCGCCCCATTTGGTGCTGCGCTTCCAGAACAACGCGGCCACCATGATGGGCGCCATGGCGGCAAACCCGGAAAAGGCGTAACGGACGGCAATTTCAAAAATGCCTTGCTTTTGCTTGAGCGAGAGGGCGATGAGATAGGCGGCCAGCGTGACCAGGATGATGAAGCCGCGGGCGAAATGAACCGCCGCCTTTTCCCCGTACTTCTCCCGCCCGCCGTAGTGCTGATAAATGTCTTTGGTGAACATCGTGCTCAACGCCAGAACCTGGTGGGCGTCCGAACCCATGACCGCCGAAATGATTCCGGCCCCCAGCAAACCCGCCAGCCAGACCGGGGCGTACTTCTCCAGCATCAAAAGCAGGATGCCGTCCGGGTCAGCCACCTTGCCCAGGGCGGCCACGCCCAGGACGCCGAGAAACACGCACGGCAGCCAAATCAGCAGAATGGCCAGCGGATACAATACGACCGTCCGCTTGAACGCGGTCACTTTGCGCGCGGAAAAGCACATCATGGCCATGTGCGGGAACATGATGCTCGACAGCGGAATCAGTGTGTAACTCCAGAAGGCCTGGGGGGGCATCTTCTCGCGCGTGACGAGAAAACGGGTCTTGGGGTCGCCGGCCAGACTCCTCATGTACTCGCCAAAACCGCCTGGCAACGCATGGTAGATGGTGAGCACGGCGACCGCGCCGAAGCACAGGAACAAAGTCGTCTGGAGAATATTCACCCAAACCGTTCCCCGCATCCCGCCCAGGAACACCCCCATGGTGACGACCACCGCGACCACCCCGCACCCCAGCCAGTAGGGGATGAGGGGCGCCGCAGCCCCTTTGGCGTGCGAGATTTGGGCCAGGACCGTCCCGCCCCCCATGATGCTGATGATCATGTAGGGGACCAGCATGAGCGCGCTCAGGGCGAAGATGACGGTGCCGATGGCGTCGCACTCCCAACGGTCCCGAAAAAAGGCCACCTGGGTCTGGTGCCCGAACTTCTTGCCCAGCGCCCAGAGCCGCGTGCCGATGAGAAAAATCGTCAGCGGGATGACCAGCCCCGAAGAGGAGGCCATCAGGCCGTAGATGCCGATGCCCTGGCGATAGGCCTGGCCGGAGCTGCCAAGAATCGCAAACGCCGTCATGTTCGTGGCGAAAATCGAAAGGAAGAACACCATTTCCCCGACCGACCGGTTGGCCAGGAAAAAGTCCTCCGTGTTGCTCTTGCCCCGCCGGTAGGCGATGCCGCCCACGAATGCGATGATTGCCAGATAAAGCAGGATGACGATAATCGGTGTCATGGTTCGGGAGCATCCTCCAGGTGTTTGGGCCAGGCGAACTTGACCAGCACCGCCATCGTCACGGACGCGAGAATCGAATACGCGGCGTGATAGGCCAGCCCCGCGGGCAGGAAGCCAAAAATCAGCGGCGTGGCTCGCTTCCAGTTCCAGAAATCCTGGTGGAGCAGATAGACGGCGACGACCAGGAGCGTCAGGAGGACGGGTTTGAGAGTTTTCATGCTCATTGGACTCTTGCTGTAACGGCTGCCGACGTATCGAGGGCGAAGGCGAACAGATGCGTGTTTGAGGAGACGTAGAGGATGCCGTTCGCCACAACGGGGGTTGAATAGACAGGCGCCCCCAGGTTGGTCGCGCCCAGGACCTTCTTTTCCTTGCTGGCGGCGAACACCGTCAGGTCGCCGTCTTCGTTGCCGAGATACACTTTGCCGTCCGCAACCAGGGTCGAACCCCAGATGTGGGCCTTGAGGTCGTGGGTCCACCAGACCTTGCCCGTTTCCGCGTCCAGACAATGCAAATAGCCGGAAAAATCCGCGACAAACAGCAACCCGTCCGGCGTGATCGAAACGGTCGAGAGGCTCCTGGAGATTTTGTCGTACGACCAGATTTTGCCGCTGCCGGTGATGTCGCCGGTTTTTGTGGCATCGATACAGGTAAGGATGCCGACTCCCTCGCCGTGTTCGGGGTCCTGGCCCACGGCCGTATAGACGCGGTTGTTCCAGAAGACCGGCGTGGCGTTGATTTCGCTGGGACCTTTGGCGTCCGGATACTTGAACTGCTTGCGCTCCGGGGGATTGCAGTCATACCACCAGACCGTTTTCAAGTAGGCGCCGTCCCCTTCCTTCACGGGCGCGGGGTCGAAGGCATAACAGACGCCGTTGCCTCCTCCATAGAAGATGAGTTGACGGCCATTCACGCTGCCCGTCGAGGGCGAACTCCACAGCCCGTGGAAAATGCGCGGGCCAATTTTGGCGTCGTCCTCGGCCACGAATTCACCCGTGTGCTTGTTGAGCGCGATGAGGCTGGGGGCGTTCGGTGACGGGATGTTGGAATGGGTCCAGTCCTGGCCGTTGGAGGTCTGGACATAGAGGAGGTCCCCGATGATCAGCGGCGCCCCGTCGGAGGCGTTATGCGGAAACACACCCAGTTCATCGATCATGTCATAGCGCCAGAGAATGTCCGCGTCCTTGAGTCCGGGCTGGATTGGCGGCGCCGGACGCTCAGTCGGTTTGCCCTTGTCGAGAATCACGTCTTTGACGACGTACTTGGCCTCGTCCTTGAACGGTCCGTCGTTGCCGTTGGCCATGCCGTTAGCGTCCAGGCAAAGCACTTCGCAGCGGCTGCTGACCAGGTACACGCGCTCGTCCTCGATTGTGGGCGAGGAGAGCAGGCCCAGCGACTCCCAATCGTTGACTTTGCCCGAGGCGAGCTTGGGCACCACCAGTTGCCACAGAAACTCCCCGGTCTTGGCGTCGAAGCACATGAGGATGCTGCGGTCGCCTTGGTGGCGGGGGTCGCGCGGGTTTTCGTTGTTGGTGCCGATGAACACGCGGCCCTGGGCCACGGTCACGTTGCCGTAACTCTGCGAGCCGATCTTGGCCACCCATCTGAAGTTCGTCAGGGCCGCCGGATCGATCTCCTCCGTGCCGGGTTTGAATTTGACCTGGCCGGGATTGTCCGCCGTGAAGTGGTCGGGCAGTCCCTTCGCCGGAGAGTACATATTGCGCGCCGGGGAGCCGCCCCATTGGGGCCAGTCCTGCGCGTGGGCCGCCAGGGCAGCCAGGAGCGGGATTACTATTACATTAGGTTTCATTTCAGTCCGGTGTGACTTCCACGTTATCAATACACACGCGCATATCCTGCGGAGAGAATCCGAACAGCCCCGGGGAGCCGGCCGAGTGCCCGGTGGAGTGGGGCACTTCGAGGGTCCAGTCCCCCGGCTCGGGGTCGTCGCGTTTCCACGCCTTGGCGCGCACCAACGTCGAACCGTCGGCGTTCCGGTCGACCCGGGCTTTGAGACGATACCAGGCGTTGGGCGACCACTTGAAATCCCGGCCCACGCGCAGCCGCTCCTGGTTGGAATTCACTTCGAGCTTCTGTTCGTTGCCCTTGAGGACAATCAAATAGCGCTGGTTGATCACGCCCACCTCGGACATCTTGCGCCGGTTGCCTTCGCTCATCACGTCGGCCTGGATTGTGTAGCCGCTCATGTCGGGCGTGCCGATGAAGACCATGGCGCGCTGAAAGAAACGGTTGTCCGTGGTTTTTGACAGCACCTTGCCGCCGTCTTGCTCTCGCACGTCGAATTTGAATCTCGCGCCAATCCACGGCAGCGGCGGATAGGCGAAGGCCGTTCCCTGGGCGTTGGTTTGAGAAAGCGTGAACGACTCGAAGTCCTCTTTGTAAGGAACATTCGCCATTACGCGGCCGCGGATGTAGCCCTTCAGGGGACCCACCGCGGCTTCAAAGGCGCCGGCCGATGCGACCGGGTCGGGCGCCGCGACCAACCGGCCCTGGTCGTCAAAAGCGCCCTTGAGCGCCGACTTCACTCTTGCGGTGGCCGGAATATAGCTTGCCCATTTGACCTCGTTCGGCGGGATGGACGCCCGGACGGTGAACCCGTTGGCATCGAGGGAACGCACACGGAAGCTCGCCCGCTCGCCTGGATGGAGCAGCACTTCCGAGGGGACCACCTGGAGTTGGGTCGGCGGGCCGGCAGCGGGCCACGGCTGCTCCGCCGGCGGAGCCGGGCACCCCGCATTATCGCCGCGCTTGCCCCAGCAATAGAGGTGGCGCGTGGTCTGAAGATAAAGCCGCCCGTTGTACGCCACGGGCGTTCCGAAGCAACGGCCATCGAGCACCGCATGGCAGAGGACCCGCCCCTCGTTCTGGCCTGGCTCGATGATGTACAACGCCCCCGCGGTCCCCGCCTCGGTCTCACCGGTCCCTTTGCTCTCCGGGTCGTCCAGCATCGGGACGTAGAGCCTGCCCCCGGCGAAAAGTGGGCACGAATTGCGCTCTTCGATGCCGAGCTTGAGTTTCCAATTCACCGCCCCGCTGTTGGCGTTGACGGCGAACAGATCGCCCCCCTCGGCTACCTGGTAAATCGTGTCGTCAGCGAGGATGGGCGAACTGGCCGACGAGAAGATTTTATCGACCAAGGGACAGGCCCACAACTCCAGCGCCTTGCGCTCGAAGATAACCGGCCCGGCGGCGGGATCGCCGGCGGGCACGGTCTCCGGCAGCTTGAGAGCAACCATCGTGCCCGGATCGTATGGCGTGCCATAGACGGCGATGACCTTGTTGTTGTCATGGACGATCACCGCGGCGTTGATGCCGGCGCGGAACAGGGTCGTCCTCCAAAGCGGCTCGCCCGTGCGAGCGTTCACGCACGCCACGCTTCCATCGCCCAGCGCCGTATAGAATACCCGCTTGCCCTGATACCACCCAAACTGCGGTTGAGAGTAGGAATTGTCCTTGGGCTGACCGCCGGGATTGGACGCCCAGACCAGGTCGCCGGTCTTCTTGTCGAAGGCGTAAAAGCGGTCGGCGGCAGGGCCTTGCGCTCCCCAGTTGGCCGTAATGCCCCGTGTGATGACAAGGTCCCCATCGATGGCCGGCGTCGCCGTGCGGCTGTTCGGAAAGGTCAGCCGCCCGTATTCCTCCATCAGTGAATGCTGCCAGAGCCGGCGCCCGTCGGAAGTGAATCCCGCCAGGATGCCTTGCGTGCCCTGCATGTACACGTTGCCCGTCTCCGGGTCGATGGCGGGGCTGGCCGTGGCATAGCGCAAGTATATCGTGTCGCTCAAAAAGTCATTGTAGAGCGCCTCCCAGAGCTTCCGCCCCGTCTCCGCATCGAAGCACGTCACGCCCTCCCGCAAATCCCGGCCCTGGCCAACGTACCCCATCGCATAGAGCCGGCCCTCCGCCACCACCGGCGCGGACTGGCCCGGATAATCCGCCACCCACAAGGCCTCCGGCGCCGACACCTTCTCCGGCAGCCCCGTCTCCCGCGAGACCCCCGTCTGCTCCGGCCCTCGCCAACTCAGCCAACCCCGCATCGGCCCTCCGCCGGCCCAGGCGACCGGCCCCGCCAAGAAACCGAGCGCCACCGCCCCAACCCCGGCGGCCGCAAAAAAAGCCACCCTACGCTTTCGTTCCATCCTCATGCTCTGAAAAAGTTGTTTTTATGATTCCGCAGGTTTCATTTCCTCCTGAACCGAGCGAATAACTGACTGACAGACTCTCGATGATATTCAATGATTTTGCAAATCGAGAGTGCTTATCCGGTTATCTTCACCCGCCGCCGGGTCTTCATCTCGAAGCGCGGCAGCCGGCCGGAGGGACCCGTCGGACCGGGACGCGAAAGGTGAGGACCGTTTGAAAGGGATGGTTTTGCCTGAACCCGGTTACTCTGCTGAAATTCCAAGTTTTTCGAGCGCCTGCCGCACGGTCAGGATCGGTATGCCTTCGAAGGTTTCCATCGAGAGCAGGTCCTTGTCGCCGGTGACGATTGCATTGGCACATGCGCCGGTCGCGCAGGCAAGCACGTGGAGGTCATTAGGGTCGCGCAATGCGGACGGTACAGGAATGGCGGGGCCTTCCACCATCAGCGCCGCCGCCCGGAAACGTGAGATGATTTCCCGTGCGCTCTGCCCCCTTTGCTCAAACCGCTCCCGGTATTTTTCTCGTCGCATCACATCCTCGAATTCCGCCATGACAGGGGCCGAGGCGCAGAGAGTGGCTGAACCGTCAAGCAGCGCGTCCACTAATCGCGAAGGGTTTCCCCTCCACAGCGAACCTGACACGAGCACATTTATGTCAACGACGAGCTTCACGCGCGCGCCGGTCCGCCCGGGCGGCCTTTATTTCAGCGCCAATCTCGTCCATGGTTAAGGGTTCGCTCGGCACGGAACGAATCTCGTCCAGCACCTTCTTCAATTCCTGCCCGGCGCTCCGGCGGCGGACTTCGTCGGCCAGCAATTCCGCCACCCGACGGTTGTCCAGCAAACCCATTTGGCGCGCTTGCCGGATGAGTCCTTCGGGCAAATCCAATTCTATGGTGACGCTCATAATGCACTATTTTTCTGCCAGAGAACTTACACCAATCACGGACCTTCACCAAGAACAGTTTGGACGACACTGGGGCCAGGTTTCCCGGGGTGTTACCCCGGGCCAGTATGTCTGCGCGCTTGCGGCGCGTGGCCCTGGGAGAACAAGCTTGAAGCAAGAATGCTCAAGCCGCGGTGTCCCGGTGACAGACGCTCGACCGCAAATTGTGTTCTCAAGCTGCTTTGCCTCATCCGGTTATCTTCACCCACCGCCGGGCCTTCATCTCGAAGCGCGGCAGCGAGCCGGGGGGGACCAACCGGACCGGAACGCGCAGGTTCAGGACGGTTTGAAAGGACTGCTCCAAGCGCCGTTGGAGCGAGGCCAGACCGGGTGAGTTGGGCGCGGTCTCGACCTCCAGGCACAGCTCGGCCATGGCCTGGCGGCAATCGACCTGGACCCGGTATTCGGTCACCTCCGGACAAGCCCGGACGAGGTCCTCGACCAGGCCGGGATAGACGTTGACGCCGCGAATGACGACCATGTCGTCGCTCCGGCCCAGGATGCCTCCCTCCAGGCGCAGTTCGTGGCGGCCGCAGGCGCAGACCGAGGCCGCGCCCGGCTTCACGAGGTCGCCGGTGCGGTAACGCAGCAGGGGCGAACCCACCCGGTCAAGGGTGGTCAGGACCAGTTCGCCCGTCTGGCCTGACGGCGTGGGCGCGCCGGTCCTGGGGTCAATGACCTCAGCCAGGTACGCGGACTCCAGGACATGCAGCACGCCCGGCCGGGCCGGACATTGGTAAGTGACCGGGCCGACCTCGGTCATGCCGTGCTGATCGAAGACCACGGCCCCGGGCCAGAGCTCCTCGATGCGGGCCCGCGTTGCCGGAATGCTGCCCCCGGCCTCCCCGGCCACAACCACCCGCCGCAGCCGGCTGGCGCTGAGGTCCATTTTCTTTTCGCGGGCGACCTCGCCCAGGTGCTGCGCGTAGGTCGGGGTGCAGCAGAGCACGGTGATTTCGTTGTCCAGGATGGCCTGAAGGCGGGCGAGGCTGGTCATCGAGCCGCCCGGGAAACAGAAGCAACCCATGCGGATGACCGCATCCATCGCCGACCAGAACCCCAGAAAGGGCCCAAAGGAAAACGCGAAGAAAAAGCGGTCCCTGCGCGTCACGCCCGCGACGGCCAGAATCCGCAGCCAGTTCTCGACGATGTGCTGCCAGCTCTCGGCGGTATCCAGCCAGCGTATCGGCACGGTAGTGGTGCCGCTGGTCTGATGACAGCGCACGTAGGATTCCAACGGGAACGTCAGGTTCGTCCCATAAGGCGGGTTGGCCAGGCGGTCGCGCACGATCTCATGCCGCGACGTGATAGGGACCCGACGGACAAATTCATCGAGGCGGGTGACGGCCAGGTCGGACGCGCAGGATGCCAGCTTGCGCGCATAAAAAGGATTCGAGGGCAGGATGGTCTCGATCAGAGAACGGACCTTGGCGAGCTGCGCGGCCTCGATTTCACCCCGCGAAGGGAACGCGCCCCGCGCCGCCGGATCGCAAGCCGGCGGAGCGGGAAAGGGATCGTCCGCCAGGACGGCCTTTCCTCTCGATTCGCATAAGAGGTTCATAATTCGCCCTTAAAGCGGCTGTTCCGCGGCGCCGCCCGTGACAGGCTCGGCGGCCGGGGTGGCAACCGTCCTGGGGGCGTGGGGCATCGCGCCGGGGGCGGGTTTGTAGAGTGTCACAAGGCATCCGCCGAGGGCCGCCAGCAGCAGGCCCAGCACGAAGGGCCAAGGCAGTTTTTGCCAGCCGCCGGCCGGAGGCTGCAGCACCAGCGAGTAGAGCGCGTTCAGGACGGGCGCCCCTGCGAAGACGATTGACATGACCACCGCGGGCGTGCCTTTGGCGCCGAAGGCCAGCAATACGCCAAAAGCGCCCACAGCGCCCACGATGCCCGCCAGCACCGACCATGCGACCCCGCCCGGCGTGAAACTCCAGGAAGCCCCCCTGAGGAGCAGCGCGGCCAGCGGCGCCAGCACCGCCGTCAGGAAGTAGGCCACGCCGACGCATAGAAACGCCTTGTATCGGCCATTGACCGGGTCATGCATGCCGACCTGGCCTGAATGGAGAAAAGCCCCGTAGAGGCCCCAACAAAAGACCGTGAGCAGCGAGAAGAGAATCCAGGTCTGGCTTTGCGGGCTGCTTGTCGTGGGAACAATGTCATTCATAGAAGCATCACTTGATTATCACTTGTTATTGCAATTACAACTACTCCTACTCATCTTGGTCCTCATCTAGACCCCGTTTGGATGAGCAGGGGCCTGCTGTATCGCCTCGGCCAGGGCCGCGGGCAGCGGGGCGGCTTTGAACCCCCCGTCAGGCTGGCGGACGACGTAGGCAAGAGTGATCCGTCCCCGGGCGACCTCCTCCCTCGACGGCCCCTCCAGGCGATAGAAGCCAAACGTATAGGTCAAGCTGTGCGCCCCCTTCTTCTCGACCACCAGGTGAATGAGGACCTCGTCTTCGAAGCGGAGCGGGGCGAGGTAGTCGCATTCCGCATGGACCCGCGGCAGGCAAAGGTCCAGGCCGCCTCTGGAGAGGGCGACCGAAAAGCCGAGCGAGCGAAGGAACGCGGTTTCCGCGGCCTCCATAAAGAGGAAAAAATTCGAGAAGTGCATGATCCCCGCCATGTCCGTGTCGGAGAACTCCACTCGCCGGGTCATCTGGAACTCGTGGGGCACGGCTAAAGAGGGCTGCCGGCGGGCATCTCCTCGGCCACGGGCTCGCGGCTCAATGGCATCCCGTAGGGAAGCGGTTCGGGGACTTCGGTGGTCTCGGCCACGGCATCGTAGAGCTGCGAGAAGTCCTTGTTGACATCGCCGGAGAGGCAATCGGTGATGAGGCCCGCCATCTCGGGGGCCTTGTCCGTGAGCTTGCGGAAGCTGAAATTCGTGTCGTAAAAGGCATAGACCAGCTTGCGCATATTCTCGAGGCCCTCGCGCAGCGTCCGCCCGTATTCCTCGAACCGCGCGGCGGAGAAATCCCGCGCCTCGATGGCGGCCTTGATGGCGTCGGCCGCCATGCTGCCGCTCTTGAGGGCCAGCATGACCCCGGAAGAAAAAACCGGGTCCAGGAATCCGAAGGCGTCGCCCGCCACAAGGAGGCCGTGAGTGGCGCAGTAACGTGAACGCCATGAGAACTCGCTCGTGAGAAAGTAGTTCCCCACCTGCGTGCCGCAGGCCAAGTGCTCCTCAATCCATTTGTTCCTTTGAATTTCGCGCTTGAAAATCTCAGCCGGCTCGCGCACACCGCCGCGAGTGAGGTACTTGCCCTCCGCGACGACCCCAACGCTGGTCATGTCCCGATGCTGCGGGATGTACCAGAACCAGCCCTTTTCGGGAACATAGGCCACCGTGGTCGCGCCCGCATCCAAGCCCGGGTCGCGCCGCGCGCCCCGGTAATAGGTCCACACGGCCACCTTGTTGAGTTTTGGCTCCCGGACGCGCCAGCCGAGGCGGGTGGGCGCAAAACCATCCCGCCCGGAACAATCCAGGGTCATCGACGCCCGGCTTTCGATGGAGTGGCCGGATTTGTCCTCCGCGCGCACGCCCACGATCCGGCCATCCTCCTGGATCAGTTCCCGAACCGTGGTCTCTTCGAGGACCGTGGCCCCTTTGGCCCGCGCATTCTCCATCAGCATCAGATCGAATTCCGAGCGCAGCACCTGCCAGGTCTGCGCCACCTCGGGCTCGTAGCGGGTCGAGAAATAGAACGGCTGCGATGCCCTGCCCGAGGGCGAAACAAACTGCACGCTGTGCTTCCTGACAAATTCGCTCTTGCGCATGCGCTCCAGCAGGCCAAGCCGCTTGAGGGGATGGCAGGTAAAGGGAAGCAGCGATTCGCCAATGTGGTAGCGCGGAAATTTCTCACGCTCCAGGACCCGCACGCGGAACCCCTGCTCCGCCAGCAGCGCCGCGGCGGCCGAACCCGCGGGTCCCGCCCCGATGATGACGGTGTCGAAGGAGTCGTTGTTCTTCACGGCGAAGGAGGGAGTATTTCGATCACCTCCGCCAGCAAGCGGCGGGAGCCGTCGGCGAGCACATTGCGGCGCCCGTACAGGGTGGCCGGCTGCCGCAGGCCCAGCACCTTGATGAGGCGTGCGTCGGCCTGGACCCTGAAGAAGGCCTGGGGCCAGCTCAAATGCGCCACCGTCTCAGCCTCAAGAATCTTGCCCAGCGGCCGCCCTTCCTCGAGCACGCTCTTGGCCGCCGCAGGAGACAGCAGCGCCAGGCAGATGCGAATCACGCCGTATTCCACGGGCCTCGAATCATCGGCGCCCCTGAGAACGACCTCGCGCCAGTAGGTATCCCCATCCCTCTCGCGGCTCAGCACCGTCAGGAGGATCGGCTGGCCGTAAAAACCCTCCAGCGTGGGAGTCATGTCCCTGGAATGCACCAGGAGCGATTTGTAGGGCGGCGGGACTTCATCTCCAGGCACAACCCTCATGCGGGGCGGCGCCAGACCCGCGCGCGAGTAAAAGCGTTCGAGCAACGCCGACGGGACCCGGCAGCCCGCTCCCGCGGCCTCCGGGGGGACTTCCTCCCTGGGCACGGTGTGGACTGGCGGTTCGCAGACTTGGGATGAGGCTGTGAGCATGATTGGGATTCGTGATTTTACGCGTACCGCGCGCCGCGGTGCTCGGGGAGAAAGAACTCGCGGACCAAGCGGTCCACCTCCAGCAGTCCTTCCCGGGTCAGGACCAGCCAGTCGCCTTCCTGGATTAGCACGCCCCAGGACTGCAACCGGGCGAGCGGTTCCGCGAACCTGGCCAGCACGTCCACGCCGAACTTGAGCTGGAAGTAGGACCGGCTGATGCGGCCGAGCTTGAATTGAAGAACGATCTCCCGAATCAGCCGCTCGTCCGGAGTGGGGGTCAGCGCGCGATGAAGCGGCAGGCACCCCTGGCGGAGCTTGGCCAGGTAAGGCTCGAAATCGTGCTCGTTTTGGAAATGGGTCCCCCCCACGTGGGAAAACGACGCCACCCCCAGGCCCAGCAGGTCGGCCCCCTGCCAGAGGCTGTCCCGGTAAACGAACCGCGTCCGCTTCGGGTCCCTGACGACCGCATAACCGCTGGTCACCGTGTAGCCCGCCTGCTCCAGCTCGGAAAACGCATAGCTGACCCAACGCCGTTTCGTGTCCCACTGGGCCACCGGCGCGGTCAATCTCCCCTGGGCCTTCATTTCCTGGTAGATCGTCGTGTTATAGGGGATTTCCATCTGGTAAATGGTCACGCTGTCGGGGGCCAATTCGAGGGTTTGGCGCACGCACTCGCGCCAATTCTCCTCCGTCTCCTCCACCATGCCGGCTATCAGATCGATGTTGATCTGGGGGAAATCCAGCTCCCGTGCGAAATTGTAGGCCCTCCGAATCTCGCGCGAGCGATGCGCCCTCCCGTTGATCTCGAGAATGTGGTCGCTGAAATTCTCCACCCCCAGGCTCAACCGCGTGACGCCAATCTCCCGGATGGTCTTGAGCTTATGGTCCGTGAGCGTGCCCGGCTCGCACTCAAAGGTCACCTCCTCCGCCTCGTCCCAGGGCAGAATCCCCTGCATCCGCCCGGCAAGCTGCTCCAGTTGGGATTCCGACAAATAAGACGGCGTCCCGCCCCCAAAATAAACGAATTGCGGCTTGCGTCCCCCGATAAAGGCTTGCCCGGCGTACAGCTCCAACTCCCGCACCGCCAAATCCAAATAGGCCTTGATCGCCCCCGAGTCCTTGTCCGTATACACCCGGAAATAGCAGAAATGACACCGCTTCCGGCAAAACGGGATGTGGAGGTACAGCCCCAGGGGAGTCCCCGCCGCCGGCGGGCGGCCCAACGCCGCCGCCACCTCGGGCAGACGCTCCGGTCCCCAGGAGGAGAACGGCGGATAATTGGCTACAAAATAATTTCCAACCCCCGTCTCTTTCTCCACCGGAAGGGCCGACGGGGTCGTTGCCGCGGGCGCTAAAGTCATCACGAGACACTATTCAACAGGAATCGTAATTCCGCAAATCATTGTCGCTTACCCCATCAGCCGAGGACTTTTTTCAGGCAGCGGACCACCTCCGCCAGGTCGACCGGCTTGGCCAGGAAGGGCGACCCTCCGATGATGCCGCCGCGCATCGAGACCTCTTCTTTGGTGGCGGCCGCGGTGAGGAAGACGATGGGCACGGTCTTCAACTTCGGGTGGGCGCGAAGATTCCCGGCGAGGCTGCCGCCGTCGATGCCCGGCATGATGACATCCAGCAGGATCAAGTCGGGGCAAAACTCCTCCGCCGTCGCCAGCGCCCGGCTCGAGATGTTTTCCATGCGCACCTCGTAGTCGTTGGTCTGTTCGAGGTTGAGCTTCAACATGCGGGTAATGTCCGGCTGGTCATCGATGACCAGGATGCGTTTCTTTTTGTTTTCCATAAAAAGCCATGCTCATTGGCATCCGCCCTTGGCCGCTCCCCTTCCCTGTTCGGGGCTTTGCCGTGCGGCGCCGTTACGGTGAGTCTGGAGGGTCATCTGGTTCGGCCTTCAAGACCACCGTTGCCAGCACTCCGCCCCCGGAGGCGTTCTTGATGCCGATGGCTCCGCAGTGGAAGTCCACTATCTTTTTGACCACGGACAGGCCAAGCCCGACGCCGACCCCGACGGGCTTTGTCGTAAAGAACGGGTCGAAGATCCTCGGCAGGTGCTCCTTGGCTATCCCGGTGCCGGTGTCCTGGACCTCGGCGATGACCACAGGATCGCCGCGATGGAATTGCGGGCAGGCAACCGGCGCCACGTCGAGGTCCCCGCTGAACTTCCCAACAGCGGTGGCAACGGTGAGGACGCCTCCCGTGGACATGGCCTGAACGGCGTTGATAAAGAGGTTGATGAACACCTGCTCCATTTTGCCGCGGTCGATCCTAACGGCGGGCAGTTTGGCGCCCAGCCTTTTGACCACCTTGATGCGCGAGGCGATGAATTCGTTGTTGAGCAGCGAAAGCGCGCGCTCCAGCAGCAGGTTCAGGTCCTCCCGTTTCAACTCGAACTCCCTCTGCGCCGACAGTTGAAGCAACTCCTGGATGATCGCGTTGGCGCGGGTGACGGCGTCGCGCATGTCCCCCAGCACCTGTTTCATGTTCCCGTTCGAGGCCGGGAGATTGTTGTGGAGATAGTCCAGGCCCATGAGAATCGTTTGGAGCGGGTTCTTGACCTCGTGGGCCACTCCGGCCGCCAAGGTCCCGACCGATTCCAGCTTTGCCGCCTGTATCAACTGCAACTGGGCCGCCTTCAACTCTTCGTTCGAGGCTTCGAGCTCCTGCAGCGCCAGGTCCAACTCCTTCTGGTGCCGGGTCAACTCCCCGTAAGCCTTCCTCAGCTCATCTTCCGCCCGCTTGCGATCCGTGATGTCCGAGACCAGGCCGTCATACATCACCACCCGTCCCCCCGCGTCCTTGCGCGGAACGGCGGTGTTCCGTATCCAGCGGATGCTCCCGTCCTTGCGGACGATGCGATGCTCCAGCGCCGGAGGGGCCTCGCCGCGAAGTATTTGCTCGGCCCGGGCGGTCACCGCGGGACGATCTTCCCCGTAAACCATGTGGAACCAGAGAAAAGGGTCCGCATCGAACTCGGCCTGTGTAAACCCCGTGACCGCCTCGCAGCCCGGCCCATGGGAAGTCGCTACCGGCCGGCCCTCATCAACGGTGACCGAAAAGACATAGTCCGTCACGGCGGCCAGCAGCCGCTGGTATCTTTGCTCGCTGTCCTGGCCGGTCTGGTTGCTGTTCATTCTGTCTGCCGCGATACCATCGAATTGTCCCGACGCGTGGGGTTTGTAACCGCCTTGGAACAACCCTCGTCTCTCCCCCCTGGAGAGGCCAGGGCGACGCTGAATTCAGTCTGACACTAACCCAAAGCCCGGTGTTTGCAACCGCTGAGCAGGGAAACGGGGTTGAGTGGCCTGCGGTCCCCCGGTCTCTCGACAAGGCGGTTACTTTCTTGTCTCGCGCCTTTAGCCGAGGGCGGCAAAAACTGACCCCCTCCAAGGGGGAACCTTGCATCCATGGCGGAGATTTCTGGACTTTCGCCCGCCCAACCTCACGGCACGCATCCTGCTCGGATCACAACCGGGTCTTAGCCAACCCGTTTGAATCGCTATATGCAATGCCCTGATGATGTGTCGCCCGCGCCGCGCGGGCTGACCGATCTCATTCTTGATTACACCCGGCTTTGTAACAGCAAGTGCGTTTATTGCGGGATTTGGAAGGAGAAGAACGGCCCGGAGCTTTCGCTCGAAGCCATAGACCGGCTCCTCCAGGCCAAGGCCCTGGGCGGCTTGAAGAGTTGCTACGTCACGGGCGGAGAACCCTATCTGACGGACAAGATCATCGAGATAGCTCGGCTGCTGCGCCGGCGGCTGCCCATGGCGGCGCTATGCGGGGCGACAAACGGAATTCAGGCTGGGAGAATCCTCGAACGGGTCCTCGCGATCCGGGAACTGGGCTGCCCGGTGACGGTGGACATCTCCATCAATGGCACTGAGGCCGCCCACGACCGGACTCGGGGAGAGAGCGGCTTCTGGAAGCGGGCCGTGTCCCTGATGAAAAAGCTCCGGGAACAGGGCGTCCCCACGAACCTGGCGTTCTCCGCCATGCCTGAGACCATCAACGACCTGCCTTTCGTAGCGCAACTCGCCAAGGACCATGGTTGCGGCTTGGGTCTTTCCTGGGTCCGGCATTCCCCGCGGTATCACAACGAGGCCGCCCCGCTCTCACCCTGGACCCAGGAGCAGGCCGCGTGCCTGAGCCATATCGAGCGGTTGCCCGATTATTTCGATTGCCCCGCCATCAAGGAAATACTGGTCGTCCGACCCGATGGCGAGGTCTATCCCTGCGAGACCTACCATCCGGCCTTGCGCCTGGGCAACATCAACGAGACATCCCTCGATGACATCCTGGCAAGCCCCGGCGCCGCAGCCGTTCTGCGGCGGATCGAGGGACGCCATTGTGACTGGTGCCAAGGCCCCGGCTTCATCGACGGCACGCCCAAGTGGATGATTATGGATTGCTACCGGCGACGCGCCCGTCCCCGGCCGCAAGCAAACCAGGGAGCCATCTCTGCGCCTGGCCCGGCCCTTGCCCAGGGCAACGCCATAGCAGCGAATCCCGCCCCCGAAGCACCGGTCTCAGCCGGCGGCAGCGCGCGGGCTGCCCAAACCAGCCGGGTCGAGGCGGAGTTGGTCCGGCTCGTCGCGTCCATCGAGGCCGCGCTGCACCGGCGCGACTACGCGGCCGCCCTACCGGAACTGGACCAGGCCCTCGCGCTCTGCCCCGATCAGGCCGATCTGCTCGTCAGCCGCAGCTTCGTCCATTTCCAACTCGGCGATTTGACCTCCGCGCGCGGCGATCTGGAGCGCGCGGTGACGGCGCACCCCGGGCACCAGGCTGCCCGCGCCAACCTCGCCGCCCTGCTCCGGCGCCTGGAACGCCTCAACGGCGGGGGTCCGAGGGTGTCCGTCGTTGTTCCTTGCTACAACCAGGCCCAGTTCCTGCCCGATGCGGTCCAAAGCGTCGTCGAACAGACCTTCACCGACTGGGAGGTCATTGTGGTCAATGACGGCAGCCCGGATGCCACCTCGGCCGTCTGCCGGGACCTGGCGGCGCGCTGGCCCGGACGTTTGATTCGCTGCCTCGAAAAGCCCAACGGCGGCCTCTCGGACGCCCGCAACGCCGGCATTACCGCCGCACGGGGAAAGTATGTTCTGCCGCTCGATGCCGACGACAAGCTCCATCCGGCGATGTTGGCCAAAACGACCGCCCTGCTCGATGCGTGCCCGGAATTGGCGATTGCCTATACCGACACCCTCCATTTCGGCGCCGTGAATGCCCGTGTCTTTGCCGGCCGCTTCACTCTGGCCAACCTCTGCCAACACAACCTCTTGAGCTATTGCGCCCTTTACCGGCGTGAAGCCTGGAAGGCTGTCGGCGGATACAACACCAACATGACCTTGGGTTATGAGGATTGGGACTTCTGGCTGGGCTGCGCCGAACGCGGCTTCCAAGCCCGGCGCATTCCCGAGTTCCTCCTTTTTTACCGCGTCAAGAACCGCAGCATGCTCACCAACGCCCTTGAACACGATCCCGAACTCCGCGCCCGCATCATCTTGAACCACCCCGGGGTTTACCCCGCCGCGACCGTGGACCAAGCCAGGGCGCTGCTCCAGCCGGCGGCTCTGGCGCGTGCGAATTGACCGGACCATCAACACCCGCCCCAGAACGCGCTCCGCGGCGAATCGCGGGGGCGGGCCCTACTCTGTGCGGCAGATAACGACGGGTGGGGTATTCTCCGACACGGCGCTCGCGGCTTCCGGGGAGGCAACCTTTGCCGCGACCGGCAGGCGCAATTCGCCGGGGGGACAATCAAAGCTCAGAACAACCTCCATATCGGGCAGCCGTTCGCGCATCGCCGTTGCGATCGCCAAGTCCACATCTCCAAAATCGAGCGCCTTGGCGGGAAAGGCCACCCAGCGATCATTGGCCAGGTAGTAAAGACGGCTTCGCGAATGGCGCAGCAGCACTTTCATCGCGAGGCAATCTGCCATCAAGGGCTCCCGCAGGGGAATGGGGTGTTGACCTCCGGTCCAAATCTATTTGACGCTCGGGAGGGGGCCGGTAGTCTGGGTCAGGTGGGCCGCCAAGCCATAGAACCGAACCCGTGGATGGTCCTCCCTTTCGGGCTGTTGCTGGGAGTCATCGCGGTTGCGCCCCTGCTTCGGCCCGCCGGGTGGGCCAGGCATTATCCCAAAATCACCGCCGGGCTGGCGGCCATCACGGCGGGCTATTACCTCCTGGTTTTGCACGCCTCGGAGCGCCTCTTGGAAACCGGACAAGAGTATCTCAGCCTCATAGTGCTGATCGGCTCGCTCTTCGTTGTCACGGGCGGCATTCGCCTCACCCTGGGAGCCAGAGCCACGCCAGGGGCGAACACCCTGTTCCTCCTTCTCGGCGCCCTTCTGTCCAACGTCCTCGGCACGACGGGGGCCTCGATGCTCCTCATCCGGCCCTGGATACAGATGAACCGAGGCCGCGCCACGGCACACCATATCGTGTTTTTCATCTTCGTTGTCTCGAACGTGGGCGGGTGTCTGACGCCGATCGGGGACCCGCCGCTGTTCCTTGGATACCTGGAGGGGATTCCCTTCTGGTGGGTAGCGCGGCGCTGCTGGCCTATGTGGGCCGTGGCGGTGGGCTTCCTCCTGGCCCTGTTTTTCGCTCTCGACACTCTCAATTACCGCCGGACTACGTCCGAAGCGGGGTTCAAAGAAGACGCCCCGGCGAGCGGATGGAGCTTCGAGGGCCTTGGCAACGTCTTTTGGCTGCTGGTCATTTTGGGCGGGGTGTTCATCAACCGCCCGATCTGCCTGCGTGAATCGGTGATGGCCGCCGCCGCGGCGGCCTCGTTCTTTACAACCGCAAAGACCGTCCACAAGGCCAACCACTTCGACTTTCACCCGCTCCGGGAGGTCGCCATCCTGTTCGCCGGCATCTTCGTGACCATGATACCCGCCCTGGATTGGCTCCAGACACACGCGGGGCGCTTCGGCCAGCCCACCCCGGCTCTCTTCTACTGGGCCAGCGGCACGCTGTCCAGTTTCCTGGACAACGCCCCGACCTACCTCAGCTTTCTCCACGCTGCTTTCGGCCTGTTTGTCCCCCCCGAAGCCGCGAACCCGGCGCAAGCCCTGCTCCAAAGCCACAGGAGCGCCTATCTCCTGGCCATCAGCCTCGGAGCGGTCTTCTTCGGGGCCAACACCTACATCGGCAACGGTCCCAATTTCATGGTCAAGGCCATCGCGGAAGAGCGGCACATCCGCGTGCCGGGGTTCCTGGGGTTCATTCTGAAGTATAGCCTTCCCTGCATGGGGCCGATGCTCCTGCTCATCTGGCTGTTATTCCTCCGCGGATAGCCGCCCCGGACAAATATATCGCCATCCAGGAGCAGGGACACTACGATACTGGCCGGATTATATGTTTATGGCCCAACAGTTCGATTCAATCCAGTCTGTCGTCGCCTGCTTGCAGAAGGGCAAGATGGTGATTGTCGTGGACGACCCCGGTCGTGAGAACGAGGGCGACCTCATCATGGCCGCCCAATTCGTCACCCCGGAGGCGGTCAATTTCATGGTCAAGCTCGGACGCGGCCTCATCTGCGCCCCTACGACCTCCGACCGCCTCCGCCAGTTTGGCATCGAGCGGATGACCCACGACAACCGCGAGACCTTCAAGACCGACTTCCAGGTGAGCGTGGATGCCGCGCGAGGCATCACGACGGGCATCAGCGCCGCCGACCGCGCCAAGACGCTCCGCGTCCTGGCCGATCCGAGGGCTGTCGCGGAGGACCTCATCCAGCCGGGCCACGTGTTCCCGCTTCGCGCCCGGCCCGGGGGCGTCCTGCAACGCGCCGGCCACACGGAGGCGGCCGTCGACCTGGTCCATCTGGCCGGTTGCCGGCCGGTGGGCGTCATCTGCGAAATCATGAGCGACGACGGCTCCATGGCCCGCCTGCCCGAGCTGATCCGCTTCGCCCGGAAGCATCGGCTCAAAATCTGCACCATCTCCGACCTCATCCACTTCCGCCGCACCCGCGAAAAGCTGGTCGAGCGCATCGAGATGGTCAAGCTCCCGACCGAGTACGGCGACTTCGATCTCTATCTGTATCAATCCAAGACCGACGGGCTCCATCACCTCGCCTTGGTCTGCGGCAAGGTCGCCGGGAAGAAAAATGTGCTTGTCCGCGTCCACAGCGAATGCCTCACCGGCGACGTGTTCGGCTCGCGCCGCTGCGACTGCGGTCCCCAGCTCCGGCAGGCCATGCGCCAGGTCGCCGCCGCCGGCTGCGGCGTCATCGTCTATATGCGCCAGGAAGGACGCGGCATCGGGCTGGCCGCCAAAATAAAGGCCTACAAGCTCCAGGAGCAGGGCTACGACACGGTGGAGGCCAACCAGAAGCTCGGCTTCGACATGGACTTGCGGGAATACGGCCTGGGCGCTCAAATCATGACCGACCTCGGCCTGAAAAACATCCGTCTGCTCACCAACAACCCCCGCAAGGTGGTCGGCCTCGAAGGCTACGGCCTCAAGATCGTCGAGCAAGTGCCCATAAGGATAAAGCCCAATCCCTATAACGCCCGCTACCTGCGAACCAAGCGGGACAAACTCGGGCACCTTCTTTAGGGTCTATGCTCACCCCAGTCCAACCCAAGTCCTTTCAGGCCCGCGATGCCTCATTCGCCATCGTGGCATCCCTCTACAACGCCCGCTACGTCAACGCCATGGTTCGGGCGGCCAAGGCGGAGCTCAAGCGCGCCGGCGCAAGGCAAGTCCAGGTCCTCCGCGTGCCCGGCGCTTATGAAATCCCGATCGTGGCCGCCCGCCTGGCCAGCGAGGCCTCGGGGGCCTCCCCTGCCGGACCCGGCGCCTCGCCCCTGGCGCGTCACTCACCCCCGTCCGCCATTGTTTGCCTCGGTGTCATCCTGCGCGGCGAAACCGACCACGCCGCCCTTATCGGCGAAGCCGTCACCCAGGCCCTGATGCAAATTCAACTCCGATACCTCGTCCCCGTCGTCCACGAAGTCCTGCTCCTGGAGAATGAAGACCAGGCCCGCGCCCGTTGCCTGAGCAAGACGCATAATCGCGGCGCCGAAGCCGCCCAGACCGCCCTGGCCATGGCCCGCATACTCCCACGCGCGAGGGGTCGCTAGCAGCGGATGGCCCCCAAGAATTTGGCATGGAAGCCGGCGCCCGTGAGTGCTATAACGCCAGCAGTGAATGGACCGGTGCTCATAACCCGCGTTGTGCTCAAGAACTACAAGAGCATCGCCTCCTGCTCGGTTGAATTGCGGTCGCTGATCTTCCTGGTCGGCCCAAACGGTTCCGGCAAGAGCAACTTTCTCGATGCGCTCCGCCTCGTCAGCGAGTCGCTCAATAGTTCGCTGGACCACGGCCTGCGCGAGCGAGGCGGCATCAACGAGGTCCGGCGGCGGTCCTCCGGCCATCCGACTCACTTCGGAATCCGTCTGGAGTTTGCATTGCCGGACGCGACCTTCGGTCACTATGCCTTTCGGGTCGGCGCCAAACCCAAGGGCGGCTTCGAGGTCCAAAGGGAAGAGTGCCACGTCTTCGCCCAGGGAGCACTTCAGCAGGACAAGTTCTACGTCGTCAATTCGGGCCGGCTCGATGATTCCAATCCCAAACCGCTCCCCCCCGCCGCTGATGACCGGCTCTTTCTGGTGGCCGCTTCCAGCCTGCCCGAATTCCGCCCCCTCTTTCAATCTCTGACGCGCATGGGCTTTTACAATCTCAACCCTGACGCAATCCGGGACTTGCAGCCGCCGGATACCGGCGAAGTCCTTCTGCGCGACGGCAGCAACCTCGCCAGCGTCCTGAACCTCATCAGCGTGGAAAGTCCTCCTGCAAAGGCAAGGCTCGTGGAATTGCTCTCCAGAGTGGTGCCCGGCGTCGTGGACGTCTCGGCCAAGCACATCGGCAAGAAGGAGACCTTGGAGTTCCGCCAGAAGGTCGGTGAAGGTGAGGCCCCCTGGCGGTTCCTGGCCGAGAATATGTCTGACGGAACCTTGCGCGCCCTGGGCGTCCTCACCGCTCTCCTCCAATCCTCCAACAGCGGCACCCGCAAGAAGGTGCCCCTGGTCGGCATCGAGGAACCCGAGCTCGCCTTGCATCCTGGAGCCGCCGGTGTGCTGCGCGACGGTCTGGCCACCGCCGCCCGCAACACCCAGGTTGTGGTGACCAGCCACAGCCCGGATTTGTTGGATGACAAGTCCATCTCCGACGAGAACATCTTGGCAGTCAGCAACAGAAATGGCGAGACCCTCATTGGCCGCGCCGATGCCGCCGGCCGAAGCGCGATCCGAGATAACCTCTTCACCGCCGGCGAATTGCTGCGTCTCAGCCAACTGACCCCCGACCTGGACGAAGCCCGCAAGATTCCGGAAGACCAGTTGGAACTGTTTCGCAAGGCAAACGGCGCTGACCGCACCCGTTGACATCCAATTCGTGGTGCGCTGGACCCCTATAAGGTGCGTGCTTTGGCGAGGCACAAGAACCGCAACTAATTCACACACTTAGCGCAACTTCAAACTGCTTGCACCCCGCGAAATCGAGTGCTAGTGTCCTTTATTCTTGAAATCGGATGATAGACTCTATGAGAAAGACTACCATTTTATTGGCAGCCGCGGGATTGGGTCTTGGCATTCAGTGGGCGCCGGCAGGAGACATCACCGGGACCATTACTCTCAAAGGCGCCCCCCCCAAGGAGAAATTAATCACACCCTACAAGGACGACGTCAACTGCCGGAATCTCTCGCAAGACACCCCGACAACTCGTTTTTATGTCGTAGGTCCCAATAGAGAACTGGCGGACGTGGTGGTTTCCGTGCAAGGCATCAAAGGCAAGTCCACGGGCACCTCGGCGAAACCCGCGCTGCTGGACCAGAAAAACTGCCTCTACGTGCCGCAGATTATTGCCCTCCAGACGGGCCAAAAGCTCCTGGTGAAGAACTCGGACCCCGTGTTGCACAATGTCGATGTCCAACCCGCCACCGACTCGGGCAACCCGCCGAGAAATGAGGCGCAAGCGCCCGGCAACGCCGATCTCACGTTCTCCTTTCCCAAGCCGGAGATGTTCATGAAGATCAAATGCGACGTCCACGCCTGGATGTTCGCATGGGTCAGCGTGTTCGACCATCCCTACTTCGCCGTGTCCGCCAAGGATGGCACGTTCAAAATCCCCGGCGTCCCGCCCGGCAAGTATACGCTCCAAGCGGCCCATCGGAAGGCGGGCATCCTGACCCGGGACGTTGAAGTCAAAGAGGGCGGGCCCGCGAAGGTTGATTTCACCCTCGAAGCCAAGTAGCCCGCCAACCCGGTTGCCACCGAGAAACACCTAATGAGAATCGAAGAAACCAATGACCGCGCGTCAATATTGAGACTGGCTCTCAACTCGCCCGCCTGTTCGCCCGCCGCCCTCTCCCCTGCCTCCGGGCTTTCCACCTCCGACGTTCGACCTTCGACCCTTTCGCCCTCATGCCGCCTGGACTGACCCCCCGTTCCAACCCTCGTCTCTCGGCCTTTGCCCTGGCCACCGCCCTGGCCACCCTCGGATTGCTGGGGGCGGGCGGCCTGGTGACCAGCCACGGGGCCGGCATGGCCGTTCCGGACTGGCCTAACACGTACGGATACAACATGTTTTTCTTCCCGTTCTCGCAATGGGTGGGCGGGGTTTTTTACGAGCACACGCATCGTCTGTTTGCCTCTTTGGTCGGCTTGCTGACGGTCATCCTGACTTTATGGCTCTATGGGACGAAGGCGCGGCCATGGATGCGGAGGCTTGGCCTGGTCCTGGCAGCGGGGGCGCTGGGCGCGCTCGCCGCGTGGCCGAGCCGATGGAGCGACGCGCTGGCGCCGGGGCTGACAGGCGCCGCGCTATTCGCCTCGAGCTTCGCCTGGCCCCGATGTGAGCCGAGCCCCCGGTGGCTGCGGCGGCTGGGGCTGGCGGCCTTTCTGGCCGTGGTTCTTCAAGGGGTGCTTGGCGGTTTGCGGGTTGTGCTTTTGCGGGACGAGATCGGCATCTTTCACGCGACGCTGGCTCAGGTCTTTTTCGTCCTGGTGTGCGCCCTGGCCCTGTTCACGAGCGGCTGGTGGCAAGAAGCGGCGGCCAGGCGGGAACAGATTCCCGGACGCGCTCGGCGCCTGCCGCTTCTGGTCGGAGGCGCGACCCTCCTCATCCTGGTCCAACTAGTCCTGGGCGCCTGCATGCGCCATCAGCACGCCGGGCTGGCCATTCCAGATTTTCCGCTCGCCTACGGCAAGCTCTGGCCGGCTATGGACCCCGCGTCGGTGACTCTCTACAACCAGCAACGGCTTGAGACGGTGGCCTTGAACCCGATCACGTCATTTCAGATCGGCCTCCAAATGGCGCATCGCATACTGGCAGTCCTTATCCTGGCCGCCGTTGCGGCCTGCGCGTGGTGGGCGTCGCGCCGTCTCGGCGCAAGGTCCGCCTTAAGCAAGCTCGCGTTGGTTTGGTTGGGGTTGGTCCTGGCGCAAGCGATCCTTGGAGCAACAACGATCTGGTCGAACAAAGCCGCCGACATCGCCACGGCCCACGTGCTCGGCGGCGCCCTTTGCCTGGGGCTCGGGACGCTGCAATGGCTGCTCTACCTCCGCCGCTTTGGAGCGCGGCCACAAGCGGAGCGCGACCCCGCTCTGGTTCCGGGAGCGTTCGGCGCTTTTCTTTCCAGCCGCTTCGGAGGACCCACCCTGTGAAAGCGTTCGCCCCTTCATTGACCCACTCGATCCCGGCGGAAAAGAGCTGGCTGGCGGTGTATGCCGACCTTTTTAAGGCGCGGCTCACCCTCCTGGTATTGCTCACGACCCTGGTCGGGTTCTATGTCGGCCTTCGCGGGCCGCTCGATTGCTTTCTCCTGCTGCACACCCTTCTGGGCACCGCCCTCGTGGCGTCCGGCGGCTCCGCTCTCAATCAGCTTTTCGAGCGCGAATACGATGCCCGGATGCGCCGGACCTGCGAGCGGCCCCTGCCTTCGGGCCGCCTCCAGCCGCGCACTGTCCTGGCCATTGGCGTCACCTGCACGGGGCTGGGACTCATCTACCTGGCGCAAGCGGTCAACCTGCCCACGAGTCTGCTCGGCGCGATCACGTTCTTCACGTATGTCTTCGTTTATACCCCGCTCAAGCGCCGGACCTGGCTCAATACCGCCGTGGGGGCGATCCCCGGCGCCCTGCCCCCGTTGCTCGGCTGGACGGCCGCGCGCGGCGAAATCGCGTCCGCGGGCATGGTCCTGTTCGCCATCCAGGCCCTGTGGCAAGTGCCGCACTTCCTGGCCATCGCCTGGATTTACCGCGACGAATACGCCAAAGCCGGCTTCAAGATGCTGCCGCTCCTGGACCCGACCGGCCGCCGCACTGGCCGCCAAGCCCTGTTCCACGCCCTGGCTCTGCTCCCGGTCAGCTTGTGTCCTTTCTTCCTGCACCTCGCGGGGCCTCTTTACCTGGCGGGGGCGCTGGCCCTGAGTCTGACCTTCGCCTGGTTCGCCGCCCAATTCGCCCGTCACCTGACACTCAGCCGGGCCAGGCAGTTGTTTTACGCCTCGATCCTCTACCTACCTCTGCTCCTGGGAGTCATGGTGCTGGACAAGGCCAAATTCTAACCCGCTCATGCAGGCGCCCTCAAACACCCTTGTTCATCCTCCAGTTCATGCCCCGGCCCACGAGGAAGGGGAGTTTTGGAGAACGTACGTCTTTTCCACCGACCATAAGGTCATCGGCCTGCAATATGGCCTGACCGCCCTTTCTTTCCTGTTCTTCGGCTTCCTCCTGATGTTGGTCATGCGCTGGCAAATCGCCCATCCAGGCCAACCGGTGCCGCTGGTCGGGCCGCTCCTGGCCTCCGTCCTGGGCGACACAGCGGCCAAAGGGGTCATTTCTCCGGACCTGTACAATTCCTTCGGCGCGATGCACGGCACAATCATGGTCTTTCTGGCCATCGTGCCCCTGGCATTCGGCGCGTTCGGCAACTACCTGGTCCCGCTTCAGATCGGAGCGCCGGACATGGCTTTCCCGCGCGTCAACATGGCGAGCTACCAGTTTTATGTGATTGGCGGCATTATCATGTTCGTCAGTTTCTTCATTCCCGGCGGCGCCGCCCAGGCGGGGTGGACCTCCTATCCCCCGCTGGCGGAGGCCATTCCGACCCAGGGCCAGACCTTCTGGCTCATTGGGATGGTCTTTCTCATCAGCTCCTCGCTGCTGGGGGCGGTGAACTTCATCGCCACCGTCATCCAATTGCGCGCCCCCGGCATGACCTGGATGCGGCTGCCGTTTTTCGTCTGGGCGCAGTTCGTCACCGCCTTCCTGCTGCTGCTGGCCTTTCCGCCTCTCGAAGCGGCGGGCATCATGCAGCTTATGGATAAAGTCGCGCACACCAGCTTTTTCCTGCCGACCGGCCTGGCGGTTGGGGGGCAACTGGCGGAGGCGAGCGGGGGCGGCAGTCCTTTGCTTTGGCAGCACTTGTTCTGGTTTCTAGCCCACCCGGAGGTTTATGTGTTGATTTTGCCGGCCATGGGCATCGTAGGGGAGGTCATCGCCAATAACACCCGGAAGCCGTTGTGGGGCTACAAGTCCCTGGTTTATTCCGTGCTCTGCATCGGCTTTCTGTCGTTCATCGTCTGGGCGCATCACATGTTTCTGACCGGCATGGGCACCATGATCTCGACCTTCTTCCAAACCACCACGATGATCATCTCGATCCCGTCGGTGGTCATTCTGACCTGCATGGTCATTTCCCTTTGGGGCGGCGCTATCCGCTTCACCACGCCGATGCTCTTTGTCATGGCCTTCCTGCCCATGTTTGGCATCGGCGGCCTGACCGGCCTGCCCCTGGGCCTGAGCGTCAGCGACATTCACCTGCACGACACTTATTACGTCATCGCCCACTTCCACTATATCGTCGCCCCCGGGACCATCTTCGCCATGTTTGCCGGTATCTATTATTGGTATCCCAAGGTCACAGGCCGGATGATGAACGATTTTTGGGGCAAAGTGCATTTCTGGTCCTCGTTCATTTTTATGAACCTGATTTTCCAGCCGATGTTCGCCCAGGGAATGGCGGGCATGTTGCGGCGGATGGCCGACGGCGGCGCGAATTACTCCCAAGCCCGCGTCCCGGAGGCCATCGGCGGCTTGAGCCCCCGTATCATGGGGCTGCATTCCTACATTCTGTGGGCCGCCGTTGCCCTCGCCATTGCCCAGGTGCCGTTCATCATCAACTTCTTCTGGAGCATCAAGCATGGCGCCGTCGCCGAGTCCGACAACCCTTGGGAAGCCACCACGCTTGAGTGGCAGACCCCCACGCCGCCCCCGCACGGCAACTTCGCCATCCCCCCCGAGGTCCATCGCGGCCCTTATGAATACAGCGTCCCAGGCCACAGCAGGGACTTCACGCCGCAAAATGAGATGGAAGCGGCGGAAAGCGTATGAAGGCTGAAATCCGAAATCCGAAATCCGAAATCCGAAATCCGAAGGAAATCCGAAATCCGAAATCCGAAAAGAGCCTCGTATCCGTGGCAACGCCGATGCATTGGAACGTTCTTGTGCCGTTGTAGGGGCGCTCCGCGCCGCGTGGTTGGCGCGTGCCGCGTTCGGATTTCGGATTTCGGATTTCCTTCGGATTTCGGATTTCGGATTTCGGATTTGGGCCTTCGGCCTTCCCTTCGGATTCCGTCCTTTTCACCCTCCATCCTTTCTCCCTAATGGACATTCCCTACACAGTCACCGCGCGGCCCGATACGGGCCTCTACAATGCCAAAGTCGGCATCTGGCTGTTTTTGGCTTCCGAGGTCATGCTCTTCGGCGCGCTCTTTTCGACCTATATCCTCCTGCGCGTGGGTGCGCCGGAAGGCGCCTGGCCGCATGGCTGGCTCAATATCCCGCTCGGCACCTTGAACACCCTGGTGCTCATCACTTCGAGCATTACGACCGTCATGGCGTGGGCCTCATGCAAGATGAACCAATTCGGCCGCTTCAAAGTGTTCCATGCCTGCACCCTCCTCCTGGCCCTGACGTTCGTCGGCATCAAGTCCTATGAGTACCATGACAAGTTCACGCATTATGAAATCGCGCTCAAGGACGGGCGCTTTGCCGACGGCCACCTGATCGCGAGCGCGCCGGACCACGTCGTCATTCATGGCCGCATCGTCACTGACCGCGAGGACCTTTACGATCTGCGCGCTAAGGGAGTTTCGCGCAAGAGCGAGGAAATCACTCTTCCAAGGACGGAGATCAAGAAGATGGACAACTACGGTCCCTGGCACAACACCTACCTGGCCATCTACTTCACCCTTACCGGTTTGCACGCGCTCCACGTCATCGGCGGCGCCATCGTCATCGGATTCCTATGGGGACCCGGCAGCCGGCTCTGGCGAAGGGACCCAGAGCGGTTCACCAACCGCGTCGAGATCTCCGGCCTCTTCTGGCACTTCGTCGACCTGGTCTGGATATTCCTCTTCCCCGTCCTCTACTTGTTATGAACGCTCAAGCCCACGACGATTTCGCGCAGCACGTTCGGCGGTATTTGTATGTCTTTTACGCCCTGATCTTCGGCACGCTCATTACCGTCGGGGCATCCTACATCCCATTTGGCAACCGCGAGATTAACATCGCCGTCGCCCTGGCCATCGCCATCAGCAAGGCATCCCTCGTCGCCTGCTACTTCATGCACCTTGTCTCCGAGCGGAAAATGATTTACTGCATCATCGGTTTCACTGCCGTCTTTGTCCTCGGCCTGATGTTCCTCACGATTTGGTCGTTCTCCGATTTTCCGCGGCACACTGTGACCCACTGACCCTGTATGTCCCTCAAGGCCTTTCATCTGGTTTTTGTCACCGCCGCCACAGCCCTGGCCTTCGGCTGCGCCGCCTGGGGGCTGAAGGCGTTCTTCTCCGCCGAGGGCCGCGCCTCGGACCTGGTGTTCGGACTCGGCTCGCTGGCAACCGGGGTTGGCCTGCTCCTGTACGAGCGGTATTTCCTAAAGAAACTCAAAAACATGGACTACTTATGAGAGCAAGCCGCATTCTTCGCGTCTCCGCGCTTTCGTTGCCATTCCTCGCGCCCAATGCCCTCCTGGCGTGCGCGGCCTGTTACGGCCAAAGCGACTCGCCGCTGGCGCACGGCATGAACTGGGGGATTGCGAGCCTGTTGGGAACGATCCTCCTGGTTCTGGGCGGTGTTGCCGCCTTCTTTGTGGGCCTGGCCCGAAGATCGGCGGCCCTTTCGCGCGCCGCGGCGCCGGGCACGACCGGCACACCCGACACTCGACAGTTGACACCCTTCCGCCCGAGCGCCCGGCAACCGGCATAAGGACACACTATGATAGAAAAACTGCTTGGATTGCCCGTCGTGGCCTCGGAACAGGCCCAACAGGTTGACAATTTGATGGTCTATGTCCACTGGCTCATGATCGCGCTCTTCGTGGGGTGGTTGAGCTTCTTTCTGATCGCCCTCTTCCGATTCCGCCGCTCCCGGAATCCCAAGGCCAGTTACGTCGGGGTCAAGAGCCATATCTCGAGCTACCTCGAAGTCGGGGTGGCCGTCATCGAGGGGGTCTTGCTGTTCACGTTGTCCGTCCCGCTCTGGGCCAAGGCGGTCGATAAGTTCCCCAAAGAGAGCGAATCGACGGTCGTCCAGATCGTTGCCCAGCAGTTCGCATGGAACGCGCGCTACCCCGGAAAGGACGGCATCTTCGGCAAGCAAGACATGCGCTGGGTCACCTCGGAAAACGTGTTTGGCGTCGACCCGAACGACCCGAACGGCAAAGACGACGTCCAGACCCTCAACGAAATCCACGTGCCCCTGGCCAAGAACCCCGACGGACGGTTCCGGCCGGTCATTCTTTTTATCTCGTCGAAGGACGTCGTCCACTCCTTCAAAGTCATTGCCATGCGCATCACCCAGGACGCCATCCCGGGGATGCGCATCCCGCTCTGGTTCCGGCCGACCCGGCCAGGCCGCTTTCAAATCAACTGCGCCCAACTCTGCGGCAACGGCCACTCGAGCATGGCCCAGGGCTTTTTGGTCGTGGAAGACCCTGCCGCCTATGACAAGTGGCTTTCCTCAAAAGTAGGCGCGGCGACCAGCTTTGAATAACCCGACGAATCAAGAGTGACGGCCGAATTCAATATCGCAACATTTTCTGGCCAGAGTGGATTCCCTGAGCATCTAAACGCCACCCCGCCCGGACCGGCAGGCCGTCGCTCTGATTAGAATCACCGCCGCCTTTTCCCCGGAGGTTTACCCAAAACCGTACGTGGGGGGGAACAGGCGGCAACGGCCGCGGCCGTAGGCCTGACACGGAGCCCCGGCCCCGAACCCGCCCTCCGTGGAGCAGGGGGCGGGCGGCGGCAGATAACGGACCACGGTCAGGGGCGACGGGCGGGGGACCGACCCGTCTTCAGCTCAATTCGGCACGGGTGACGCTTTGAATTGTGTCGCGCATCACCACCAGCAGTCCCGGCCAGGCGGCCTCGGGAAACTGGTGCATGGCGCGCAGGACTCGTTCATGAATCTTTGGTTCAGCGGGTTGGCGCAAACGCACGAGGAGCATGCCGGGATGCGCCTCCTACCGGTGCTGCGCAAAACCTTTGTCGGTGGTGATGAGCAGGCGTCGTTCGTGGAGCAACCGCGCCCAGAGAACGTCGTCATCCATTCCTTGGTCAGCGGTGCCACGGATATCGAGCACGTCATGCCCCAGCCCACGGAGTTCCTCAACGGTGCGGCTGGGAATGTTCTCGTCCACGAAGATCTTCATTCCGAGCGGACGGTCTCCAAAGGCCTGACTTCCTCTTCAGCGAGCGATGCGGCATAGTCGAAGCAGGCAAGGATGTCCTCGCGCTGGAGAGAGGGGTACGCGCGGAGGAGCGAATCAACGGAATCGCCATTGGCCAACATGCGAAAGACTTGATGCACCGGGATGCGGGTGCCCCTCACGCAAGCCTGGCCGTGGCAGACCTTTGGGTTAATAGCGATGCGTTCGTGCATGGACCATAGATACAGGGTGAGGAGGATTGGCGCAAGCCACGCTTCGGTGAGAACCCTCTCGCCAGCGGCCACGCAGCGGGATTTTGCCGGCCAGCGAAGCGGGACCGAGACGCCTATCCGCGGATGTGAAACGAGCGAGCCGCCAATCAGGGCGGCAAAAGAACAAGATATTATCTTCTACTCTCCGTATGCCGAATCACTGGTGTAAGTGGCTTTACTACAACTCCTTATATCTTCACGCGGTGTCGTCCGGCACAGAGATGAGGGTAGGCCACACCGGGGAGGAAATGTGGCACAGTGCGATGAGCTTGCGCAGCAATTCTGCCGCTGGGCATCGAGTTGGTCCTTGGTTTTGCGCTTTCCAGCGGGCCCAACGGACGTGCCGAGGGTACACCCGCCGCGCTCGGTCAGGCGTGGAATAGTCAACAGCCACAGACGATCCCGGTGACTTCCTGAAGTTCGCCCTTGACCCCCTCGTTGCGCTGGATAGCCTCGGGCCATGAAAAGCGTGCAAAAATCTTCATTTGTCGCGGCGCTTCTCGGGGCTTCGCTGCTCATTCCGCCCCCTGCTCCGGCGGTGTCCCCGACCCGCCCGGCCGTCATCATCACCTACCCGACAGCCGGCCTCACGGCGACGAATGCCGCCTTGACCGTGTCCGGCAAGGCGCAGGGCAAGACCGCCCTGGCGGGCGTTTATTACCAACTCAACGGAAAGGGCTGGAACGCGACGGTGAGCACGAACGGTTGGACCAACTGGACTGCGAGCGTAACCCTGACGCCGGGCACGAACACGCTGCAGGCCTACGCCGTGGACAAGGCCGGCACCACCTCGCTCACGCATAGCGTGAGTTTCGCCTATGTGCAAACAGCGCTGATGACCGTTCAAATCATGGGCCGAGGCACCGTGAGTCCCAACTACAACGGGAAACGGCTCAACATCGCCGCCCGCTATGGCATGACGGCCGTTCCGAGCAGGGGTTTCGCGTTTGTCAACTGGACCGGCAGCCTCTCGAGCAGCAGCCCGACCATTTTCTTCGTGATGGACACCGGCCTGACGCTGACGGCCAATTTCAAGGATGCCACCCCGCCAGTGCTGGTCATTCGCTCGCCGGCAGTGAACCAAAGCGTGACCAACGCCGTGTTTACCGTCACCGGCGGGGCCAGTGACAATGTCGCGGTAACTCAAGTCGTATATCGATTCAACGGCGGAGGCTGGATGCCGGCGGCCACGACGAACTCATGGGCCACCTGGACAGCCCAGGTGACGCTCAAGTCGGGCGCGAACATAGTGCAGGCCTACGCCCAGGACGGGGCTGGGAACTGCTCCAAGACGAACACCGTCGGCTTCGTTTATGAGCCGAGCGACAAGCCGCAATGGGCCCTGGCCTCCCCGGCCGGCCTGACGGCGCAGGTAGGCTCCCCGGGGGACACAAACACGTTCACCATCAGCTTCGGCACCAACACTTTCAGCCAGACCATGCTCCCGGGCAGCAACGAGGATGACAATGCCGCCGGCGTTTACGATTACACCGTGTTGGACACGAAAACTGCGATGCTGACCCTGATCAACACCGCACCGCCGGACAGGACGAATCACCCCATGGTGGTGGAACTGCTTTTCACCAGCGGCCAAAGCGCCCTGGCCATCACGACCAACTCCAGTGCCGGCGGCCTTGATACCAACATCGTCGCCTTTCGCAGCCAGCCGAACCTGGCGCCCGACTCGCTGGCGGGTGAGACGATCGATTCCAAAGATTCCTATGGCTCCGAACTGCACACTCAGAGCAAGGCGGTCTTCACCGCTACAGGCTTTACCGTTACCACCAAGCCGTCAGCCGAGGAAGAGGTATCGGAGGGTTCCTACACGTACCTCCGGTATAGCCCGGTTGGGGGCTTGGTCAAGATGGATTACACCAGCCCAACCGACATGGCGGGGACCGTCGGCTACATCATCGTCACCTACTCTGCCTCCAAGGCGGGCAGTTACTTCGAGACTTTCATTCCCCCGGGTTCCAGTACGGGGACGGGCCAAACGGACCACGGCACCTTCACAGTGCCGTAAAGGTTCGCGGGCATTGAAGTGGGAGCAGTTTGTTGAGGCCAAGGTCAAGAGTGGGGGGGTCCAGACCGCGATCGAGGCTTTGCGCGAGGGGGTAGGCCTCCCTGAAAGATAACATGGGGTGGTCAGGCTGGGAAAAACTCGGCAACCAGACCACCGATGACAAAACTAACTTCGCATTAGGGCGCCGAGGCATTGTCCGATGCCGAGGCGCGAAAGAGGCGCACATCCACGATCCGTAACGAGCGTGCAACGAAGCTGGGCAGCAACAGACCAAGGCAGCTTGCTACCCTTATTAATTCCCGCCGCCTTACGCCAGGTCGTACTCCGCGGCGCGGAAGCGTGTGGTATCCACCTGCCCCATCATCAGATCGATGAACCGGGATTCTTCGTCAGGCAATGTCTCGAGTGAGGTTTGGAGGCGTTCGAGCCAAGGGAGTTCGCGGGGAGGCAACTTGAGGGCGCCATTGGAGTGGGCATCGCGGATGAGGCGCAGGGCGGCGAGGCCGGCGGCTCTGCCGGCGGCATAATCGTTGGGAGCGGCGACGATTGCCTGGGCGATGACGATGGCGCTCTCGGGGGCGAGGACGAGGGCCTGGGGGTCGCGGTGGACATCCGAGGCCACCATCCATTTGCGGTAGAGCAGCGCCGCCTCCGGGCCATCGGCCAGGGCCTCGTTCATAAGGCGGCAATCGTAGATGAGCTGCTCGAGGCTGCAGGTGGGAGCCATGCCGCCGAGGAGCTTGATGTTCTGGATCGATTCGTTGCTCCACGTGTCACAGGCGGCCGCGGCGATGTTGCCCACGGGACTGAGATGGGCGCAGGCGGCGATCTTGCCCTCCATGGCCATGGGGAACCCGGTAATCGCCTTGAGGATAATGTTCTCGTAACCGCAATCTTTGCCGGGGCCGACCGCGCCGGCCTCATAGCAGGCCAGGGTCCGCACGGCGGAGATGGCGCGCACGACGGCGGCAAAGACGCGCGGGATCATCTTCTGCTCCGCCATGACCATGGCCGTGTTGCCGAAGCCGCAAGCCGTATCCCCGGCGCAATGGACCCCGCGCGCGGAGGCGATGCGCTGGAGGTGCGTCCAGAGAAAGCGCATGTCCCTCACACCCAGGACGCACAGGCCGAAGAGGACGGCCCGGACGTCCCCCATCATCAGGGCCTCGTCGTGGACTTCCTTGCCGCCCACCGACTCGATGCTCAGGAGTTCGGCGCCGGCGTCGGCGCAGCCTTCAAAAGTGGCCAGCATGGCCTCCAGGAGCGGGCCTCGGCGCATGCAGGGCGGACGTTCCATCTCGCGGGTGTCGTTGGGGGTAATCCGCAGGACGCTCTTGAGTCCATGACGGGTGCGGGCGTGGCCCATGGCCTCCACAAGGATTCGCGTCAACTCGATTCCCCACTCCGGGTGTTCCGTCATCGGCGGCAGCGTTTCAAATTCAACGACCAAACCGGGCGCCTCCAGCTCGGCGGCGCGTTCGAGCGCGCCGGAGATGATTTGGCGGTATTGGTTCCGGACCTCGGGCATCGTGGCGCTCTCGACGGTCATCGGCGGCAGGGTAAAATTGAGTTCCGGATAGACCAACCCGCCGCCGATGCGCAGACCGCCGCGGGTCGTCAGCGGATGGGGCGAGACCCCAAAGCGGAGCTCGGCAGGGTTGGAAATCGCCAGACTGGTAAAACGATTCATGCCGGCAAGGCTATTCCAGTCAAGGCGGGCGAGGAATGGACTTATTCACTAACCGCATGAAGGAATCTTCGACTGCCGGAATTGGCTCGGGGAGAGTCCCTGAAAGGTTTTGAACTGCCTGGAGAAATGAAACGGGTCCCGGTAGCCGAGCCGGGCGGCAATCTCCTTTACCTGGAGCGAGGTGTCGCGGAGCAATTGACATGCGTGGTGGATGCGAACCAGGTGCAGGTAATCGCGGGGCGAGCAGCCGGTCTGCTCCTTGAACAAGACGCTGAAGTGGGTGGCCGAGAGGTTGGCCAGGCGGGCAAGGTGGCTCACCCGAAGGGCCTCGTCCAAGTGCTGGCTCATGTAAACGATCGCCTCGGCCACCTTCTTGGCGGTGTCGGAAGAATCCGGCGCGCGCTCGTCCCGGCGAATCAACGAGGCCAAGAGATACCCGAGGGCATGGGATGCCTGGAGGAGATTGGCAAAGGCGGGCCCGCGCTCCAGGGCTTCGAGTATCTCGCTGAACAGCCGCCTCAGTTGCATGTCCTCGCCGACCCAGAGCGAAGGGGCGCGGGCGGAAACGCCCAAGGCCTCGATGTAATGCGGGACATTGGCGCCCGCGGCATGGACGCAATGCACAGTCCATGGAATCGAGGCCTGCGCCGCGCAGGTGTGCGGGAGGTCCGGGGGAAGGACCACCAATTCGCCGGAGCGAACGGTGCGGAGGTGGCCGCCGATTTCGCACCAACCGCCTCCCTTCACGCAATAAAGGAAAGTGGCGCGCAAAGGCGGCTTGGAGTTGCGGAACAGCACGCCCGCGCGCCGGGGCAAATAGGCCGCCCCCGTCGCCATCAAGCCGCGCAGCAGAGGCTGTTGCCGCAACGCCGCCTCAACGACGCGCTCGGCGAGCAAAACCTCTTGCGGCGCCTGGACTGGAGCCTGTGTTTCCGAGGGGTGTTCGCGCACAATGAGCCTCAAGGAGTCGGTCCGGCATTACCGGGTCAAGGCCAACTCCAAATAGACGACATCCTCCAGCGGGTTGAAGCGGTACGGCTGGATCGGTTTGAACCCGAGAGACTGATAGAGGCTCATGGCCTCTTTGAGCCTGGCAAGGGTGTCCAGGCGCATCCGGGTGTAGCCCGCGCCAACCGCCTCTTCGAGCACGCGGACTGCCAGCGCCCTGCCGGCGCCCTGTCCGCGGTGCTCCGGGCGGACGAAAAGCCGCTTCATCTCGCCGACGCCGTCAGCGAACTTGCGCAGGGCCGCGCACCCGGCGGCCCGGTCTCCGTCCATTGCGATGAGCAGCGCCCCTCCGGGAAGAGCGTAGCTGCCGGGCAGGCCCGCCAATTCCGCCTCGAAACTCTGAAAGCAAAGATTCACGCGAAGATGCCGCTCATACTCCCGAAACAGGACGCGAACCTCGTCAATCTGAGAGGGACTTTCAGCCCGGGTGATGTGAATTGTCATGGCGCGGCTGTTAGAAGTTTTCGAGCACAAGGTCGGCGAGCACGTCCATCCATTCGAGCGAGACCGGTTCCGTCAATTCGGAAGAGCGGGCGAAGTCTTCCTCGAAGAGTTCACGCTTGAGGCACCCGGCAAAGGCCGGGTCCGACGTGGCGATGTTCTGCTCCTGGTTGAGCCGGAGGCTGAGGTGGTTCAGGTTGCCGGAACCCAGGCACGACCAGCCATCGACCAGCAGGGCCTTGACGTGGGTCATCCCGGGATAGAAATAGACGCGCACCCCTTGCTCGATGAGGTAATTGGCGTTCACCAGGTTGCTGCGGCCTCCCGGCTTGAGATCGTTGACACGCGGCAGGACGACGCGCACGTCCACGCCGCGCCGCCGGGCGCGGACCAGGCCGGCGATGACCCGTTTGTCGAACAGGTAAGGGTCTTCGACATAGATGTAGCTGCGGGCGTGGTGGAGCGATTCTAGCACGGCGGCGGCGAAGGGTTTCCAGGCCGTATGGGTAGGCAAACGGCGGACCTGTATCCAGGGGCCGGGAGCGCAAGCGGCGGCGGCCCTCTCTTTGGCTGAACCGCCGCCGAGCAGCGCCCCTGCGTAGGCGAGGTCCCCCAGAGGGCCGGCGTGGGCCCAATGACGCTTAAACCGGTCCTCAAGGGAAGCGACCACGGGTCCGTGGACCTCGACCATGAGGTCATGCCACTCGTAGCGGTATTTGCGGCCGAGGTTCATCCCGCCCAGCCACGCGCAGGCGCCGTCGATCAGCAGCACCTTGGAATGGTCCGCCGAAAGCCAGGGGTTAAGAAACGACCGGGCTTGCACGCGGGAATCCTGGCGCAAGTAACTCAGCATGGAAGTGGGGGCCGTGAAGTCCTGGGGCATCGGTGTGGCGGGCGGGTGAATGCCCGCCCCGATGCTGCCCATGCGGTCCATGATGATCTTGACCGGGATCGTCCGAGACCGCTCCTTGAGTTGGTCGGCGACGGCGACGGCGGCGTCATCTCTGTCAAAGATATAAATCTCGAAACTGATATGGTTGGTGGCGTCGGCGATGGCCTGGTGGAGACGGTCGAAGAAGCGGTCGCCGTCGATGAGCAGGCGCATCGAGCCCTCCTCGCGCAGTGTGCCGGTGTACCGATCCAACCACTCTTCCCATTGGGCGAGGTCCATGGGCTGGGCGTTTTCGGCCAGGGGGGGAGGGGCCTGGCCCGACTTAGGCAAGGGCATCCGGAGGAACCGGACGAGCGTGTCGAGGCCGAGGTCGGCCAGGCGCGCCATGCTGGAGATGGGATTCTTGAGCAGCGCCTCGCCGTGCGCTTGCAGCAAGAGCGCGCTCAGGCCCTGGGCGGTCACCGCCAGGCTCAGGCCGCGGTCGGTGTTGTCGTAAAGAGCGGCGGGTGTGAGCCAGTAGCAGCGGCGGCGCTGCCGGTCCAGCAGCAGCGGTTGCGCGACGCGGTTGGCGTCGGGAGCCATAAGGAGGAAGAGCATGCCCCCGGGATGACTCCGCGCCAGGTGCTCGTCCACCAGCCGTGCCAGGGAGTCCAGGGTCTCCTCGGTGGAAAAACGATGTTCGATTTCAATACCGGCCGGTTGCTCGCCCCGGGCCGCGACCCGGGGATTGCCCTGCCGGTCGCGGTATAAGATGTCATCAGCCAGGAATGCCTGGTAGCAAGCCCCGTTGCCCGGCGTGGCGGGCGTGAGTTGAGCGATGAGGTCGGTGGCCATCCGACGCCATTCACCGCCGGCGATGACGACCGCCTCGCGCCAGTGTCGCGCCCCAGCCGGCATCCGAGGCAGTTTCTGGTCCCAACGCAACACCTCGCAGTTGACTTTGTAGTTGGGAGTGGGAATCCGCACCCGATGCCAGTTCGCGCTGAATGCCTCGACGCCCGTCGGGGTGGAAAAACAAAGGAGAATGGTGTCACCTTTGACGAACACCCTCGGAGGCGAGGCGGTGGGCGCCGTCAGGTTGCGCCATTCGTCGAGAGCTTGCTGTCTTTCGGCGATGCTGCCGGACCAGCCCTCCAATGCGGCGCTCAACAGGAGAACCACGCCGAGGAACCACGCCCCACAGGGGCGCGGGACGTGCGCGGGCCGCCTGGGCGTGTGAACCACGCAGGCCAACTCTCGCGGGGCAAATGTGGCGCCTGTTTGCAATCGTCTGAGGATTGCAGCAAGCGGGGACATTCGCGTCAATCGCAAAGGAGCCGCAGAATCCCGCATGGCCGCATTTCGGACCCCACAAGACCTTTGCGGGTCGTCAGAACTCGCACTCAATGCGAATCGCGGTCTTCCGCGCGGGATCTTCCTTCACGGCGATGCGCGTCGCCTTGGCTGTCGCATCGTAATTCACGGCGGCCTGGCTCCCGTTCACGGCGAGTTTCCGGGCCGGGTTCGAGTGAATCCACACCTCGAAATCGCGCTGCTGAGGCATGCGGTCGTAAGTTCCATGACGGGGCTCGATTGTGAGGGTCGCGGCCCCGGGACCGGCTTCGCAACGAATCCGCGTCACCGCCACCGCGCCGCTCAGGTAAGCCAGAGAATTGCCGTCGTCTTCGTAAAGGGTGTAGTCGCTCTTGCCCTGCGGGTAAACATGGAGTTTGAGGGAGCTAAAGGGTTGCTCGCCGACGAAGTCCATTTCCGGCCAGTAGGGGATGATGGCGCCCGCCTTGATGAACAATCCACCGGCCCGGTTCGCGGGAAAAACGCACGGCATCTCTCTTGGCCCCTCGAACTCCGCCCCGGTCCAATAATCGATCCAACGGCCGGCGGGCAAATAGACCCTGTCTGTAAACGCGGCGACCAGCAGGCTGTCCCCGAGCATGTACTCGGTGAGGCAATCGGCGAGCTTGAGGTCGCCGGGATACGCAAGCGGCATCGGTCGGAGAATAGGCATCGAGGTGAGATAGCCGGCGTGCGCGGCGGAATAGATGTAAGGCAGCAGCGAATAGCGCAGCCGGGCGTAATCGCGGTACATCGCTTCGGCTTGCTTGCCCAGAAACCAGGGTTGGGAGGCATAAGCCCAGTTGTTGTGCTGGCTCCAGGGCTGGAGGAAGCCGAAGTGAAGGCCCGGCCCCTGGGTCTCCATGTCGCACGAGGTATTTATATGGCCGCTCATGCCGTAATTGAGCATCCACACCAGGGCCTTGGGGCCTCCGCCGTTGTCGCCCATCGTCGTAGCGCCCCAGTGCTGGACCCCGGCGTAGGCGGCGCAGTAATGGTTCATGGCCCGTTGTTTGGCAAAGTCCTCGTAGCCGACGCACATTTGCTTGTGATAAAGGACCTGGGTGAGGTTGTGGTTCTCCAAGTCGCCGCGCCCGTTGTAGTACTTCCTGCCGGGGTGCTCCTGGATCAGGTTTTCAGGGTCCATTTTGAAGCACCGCGCGCCGTTCCTCACGAATTTCCTCAGGTGATTGAACCAGGCGTCCGGCTCCTTCGGGAATCCGTTGCCTCGCCCTTCACGGATGGCAACCTGCCGTTCCTCCTCCATCGTAAGATCATCGGCGCAGACCAGCCAAAGTGACAGTTTGAAACCCGTCCGGTCCAAGCCCCCGATGAAGGTCCCGTCCTTGGAGTCCGGCCCCATCCAATCCGGGATGTAGAATTTGTCGGGGTTCCATTCCTTTCCGTGGGAAGAGTCGTAATTCTTCTTCATCCACTGCGGCTCGATCCCCATGATATCGCAAGGAATCCCCTTCTCGCGGAACAGCCGGCTATCATTCAGGATCTCATGCTCGTTTTGGGTGATCTGGCTGACATACGTAAGCCCATAAGCAAACTCCGGCAACAAGCGGGGCCTGCCGGTGATTTCGGTGTATAGCTCGATGAGCTTGGGCAGCGAATCGCCGACCAGCAGGTAGAAATCCAAGGGACCGCCCGGTCCCCAAAACAACGCCCGGTCGGCCTCGTAGCGGCCCAGGTCATAATAGTGAACCCAGGAGGTGTTGACGAAGACGCCCCAACCGCCGGTGCTCAGCAGCAACGGGATCGGCCCTTCGGTCTGCTCCCAATCCGCCTGGCCGTGGTATCCGAAGTTGCCGCGATACTGAGTCCAGAGCCGGTAGCCGTGCCCCCGCAACTGGAGGCGCTTGGAGGAGGCCGTGCCCAGCCCGTACAAACGCTCGTCCGCTCGCAGGCTGAACACCGCCCCGAAAGAGTTCGTCGGCAGAAAGAACTCGTGCATCACGTCGGAGTAGCGCGTCTTGTCAGGGGCGGCGCTCCCGATGATCTGGACCTGTCCTTCCTTGCGCTCTTCACCGCGAAAATAGTCGGCAAGGGAAGCCTGGCGCTTTTTGAACGCCTGAAGCTCTGCCTCGCTCCAGCGCGTGGGTTGCGGCAGAATCTGGTCGCAGAGGATTTCTCCCCCGCGTCCGCGCAACTGCAACCGACCGTCCTGTGCGCGTGCGGACAACGAGCCGGCTGCCGTCTCGATGGTTGTGCTTCCAGCCTCCGCGTGCGTGGTCGAGTCGGCGGCGGGCCAGTCACTTCTTACGATCCCGTACCGTTCCATCAACGACGGCTCGAACCGTCCATCCGCCGCCAACCGCACCCGAAAGATGCTCGGAGTGACTGCCTCGATGCGCAGCACGTCGCCGTTGGCCAGGCTGATATCGACCGCCTTCCCCTGGATGCCCAGAGAACTTTGCAGGAGCAAAAGCAGACCCAGGACAAACCCGACCGTTCCGGCGGATGGGCCTGCCTCATCCTTAACACCGAGCGCAAGGGCCTTGCGGCCTAGGTTCAGGCTGAAGAAACGCTGGACACAATAGTATGCCGTGGCGATCACGCCGGGATTGTTAACCTAAACCAGGTCAGGTGTCCACACGGATGCCCGCCCGCCCCAACTCTTGACTTTCCGGCTCAATAGACTAACCAATATCAATGCCCGTATAAACAGCGCTGGACCTGATGCCCTATGCGAAACGTCATCCTATCTCTGTTCCTGATGGCAATCTTTCAGGCGGCGCGCGCCGACGCGGCCCAGGAGGCGGTGGGCGAGTGGTCGGCGGAGAATCATTTTCTGCAGGCGCGCCTGATCGCCAGCAACAAACTCTCGGAAATCGTGCTCTACCTCGAGTTGCGCAACACGTGTCCTCGCGCGGGAACAGTCCTGCTCAATGTGGCCATGGACCCCGCAACCAACATCACGTGCCGGGTTGTCGACGAAAATGGCGTCGAGTTGAAACCTGAATTTCCGGCTTTTCGCGACACAATTCGCATCCACTTTTACAATCTGGCTCTTCCTCCCGACGGCAGCCTGCGATTCCCCATTTCCGTTGCCGGCGGCGGGGATTATCAGGACAAGACCAAACTGGATTTGTGCCAGCCCACGGGCATCTGGTATTTCGGACCGACCAATCACGGGGACTACAGCCTCTCTGGCGTCTTGACCATACCGCGAGCGCGCGGAACCGGCCCTCAGGTCTGGAATGGCAGACTGGAATTGCCCCCCGTGCGCCTTCCGTTTCCTCAGCCGGGTGTCCATCCAACCACGGCGCCGGATGCCGATGCGCGGGGTCGGTGAGCGGCAAGCCAGTTTATGCCAACATGTAAGTGTGGTTTTAACTTCGCGAAAGCGATGCCTCAAATGAAAGCATATCTTGTCACCACCGGCCTTCTCTTCGGCCTCCTCGCGGTGCTGCATGTCTGGCGGGCTGTCGCGGAATGGCCTCGCCCGAGCGTTGACCTTGGTTTCGCGCTGCTCATGGCCGCCCTTGTTGGCGTGCCTGCCGCCCTCTCCCTGTGGGCCTGGCGGCTCTTGCGGAACTTGTCAAACGAACGGACCCCGGGCGGAAATGAGAACATGCGGGGCAAAGATTCCGACGATTCGGCGGCCTAACACTTCACATGAAACACCTGATACCATCCCGATTCTTGCCAATCGTTTGTGCGCTCGCCGCCGGCTCCATGTTCGTCTCCGCCCAGGACCAGGACGCCCGGCTCTATAGTTTCTTCCAGGAGTATCTCGACGCGCATTTCCGGGAGCAGCCGCTGGAAGCGACGCGCCTGGGCGATCATCGTTTCGACAGCCTGCTGGAGGACCTGTCGCAGGCCGCCCAAGATGCCTGGCTTGCCCATGCGCGCCGGACCCTCGAAGCCCTGCCGCGCGAGGTGGATTATGCCCGGCTGTCGCGCGCCGCCCAAATCGATTTCGAGATTCTCCGCCAGGACTTCATCCGCTCGATCTGGCTCGCCGAAAACACCCGGCCATTCCAGCAAGACCCGCGCGTCTATAACGATTATATCAGCGACAGCGTCTATCTGCTGCTGGCGCAATCCACGCTGCCCCAGGAAACCAACATCGCCAACTGCCTGGCGCGGATGGCGCTGATTCCGCGCGTGGTGGCCGCCGCCAGGGGAAACCTGCGCAACCCGTCGCGCGTGTCTCTCGAGACGGCCATCCGTCAAAACCAGGGCGCCATCGGGTTTTACCAACAGGACCTCTTTCAATTCGTCGGCGCGACGCCGCAACTGGCCGCCCTGAAATCCGCCGCCACCCGCGTGGCGGACTGCCTGAAGGGTTACCAGAGATTCCTCGAACACGACCTGCTGCCCCAGGCCAATGGCCAATGGCGGCTGGGCAAGGACCGCTTCTATCGCAAGCTCGAACTGGAGCTGGACGCCGGCCTCGACGCGGACCAGGTCTTCACGGACGCCCAGGCCGAATTTGACCGTGTTCAGCGCGAGATGTGGGTGGTTGCGCGCCAGCTTTGGAGCCGCTATTTCCCCCGGCTCCCGGTGCCGCCCGACGACGCCCCCGGCCGCCGGGCGACCGTCCAGCAGGTGCTCGAACGCATCGGCCAGGACCACGGCAAGTCCGAAACGCTCCTCGGCGACGTGCGCCAGGCTGTGACCGGGATTCGTCGTTTCATCGCGGAGCGCGACATCTTGCGGCTGCCTGAGCCGGATACCTGCCGGATTATCGAGATGCCCGAATTCCAACGCGGCAATTCCACCGCCTATATGAACCCAGCCCCGCCGCTCGACCCCAAAGCCGCCGGCTACTACGCCGTCAGCCCGCCGCCCAAGGACTGGGATGCCAGGCGCATCGAAAGCTATTTCGAGGAATACAACCGCTGCATGCTCCAAATCCTGACCATACACGAGGCCTTCCCCGGACATTACGTCCAGTTCGACTACGCCAACCGCGTTGCCTCGCCCATCCGCCGCGTGCTCCAATCCGGCGCTTACATTGAAGGCTGGGCCGTCTATACCGAGCAGATGATGCTCGACCAGGGCTACGGCCAGGGCGACCTGCCCCTGCGCCTGACCCAACTCAAATTCTACCTCCGCGCCGTCGGCAACGCCCTCCTCGACCACAACATGCACTGCGCCGCCATGACCGACGAGCAGGCCCTTAAGTTCCTGACCGAAGATGCCTATCAATCCGAAGGCGAAGCCCGCCTCAAAATCATCCGCGCCAAACAAAGCTCCGTTCAGCTCTCCACCTACTTCGTCGGCCGCATGGCCCATTACCGCGTCCGCCAGACCGTCCAGCGTGAACTCGGCGACAAGTTCCAACCTGGCCGCTTTCACGAAGCCGTTCTCGCCCCAGGACCGGTTCCTCTCAAATACCTGCCCGAACTCGTCCGCGCGGCCCTGGGCGCCGGTTCCTGAAGCGACCGCGTTGCGGTTGAAGGCCCGATTCCCGGAACGTTCTCTTGCCAAACCGCTCCCGGCGGCAATACGCTCGGCCCGTTCGGGCTCGTTGACAATCAGCAGAGTTAGTCTGCGCGGGAGGCGTAGGGCGATCTGGTGACGCTCCTGGTCTTCAAAACCAGCGTGGGATTCAACAAAGTCCCAGGTGGGTTCGATTCCCATCCGCCTCCGCCATCCCCCAAATCCATCGCGCATCCGGGTTGTTGCCCAGATGTAACTGGTTTGCCTCGAAATCGTGAACCTGACGCTTATCATGGCCGGCACGATGCAAGTGCTCATCCGTCTCTCGCTGAGTCTCCTCCTGGTGGCGGCGCCGCGGTGCGCTCTCTCGGAGACCACGCCCTATCTCCACGCTCCGTCCGTCGACACCTACGCCCGCCACGACCCCTCCGGCGTGACGGTGCTGCCCAACGGACGCCTCCTGAAACCGGCAGGCCATCATTTTCCCCTGGCGCGGTGGCCGCATGGCTTGGTGATGTCTCGCGATGGCGGCTCTCTTTTCGTAGCCAGTTCGGGCGCCGGTCAGTTCATCCGGGGTTGGTGCGGGCCTGCCCCGGCCATCCAGGAGATCAAGCCTCCCGCCAAGGGGAAGAAGCGGCACCGATCCAACTCTGGCGCGGCCGATTTCTCCGCCGACGGCCGGCTTCTCTATTGGAGCAGCGGCGACGATGGTTCGATCTACGTTTACGACACCGACTCCCGCCAAATGACAGGCGAAATCCCTCTCAACGTCGAGGTGGCCGGCCAGAAATACGCAGACAGCTTCGCGGTCGATTTGAAGACGAGCCAGGACGGCCGATTTCTCTACTGCGCCGACGTGGCCAACTTCCGCGTGGCGGTGATCGACATCGCCCGGGGCCAGGTCGCCGGCTCGGTTCGCGTGGGGCGCTATCCATACGCGCTCACCCTCGCCGGGGAGCAGCTCTACGTGGCCAACATAGGCTTATTTGAATACAGCCCTGTCCCCCCGCCGAAGGACAAACGATTCGACCCACGCGGGACCACCATCCCGCCGTTCGGTTTCCCCAGCCGCCAGGCCCGGGAGGGTGTCGAGTTCGAGGGGCGCTTCATTCCCGGCCTGGGGGAACCGAATGTCCCGGACTCGTTTTCCGTTTGGGGCGTGGCCGTCGCGGACCCGGCTCACCCCGCTGTCTCGAGCCGCCTCAAGACCGGCCTCCTCATCGGCGCCCCGTCAGACGGGGGGAAAACGGTCGGAGGCAGCGCCCCTAATTTCCTCGCGGCCACGGGGGATTCGGTTTTCGTCTCCAACGGCAATAACGACATCATCGAGCGCATCGACCTGCGGCAGCACCGCATCGTGGCAAAGGAACGCCTCGTCCCCTCCCCCCTCGTGGCCCATCTGCGCGGGGTAAGCCCGGCGGGCATGGCGGTCTCAACCGACGGGCGCCGGCTCTACGTCGCGGAGATGGGGATCAATGCCATCGCCGTCCTCGACGCCGTGGATTTGCGCGTCCTCGGCCACATTCCCACGGCCTGGTATCCCTACCGGGTCGCGATATCGCCCGACGGCAGGCACCTGGCATGCATCTGCTTCCGCGGGTTTGGAAACGGACCCAACGCGGGCCGGGAAGGCCCCCAGGACGAGTTCCTGGGCATGCGCGGCGTCATCTCGGTCCTGGACGTGCCCCTGGATGATGATCTCCGCGAAATGACCGCCAACGTCCTGGCCTATAACGGCATGGTGGACAGCGAGGCCGACCGGGCGACGATGAGTTCGCCGGTCATTCCCACCAGCCCAGCCCAAACCTCGAAGGAAATCCGATACGTGGTCTTTATCGCGAAGGAGAACCACACTTACGATACGATCTTCGACCATGTCCCGGGGGCCAACGACGACCCGAGCCTCCTGCGCTGGGGTCTTCACCAGACCATCCGCGCCGACGGCCAGCCCACGCTCCGGGATGTCCCGGTGATGGTGAATCACAACGCTCTCGCGCGCCAATTCACGATCAGCGATAACTTCTACATGGAGCCGGAGGCCTCCGGAGTGGGCCATCGATGGCTCGTCGGCGTCCAGCCCAACAATCTCATGCAGATGAATTACACCGTCGGCTGGGCCTTCAAGAAAGACAGCTCCGCCCCGGGCAGGCGTTACTCGATGGGCTCGAACGGGTCATTGATACCGGAGGACTATCCCGAGGCGGGCGCCATGTGGGACCACCTCGCCCGCCACGGCATCCGGTTCCGCAATTACGGCGAGGGCTTCGAGTTGCCCGGAGTCGAGGAAGAGGCCAACGAGAGCCCCACGGGCGCCCGCGAGGTCGTGAATATCCCCATGCCCAAGGTCCTCTACGACAACACCTGCTTCGGCTTCCCTATTTTCAACATGAACATCCCCGACCAGTACCGCGCTCACTGGTTTATGAAGGACGTCGAACGCCGCTACCTGCACGGATTTCGCGCCTTCCCCTCCTTCCTCAACATCGCCCTGTGCAACGACCACGGCACCGACCCCAAGGCCGACAAAGGCTACCCCTACGTCGCCTCCTGGATGGCCGACAACGACCTCGCGCTTGGCCGGATCGTCGAATTCCTCTCCCACACCCGGTACTGGAAGCAGATGGCAATCTTCGTCACCCAGGACGACGCCGGCGGCGAACCCGACCATGTCGACGCCCAACGCAGCGTGCTTCTCCTCATCAGCCCCTGGGCCAGGCACGGCTACGTCTCCCATCGCCATACCACCATCGTCAGCATGCACCGCACGCTCTACGAGATTCTCGGCGTTCCTCCGCTCAACATGTTCGACGCCCTCGCCAATGACTTCGCCGACTGCTTCACCACGACACCTGATTTTCGGCCCTATCGCTGCCGGACGGTCGATCCCCGCATCTTCGATCCAGAGAAGGCCAAAGACCCCAAAGACCCCGACTACGGCGCGGCGCGGCGCCTCCGCTCCGTCGAGCGGGACGACGACGACGAGATGGAAAACGTCCTTCGCCAGGGGCAGCCCGAGCGGACCACCCCTTGAGTGGGAACCTTGGGCGATTAGGCGGCGGCTTCTTCTTCCGTATCGAGGAAGCCTTGCAGGTGCCGGACGCGCGTGGGGTGGCGCAGCTTGCGGAGGGCCTTGGCTTCGATCTGCCGGATGCGCTCGCGAGTCACGTTGTACATCCTGCCGATTTCTTCCAGAGTCCGCTCGTAGCCGTCCACCAGCCCGAAGCGCATCTCCAGAATCTTGCGTTCCCGCTCGGTCAGGCTAGTCAGCACGTCGCCCAGTTTCTCTTTGAGCAGGCTGTAGCTGGTCACGTCGGAGGGGTTCTCGGCGCTTTTGTCCTCGATAAAATCGCCGACGCTCACGTCGCCGTCGTCGCCGACGGGGGCGTGGAGGGAGATGGGCTGTTGGGCCATCTTGAGCAGGGAGTTGATTCGCGTGACGGGCATGCGCATTTCGTCGGCGATTTCCTCGGGCGTCGGCTCGCGGCCCAATTCCTGGGTGAGCTGCTTCTGGGCGCGCCAGAGCTTGTTCATAATCTCGATCATGTGGACCGGGATGCGAATGGTGCGCGCCTGGTCGGCAATCGAGCGGGTAATGGCCTGCCGAATCCACCAGATAGCGTAGGTTGAGAACTTGTAGCCCCGCCGGTACTCGAACTTCTCGACGCCCTTCATAAGCCCGATATTGCCTTCCTGGATGAGGTCCAGGAAGGACTGTCCGCGGTTGGTGTATTTCTTGGCGACGGACACCACCAGGCGCAGGTTGGCCTCGGCCATGTGCGTTTTGGCTTGATGAGCCCGCTCGGCGGCGCTCCTGAGTTGTTTAAAAATACGACAAAACTCCTCGCGTGGTTCGCGGACAAACCGCTCGAGGTCGTGTATCTTTGTCCGCTCTCCATCGAGGAGGGCCTGTTGCTCGGGCGACTTGCGGTGAGGCTCCAGCTCCTGAATCCGGCGCAGGCTGGATTGGAATGTCTCGTGGACGTTGGCGGCCACGAGTATCATGTCCTCCAGCACCCTGTGCTTGTAGTAGAACTTGGGAAAGGTCTCCTGGAGTTTGCGGTCCCGCTTCTGGAACTCGGCAAAGAGCTTCTCATCCCGGTTGGGCGTGGCCGTTTTCTGCCAGAGCTTGTCCACCTCGTCGTCAATCTGCCGCACCTTCTTGATTAAGTTACGCAACTCCTTGAGATGGCCCTCGCGGTTGGCGACCTTCCTGTCCACCACCACGCGGTCAAAACGCTCTTTGGGAGGCTCCGAGAGGAGCTTTTCCGCGATGGCGATGTGTTCCTTGGCGGCGAAGCCCAGGCTATAGACCAGGCGCGTCATCTCCGATTCGGCTTCCTCGATGCGCTTGCAAATCTCCACCTCCTGCTCCCGAGTCAGCAAGGGCACCTTGCCCATCTGGTTCATGTACATCCGCACCGGGTCATCCAGCACCTCGAGGCGGTGGTCTTCATCCTCGTCCGGCTCCAGGGGCTTGCTCCGTTCCATCTCGCTGTGGTCCACGATCTCGATCTCCATGTTCCGGAGCTTCATGTAGAGATCGTCCAGCTCTTCGGGGGAAACACCGTCGGGCAGCACGTCGTTGATTTCGTCGTAGGTCAAGTGCCCGTGCTCGCGAGCCATTTGCAGGAGGGTCTTGATCGTCTCATTGAGATCGAGGATGGCGTGCGGGGTCTGGCCAACCTGGCCCTGGACCGGTTTGGCGTCCGTCGCCGCGGGGGCCTTGCCAGGCAAACTCGGAGCGGCCTCGTGATTCGGGTCCGGGCGGGCTCCGGGAGCCTTCGACGAAATGATGAAACGGCGGCGATGCCGGCGCTGGCCACCCGCCGCTACCCGGTTGTCGGGGCGACCGGCAGCCTCAACCCCGGCCGCCGGTTTATTCTCTTTCCTGTTCAGCATAAATAATCAGACTTTCCCAGTCCATTTCGGTTCAGAAATTCTGCGTGGCCATTTGCCGCCATGGTTCATCTCAGCAAGACCGACCGGCAACGCGCCGGTCACGAAGGACACTCACCATCTACCAACACTAGAACAAGAGGATTGACGCTCGCGCGCCTTATATTATTCTCCAGTTGAAACAGTTTTTTCAACGATGACTCTTCGTCCGCCTCGAAATCGCCTGGTCGCGTCCAAACGGACCTTAAAGGGCTTACTACGCCACATCCCAGTCCAATTTTCAAGCCTTAAATGAAAAAAAGTCACAGAATCGTCGTTTGGCCCCCCTTTTGGGGCCTTTCAGCGAGATCGGTCCGGGGTTCCCGGCAGGGTGGCCGCCGATGACACCGCCGCTTGACACCCTCGGCATCATCGCCGGCAATCGCGCGCTGCCCCTGGTTTTCGCCCGGCAAGCCCGGCAGTTGGGCGTCAAGCGGTTGGTGGCGGTGGCGTTCGAGGGGGAAACCGACCCGGCGCTGGCGGAGCTGGTGGACGAGATTGTATGGTTGAGGGTCGGGCAGCTCTCGAAGCTGATTTCGGCCTTTACCCGGCGCAACGTGCGCCAGTGTGTTATGGCGGGCCAGATTGCCCCCAGGAACCTCTACGACGTTCGTCCGGACCTGCGCGCCCTGACCCTCCTGCTCCGGCTCAAGGAGAAGAACGCGCAAACGATTTTCGGCGCCGTGGCGGATGCGCTAAAACAGGACGGCGTCGAGCTGATCGAAGCGACTCCTTGGCTCAGCCCCTTGATGCCGGGGGCCGGCTTCACGCTGGGACCGGCCCTTTCGGAGGCGCAGCGGGCGGACGTCGCCTTTGGGTTTCGCATCGCCAAGGAGGTCTCGCGCCTGGAGATTGGCCAGACTGTCGTGGTCAAGAAGGGCACCGTCCTGGCCGTCGAGGGTTTCGAGGGGACAGACAAATGCCTCTCACGCGGGGGCGGCCTGGCGGGCAAGGACGGCGGCGCGGTCGCGGTCAAGGCCGCCAAGGAAAAGCACGACTGGCGCTTCGATATCCCCTGCCTGGGTCCCCAAACGCTCGATACGTGCGCCGCCGCCGGCATTTCGGTCCTGGCTTTTGAAGCCGGCAAGTCCCTTCTTTTGGAATTGGACGCTTGCGAACGCCTGGCCCGCGTGCATAAGATTTCGCTGACGACGGTGGGGTGAATCCCAGCCTTTGTCATCGAACCACGATACTGGATTGAACCGACACACATGCTCAAGTCACACGAACTGCTCGGTTTCATGACGCCGAACCTGGCGCTTGAAATAGTCACTTTCGTTTACGAATCGGACAAGCCCCTTTACCGCGCCGCATTGAACGCCGTCGCCCAGGCGCGCAAGCTGCGCCCGGTTTTCCTGGAGCGCCAACCTCGAGCGCAGCGCCACGCGGACATGCTGGCCACGCTCACGCGTCCGGTGTTGGACCCCGTCACCGGAAACCTCATCCGGGCCTGGCTGCTCAAGAAATACAACGCCATGCTCGTGGATTTCCTGGACACCCTGGGTCTTCCCCACAAAGAAGGCGTTGTGGAAGACCTGCCCAAATCCGTGGACGACCCGAAGCTCCAGGAGGCGGTTGACAAACTGCTGAGCAAGTATCCAAACGAAGTGGTGGCGATCTACCTCAACGCCTTCAGCGAGATGAACGAGGTTGATTGGCCCAACTTGAAAAAGATGCTCGAAAGCAACCCGCGCCTCCAGGTCGGAGGCTAAAAACCAACTCTTTCCACCTGTATTCTACCTATATGGAAGCCAAAGCCGATATTGCCGTCATTGGGCTGGCCGTGATGGGCCAGAACCTCATCCTCAACATGAACGACCACGGTTTTACTGTGGCCGCCTTCAACCGCACCGTTTCCAAGGTGGATGAATTCCTGAACCAGCAGGCCAAAGGCACGCGCGTCATCGGCGCTCATTCCATCGAGGAGACGGTCGCCCTGCTCAAGAAGCCGCGGCGCGTGATGCTCATGGTCAAGGCCGGCCAGGCGGTGGACGAATTCATCGAGCAGCTTCTGCCGCGCCTCGAACCGGGCGACATCATCATTGACGGGGGCAATTCACTGTTCGAGGACACCATCCGCCGCACCCGATACGTCGAATCCAAGGGACTCCTTTACGTCGGCACCGGCGTGTCTGGCGGCGAGGAGGGGGCGCGCCGGGGTCCGAGCATGATGCCGGGGGGCTCCCCTGCCGCCTGGCCGCACGTCAAGGACATCTTCCAGAGCATCGCCGCCAAAGTCGAGGACGGCGCCCCGTGCTGCGATTGGGTCGGAGAAAACGGCGCCGGCCATTACGTGAAAATGGTCCACAACGGCATCGAATACGGCGACATGGAGCTCATCTGCGAGGCCTACAACCTCATGAAAACCGGGCTGGGCCTGGGCGCCGAGGCAATGAGCCAGGTCTTCGCCGAGTGGAACCAGGGCGAACTCGATTCCTACCTCGTCGAGATCACCCGGGACATCCTCAAATTCAAAGACACAGACAACGCCCCGTTGGTGGACAAGATACTCGATGCCGCCGGGCAGAAAGGGACCGGGAAGTGGATGGTCATCTCCTCCCTGGAGTTGGGCATCCCGATTACGCTGATCGCCGAGGCGGTTTATTCCCGCTGCATCTCCGCGTTGAAAGAGGAGCGCGCCGCCGCCGCGGGCAAGCTCAAGGGGCCCCGCCCCCTCATTCCGGGCGACCAGAAGAAGCTCATCGAGCACATCCGCCGCGCCCTTTACGCCTCCAAGATCGTCTCTTATGCCCAGGGCTACATGCTCCTGCGGGCGGCGGCGCGGCAATATCATTGGAACCTCAATTACGGGGCGATTGCCCTGATGTGGCGCGGGGGGTGCATCATTCGCAGCGCGTTCCTGGGCAAGATCAAGGAGGCCTTCGACCACGACCCGGAGCTGACCAACCTGCTGCTGGACCCGTTCTTCCGACAGGCCATCAGGCACGGGCAGCAGTCCTGGCGCACGGTCGTGGCTACCGCCGCCCGCAAGGGCATCCCGGTGCCGGCCTTCAGCACCGCCCTGGCCTTCTTCGATTCCTACCGCAGTCAATGTCTTCCGGCGAACCTGCTCCAGGCCCAGCGCGATTACTTCGGCGCCCACGGCTACGAGCGCCTCGACCAGCCCCGCGGCCAGTTCTTCCATACCAACTGGACCGGGCACGGAGGGGCTGTTGGCGCGGGCACTTATACCGTCTAGTCCGAGAGAACTTGACCCGCGAGAGATTGGCCTTTAGGCTGAGCATTGTCGGGATAATGTGAAGCGACTCATGCAAGGCTATCCAAAGCATTACTGCGGTGTCTTCGGCGTTTACGGCCACCCGAACGCGTCGGAGTTGACCTACTACGGGCTGTACGCCTTGCAGCATCGGGGTCAGGAAAGCGCGGGCATCGTGACCTCGGACGGCCGCCAGTTTTATACCCACAAGGGCATGGGGCTGGTGTCGCAGGTCTTCAACGGCGGCATTTTGCACGAGTTGGTCGGGCCATTAGCCATCGGCCACACCCGCTACTCGACGACCGGCTCCTCGCACCTGCGCAACGCCCAACCGCTGACGGTGGACTGCGCCCGGGGCCAGCTTGCGATCGCGCACAACGGAAACCTGACCAACGCCGCCAAGCTGCGCGACGAGTTGGAAGCCCGCGGCTCCATCTTCCAGACCACGGTGGACAGCGAGATCATCCTCCACCTGATGGCCCAGCCCACTCACAACGGCCACCGGGACAACCTGCTTGAGACCATTCGCCAAATCGAAGGCGCCTTCTCGCTCGTCATGATGACCGAAAAGGAACTTATCGGCGTGCGCGACCCCCACGGGTTCCGCCCGCTGTGCATCGGGCGGCTCGACCAGGCCTGGATTCTCGCCAGTGAAACCTGCGCCCTGGACCTCATCCACGCGCGGTTCGAACGCGATGTCGAGCCGGGCGAGATCGTCGTCTTCAACAAGGACGGGATGACCAGTCTCCAGGCATTTCCCGAAAAGCAGCGCCACGCCTTCTGCATCTTCGAGTACGTCTATTTCGCCCGGCCCGACAGCACCATTGCCAATCGCAGCGTCTATAAGACCCGGGTCGAAATGGGCCGCCAGCTTGCCCGGGAATTCCCCGTGGAGGCCGACGTCGTGGTGCCCGTGCCCGACAGCGGGAACTGCGCGGCGCTGGGCTATTCCCTCGAATCCAAGGTCCCGTACGAGATGGCCTTCGTGCGCAACCATTACGTCGGACGGAGCTTTCTGCAGCCCTCCCAGCTTATCCGCGACTTCGATGTCCGGGTGAAGCTGAACCTGATCGAGGAGTTGGTCAAAGACAAGCGCGTGGTGGTCGTGGACGATTCCATCGTGCGCGGCACGACCTGCAAGGCGCGGGTCAACAATCTCAAGGAGGCCGGGGCCAAGACGGTCCACGTCATGGTCAGTTGCCCGCCCCACGTATGCCCCTGCGTCTATGGGATTGACTTTCCCGACCGCAGCAAGCTCATGGCGGCCAACTATTCGCAGGAGGAAATCCGCAACTATCTCAGCGCCGATTCTCTCCATTACCTTTCCCAGGAGGGCATGGTCAAGGCCACGGGCCTGCCCAAGGAATCCTTCTGCATGGCCTGCTACGATGGCAACTACCCGGTCCGCTTCGACGCGGGGATGGACAAGCACATCATCGAGCGGCGCAACGGCCGCCTGCCCAACCTGGCCGAGAGCTTGGCCAAAGAAAAAGCGCAGATTAAACTCCTCTGAACGAGGACAACATGGGATGAAGCCCTGGCTTTTCAGCCTGGCGGCGGTGTTGGCGGCGGTGCTGGCGTGCGACCCGGCAGCCGGCGCGCGGGCGGCTAATGTCGGCCGCATCAAAATCGACGGCCCCATCGGCCCCGCCACCGCCGGTTACATCGACCGCGCCCTCAGTCTGGCCGATGCCCGAGGCGACGCTTGCCTGGTGATTCAACTGGATACCCCGGGCGGTCTGCTCGATTCCACCAAGACGATCGTCCAGTCATTCTACCAAGCCCCCATCCCGACTGTCGTCTATGTCGCCCCTTCCGGCGCCAGCGCCACCAGCGCCGGGTGTTTCATCGCGATGGCGGCGGGCGTGGCCGCGATGGCGCCCAACACGAGCATCGGCGCCGCCCATCCGGTGCTGGGCTTCGGCGCGAGCGAAAAGCTCGATGACGTGATGAAGCAGAAGCTCGAGAACTTCGCCAGCAGCTCCATCGAGGCCATCGCCCAAAAACGCGGACGCAACGCCCAGTGGGCCAAGTCGGCCGTCCGCGAAAGCGCCTCGGTCACCGCCGAGGAGGCGCTCGAGCTGAAAGTCGTCGACCTCATCGCCACCGATATGCGCGACCTGCTCAAGCAACTCGACGGGCGCACCGTCGATGGGAAGGTCCTCCGAACCGCGGGCGCCACCGTGGTCGACATCCGGATGATCCCTCGTGAGAAGCTCTTTCAGATGCTCTGGCGTCCCGAGGTGATGCTCCTCCTGATGCTGGCGGCCATCTACGGAATCATTGGCGAGTTGAGCAATCCGGGGGCCATCCTTCCGGGCGTGGCCGGGGGCATCGCGCTCATCCTCCTGCTTTATATGTCGGCCACGCTCCCGGTCAACGTGGCGGGCTTCGGCCTGGTCGTCTTGGCCCTGGCATTGTTCATCATCGATCTCTTCGCCCCAACGCACGGCGTGCTGACCTTCGGCGGCATCGTCGCGTTCTTTCTCGGCGCGGTCATGCTTTTCAACGGCGGCGACCCTGCCTTCCGGCTCTCGCTGAGCTATATCATCCCGGCGACGCTCCTGACGGCCGCGTTTTTCGTGTTTATCGTCGGCGCGGGCGTGCGGGCTCAATTCCTGCCGGTCCGGGCCGGCAAAGAGGCGATGGTCGGCGAGACGACCGTCGCCCTCCAACCCATCGATTCCAACGGCGGCAAGGTATTCGTGGAAGGCGCCTACTGGAATGCGGTGAGCGATGCGCCCGCGCAGGCGGGCGACCGGGTCGAAATTGTTGGCATTGACGGGTTGACTTTGAAGGTCAAACCGACACAGACTGCGACTTGAACCTCTATAGAAACCTATGCTAGACGAAGCTGCTCACAGATTGGCAAACCTGGCCGGCTGGGCCGCGGCAGTGATCATCCTTGCGGCGATCATTCTCCCCCAAGCCATCCGCATTCTGCGCGAGTACGAACGCGGGGTCATCTTCCGGCTCGGCAAGTTGCTCGGGGCCAAGGGGCCGGGGCTGATTCTGCTCTGGCCGGTGATCGATAAGATGGTGAAGATGGACCTGCGCGTCGTCACCATTGATGTCGCCAAGCAGGAGATCATGACCCGCGATAACGTGCCGGCCACCGTGGATGCGGTGGTCTATTTCCGCGTCATCGATCCGATCGCGGCGGTGGTAAAGGTCGAGAATTTCTGGAAGGCGACCTCGCTCATCGCCCAGACCACGCTGCGGAGCGTCCTGGGCCAGGCCCCGTTGGACGACCTGCTCTCGCAGCGCGATGCTATCAACCAGAAGTTGCAGGAGATTATCGACCGCCAAACCGAGCCTTGGGGCGTGAAAGTCACCGCCGTCGAGGTCAAGGACGTGGCGCTGCCCGACAGTATGAAGCGGGCCATGGCCAAGCAAGCGGAAGCCGAGCGCGAGCGCCGGGCCAAAATCGTCAACGCCGAGGGTGAGTTTCAGGCCGCGGAAAAAATGGTCCAGGCCGCCGCCATGATCAGCACGGAACCCATCGCCCTCCAACTCCGTTTCCTCCAGACCATGCGCGAGATTTCCAGCGAGCACAACACCACCACCTTCCTGCCCATCCCCATCGAACTGTTCTCGGCTTTCCTCAAGGGACCCGGCAAGAGCTGAACCTCCCGCTACCCCCCAATGAATGCCTCCGACGATCAACCCCGCAAACCAGGCCCAGCCCTCTCTCGGCGCGCCTTTTTAGGGTATTCCGCCGCCGTGGCCGCCTTCAGTGTCGTCCCCAGGCACGTCCTGGGCGGGCCGGGAAAGGTCTCTCCGAACGAGAAGCTCAACGTGGCCGGCATCGGCATCGGCGGACAGGGGGGCAATGACATCGCGGAGATGAAAGGCGAGAACATCGTCGCGCTCTGCGACGTCGATTGGGACCATGCCGCCCATACGTTCAACCAATACCCCAAGGCCGCCAAGTACCGCGACTTTCGTGTCATGCTCGAAAGGGACAAGGGGATTGACGCCGTGGTCATCGGCACTCCGGACCACATCCACGCCGTCGCCGCGATGGCGGGCATCCAGCACGGCAAACATGTCTATTGCGAGAAACCGCTCACGCGCACGGTATTTGAAGCGCGCGCCCTGCCCAAAGCCGCCCGCCAGGCCAAGGTTGCCACGCAGATGGGCAACCAAGGCATGGCCTTCGAGGGCAACCGCTTGATCAATGAATGGCTGGCCGATGGGGCCATCGGCCCCGTCCGCGAGGTGCATGTCTGGTCAGACCGCCCCACGCACCGCGGCAAGCTGCCCCTCTATTGGGCCCAGGGAGTCGAGCGGCCCAAAGACACCCCGCCCGTGCCCGAGACTCTGGATTGGGACCTCTGGCTCGGCCCCGCCCCCTGGCGGCCGTTTCACCCGGCCTATGTCCCGTTCGCGTGGCGCGGCTGGTGGGACTTCGGCTCCGGCGGCCTTGGCGACATGGGCGTCCACAACCTCGCGCCCGTCTTCTCCGCCCTCAACCTGGGCGCCCCGCTCTCGGTCTATTCCAGCTCGACAGCCGTCTATCCCGAAAGCCTGCCGGTCGCTTCAATCGTTCACTACGACTTTCCCGCCCGCGGCCAGATGCCCCCGGTCAAGGTCCACTGGTACGATGGCGGCATCCTCCCGCCCCGTCCCGATGAATTGGAGGACGGACGCCCCTTGGACCCCGAAGACGGCATCATTTTTGTGGGCGACAAAGGCAAGATGCTCGTCACCGGCTGGGGCGGTGAGAGCCCCCGCCTCATCCCTGAGAAACGGAACCGCGAATACACTCGCCCCCCGAAGACCCTGCCCCGCTCCATCGGCCATTACAACGAATTCGTGGCCGCATGCAAAACCGGCTCTCCCACTCGCTCCAACTTCGACTTCGCCGGACCCCTGACCGAAGCCCTCCTCCTGGGCACCCTCTCCGTCCGCCTCGGAGGACAAAAGCTCTACTGGGACAGCGAAAAAATGCGCACCGACGACGACGACGCCAACGCCCTTCTCCACTATCAATACCGCGCCGGTTGGTCCCTGTAGGGCCGGGTCACAGCCAGTTCGCCCAAAACTGAATCCGCTTCCGTCAGTCCTGCCCGGGGCCGGTGAGCTGCCCGTTCTTGTCGAGATACCACTGCAGCGTTGCCTGTTCTCCGTAGAGTTTCTGGCGGTCGAAAAAGCTAATCATGTCTTGGGGCGGCATCGTCTGCCACAGGGTCTCGGTTTGCTGGCGGAGTTGCTTGGAGGCCGCTCTCTGCTCCATGAGTTGATCAATGCTATCCTGAACCGTCTGGCCTGAGCTGCCGTAGGGGCTGGCCGGGTCCATCGCCTTGAGCGCGTTGAGCTGAATAGCGATGCCCACCAGATTGTTGATGAGGAACTGCCCGCCGGGGCCGTTGGCGTCGAGTTGCTGTCCGAGGTGAATCGCCATGTCGAGCACGGTCTGTCCCGAGGCGGTGTCCCCGGCCTGGCGGTAGGAGTTGGCCAGGTCGACGATGCTCAAGCTCAGTTGCTTGAGCTGAGCGAGCTGCGGCAGAGGTGTTTCCTGCGTCGCAACCATCTTGGCCTCCGCCTCCGAGCAGCCCGCCGAGCGGTAGGCCTCTTCGGCGCTCTGGATGGAATCCAGAGCATAGTCCTGGAACCCCGTCTTTCCGGCCGCGGCGCTCAACTCCTGCACGCCCTGCTCCGTGCGCCCGGCCTTGAGGTCGTCGAAGGCCGAGAGGTAATCCGGGAGGGCGTTGTCCGGGGCGCTCTGCCTCAGCCGGTCGAGCCACTGGCTGCGCTCCTCCGGCGAATCGCTCTTGAATATCGCCGCGAATTGCACCCGCACATCGTCGGGAAACCGCTCTTTGGCCTCCTTGAGGTACGCCGGGTCGCCGCTCACGCGGGACGCGGCCAGGAGGCTCTCCGCGCTTCGATGATTGGCGGCGAGAAAGGCGCTGATCTGCGCCGGTGTCAGTTTGATCCCCTCACCCCTTAGCGTTCGTTCGAGCAGGTTTGTGAACCCTGTGTTCCCGCGCGGCGCTTCCAGGCGCCCCGCGCCGGCGACGGCCCGCGGGACGGCCATTTCGGACTCCAGATGTTCGGCAGGCGGGGTCGCGGGGCCGGACGCGAGCGCTGCCGGCTCGCTACGCGGGCGAAGCAGGACCGCGGCTGCCATGACCGTTCCGGCAAAGGCCAGGAATAGGCGGCATTTCGTTGTCATACGCCTAATGGACAACGCTGCGAGGCAATCGTTCCGCCCGCCGGGTGGCAATCCGGACGGCTTACAAACCTCCGACGGGATCAATGTCCACGGTCAACGTCACATCCTCGGGCAGGACAAGGGTTCGGGCGAGCTGGGCCAGGCGCCGGCTCAGCGGGCTCATGCGCTGGATGCGCAACATGATTTGATAGCGGTAGAACGTCTCGGCCCGCAGCAGCGGCGCGGGCGCGGGACCGGCCAGGATCAGGTCTTTGAAATCGGCCAGCAACCCGTCGAGCTCGCGCTTGAGATGGTCGGCGGAGAATTTGACCTTCTCTTCGTTGCGCCCTTTGAGCGTGAGCATGGCGATGCGGCTGAAGGGCGGATACTTGAACTGCTGGCGCGGCCCCAACTCCTGCTCGTAGAACCCTGCGAAGTCATGCCGCCGGGCGCATTGGATAGCCGGATGGAAGGGCGTAAAGGCCTGGACGAAGACCTCTCCTTCGACGTCGCCCCGCCCCGCCCTCCCGGACACTTGGGTCAGCAACTGAAACGTCCTCTCCCCGGCCCGGAAATCCGGCTGGTGCAGGGCCAGGTCGGCATAGATGATGCCCACGAGGGTCACGTTGGGAAAGTGCAGGCCCTTGGCGATCATCTGGGTGCCCACCAGCACATCGATCTTGCCGGCGCGAAAATCGCCCAGAATCCGCCGGTAATCGTCCTTTCGTTTCAGGGCATCCGAGTCCATGCGCGCGATGCGGGCGTGAGGGAACAGCTTCGTCAGGGTCTCTTCGACCTTCTGCGTGCCTATGCCGGCGAAGCGGATTTGAGGGCTGCGGCACTGCTCGTTCGGACACACGGCCGGCACCGGCTCGGTGTGCCCGCAGATATGGCACATCAGTTTCGGGTCCCGGCGATGGTAGGTCAGGGAGATGCTGCAGTTGGGGCACCCGGCCACGTATCCGCAAACCGGGCATTGCAGCGAGGTCGAGTAGCCGCGCCGGTTGAGAAAGAGGATGACTTGCTCCTGCCGTTCGAGGCGTTGGGTGATCGCCTCCTTGAGTTGGGGCGAGAACATCGGAATGCCCTTTCCTCCCCGCACCGTCTGCCGCATATCCACCACCCGCACCACCGGCATCTTCTTGTCGTCCGCGCGCTCCGGCATCTCCAGGAGACGGTACTTGCCTATCTTGCAGTTGTAGAAACTCTCCATCGAAGGCGTCGCCGACCCCAGCACCACCGTCGCCCCCTCCATCAAGCCCAGCACTATGGCCACGTCCCGCGCGTTATACCGCGGCGTCTCCTCCTGCTTGTAGGTCTGCTCGTGCTCCTCGTCCACGATGATCAGCCCCAGCGGATCGACCGGCGCGAAAATGGCCGACCGCGCTCCAATGACGATGCGGGCTCGGCCCTGGCGGATTTTATGCCATTCATCGTGCCGCTCCCCAGCCGACAGATGGCTGTGCAACACCGCCACCACGGTGCGCAAGGCGCCGGTACTGAACCGCGCTTTGAACCGCTCGACGGTCTGCGGGGTCAGCGAAATCTCCGGCACAAGCACGATGCCCCCCTGACCCCGCTCCAACGCGTGCGCCAGCGCCTGCAAATAGACCTCCGTCTTGCCGCTGCCGGTCACCCCGTGCAGCAGAAAAGTGCGAGACTTCTCCAAAACGCCCCGCAAACCCGACGCTTGACCCTGTCCATCCGCCCCGCCGCCCGGTTCCACGGCAGCCCCCTCCAACCCTCTTCCCTCTCCCTCGGCCCCAGCCTCAAGAAACAAACTCCCCTGCGTTCCCAAGGATAAAGGAGGAAGGATGACGGAGGAAGGATGAGCCTTCACTCCGTGCGCCTCGTCCATCACCGCCGGAATGCCGCCTTCAGGCGGCAGCTTCTTCGCCGCGTCCATGACCGCCGTGATGGCCGCGAGGGCGCCGGCCTGCGCGGAGTTGAGCGCCAGGGGTTGGCTCGGCAGGATTATCTCCGACGCGTAAGGGTCGCGCTCCGAGACCTGGGCGGCAATGGCGACCAGGCCCCTGTCCTCGAGGTGCCGGACCGTGGCCGCCGTGGTTCGAGCCAATTCGAGCAATTCCTTGAGCGGCAGTTCGCGGCGCTGTTCGAGGATTTGCCAAACCTCCCTCTGGCGCTTGGAAAGTTCGGGCGGCGGGCCGCTCGCCGGAACGATCCGCGCATAAAGCCGCTCGCGCCAACCCGCCTGCTCATGCCGGACCGCCTCCGGCAGCACGCACTTGAGGGCGAGATCCGGCCCGCAGCAATAGTACTCGCCCATCCACCGCGCCAGCTTGAGCACCTTCGGCGTCACCAACCCCGTAGCCCCGATGACCTTCAGGATTGGCCTGAGCCTCGTCCGGGCCGACTCCTCCGCCATGGCGGTGACGCAGCCCAGCACCTTCCGAGACCCAAACGGGACCTGGACACGCGTGCCCACCTCCACCTGCCCCGCCAGTTCGGGCGGGACCAGGTAATCGAACTCCTTGCGGAGGGCCAGTTCCAAAGTGATGCGAGCGATCATCGTTCGTCCGTGCCGCCTCGATGCGGAATTGCAGCCTTCAACGACTCCGGCAGCGCCACGCAATCTCTGTTCCGCCGCCGTGGCTGTCCAGCATAAACCAATGGCCGCGCCGCTTACAAAGTCTCTGACTTTCTGATTGAATCTCCTTCTGTCGCGTGTTAGAACTCGACGCCATGTTCGCAGTGATACTCCGGGCAAGGTGGGGCTTACGTCAGTCTCCCGCGTTTTCCAAGCGCGCGAACCAAAATCCGGAACGGCCCACCCTTCCGCCCACCGGCCCGCTACGAACGATCCCGGCGTTCATCCTCGCGCTGTGCCTCGCCGCCGGGGGTTCTTGTTTCGCGGCCGACGCGCCCGCCCCCGCGCCGGGCTTGCTCTATACCAATTATCGGTTCGGCAATCCGCCTTGGTCGATCCATCTGGTGTGCGTGCCACGCTCGAATCCGCAGTACGAACTCCACTCGATGCACGCCGGCGGCCATGCCCTCGGCCTGAGCCCCCTGAGCGCGCAGGTCGCCCTGTGCAAACCGGCCCTCGGCAACCCGGAGGCCGCCATCAACGGCGACTTTTACATCAGGGAAAAGGCGTACGCCGGGGCGCCCAGGGGCCTGCAAATCGTCGAGGGCGAGGTGCTTAGCGCCCCCTCGGGCGGTCCCACCTTTTGGCTCGATGTCCTGGGAGAACCGCACGTGACCAACCTCGCCTCGAAGTTCCAGGTGACCTGGCCCGATGGCACGACCACCCCATTCAAGCTCAACGGCGAGCGCAAGCCCGACGGGATCGAACTCTATTCCCCGGCCGTGGGAAAATCCACCCATACCACCGGCGGACGCGAGTTCGTCCTCGAAAGGCAGGAACAAGGCCCCTGGCTGCCGCTGCGCATAGGCCGGACCTTCCCCGCGCGGGTGCGCGAGATCCGCTCGGCCGGCAACACGCCCCTGGCGCCGGACATCCTGGTCCTCTCCCTCGGCCCGGCCGTCATGGACAAAGTCCAGAACGTCTCCACCGGCGCCGTCTTGCAGGTCTCGACCGCCTCGCTGCCGGCCTTGCGCGGCGTTCGCACCGCCATCAGCGGCGGCCCCATCCTGGTGTGCGACGGCAAGCGCCAGGCAATAAAGGCCTCCCGCAGCGACTCGTTCGAGACCTCCTCCATGATCGAACGCCACCCGCGCACCGCCATCGGCTGGAACGAGAAGTTCTTTTTCCTCGTCGAGGTGGATGGACGCCAACGGGACCTCTCGGTCGGCATGACCCTGGAGGAGCTTTCCCGGTTTCTCGTTAAACTGGGTTGCGAGGACCTCCTCAATCTCGATGGCGGCGGCTCGGCCACCCTCTGGTGCGAAGGCCAGGTGCGCAACAGCCCTTGCGACGGCTACGAGCGGCCCATCGCCAATTCTCTGGTTGTCCTCAGAAAGCCAATCAACCATGACGGAGAACCCAGGACCGGAGGCCCCAGATCGAATGCTGCCTTGCAAGGCGTCACGAAGGAATGAAATGAAGAGTTATGGCGCAGCAGTTTTGGCCGCCGGCAAGGCGTTTGGCTCTCTCCTCGGGGCCTTGATGCTCCAAAGCCCCGGGGCCTCCGTCGCCGCCGCCCTCCCCTGTCCGCAGGACCAATCCCTCTCTTACGTCAACGACGTGGACCCCCGCGCCCCAATGTCCGTGCATATCATCAAGGTCAAACGCTCGGCGACGGACGTGCTGTTTTGCACCACCTCCGGCAAGGGCAATGTCCTCGGCATGGACAACGTCGCCGAGCAAATTAAGACCGTGCCGGCGGACCTCGGCCAGGTCGTCGCCGCCATCAATGGAGACTTCTACTACAAAACCAAGGGATACGAGGGGCGTCCGCGCGACGTGCAAATCCGCCGCGGGGAGGTCATTAGCAGCCCTTCGGGCCATACCTCCTTCTGGATCGATCCTCGCGGGCAGCCTCAGATGACCAACATCTCCTCGCTCTTCCGGGTCGTGTGGCCGGACGGAAAGACCACTCCCATCGGCCTCAACCAATACCGAACCAATGACGCCGCCGTGCTCTTTACCGCCGCGGTCGGCACGTCCACCCGCGCGGGCGGCGGGCTGGAATACATCCTGGAACCCGCCGCCGCAAAGGGACCTTGGCTGCCGTTGCGCGCCGGTCAAGTCTATGAAGCGCGCGTGCGCGAGGTTAACAATGCCGGAAACAGCCCTCTTGGCCCTCGGACAATGGTCCTGTCGGTCGGTCCCAAGCTGGCCCCCGCTCTTGCCCCTTTGGCACCGGGCGCCCTGGTCAAGGTCATCACCGAGACCTTTCCGGATCTCTCCGGGGTCGATGCGGCCATCGGCGGCGGACCGGCCCTGGTCCATGCGGGCAAGATCATGCAATGGAAGGACCCCGTCCAGGTGCGCCACCCCCGCACCGCCATCGGCTGGAACGACGATGACATTCTGCTGGTCGTCGTGGATGGCCGCCAATTGGATGTCTCCATCGGCATGACCCTGCCGGAGCTGGCCCAGTACATGCTCAAGCTCGGCTGCAAAGAAGCCATGAATTTTGATGGCGGCGGCTCCACCACCCTCTGGGCCTTCGGCGCCGTAAAAAACAGCCCCAGCGAAGGCCAGGAACGCCCCGCCTCCAACGCCCTGGTCGTCCTGAAGAAAAAGCCCGGCGTCCAACCCAAGACACCCGCCCAGTAAGGGGTGCTGAACAGAGCTCATTTTCCAACAACCGATTCTTAATAATCAATTCTCAATCATTGTCCTCCGAAAAGGAACCTCCTCGCCCTATCTCAGATGCGCGCGCCGCGCCTCAACCCTCCCCCTTGATGTCGCACTGCTTATGAACCGGGTTCTGATGCGGATTCTCTGGCTGGCGGTTGCCCTTTCGGGCGCGGCCTCCCAGGCCGGCGTTGCCCTCCCGCTCCCCGGGGCCGACCTCTTCACCAACGGGGCCGTTCACCGCATTCGCATCGACCTCAAGGCCGAAGACATGCAGAGGCTGCGCCAGGACGCTCGGGAGTTCGTTCCCGCTACGGTCTCCTCGGGCGCCATGGTCTATTCCAACGTGGCCGTCCACCTCAAGGGCTCCATCGGCAGTTTCCGTCCCCTGGACGACAAACCCGCATTCACCCTGGATTTCTGCCATTTCGTGCCCGGCCGGAGATTTCACGGTCTGCGCCGCATCCACCTTAACAACTCGGTCGAAGACCCCAGTTACGTCAACGAGAAGCTCGGCAGCGAGCTCTTCGCCGCGGCCGGAGTGCCCGCCCCTCGGGTCAGCCGGGCCCTGGTCTCCCTCAACGGCGGTCCTCTGGGCCTCTATGTCCTCAAGGAGGGGTTCACCGAAGACTTCCTGGCCTGCCACTTCAAACACGTCGGCCGTGACCTATTCGAACCCGAAGACGGCCACGATATCGACCAGCGCCTCAAGCGCAACACTGTCGAGGCTCCCGGGCAAGACCCGCCTTCGCTCAATTCGCCCGGCTCGCCGCCTTCAGCGGGCGGTGGTCAGATCGAGACCTCCGCCCCGAATCGGGCCTCCCTCAAGGCCCTGGCCGCAGCCGCCCTCGAACCCGACCCGGCACGCCGCTGGGCGCGCCTCCAACAAACGCTGGACACAGAGCGATTCGTCGCCTTTATGGCCATGGAAGTCATCCTGTGTCACCGCGACGGCTATTGCTCGGCGCGGAATAATTTCAGGGTTTATCACGACCTGGACACAGGCAAAGTCGTTTTCTTCCCCCACGGCATGGACCAACTCCTGGGGAGAGCGGATTTCCCCTGTCACCCCTTCATGGCCGGCCTGGTCGCCCAGGCGGTCCTTGATACCCCTCAAGGAAAAACCCTCTACGAGGCCGCTCTCCATTCTCTGTTCACAAACCTCTTCAAGACCGACCTCCTGGTCCAACGCGTCGAGCAACTCACACGGGAACTCCGCCCGTTTTTGTCCGGCCACGAATTCAACCGCCTTGAGCGGGAAGCCGCTCTCGTCAAGGAGCGCATCCTCGAGCGGCGCCGGAACATTGAGGTGCAGTTAGGCCGGCCCCCACTCAAGCCCATGCGCTTTCAAGCGGGCGTAGGCCAGCCTGAAGGCTGGCTCGCCGTCGAGGCGCCGGCGGGCGGGACGTTGGACCGCGCGAAGGCACCCGGAGACATCCTCGCGCTCCACATCGTCGCCGGGCCGCGAACCCTGGCTTCCTGGCGGACCAGGGCGCTGCTCCAGCCCGGGCGCTATCGGTTCGAGGGCCGCGCTAGAGTGGCCGGAGTCAAACCCTTGCCCTCCGGCATCCACCAGGGCGCCGGCCTGCGGATCGGGGGTTCGAATCGCCAGGCGGCCAACCTCGTCGGAGACTCATCCTGGCAACGCCTTGTCGCGCAATTCCAGGTCGAGGATACCGCCGCGGAAATCGAACTCATCTGTGAACTCCGCGCCTCGGCCGGCGAAGCCTGGTTCGATCTGGACTCGCTCAGAATCGTCCAGGAGCACTAGAGCGCGGCCGGCAAGACGATCTCAACCGCCGTGCCCTTCCCGGGCTGGCTCTGGATGGAAATCTCACCCTGATGCTCATGGATGATGCGGCGGGTGATGGACAGGCCCAGGCCGGTGCCGTTTGGTTTGGTCGTAAAAAACGGCTCGAAGAGGCGGGCCAGGTTCTCCGGAGAGATACCCGCGCCGGTGTCGTGGACCGTAACTGCGATTTGGGCAGGGCCGGGGCCGCAACCCACGAGCGCCGAGGGAGGGGCGATGGGGCGCGTTCTGACCGTAAGCGTTCCCTTGGGCTCCATCGCATCCAGAGCGTTGAGGAAGAGGTTCAGGAATGCCTGTTGCAACTGCATGTCCTCTCCTTGCACGAGGCCCGGCGCGGCCCCGAAATGGCGGTTGACAGTGATCGACTTCTCCTCCAGCCGCCGCTGCACCAGCCGCAACGAATGCTCCAGGGTTTCGTGCAGGCTAATCGCTGACCCCGCGAATCGAACCGGGCCGGAGAACTTTAGCATCCTGCCGATGATCGAGTCGACGCGCTCCAACTCGCGCCGGGCCAGAGCAGCCAATTCGGCCTCCCGGTTTGCCTCCAAAAGCAACTCCGTGAAGGTCCTCGCCGCCACCAGGCCGTTCCTGATCTCGTGGGCCATGCCGGCAGAGAGAGTCCCCACGTTGGCCAACCGCTCGAGCTGCCGCAACTTGCGCTCAAGCTCCATCCCCGGCGCGACGTCATTCACAACGAACGCGACCGGCCCCGTCTGGGTCCCCGGCCCCACCCGGAGCGCGCTCAGGTGGAGCTTTCGGGCCTGGCCGCCCCCATCGACCCACTCGACCTGCCGGCCATCGAGCTCCTTGCCGGAAGAGAGCGCCTCCCGGACCACCTCCCCAACCGGCGCCGGCAGCGCGGCCAGCGCGCAGCGAGCCTGTTGAGCCGTTCCCAGCCCAAGGATGCGCGCGGCCCGGCCGCTCAGCGTGACACCCTGATTCTCGGGGTCGACAAGCATCACGGCGATCACAAGACAATCGCGCAATGCGCCGACAAGGTCGGACGCCGGCTGCCCTTTTTCCAGGTCCCCCGCGTGTTGCTCTGGCATATTGATTATCGAATGGCCCGGATAATTTTATGACATTAGCCCGTCTGCGGTCCCTCGCAAGGTAAAACGGCAACGCCCTTCTCCTCACGCGCCTCGCGGATCCCTCAAACATGGTCTTTTTCGGAGGAGCCCGATTTGCCGATTCTCGACCGGAACGCCGGCCCGCTGGGGAAAATCCGGGATGCCCACGTTTTTCTTGATTTCTCGCGGTTCCCCCCGCTTACTGGCCCGGTGCAAGACAGCGGCTCCCGGCCCTCGAACGCGGCGCGAATCGCTATCGTCCCGCCGGCTCGGTTCCGCGCCGGGGCGCAGGTGGCCATTCACGCCTGCGGCTTGGTCCTGGTGCTGCCGGTTCTGGCGTCCGTTTTGGCGATGAGCCTGGGACGATTCGCGCCCTGGAGTCTCCTGCTGCCCCTGGCGGCGGTCGCCGGGACCGCCTATTTGCTCCCGCTCGGCCTGGGTAATCCCTGTCTGACCCGCATGGCGCGCGCCCTCAATCCCGCCGCCGGCACCGACCCGGACATTTTCATCGTCCAACTGACCCTCTCGCCCCGAATCCGCTCGAAACTTTGGGCCGAGATCGAAGATGCGGACGACATCGGCTGTCTCACGCTGACCGAGACGGAGCTGGTGTTCCAGGGCGACTCCGTCAAGCTCTCTTTGCCCTACGGTGTGATGGCGCGCGTCCGCTCGCACAACATCGGTTTGCGCGGGCTCTTTGTTTATGGCCGCCGCGTCGTCGTCGAGATTTCAGGGCACCCAACGGTCAGCGCCCTTGAATTTGCCGAGCGCTCCTCCTGGGTGTTGCCCGCCTCCCGGCGCACCACCCGGCGCCTCTGGGAACGGCTCTCCTCCAAGCTGGCGCGGAGTGCCACATCGATGCGGCAGCAGCCCGGGAATCCCTGAAATCTGCCGGCCAAGGCCGGCGTTCCGGCGCAGGCTCGACAGGTTTGGCGAGCTTGATGCAGCCCCCCTAGCCCCCAGGGCGGTCGACGGAGCAGTCTTATGGAGTGCGCCGGCAGAGCGAAGCGGCGACGGCGCTTTGGGCCGCGCGGGACATCCGACACGGCAGACGCTGTCTGAGCCAAAGCGGTGTCGCGCTTCGCTTGCCACCGCACTCCCAAACTGCGTACCTGGGACCTTCCGACAGACTTTGTCACTGGCCTTGGCTCGGGCCCTCGGCGGCACCGTTTAGTCTTGCAACTGCCCCTGTGCCGTTAAACTGTCTCCCGGATGCATTGGCTCCAGACACTCGACATCGACCTGTTCCGCTTCGCCAACCTCAAGCTGGCCAATCCCGTCTTTGATGTGGTCATGCCGTTCCTAAGCGGCAATCGGCTCTTCATCCCGCTGCTGGTCCTCGTGGCGGCGCTGCTCCTTTGGAAGGGACGGGTCCGGGGCCTGGTTTGCCTGGCGATGGCAATCGTGGTCCTTGCCCTCGGAGATGGATTCATCAGCCGCAATATGAAACATGCCGTGGGACGCCCGCGGCCTTTTCTGGCCCTGTCCGACGTCCGTCGTCCTGACCGCCCCAAGCGCACTGGGGAAACCCCGGGCGCGGAAGCGCCCGCCTCGGCGGCCAACGGCGCGGCCCAGGAGCGGAACGCCGGCATGGGGTCGCCCTCGGGGAGCATGCCTTCCTCCCACGCGGCCAACTGGTTCGCGGCGGCGATGGTCGCCTTCATCTATTACCGCCGCAGCGTTTGGTTCATGCTGCCGCTGGCGGTCGCGGTCAGCTTTTCCCGGCTTTACAACGGGGTCCACTATCCGAGCGATGTGGCGGCTGGGGCCATCCTCGGCGCCGGCTACGGCGCGACGATCGTGTGGTCGCTCGACGGCCTGTGGCGATGGGCGGGCCGCAAATGGTTCCCGCTTTGGTGGCCCAAATTCCCCTCGCTGCTGGTCCCCGAGGCGGGCACGCAGGCCGCCGGGGAGGGAGAAGATCCGCCCCCGGCGCTTCCGCTCAAGAGAGGGCTGCCGGAGCCCGGCTTTCGTCCGCCGCACGTCACTCTTGACCAACATTGGCTGCGGGCCGGCTACCTTTGGCTGGGGGTGCTCTTGCTCGCGCGGCTGGCCTATATTGCCAGCGGCACGATCGACTTGAGCGAGGACGAATCGTATCAATGGCTCTGGTCCAAGCATCTGGCCCTCTCCTATTACAGCAAACCGCCGCTGATTGCTTACACCCAATTCCTGGGCACGTCCATTTGGGGGGATACCCCGCTGGGCGTGCGCTTTTTTTCCCCCATCATCGCCGGCGTCCTCGGCCTGGTCTTGCTCCGCTTCTTCGCCCGGACAGTCAACGCCCGCGCCGGGTTTTTCCTGCTTCTCATCATCACCGCCGTTCCTCTCATGTCGGTCGGCTCGATTCTCATGACCGTCGACTCTCTCTCGGTATCGCTCTGGGTCCTGGCCATGCTGGCCGGGTGGCGGGCCGTCCAGGACAACGCCAAGACCCGTGACTGGCTCTGGGTGGGGCTTTGGATGGGCCTTGGGTTCCTTAGCAAATACACCGAACTGTTCCAATGGCTCTGCTGGGCCGTCTTCTTTGTCTTGTGGCCCCCGGCCCGCAAGCAACTGCGCCGCCCAGGACTCTGGCTGGCGCTGGGCCTTAACGTGCTCTTTGCCCTGCCGGTCCTGTTTTGGAATATGCAGCACGGATGGATTACCGTCACGCACGTGGCCGGGGATGCAAAAGTCGGGCAGCCCTGGCAACCGACGCTCCGCTACTTCTGGGAGTTCCTGGGGGCGGAGGCGGGCCTCCTTAACCCCGTTTTTTTTGCCGGAATGCTCTGGACGTCGATCATCTTCTGGCGCCGCGGTCGGCACCATCCGCTCCTGGTCTTTCTCTTCAGCATGGGCGCCCCCCTCTTCCTTGCCTACCTGCTCTTTACCTTTCACTCCCGCGTCATGCCCAACTGGATTGCGCCGGCGGTCGTCCCGTTGTTCTGCCTCATGGTCATTTACTGGGACACCCAATGGCGCAGTGGAAGGGCGCAAATCAAGGGCTGGCTGGCGGCGGGCCTGGGCCTGGGACTGCCCCTGGTCATCCTGGGCCACAACACCGACGGCCTCGGCAAGCTCATTGGCCAGCCGTTGCCCGTCAAGCTCGACGTCCTCCACCGCGTGCGCCAGTGGCGCCAGGTCGCCGTCGTCGTCGGCCAGGCAAGGCGGGAGTTCCTGGCGGAAGGCAAACCGGTCTTTATCATCGCAGGCCACTACGGGCTGGCCGGCGAGCTTTCGTTTTATCTCCCGGAGGCCAGCGCCGGCATCCCGGACGATCCCCTGGTGTATTGTCTGACCGAAGGACGACCGGACAACCAATTCTACTTTTGGCCGGGCTACACCGCCCGCCAAGGCCAGAATGCCCTTTACGTCCGCGAGTTGGACCGCGATGCCCCTGTCCCCAAACCGCCCCCGCCCGAGTTGGAAAAGGAGTTCGAATCCGTCACAAACCTCGGCGTCCGCAATGTCCTCTACCAAAACCGCTACCTGCTGCGGCCGCTGCAAATCTTCCAATGCCGGGGGCTCCGTTGATCCGCCCGACCCAAATACAGCCCCATCCCACGGTCCTCAGAATCCCTTTGGAATCTGATTACGATCTCGAGGCCACGCTCAACTCCGGGCAGGCATTTCGCTGGCGGTTGACCGAGCAGGGCTGGACCGGCGTCATCGGACATCACTCCGTTTGCCTGCGCCCGGACGGGCGCGGCATCCAGGCCCGGACCGCGCACCCGGTTTCCGAATGGGGCTGGCTCACGGATTACCTCCAAACAGACTTGAATTTCGACGAGGTGCTGCGGACGTTCCCGGACGACGCGCCGATGCGCGCCGCTCTTGCCTGGTGCCGCGGGTTGCGGCTCTTGCGCCAGGACCCTTGGGAGTGTCTGGCCTCCTTCATCCTCTCTTCCACCAAGCAGATCGTTCAAATCCGCCAGATTGTCGAATCTCTTTGCCGGCACTATGGCGAGCCGCTCTCGGCGCCGGACGTGCCGGGCTTCGCCCCCACCCACGCCTTTCCCTCTCCAGCCCGTCTGGCTTGCGCCGACGAGGCCGGCTTGCGCTCCTGCAGGATGGGCTTCCGCGCCCCTTACCTGCTGGCCGCCGCCCAAAGCGTCGCCGCCGGCCAGTTAGACCTCGCCCGCCTGGGCGCCAGCCCCCCCGATGACGCCCGCGCCGAGCTGATGCGGCTGCCGGGAGTCGGACCCAAGATTGCCGACTGCGTCCTGCTTTTTGCTTACGGCTTCCAAACCTCTTTCCCGCTCGATGTGTGGGTGCTCAGGGCCTTGAGGCGGCTTTACTTTCCCGGCCGGCGGATTAACTTGACGCTGCTGCGCGGCTTTGCCGCAACTCATTTCGGCCCCTACGCCGGCTATGCGCAACAGTACCTCTTTCACTACATAAGAAATGTTAAAGATTAAACCAACACTCGAAGTGACCTTCACGCCCGCCGAATTCGAGGCCCTCAAGGGCCGCGACCTGACCGGGACAACCTGTGCCGTCTTTGACGTGCTGCGCGCCACCAGCACCATGGCCATGGCGCTGAGCAACGGCGCGGAGGCGATCATCCCGGTATCGAGCATCCCCGAGGCCCTGCGGTTGCGCGAACGCCAACCCGCAGTCCTGCTCGCGGGCGAACGGGATGGGGTGCGCATCCCGGCCAGCCTGACCGGGAGCATTGACTTCGATTTGGGCAACTCCCCCGGCGAGTTCACGCCGGAGAAGGTGCGGGGAAAAACAATTGTCATGACCACCACCAACGGCACGCGCGCGTTGCGGGCCTGCGCGGGGGCGAGGCGGGTCCTTATATGCAGCTTCCTGAACCTGCGCGCCACAGCCGAGTTTCTGGCCAAGCAAGACCCGTCCCCCCTCTTGCTCGTGTGCGGCGGGACCCACGAAGAGGCCGCTTATGAAGACGTTTTGGGCGCCGGCGCCTTGTGCAACCTGCTCCGGCCTCATTTGGGCGACGCCGTCGTCGCCGATTCGGCCCTCATGGCGAGCCGCCTGTTCGCCGCCGAGTCAGCGGACCTGCCGGCCGCCTTGGGAGGCTCGCGGAACGGCCGGCGGTTGCTCGGCCTGGACGCATTGCGGGGGGATGTCGCCCTCTGCGCCCAGCGCGACCGCGTCAACCTGGCTGCCGGCATGGACCGGGATGGAAAGATTGCGGTGCTGAGATAGAGTCCGTTCGAAAGACCCAGATTCGACGGGGCGGGATTTCGAGCGCGCGGGACATCCGACACACCGGGTGCTGCCTGAGCCAAAGCGGTGTCGCGCTTCGCTTGCCACCGCACTCCTAAACGGCCTACCGGGGGCCTTCCGACGGACTTTGTCACTGGCCCCGCATTGCGCGCGGGCCTGGCGCCCCTGATCCTCGCCTAGTTTCCCAGCTCTCCAAGAAAAGTGAAGCAGGGGGCGCT
>CAZZFF010000006.1:0-98596 GCA_964653485.1 uncultured Verrucomicrobiota bacterium | reverse complement strand
TAACACCCTTTTGGCACAACGATACCCGTTCCCGGGTAACAGTTACTTTTGGCGCGCGGCGGCTGGAGCGCGGAACCCCATTTTCAAGTTCACGTTCTTGGCCGTCACCATGGACCACCCAAAAACTGTCCCCCTTTGGCTGAGAAGCTCTGGCTACCCGGTTCGCCTCGCACCTCCGCCCCGCCCGGCCCGGCGTTCAGGAGCAGCCAGTTGGTGCCTTGAGGCCGATAATACAGCGAATGGCCGGTGAACGGGTCTAAAGGAACTCTTGAGAGCTTGGGCAGGATGTTGGCCAGGCGTTCACATCCAAGCACTTCGCTGGCGATACCCAAACGGCGATTCAAATAAAAGCACCGGGCGGCAGGTCCCAACCGCCCTGCGCTGTTTGGAGGAGCCGGTGCCAATCGTAATCTCAAAATCGCTTGCGCAGAGCAGGCGCCAGGACCCAGAGGGCGACGCAGCCGAGCAGGGAGAGGATCGAGCAGGCCAGTCCGATTTGAAGGGCGCGGTCCTCATAGACCAGCCGCACGTGGCGCGAACCGGCGGGGACCGGCACGGCCTGGAAGGCATAATTGGCGAGCAACACGGGCGCGGGCCGGTCATCCACATAGGCCCGCCACCAGTGATAGTATGCCTGGGAGAGCACAGCCAGGGAGGGCTCGGGGGCGGCGATCTCGATATCCACCTGGCGCCGGCTGAACCGCCGCGAAACGACGCGGGCATCAGTTTGATGGGCGGCCGCAACCTGAGCCCGCGCCTCCGGCGCAAGCAAGACCACCTTGCCCCCATCGAAGTCCGGCCGCATCAGGCGCCGCCCGATGCCGGCGCGGTCAAGGAAAACCGGCTTTTGGCCGGCGGTGACCATGGGCAGCCAGGTCGGCCGCGCCGCAAATTCGGCGAGTTGCCCCGGCGCCGTGATGTGGGCGACCGACAGAAAATCCATCAACCCCGGCAAGCTCCCGTCCGGAGCATTGTAGAGCGCGGAAAGCACTGCGTCGGATTCGCGAGGCGAGAGGGAGAAGAAACCATCCACCTTGGGGACCTCGTCGAGCAGGTTGCAATTCAGGTCGAACCCAAGACGTCTCTCCATGTACCCGGCCTCGACGTCCTTGGAGTGGCGATAATTGAAACTCTCCCTTGCGGCGCGCGAGACCATCACGCGCGACTCGCCCAGGACCGGAGGAGGCTTGAGGGCCTGCTCGGTTCGCGCCTCTCCCACGGTGTAAACGTAGGCAGACACCGTCGGGTTTTGCGGCGGCTCATGGGTCCAAACGTCCAGCCAGAGCAACGCCAGCAATACCAGCGCCAGCATGCCGGGCCTCGGCCGGGCTGCGCGTCGCCCCAGGAGGAACAGGACCACCACGGTCGCCCCCAGGAACGCGGCGCGGCCCAGCCCGTTGCGGAGCGTCGCCGGAAAATCACTTGAAGGGACGGGAGCGCCGCGCGCCCACAGAAGGATGAACCCGATCAGCCCGAGCAAAACCGCGCACACCAGCAGGAGCGCCGTTCCAGTGCGGCGGGCGCCCTGCCCTCGCGCGCTCCGGACCTGGGCAGCGCCGAACCCCGCAAGGAGCGGGCCGACAAAGACGATCACGATCACGAATTTGACCGGGTAGGTGATCAAGGTCAGTTGCGGAATGAGCCGCCGGAGCATCGGATGGACGAACGTATGGTCGCCCAGGGCGCAAAAGAAGGCGGCAATGCCGGCTGCCAGCAACAGCCAGACCCGACGGTCCCGAACGGTCCAGGCCGCCACCAATGCCAGCAGCAAGGCGCCGATGCCCAGGTAATACGAAGAGGTCCAGTACTGCCCCGACTGGGCAAAGATGTTCTCCGCCCAGACCTGACCGAAGGCCATCGGCACGAGAAAATTGGCCCAGCCGCGGGCGGGCATCGCCCAGCTTGCATCGGCGAAGCCCAGCTCGCGCTGGGAATGCGCCGCCAAATCGAAGAACGGGAGCAGTTGCGCCGCCGAAAGGCCCGCCGCCAGCACCAGCACCGTCCCGAGGCGCCGCGCCATCAGGAGCCGGCCACTGGAGCACGGCTGCGGCAGCTCAGGCGCCGGTCCGCGCGCGAATTCCAACCCCCAAAGCCCGAGCGACAGCAGCCAAGTGAACAGGATGGTCTCCGGGCCTCCCGCCAGCAATTGCATCGCCCCGGCCCCCGCCGCCAGGGGCACCTTGCGGCCGCCCTCCCGCCACGCCCCTTCGACGGCCAGCACGACCCACGGCATCCAACTGAACGTGGCGGCATGGCTGGGCCACATCAGAAGGTTCAGCGACAGCCCGTTGAAAGCGAACACCACCCCCGCTACCGACGCGGCCAACGAGTTGCGCGTCCAGCGATGCGCCAGGAAGTACATTCCCAACCCGCCAAACCACAGATGCAGCAGGCAGAACATGCCCAGCGACCAGCGCAGCGGGAGCAATAAGTAGAACAGCGCGGGCGGATACAGGCACATCGTATTCCATTGCGCCAGGAATGGCGTGCCGCAATCGTTGTAAGGATTCCACAATGGCAGCTCGCCGTGCCAAAAACACTCCCGTTGGTAATGCGCAACCGGGTAGGAGAAGTCGCCAAAATCCCGGGCGACGAAGGTCCCCACCCCGGCCAGGACTTGCGGAAAGGCGGCAAGAACCATCCCCCCCAGCACAAGCGCGAACCACGCCGGCCGCAGCCAAGTCTCTTCCGCAGCCGGCCGCGCGTCGCCCCGGCGACTCTCCAATCCTTCCTGTGGCTGCGCGCCCTGCATAAACGGTTCGTCCGGGCCTGATTCGGGGCATCAAAGGGAATCCGCTCCGAACAAGCAAGGAGAATTGCAAACGGGAACGGTCCACGGGCGCTCCGGACAGATTAAGCTGTTGCCAACCGCGCCCTCGGAGCGCAGGATGAGTTTGTGAGTGAAATCATCAGTACCGTATCGAACATTGCGGCGGACCTCAAGCCGAAGGTGCCCGCCAAGTTAATCTCCGAACTCGTCGCCGATCCGGGGTTCCCGAAAAGCGCCGTTGGAGAGAAGGTGGATATAAAGGGCTTCGTCGGAGTGGTGGTCGATGTCGTGAACAACTCGATCAAGGTGCGGTCCGAGGCGGGCAACACGGTTAGCTACAATTTCAACGCCCTGCGCAGGATTTACGGCCCCCGGACAGCGCCTGAAAACGAGCCGATCGCGCAAGCGCCCGCCAGTTCCACGGCCCCCCAACCGCAAAAAGAAGCGGAAAGAAAAAGGAACTTCATCGCGGAACCGAACTTCAACTCTCCCCTGGTGCCCATCGAACGGCTTGTTCATCGGCCTGATTTTCCGGGATGCGCCTTGGGTCTGTTCGTCGATCTCCACGGCTTTGCCGGCGTGGTTGTCGAACTGGTGGGGCACTCGCTCAAAGTGCGCTCCCAGCAGGGTTCTACTCACAGCTACAATGCGGATGGACTGCGAAAGCTATACGGCGGCCTCCCGTCCGGCGGTTCGCCCGCGAAGGCCTGAGGTGGCGGCCGTGCCAGGAGTCCACCCCTGCCCGTTCCAGCCTCAACCTCACGCTTCGAGGACTTCATCGTTCGGGAGAGTGTGCGAATGACGGCATTGCCCTCGCTCGTCACGACCCGTCTGGCGCAGTTTGAGCGCCGGAGGAGGTTCGCGCTCCTGTCACGCGGCGTGGCCGAGGCGCTGCTCCTCTTCGGGCTGGGCCTTTTGTTTGTGGCGTTCGTCGAGTGGGGGTTTAAGCCGCGCTTCCTCTGGCGTCTCTGGCTCTCGGGCGCCAACTATGCCGCCACGGCGGTTTGGCTGGTGTGTCGCGCTGGCGGGCCGCTTCTCAGGCCCTGGTCTTTGCGGCGCATTGCCCGCCAGTTCGAACGCTCGGCCGGCGGCCGCTTCCAGGAACGGGTCCTTTCGGCCGTCGAGATGGCCGGGTCTCAGCCCCCCGGAGTGAGTGGCTGGATGGTCGACCGGACAATCGCCCTTGCGGCCCAGGAGATAGGCGACGTGGACCCTGCCGGCCTGGTGGACCACGCCCCCGCCAAACGGGCCTGGAAAGGTCTCGCCGGGTTATGCCTCGGCCTGGGTCTGGCCTGCCTCCTTCCCGGCTTTGTGCCGCGCGCCCGGCTGGCCCTCTACCCGTATGCCCCGACGGCTCCGTTGTCGAACATCAAACTCGCCGTCACACCCGGCAACTGCCGCCTCAGACAGGGCGCGCCCCTGCAAATCAAGGTCACCGCCGGCGCCCTCCTGGACCAGGCAAAACTGCTCATCACCTGGGAGGATGGCGTCCAGGAATCCGTCTCGATGACGCGCGGCGCAACCAATGTCTTTTTGCTGGACCTCCCGGCGGTATCCCAGGGCTTTCGCTATCTCGCCCAAGCCGACGATGCCGAAAGCCCCGTATTCGCCGTCAAGCTCGATGTCCCGCCCCGAATCGCGCGAATGCGGTTGCTCATTCAGCCCCCCGCCTACACCCAGTGGACCAACCGCCTGACCGAAGGCGGCAGCACGGATTTCCTCGAAGGCAGCCGCCTCCGTCTGACGGTGGAAACGGCCGGCGAAAAAGTCGCTCAAGCCGACTGGCTGCCCGAGGGGTGCCCGCCTCAAAAACTCAAAATCGAGGGCAACCATTTGTCCCTCGAATTACAACCCACAAACGTCGTCACCTACCAACTCCGGCTGACCGGCGTCAACAAGCTCACGGCCGACTCCGCGCAGAAGTGGGTCCTGCAGCCCGTGCCCGATCAGCCCCCCACGGCCCGCATCGAGGTTGCCGGCGCGGATTCGGGCATGGTCCAAAGGGATGAAGTCCTGGCCTTGGTCGCCCAGGCCGGGGACGATGTCCGTCTCAAGCGCGTTGACCTTGTAGTGCTCAACCACGAGGCCCAGGCCGCCGCCAGGACGCTTTTCCCGGCCAAGCCTGCCTCGCCGCGAACCGGCATCGCCTCGGATCGCGAGATCAAGATGGCCCTCAATTATGATCTGACGGAGTTGAGCCTGCTGACCGGCGACGAGGCCCAATTCCTCGTGGTCGCGACCGACGTGCGGGACCAGACCACGCGCAGCGAGCCCGTCTCCGTTATTATCGGCTCCTCGGACAAGGCCATCGAGGCCCGGATGGCCGCCCGCCTCAAGCAACTCCTCTCGGACATGGACACCCAGCTCGATTACCTCCGGCAGACCCGCACCTCGTGGTTGTCCATCGGCAGAAACTACTCGGAGGAGGACCCCGCCGCCCAAGGCCCGGCCCTGCTCCTGCTCCAGAGCCGCCTCAATGAATTCGGCGTCGAGTTGGACCGGATTGGCAGCCAGTTGATCGCGGAGTCCGAGACCAACAATGTCTCCGATGCCCGCTTCATTTACAGGTTCGGAACCACCCTCGCCGCTTGGGGCAGACAGCAGCGCCAGGTCTTGCTCCAAAACTGCGCCCGCATCGAGCAGACCCCCGGCACGAATATCTTCAATGTGTTCGATCAGGGCCGCGAACTCTTCAGCCTGGCCTTGACCGATCTCGAGAACTTCAAGCGCGTCCTGGCCGTGCTCGGCGGGGCCTTCGAGACGGACGTGCTGGCCGCCTGTTGCGAAAGCGCCCAGGGCCGCTACAAACGCGGCCTCCCGGTCCTGCGCGGCGCGACCAACTCCGCCGGCCCGTCCACCCCCGCCGCCTCGGGACTCCTCGCCACCTTCTTTGAAGGCATCAACCTCGACGGCAAGACCTTGGAACAGAAGCTCGACCGGCCCGACTTTCAGAATTACGCCCCGGCCAATCGCCGCAACGAGTGGAGTTGCCGCTTCGAGGGCGATATCAACATCCCCGAATCCGGCGGTTGGACCCTGGGCTGCGTCGCCGATGACGGCGTGCGGCTCATCATCGATGGCAAATCCGTCCTGCCCTCCGCGGCCTGGAGCACGCACCCCGCCACGCAGTATAAGGCCGATCTGGAGTTTCACTCCGGCTGGCATCCGCTCGTGATCGAGTTCTTTCAAGGCTGGAGCGATTCCAAACTCCAGTTCCTCGCCGCCAGGACGGGCCGGTCATTGGAGGCAGTGCCCCTCCTATGGCTGCGGCCCCCTTCCGCCCGCCGGCCCGAGGCCGCATTCGCGGCCAACGACCCGGCCCTCAACTCGCTCGTCAAAGACGCCTTGAAAGAACGCGTCAGGAACAGCCTGGCCCTCCCCGCCACGGTCCCTCCCGCCCTGGTCCCCATGACCAACCTCGTGCAGAATGAGAACCTCGGTCGCCTGCTGCGCGAAAAATCCCCCCTCGCCGACCGTCTCTCGACCCACCTCACAAGCTTCTCGTCCTGGACCACCCAGGACTCTCAGGCCGCCGAAACCCACGCCGATGACCTGACCGCCTTCTCCGGCGAGGCCCGGCGCATCCTGCGCGAGGAACTCGACAAGTACCGCTGGCGATTCGATGGCTCGGCTGCCCTCAAGGACATTGAGAATGCCATCCGCGAGTTGCGCGACATTAACCAGGAACTCCGCCAGCAGACCTATAACCCCACCAAAAAACGCACGGACCAGGAACAGGCGAAGATCACCCTGGCCGAGGCATGGGAAAAGGAGTTGGAAAGGGCCTCCGCGCAGGCTGCCCGCCAGTTTTTCGAGACCGCAAAACAACCCGACGCCACCCTGGCCCAACGCACCTTCGCCCTCAACGCCGCCGCCAAGGCCCAAAAAGGACTCCAGCCGGCGGTTCGCAAGCTCGGCGCAATCCTCGATGAAAACCGCAGCAAGGAAGAAATGACCCGCCGGATCGACACCCGCCTGAACGAAATCACCGACCGCTACCGTGAGCTGAACGACCGGCAGGAACGCATCAACCGCGAGCAAGTCGCCGCCCAGGCCCGCCAAGCGTTCCCCGCCGCCCGCGCCTTCGCCCGCGCCCAGTTGGCCCGCGACGCAACCGCGTTGACCGAGAAGTTCGATAAGATGCGCCAGGCTGTGGCCGCCGTCGAAAAGGACCAGCGCATCGCCGGCGATTACCAGGGCGCCACCCGCCTCGATTCGTTGACCGGCAAGACCCCGCAAAACGCCCGAGGCAAGGAGACCGCCGGCGAAATCCGCGACCTGGCCATGCGGACCGACAACAACCCTCCGAGCCTGGCCCAGGCCATCCCGCCTCCGATGCAAGACCAAACCCAGGCCCTCGAACAACGGACCGTCACCGCCTCCGAATCGGCCAATCAACTGGCCTGGCCTCGGCTGGCCATGACCCTGGAGGCCACCCGGCTCTTTACGCAGGCCGACCCCAGGACCGCCGTGGCCTACGACCTTCTGGGCGAAGACCTCGGCTCGCTCCTCGAATCGCCTGCCAGGCTCAATTCGACGACGCTCCGGCCGTTGACCGAGCGGGCGGCCGCCCTGGCCGGTCAAAAAGGCGAGCAAGCCCGCCAAGCGGAGATCGCCGCCGCCAACGAGCGGTTCAAAGAAATGGCCGCCAACACCCCAAACGACCCGCAGGCCCTTGCCGCCAAGCTCGACGGCCTCTCCGCCCTCGCCAAACAGGCCGCCGACCAGGACCCGAAACGACAACCCTTGGCCTCCGGTTTGGACGAAATGACCAAACTCGCCCCGCCCGCCCCCGATTGGGCCGACTCCATTAATCCCAAGGAGATTGCCGCCGGCGCGGCGCAAGAATCCCTCAACGGCATCCAGGCCGCCCCCAAGCAGTGGCAGCCCTATAGCGACGCCTCGCAGACCCTCGCCGATGCCGCGCGCCAACTCCGCGTGGACGCGGCCCTCGGAGACCTGGCCGCATTCAACCCCTATCCCTCCCCTCAACTCGTCGCCTCCCCGGACCTGCCGGACCCGACACAGGCCAACTCCCCGAACCATAGCACCGTCAAGATGGCCGGGCCTGCGGGCAAAGGCATTGCCGACTCGGCTCCCAAAGGCCTGGAGCAGGGGGATTGGGCCAGGCTCAACGAGCAACTGCGCCAGGCCATCGGCGCCAGCGGCATCGAGCATTTCACCGCCGAGCAGCAGGCCGCCATTCGCGCCTACTTCCAGAAACTCTCCTCGGGAAATGAAAAGAACTGAACTCCATTACCCTCGTCGAACTGATAGATTACTTATGCAGACACAGCCTCTCATCTCCTCCATCGTGCGGCCCCTGGCTGGAATCTCTCGAACGCTCAGGCGGCCTGCCCGAGCGCCGGCTCAGGCCCGCTCCTCACGCTCCCCACGCTTCGCGCTTTCCCTGTGCGTCATCCTGTTCTTCGCCTCCCTGCCCCTTCGCGCCGCCGAACTGTCCGACCAGGAAGTGCTCAAGACCTTGACCACCGAGCAACCCCGCGACCGGGCCGTCAAGAAAGGACTGGAGTATCTGCGCAACCTGCAAAAACCCGACGGCTGCGCCAGCGAGCGGTTTCCCACGGCCCTGACCGCCATGGCCGTCATGGCCCACTTTGCCGCCGGCTACCCCCCTGCCGACAGGCAGTACGGGCCCTGGCTCCGTAAGAGCATCAACTACGTCATCTCCAAGCAAAACGCCGACGGCTACTTTGGGGAATCGGACGGAAGCCGCATGTACGGCCACGGCCTTTCTACGCTGATGCTGGCCGAGGCCCTGGGCATGCCCCGCGATGACGAAATGGACGAGCTGATTCGCAAGGCGCTCAAGAGGGCCGCCCAGGTCACCATCAACGCCGCCCTGGTCAAGAAGAGTCCCAAGGATGCGGGCGGTTGGCGCTATACCCCGGATGCAACGGACTCCGACCTGAGTCTCTCGGGCTGGCAGCTTATGGGCCTGCACGCCACACAACAGGTCGGCATCCCAGTCCCCGAAAACGTCATCGCCGGCGCTGTGGAATACACCAAAAAAATGATCAACCCCGAGGGCAAGGTCGGTTACACCGATCCCAATGACGAACACCCCGCCCTGCGCGGTCTGGCCTTGCTGGCCCTGGTCATCGGTCACCAGGAGAAAATCCCGGCCGTGAGGAAGATCGCCGACCGGATTTGGGCCGACCCCATTGCCTGGAAAGGCCCGCACTTCTATTACCGCGCCTATTATGACGCCGTCGGCATCAGCCGCGCCCTGCCCGACGAATGGGAAAAGTACCTCCCAAAATACGAAGCCGTGCTGCTGCCGCACCAACTCGATGACGGCTCCTTCGACCCCTCGGTGGATGACGAAGCCAAAGGCGCCGGCCCGACCTACACCACCAGCATGGCCGTCATGGCCCTGGCCGTCCAACGCCACGTCCTGCCCGCCTACCAGCGGTAGCCTGGGCAGGCGGCGGCAAGTAAACACGAAAAGGAAATGGGCGAGACCGGAAACCAATTCTCCCTCGCCCGCGGAGCGTCAAAGCCGGCGGCGCGGCAAAAGCCAAATTCCTGTCAGTCAGCTTAAGCCTGCCTCTCTTCGAATGGTGGCGGTTGTTGAGCCAGGTGCATCTCCAGACGAACGATCAACGCGGGCAAATCGTTCTGGGCCGTGTGCCAGAGCGTAGCTTCATCCACTTCGTCGTAATCATGGATGAGGACGTTCCGCATGCCCCTGATCTGCTTCCACGGCAGATCGGCGAGCGTTTTCAGGGCAGCCGGAGACAGGCGCCGAGCGGCTTCGCCCATGATTGCGTAACGGCGGATTACCGCGTCCTGCTTCTCCAAGTTCGCCTCGAACTGCTCCTGGGAGACCCCTGCGGGATAACAGCAGATGGCACGAGCGGAGTCCAGGATGTCACGCAGGTAGGCGTTATCTTTCGACATATATCGGCTCGGTGTGCGAGAGGATCGAGTGCTTGCGGTAAGGATTGCGACTGCGCTCCACCGCGCGGCGGCTGACGAGGTCCACGGGCCGGGAGAAAATGCGCGCCAGAGCCTCCTGCCAGTCCACCCACTCGAACAGCCCGCATTTCACCCCGGGCCTGACGCTGGCCAGCAAGTCCACGTCGCTGTCGGCGTTGAAATCGTCGCGCAATGCGGAGCCGAACAACTCCAGACGCGCGATCCCGCGTTCCTGGCAGAATCGCCTCACTGCCTGGACATCAAATTCCAACTTCATCGTGGCAGATGTTACCGCTGAGAACAGGCCATGCCAAGACGGTTTTCCGATCAGGGGAGCGCAAACCGCCTGTAACCACGCAGGCGGGATCGACGAGGAAGGTCGACAAGCCTCACGGTTCGACGGAGAGACCACATCAGCGTGTCGTTGCCGTATTGCAAAAACTGCCGATCCCGGCATGAGCACGGCAAGGCGGGCGCGCGTCCCGTTGGCGCGTGGCCGCCTTATGCCGAGTCCACGTTGTAACCCTGCTCGCGGAATCGCTGCAGTTTGTAAAGGAGCGCGCGGCGGCTGATGCCCAGGGCCTTGGCCGTCTCGGTGCGATTGAATTCGTGCTTGCGCAGGGCCTGAAAGATGGCTTGGCGCTCGATCTCTTCCAGGTGCTCGGGGTCCACCCCGGGTCCGGCTGACGGAACAGGCTCGGTACCGGCGCGGACCTGGGCGGGCAGGTGTTCGGGCAGGATGAGTTCGCCACGGGAAAGCAGCGCGGCGCGCTCCATGGCGTTGCGCAGTTGGCGCACGTTTCCGGGCCAGGGGTAGCAAGTAAGACAATGGGTCACAGCGGAGGAAAACCGCGCGCGGCCTTCCGAAAACTCGGCGATAAAGGCGCCGGCCAGCGCCAGGATGTCCTCCTTGCGCTCGCGAAGGGGAGGGATATTGATCTCGACCACGTTGAGCCGGTAGAACAAGTCCTCGCGGAAACGGCCCGCCTTGACTTCCTCATCCAGTTGTCTGTTCGTGGCGGCAAGGATGCGGGCGTTGGTCTGGATTTCGTGGTTCGAGCCGATGCGGTTGAACCGCCCCTCCTGCGTGACGCGGAGGAGCTTGGCTTGGAGCGGCTGGGACATGTCGGCAATCTCATCCAGGAAGATGGTGCCGCCGTTGGCGGCCTCGAAGCGGCCGAGCTTCTGCTTAATCGCGCCGGTGAAGGCGCCTTTCTCGTGGCCGAAGAGTTCGCTCTCGAGCAAGTTCTCCGGAATGGCGGCGCAGTTCACTTTGATGATCGGGCCGGAGGCGCGCGAACTCCACCCATGGATGACGTCCGCCAGGACTTCCTTGCCGACCCCGCTTTCCCCGGTGATGAGCACCCGGCTCTCCGACGGGGCGACGAGCGAGGCATCATCGAACACCGCCTGCATCAGAGGACTCTCGGCCACCACTCCCGCCGGCAACTGCCGCTCCGCCTTGAATTTCCGCGGGGTGGACTTCGCCAGGCCCGTGGCTTGCCGGACGCTGGCAAGCAGTTCATCCAGGTCAATGGGTTTGGCCAGATAATTGAGCGCGCCGTCCCGCATGGCCCCCACCGCATCGCGGATGTCGGCGTAAGCCGTCACGAGCAGGATGGGCAGCACCGCATGCTCCTGGCGCGCGCGCCGCAGGGTCTCCAACCCCGAGAGGCCCGGCATCCGCACATCGGAGATCATCATGCTGAAAGGCGCGGTGCGCAGGGTCTCCAGCGCCTCCTCCCCCGAGCCGACCGGCACGGTCTCAAAACCCTGGCCCCGCAAAAAGGAATCCAGCAGGCTCCGCTGGCCCGCGTCGTCATCAACAATCAGGATGCGCGGGGCCCTTGGGCCGTTCTTGCGCGCTTCGGAACTCATCTGTTCAAAGTATGCGTGAGAGCGTGCGGCGTGGCAAGTGCCTTGCGCCGTCTCCCTCTGCGATGGCCCGCGGAGAACCCCGTCATCGGCCAAGGAAAACACTCAAGGGTTGGCCGTTTGGCCCTTGCTCCGCCGGTGAGTGACAGTATAGTGTACTTATGAAGACAATGACTGCCACTCAGGCCCGGCAGAAGCTCGGCACAATCCTCTCGCGTGTCCTCGAGGGCGAGGACATCGGCATCGTTCACTCCGGGAGCGGCAGAATCATCGCCTTGCGTCCAGTGGAGGTTTACAGCGAAGACTACGCCCTGGTCGAATACGGGTTGGCCGCGGAAGAAATGAGGCGCGCCGAAGAGAACATTCTCAGAAAGCTGAAGCGTGAAAAAGCCAAACGCTGGGACGGAACCGCCCCTGGCCTTCGCGGTTGAAGTCGGAGCCGCTTGGGAGCGATGGGCCAGGCACCGGAGCGGGGCGGAATTGGAAGAAATCCAGCGGCGGCTGAGGCAGCTTCTGGAGGGCTTCGGCAAGCCACATCTTCGCGCCGGCCTGGGCCTGCGCCGGCTAACACCGCGGCTCTTTGAGTTCCGAATTTCCACGGGAACCCGCGTCGTCTTTGCCTACATCAAGCCGCGCACCTTCCGGCTCGCGATGACCGGCAGCCACGATGAAGTCCGGGCCTGGCTGAGAGAGAACACCTAAGGCGCCACCGGCTTTGGCTGGGCCTTCTCCCACTCTTCGTGGCTGACGGCTTTGACCTCGTGCTTGAACACGAAGACGCCCTTTTTGTTGCCCACGACGATGTCGGGGTATTTTGGATTGCTGACGAAGCCGGCCATGACCTCAGTGCCGACACCTGAGTCATCATCCACCAGGAATGGAATGAACTCGGCCTGGCCCGCGGAGGGGCGCACGAGTTTGAACCAGTACAGAACCGCGGGGGCGGTGTCCGACTCCGGGTCCGGGCCGTATTTGCCGTGAGCCCAAAAGCGTTTGCCGGTCACGATGTCTTTCAAGCCGTCGCCATCCATATCGATCAAGGCCAGGGAATGACCCTGGGAAAACTGCACGCCATAGCGGTTCTTGGAGGCGTCCTTGTTCAGGATGAGGTGTTCGCGGAATGTGATGTTGCCGTTTTCCTTGACCTGTTCGTACCAGGCCAGCCCGTAGCCATGGGCGTTGATGGAGGTGATGACGTCGTTCAGACCGTCCCCGTTGACGTCATAGACCACCATCTGGGCGCCGCCGTCGCCAAAGTGGAAGGGATGCTTTATCCAGACCGGGTCGCCCTCCAGGGAGGCAGGCTGCTCCCACCAGCCGTCCTTTTCCAGAATATCGATGCGGCCGTCGCCGTTGATATCGCCGCACCCCACACCGTGTGTGAAACGCTGATAGCTGCCCTTGGGTGTAATCGGATGGAATTTCCAGGGCGCGGCCGGGTTCTTCCAGTCGGCCTCGGCGTAGCCAAGGTATCCCTTGCTGCAGCAAAGGATTTCGGGCTTGCCGTCGCCGGTAATGTCCACGAAACCGGGCGACTCGTTATCCAGTTCATCGAAGATGACGTGCCGCTCCCAATGGCCCTCGCGGCCCTTCGGGTTCTCGTACCACGCCACTTCCTTGCCGGGAAACCCATACACAAGCACGTCGGCCCAGCCGTCTCCATTGATATCGTAAGCGAACGTCAGGAAGCAGTCGGAGTAGGCGTTGTTGGTGCCCAGAGCGCCTTCGAAGCCGGGAACGGTTTCCACGGTGCCATCCGGGCGAGTCCGTTTAAAGCTGGCATTGGCGGGCCAGATCTCGTGACGCCTCTTGAAATCAGGCCCCTCATACCAGAAGGCGCCGGAAACCACGTCCACGTTCCCGTCGTGGTTGAAATCGGCAAACGCCGCGCCCTCGGCCCAAAACTGGTCTGTGAGGCGCACTTTCTTGAACGTGTGAATAAGGTCCTCCGCTTGAGCTGGCGCGGGCAGGCAGGACAGGACCGCCGCAGCAACAATGATGATTCTGAACATGAAACGATGGTTGGCATTTTTGACGGACCAGGTCAATGCGGAAGTAATTGGCAAACCCTATCCAAATCCGCCTCGCGGACCGCCGATTCAAACGGATTGCCGGGTTCTGGGATCCGGGCGCGAATCCACTCTGCGAACTGCTCGGCGTGCCCCTCGAGGAGCGCGCCCAACCGTGCCTGCGCCTCCTCGAAGACCTCCGGGGCTGCCTGGCAACAAGGGATGCTTGCGGCTTGATGGCGCCGGCCGCGGAACCAACCTGCAGGGAGCCCCGACAGCCCGCGCTCTGGATGCAGGGCGCACCACAAAAGGCGGGCGAGGGCGGCCTGCGCGTGAACCGCTCCCGCCCCGAAAGGACCGTGGCAGAGCCAGCCGTCCTGGAGCGCCGGCAGCACCGCCAGGTCCAACCCCTGCCCTGTCCTTCTCCAGGCCAGAAACCGGGGTTGGCCCGGCCAGGTCCCTGCCAGGTTGAAGCGGGGGCGCAGGGTCCGCAGCAGCTCGGATTCGCGCGTGAGGGCGCTGGCCTCATCGGGGCACTCCTCGAAGTCGATGCCCGCCACCGCGCGAAGCAAACGAAGATGGCGGCGGGCGAGGCGATCCGGGTTGGCCACACGGTAGCTGCCCAGCCTTTTACGAAGGTCCTTGGCCTTGCCCACGTAAAGCACCGCGCCGGCTGCATCGCGCATCAAGTACACGCCAGGGCGCTCGGGAACCCGGCGGAAAAACTCGCGGCCCAATCGCTCGACCAACGGACGCGGGTCCGGAATGAGGAGCATCTGCATCGTCGTCTTGCGGTGTCCAAGGTCGGCCACTCGCGCTTCGAGGTCCAGGTTAGACTCCGGCGCGGGTTGACTGTAAGTTACAGCGTGCATCGAAAGCTTGCATATCCAGGCGGCGAGTGCCGAGGAACGAGTGTCAAGGGAACGACCTGCCGTCCCTCGACACCCGTTCCTCGTCGCTCGTCCCTCGACACTCGGACCTTATATCATGGCACCGCAATCCACAGTTGAACTCGGTCCATCGCCGGAGGCTCCCGCCCAGCGCAGGGGTCTGACCGAACTGGAGGTAACCGGGATGACGTGCGGTCACTGCGCCCAGCGCGTGACGGAGGCCATCCAGAACGTCCCTGGCGTGGGCAGCGCGACGGTCAGCCTCCAAGCCGGCCAAGCGCAGGTGCGCTGGCTGGCTGATGCCAGCCCGGACGCGGAAGCCGTCGTTCAGGCCATCGGGAAGGTCGGGTTCAAGGCCGGTATTCTCCAACCCCTGGAGCAGGACCACGGTGAGCGCAAGTTGGCGGGCTGGCAGCTCAACTTGTGGATTGGCGTGCCCGGCGTCCTGCTGCTCATGCTCGGGGAATGGGTGTTCGGGCTGGGGATGACCCGCGGGTATCAGTGGTGCTCTTTCGCCATAGCCGGGGTTGTGCAGGTCTTTGCCGGAGCGCGCTTCTACCGGGGCGCTTGGAGCCAACTCAAGGCCGGCAGCGCGAACATGGACATGCTGGTGGCGCTCGGCTCGACGACGGCCTTTGCCTACAGCGCCTGGGCGCTGCTGAGCGGCCAGGGAGGACACCTCTACTTCATGGAGGCCGCCGCCATCATCGCCCTGATTAGCGTGGGCCACTGGATGGAGTCGAGGGTCAGCGTTCGGGCATCGAGCGCCTTGCGCGGCTTGCTGAACCTGGCCCCGGCGCTCGCGCGGCGCCTGGGGACCGACGGCCTCGAAACCGAGGTCCCCGTGGCCGCGCTCCGGGCACGGGACCTCGTTGTCTTGCGCCCGGGCGACAGCGTGCCGACGGACGGCGAGGTGGTCGAGGGGGATTCGGCCGTGGACGAATCCATGCTGACGGGCGAATCCGCGCCCGTGGACAAAGCGGCGGGCAGCCCTCTCTATGCCGGCACAGCCAATGCCAACGGCCGCCTGGTGATGCGCGTGACCGCCACAGGGGAGGAAACGGCGCTGGCGCACATCATTGCCGCCGTCCAGCGCGCCCAGAGCAGCCGCGCGCACATCCAGCGCCTCGGTGACCGCGTGAGCAGCGTGTTCGTGCCGGTGGTGGTGGCTTTGGCCCTGGCTGCGGGGCTTTGGTGGGGGCTGGCCCCCGGCTCGGCAAGGCTCGTTCACGCCTGGCTCGCTCACTTCCTGTGGTCTGCCGCGCCGCCTTCCAGTGCGGTGGCCGCCGGGTTCATCATCGCGGCGGCGGTGCTGATCATCGCTTGCCCATGTGCCATGGGCCTGGCCACGCCGGCGGCTATCATGGCCGGCTCGAACGCCGCCGCCCAGCGCGGCATCCTCATCCGCGACGGCGTGGCGCTCGAAAAGGCCGGCAAAGTGACCGCCGTGCTCTTCGACAAGACCGGCACGCTCACTGTGGGCAAGCCCCAGGTAGCGGCGACGTTCCGGACCGCAGCGGCCAGCCCGGAAAAGCGGGCCGGCCTCGGTCCCGTGCCTTTGGCCGCCGCGCTGGCGAGGCCCTCCGCCCACCCCATCAGCCAGGCGGTCGCAAGGCTCTCCGCTGAGACCGTCCGGCTTGATCAATGGGAAGAGGTGCGGGGGGCGGGCGTAAAGTCCGAAGTCCTAAGTCCGGAATCCAAAGTCCAGGGGCGGGAGACCGAGAGACCGGGTCCCGGCCTGGCCTCCCGGGTCGCGCGGCTGGGCTCGTTGCGCTGGCTCGAAGAGTCCGGAGTGGACTTGGCCCCGGGACGGGATTTCATCCGGGAATGGTCGGCCCAGGGGGCGACGATCGTGGGCGTCGCCGTGGACCGGGCCTTGCTGGGATTGTTCGCAATCCGGGACCTGCTCAAGCCCGGCGCCCGCGAAGTCGTCGGGCAACTGCGTCGGCACGGGCTTAAGACCTGGCTGGTCACCGGCGACAATGCCCTCACCGCGGCCAGCATCGCCGGGCAGGCGGGCATCGCGCCGGACAATGTCTTCGCCGAGGTCCGGCCCGAGCAAAAGGCGGAACTCGTGGGCCGGCTCCAGCGCCAAGGTGAACGGGTCGCCTTCGTCGGGGACGGCATCAACGACGCGCCGGCCCTCGAACAGGCGGACCTGGGCATCGCCGTGAGCCGCGCCAGCGATGTCGCTCGCGAGGCGGCGGACATCATCCTCCTCAAATCCGAAATCGAAGCCGTGCCGGAGAGCCTGGGATTGGCTCGGGCAACCCTCCGCACGATCAAACAAAACCTGTTCTGGGCCTTCTTCTATAATGCCATCGGCATCCCCCTGGCCGCCCTCGGCTTCATGAGCCCCATCCTCTGCGCCGCCGCCATGGGCCTGTCCGACCTCGTCGTCATCGGCAACGCCCTGCGCCTGCGCCGATGGAAACTCGGCATGAAAGGGCATTCGTAAGTCGCGGTCATTGTTGGACCGCAGGGACAACCCTGGGCTTTGCTACACAACCCCGTTCGGGTTGGAGTGGGGAGGCTAATGGTGTTACCGGGATATTCGGCCTGTGGTTTGCACGGCATGGTTTGTAGTTGCTTGGAAACGCCACTCAGGCAGGCATGGATTTCCTGCCGCAACGGTTTGTCGGGAGAATTGGTTTTGCGATTCCGGGTGGAGAAGACGAGGTGGATGTAAACCGCGGACAGGAAATGTGACATGCGGGCCAGACTGTCCAACAGTCTGGGGGACCCCCCAGCCCAAAACAGCGCGCGTGACCGCAACCGCAACGCGGTTGTGTCACTATGGCGCGGGCGAATGGGTCCCGCTGGGGGAGCTTTCAGCCGGCTGGGGCCGGCGGTTTTCCCGTGGGCGCTGCTCTTGCTTGAGCAACTCGTCGAAACGGGCCTGTTGCTCGGGCGTGAGGGCGTCGCGGAAGGCGGCCTTGGCTTTGCGGACCTCTTCCTGGAGTTGCGGACGCACCGGCTCCATGATTTTTCGGGTCCGCTCCTGGCCCTGGCGGAGGATGGCATCGATGCGATCTTTCTGCTCCGAGGTCAGGCTGAGTTCCGACTGCATTCGGCGCAACAGGTCGAACCGCAGGCCGCCGGGGGAAGGAGCTTGCTGGGGCGGGCGATTGGCATTGGCGGCATGGGGCGGGCGGCCATGGTGATTGTGGGCCGCGTGTCCGACCAACAGGCCCCCGGTGACGACGCCGGCGCCGAAGATGACCATCGTGGCCAGGATGACTTTCCAGGTGTTCACCGGGAAAGGTCCAGAGATTGTTCGGATTCGGCCGCGGCGAGCACCGTATTCTCGAGGTCTTGCGAGAGGTTGCTGGCCGGAGGGGCGCTGGCAAGGGCGCCACTCGCTGGGTTGAACCACCACCAAGCCCCCAGCAGCAGCATGATAGCCACGCACGACGCGGCGGAGCGCCACAACGCATCGGACCACAGCCCCCAATAGTCTGCCACGGGGCAGGCCCGGATACGGGCCAGGACCCGCTTCTCGAAGGAGAGCGGCACCCGCTCGCTCGGCGGGTTGCGCCGGGCGGCGGCAATCAGTTTTCGGTGCAGTTCGTCTTGGTTCATGCGGCCTATCACTTTCCAGACGCCCTGCCCGCAACTGCGGTTACAGGCGGGCGCCAACAAAGGGGTTACAAGTACTTTTCTTTGGTCATCTTGGCCAGCACTTTGCGCATCTCCGCCCGCGCCCGGAATGCCCTCACCTTGACCAGCGGCACCGACCAACCCGTCAGGCTGGCGATGTCCTTGACGGAGCGCTCTTCGATTTCCAGCAGCGTAATGACCAGGCGGGCGGGCGGGGAGAGTTGTTCGAGCGCCCGCCCAACCAATTGGCGCGCGGCGTCCGCGTCCTCGGCAGCCGACGAGGGCTGGCTCACAAACCGTTCCAGCCAATCCTCCTCGGCTTGGAAGAGGTCCGAAAAGGCGGCCTCGCGGCTGCGCTGGTGGGCGCGCAGGAAATCGTAGCAGGTATGCACCGCCAAGCGCATCAGCCAATGCTCGAAGGGGGCCTCCCGCCGGAAACCGCCGAGTTTCTGGAATGCCTTGACCCAGATTTCCTGGACGATGTCCTCCACCTCGCTCTCCCGGCGGGCGTAGCGGCGGGCCGTGGCAAAGAGCCGGGGCGAGTACTTCACGACCAACGGCTCGAAGCTTGCGGTGTCGCCTCCGAGCACTGCGGCTATCAGGTCGGTTTCGGTCCGTTCCATCAGCCGCAAGAAGCCCGATCAGGCCAGTTTCGAGCGAGCCACGCCAAACGTCCGCTCGAACTCCGTGGAAAACCTGCCCATCGCCCCGGCGATTTTTGGCGGCTGCTCGATGAGGGTGCTCATCATCCGCTCGGCCATTTGGGGTTTTGTGCGGATCAGTTCGATAGCCGCCACCATGAGCGAGAGATGGTTGTTGATGTCGTGTCGCAGGCAGGACAGCTTCTGATTCAGCTCGTCCACCTGCTCTGCGGTCAGAGTAACGGGTCGACTCGGCGGTGCCATTGACCAACAATGCCCTGAAAGTTCATCCCGATGCAAGCCGGTTCGCGCGAACTTTTCATGTCATCTTGCCCCCTTTTATGCCATACGAGTGGTGATGCACCTGGCTCATTTGCGCCTGCGGGACTTCCGAAACTACGCCCGCGTGGACTTGGACATCGCTCCCGGCTTCCATCTGCTGCTGGGCGACAACGCCCAGGGCAAGACCAATATCCTGGAGGCGATTTACCTCGTTGCCACGCTCCGTTCCTTTCGCGGCATCGGCAGTGCCCAGATGGTCCGCCACGGCCAGGCCGGCTACTTCGTGGGGGCCCGCGTCGTCGGCCAGGGCGAGCACGAGGTCAAGCTCTATTGGTCGGCCAGGGACCGCAGCCTGAACCTCGACGGCCGGCCTGTGCGCAGGCTGACCGATTACCTCGGCGTGCTGCGGACAGTTGTCTTTTGCACCGAAGACCTTCAGCTCGTCAAAGGCGCCGGCGCGGGCCGGCGACGGTTTCTGGACTTGCTCCTCTCACAGACGCACCCGGCTTATCTCCCGCTCTTGCAGCGGTACGCGCGCTCGCTGCGCGCCCGCAATGCCATGCTCAAGCAGCCTGTCCTGGACCCGGTCGCCCTCGAAGGCTTCTCCCGCGAACTCATCACCGCCGGCGAGGCCCTCTGCCGCATGCGCCGGGAACTGGTCCCCAGGTTCTCCCCCATCGCCCGCCAGGCATACGCCCGAATAGCCAACCAGGCCGAGGAACTCCGCCTGGAATACCGGCCTGGCGTAAAAGAGGACTTCGCCGTCGAATTGGCCCAGTCCCGCGCCCGCGAGCGCGCGTATCGCGCCACTCTCATCGGGCCGCATCGGGACGAATTGCAACTCCTGCTCAACGACCGCCCGGCCGCCCAGTTCGGCAGCGAGGGCCAGAAACGCACCCTGGCCATCGCGCTCAAGTTGGCCCAGGCCGAGTACCTCGGCGGCCTTTACGGCGCGCCGCCGGTCTTGCTGATCGACGACATCATGGGCGAGTTGGACGTAAAGCGGCGCAGCGGGTTCCTGCCCCTGCTCGAACAAGCCCGCCAGTCTCGCGGCCAGGTCTTTATGACCGCCACGGAGGAAAACTGGCCCCGGGAGTTAGGCCGCGAGGTCCAACGCTGGCAGGTGAAGGCCGGGGCGCTCGAGAGAGCCGCGGCTTAGGGCCGGTTGGAGCATTAACCGCAGACAGCGCAGAGACCCCAGAACCATGCGGAATCTCTTTGTGATCTCTGCGTTCCTTGCGGCTAATCCACAATCGCCGCTCAGTATTTCTTCGAGAACTTCTTGTGGGACTCTTCTTCGGGCGCCGGGGAGGGGGCGGCGGCTTGAGACGCGAGAGGCTGGGCGGGGGGCGGCGGCGTTGAATCGGCGGGGGCGGACTCCACGGCCTGGACAAAGGCCATGCGCAAGTTCACGAGGCCCTGCTTGAGAAGAGCGGCTTCCTCTTTGGAAAGGTTGCCCTGGGTCTTGACCTCCAGCATTTCCAATTGGTCGATGAACAGCTTGGCCGCCTCGATGTCCCGGATGACCTGCCCGGTCTCCGGGTGGGCCCGCTTGCCCAGGAGCATCATGGCCATATTGGACTGCTGAAGGACCAAGTGAGCGAAGAGCGCCGAGAGCTCCTCGGTCCGCTCGGAGTTGGCCGCGTTATTTTCGGATTGCTGTGGCGTACTCATGGGCCGTTAGGTTTGCGTGAAGTGCGCAGTTCGGCGAGCAAAAAATTGATGAGCTGGCGCAATCGCGCCTCGACATCCACCGTTTCCAGGATGGCCTGGCGCTGGACCGCCCCCGGCAGCACCGCGCAAGAAACCAGGTCGGCCGCCTGCTCGGGGTCGGCAATCGAATCGAGGTAATGCAGGATTTTTTTGGGTGAAAACGAGGGCGGCGGCGATTTGCTCTCGCTCGCCTCGGGGGCCATAATCGGAAAGGGAAAAGGCAGGCCGAGCATGATGCGCCGTTCGAGCAACTCCCGGACCTTCGCCACCAGCGCGTCCGCCTTGATATTGTCGCACGGCGGAGTTTCCAGGGGGCGGATGCGTTGGATGCGATAGGGCTTGTAGCGGATAGGCTCGCCAAGTTCCACCCGGGCAAGACCCTGAAGAATCAGGTGCGAGGTGCCGTCACGGTGCCCGACGGACACGCGAATCAGTCCCAGGCCCGCCACCAGCGAGGGGCTTTCGCGGCTGCTGCCCGGTCGTTGCATCGCCACGGAAAACATGCGCGTCGAGTGCAGGGCATCGGCCAGCATCTGGCGGTAACGCGGCTCAAAAATGTAGAGCGGCAGCAACGCTTGCGGAAAAAGCGTCGCCTTGGGCAGCGTCATCACCGGCACCTCGGGCGGTATCTTCATGGGTACATTCTAAAGTATGCCGCGCGTTATTCAAGTTGACGTTCCGGACCGGCTCGTCTAAAGTCCCCCCCTTCCGGAACGGCGGGACTTGCAGAACCGACTCGCCCACTGGACTTTTTCAACGATTGACGGAAAGGTTTGTTTGTGAATGTAACCGTAGAGAATTTAGCGCCGTGCAAAAAGCTGGTGCGCGTGGAAGTGGACGCGCAGAAGGTCGATGAAGCCTTTGAAGCGATGACCCGGGACTTCCAGCGAAACGTAAAATTCCCCGGCTTTCGCCCTGGCAAGGTGCCGCGCGAGTTCGTCGCGCGCAAGTATGAGAAAGAAATCCAGGACGAGGTGAAGCAGAAGCTCATCAACGACTCCTTTAAACAGGCCATGGAGGAGCAAAAACTGGACGCGGTGGCCAAGCCGGACATCGAGGAAATCCAGTTTGGCCGCGGCCGGCCCCTGCAATTCGCCGCCACCGTCGAGACCGCCCCGGAATTCGAGCTCCCCGAATACAAGGGGTTGCCCGCCCAGGTCGAAAGCCGCGCCGTCAGCGAGGCGGACGTCGCCCGGGCGTTGGATGTCCTGCGCGGACAGCGAGTCACCTATTGCACCGTGCCGCGCCCCGTGGCCTCCGGCGACGTGGCGGTGGTCAACTACACCGGCCAATGCGACGGCAAACCCATCACCGCGATCGCCCCGACCGCCATGGGGCTGACCGAGAAAAAGGCATTCTGGATCGACATCGGCAGCAACAGCTTCATCCGGGGCTTTGACGAGCAACTGCTGGGCGCCAAGGCGGGCGACAAGCGGACCGTCACCGTCGACTTTCCCGCCGACTTCGTCACCCCGCAGCTTGCCGGAAAGCGGGGCGTCTATGAGGTCGAGGTGGTCGAGGTAAAAGAAAAACTGCTGCCTTCCCTGGATGATGCCTTGGCCAAGGCTTACGGGGCTGTAAGCCTTGAGAAGTTGCGCGAAGGCGTGCGGCGGGACCTGGAGAACGAATTGAGCCATAATCGCAGCACCCACATACGCAACCAGCTCATCCAAGCCCTCATGGGCCGGGTGCAATTTGAACTGCCCGAAACCTCGGTGGCCTACGAAACCAAACACCGGGTCTATGACATGGTCAACGTCCAGCAGCGCCGCGGCGCTTCCATGGAGCAGATCGAGCAGCACAAGGACCAGATTTACTCGGTCGCCGCCCAGGATGCCAAGGAACGCGTCAAATTCGCGTTCCTCGTCCAGAAAATCGCCGAAAAGGAGGACATCAAGGTCTCCCAGGACGAAATCATGCGGCACGTCCACGGCATCGCCGCGGCCAACCAGATTCCAGTCGAGAAACTGGTCAAGGACCTCCGTGAACGCAACGGGTTCATCGGTATCTACGATCAGATCATGACCGATAAGGTCATGGATTTGCTGGAGCGCAACGCGCAGCTCACCGAGGCGCCTGCCGGCACGACGCCCGGCTTCCCGACCAACGCGAGCTAAGCGGCCGTGAAACTCAGTTTCAAACGCCTGGATTTGCATCTGGCCCACACCTGGACCATCGCGCGCGGCCAAGGCTCGAATGTTGCCAAGGTGGTGGTGGTCGAATTAACCGGCGCTGACGGCGCCCTCGGGCGCGGCGAGGCGGCCCCCTGTTCCCGCTACCGCGAGACGGTCGACTCTGTCGAGGCCTTTTTGAAAAAGGTCGATGCGCGCGGTCTCTCCTTCAACGACGTCGAGGGGAGCATGCAATACCTGGAGACAGTCTCGCCCCACGACATGGCGGCCAAGTGCGCCCTGAACCTCGCTCTCCTGGATGGAGCGGCCAAGCGCGCCCAGAAGCCCATCTACGACCTGCTCGGCCTGGGCTTCCGCGAGAACCAGCACGTCACCACCTTCACCATCGGCATTGATAAGCCCGACGTCATCCGGAACAAGGTCCTCGAAGCCGAGCCTTACCCCCGGCTCAAAATGAAGCTCGGCGTGGCCGGCGACAAAGAGAACCTGAAGGCCCTCCGAGAGGCCGCTCCGGGCAAGACCTTGCGCGTGGACGGTAACGAAGGCTGGAAGACAAAGGAGCAGGCCCTGGAGATGATCCAGTGGCTCGCCCAGGACGGCCACGTCGAGTTTGTCGAGCAGCCGATGCCCGCCGCCACTCCCGTCAAGGACTGGGTCTGGCTCAAACAGCGATCCCCCTTGCCTGTCTTTGGCGACGAATCCTACCACAACGCCGGCGATGCCGCGCAGGCCGCCGAATGCTTCCACGGCGTCAATGTGAAACTGGTCAAGACCGGCGGCATCAGCGCCGGCTTGGAGGCCCTCCGGGCCGCGCGCAAAGCCGGCCTCAAGACCATGCTCGGCTGCATGATCGAAACCAGCATCCTCATCAGCGCCGCCGCTCACCTGGCCGAGCTGTGCGATTACCTCGACCTGGACGGCAATATCCTCATCACCGACGACCCCTACGTCGGCGTCGCCACAAACCGGGGCCTCCTCTCCTTTGCCGGCGCGCCCGAAAAATACGGCCTCCGTGTCGCGCCTCGCCGGGCGGGCTGAGGGCCTGTGCGTATGGAGCTCAGCCGGGAGCTTCTGCGAGAACGGGCGGCGGCGCTGGCGCGGCACGGCGTTTTTGTCGGAACCTCTTCCTGGAAATACCCGGGCTGGTGCGGCCTGCTTTACGATCGCGCGCGCTATGAATGGCGCGGGCAGTTCGCCGAAAGCCGTTTCAAGAGAGATTGCCTGGCCGAATATGCCGAAGTGTTCAAAACGGTCTCCGTGGATGCCGCCTACTACACCTTTCCCACTCAGAGTTCCCTGGTGGCCCTCGCGGGCCAGGTGCCCGGAGATTTCCTCTTCGGCTTCAAGGTCACGGATGCCATCACGCTCAAGAAATTCCCCAACCTGCCTCGCTTCGGCCAGCGTGCCGGCAAGCCTAACCAGGATTTCCTGAACCCGGACCTGTTCGCGGCCTCGTTCCTGCGCCCGTGCGAATCCATTCGTCCCCACGTCGGCCTCCTGATGTTCGAGTTCTCGCGGTTCTATCCGGCCGACTACGCGCGTGGACGAGACTTTGTGGCCGACCTGGAAGGGTTTCTGGCTCGGTTACCCGGCGGATGGCCCTACGCGGTTGAATTGCGGAACCGCGCCTGGTTGAGGCCTGATTACTTCGACTGCCTAACGCGCCACCGAGTCGCTCATCTGTTCAATTCCTGGGAGGCCATGCCGACCGTCGGCGAGCAGATGGCCTTGCCCGGCAGCCGCACCCATCCCGGCCTTGTCGCCGCGCGCTTCCTCTTGAAGCCCGGCCGCAAATATGAGCAAGCGGTCAAGAGCTTCGCGCCTTACGACTCAGTCAAGGAAGAGAATCCGGAGGCCCGGACGGCAGGCCGGGCGCTCATTGCCGAAGGCCAGGCCGCCGGACCCAAACGCGCCACGTTCGTCTTCGTCAATAATCGCCTGGAAGGCAACGCCCTGGGGACCATCGCCGCCATGCTGCCCGCGCAATGACGTCGATTACCATTGACCAATTCTCTCCCCAATTTCAATAACCCTAATACTTGAGCCGATAGAACGTGCTCCCGGCCGGCGCGGTGAGGGTGATGCTCAAAGTGGCGCCGCTGTCGTTGATGGTCTGCTGCACCGGTTCCCAGGTGGCTGGGTTGAGGCTGGTATTCTGCTGGAGCGTGAAACCGGTCGAGGGTGCCGGCCACGAGATTGTGATGTCTTGCCCCAGGACAGAAATCGAAATCTGCGGACTGGGGGGGACGATCGGCGTGGCGATGGGGGCGCTCCAGAAACCTCCTGTCAAGGTGTAATTGCCGCCGCGGAGCACCCCGGCGTCTGGTTGGCCGATGGTCCCGCTCAGCGAATATGTCCCTCCGCTGCTGGTCCCGCCCCCGCCATCGATGGCAAACCACGAGAGATCATACGTCTGCGCCCTCGCCGATAACGCGGTCGAGATAATGAGAAAGGCTCCGAGGAGAAACAGAAGTTTTGTCGCTTTCATCTTCGATGCTCACATGGCCGCACGGACCCATCATACCAGACGATCCGGGCGAGTCAATCTCGGGAATCTCGAGAAACTACTCCGGTAAACGCAACCGCGGCGGCGGAGTTGCGTCCAGGGGGTTGGTCGTGAAAGCGGTGGTCTCCAGCCTGGACAACCACTCCTGGATCGTCGACCTGAGCGCCTCGAGATCCAAAAGGTCGTGGGTTGCCGGGTATCGTTCGAAGTTCGCCCCCGCCAGCCTGAACAACGCCGCTGCCGGGCGGAGCCGGTTCCTCTGCAAGTGGACGAACGCCCCCGCCAGTTGGATCAGGCCCTTGTAGAATGCCGCCTCCGCGCCTTGCCTCCGGTCGAGCCAAAGGGGTTCCAAAACCTCATGGGCCTCGTAGAAAAGCCGCCGGTTAAAGAACTCGAAATAACCGAAATAATGCGCGTCCAGTCCCCTTCCCTGGAACCGCGCAGTCGCCGCCGCAATCCTGAGTTCTTTCCCGGTCATAAAACACTGTAGCCTCGCAGAACCTCACCGCAATAAAAAGAAGTCGGCGACCGCACCGCTCGATGGTAATGTCTCCCCAGAAGACGCGCATCCCATGAGCAAGCCACCCAGCCAAAAGCCCAGCAGGACAGACTTGCTCGCTGCGGCGGATAGGACGGTGCCGGATGTGGTCGCCCCGGGTCTTCAAATCCTGTTCTGCGGGATCAATCCGGGGCTTTATTCCGCCTTTACCGGGCACCACTTCGCGCGGCCAGGGAATCGCTTTTGGCCGGCACTTTTCGCCTCGGGCCTCACAGACCGCTTGCTCCGCCCTGATGAGGAGCGCGAGTTGCTGCGACTGGGCTGCGGCATCACGAACCTCGTGGCGCGCGCCAGCGCCGCGGCAGACGAACTCACCCGTGAAGAGCTTGTCGCCGGAGCCCGCGTCCTTGAGCGGAAGGTCAAGAAATGCCGGCCTCGGACCGTGGCTATTCTGGGCATCGGCGCCTACCGTCAGGCCTTTGGCCGTCCTGCAGCCACAATCGGTCCGCAGCCGGCGGAGATGGCGGGGGCATCGATTTGGGTGCTCCCCAACCCGAGCGGGCTGAACGCCCATTTCACTCCGAACTCGATCGCCGGGGTATTCCTCGAACTTCGGCTCCAAGCCGGCAGGCGGTGAGCGACTTGGGGAAACCCCGCGTCATTGTCGGCCCGGCAGCTTGCGAAAGGCATCCGAGTAAAGCCCGATCTCCTCGACGGGGATGCTGGCAAACCCGGGGCGATTCAGGAGCGGGCTGTCCGGCCGGAGGGTGGAGTCGCCCTCCGCGACCGTGGCGTTTCCGAGGTCCTCGATATTTCCGGGCGCGCGACGGAACAATTCGCCGCAGCGCACCGCCACATTGCGGTAAGCGGCGTTGGCGTTTGGGTTTTCCGCCAGCGAGGCCAAAGCAGGATAGCGGTGAAGATAGAGCGCCTTGTCGATGGCCGCGTCGCCCAACGCCGGGGCCACGAAGTCGCGCCACCGCTTTTGGTCCCACGGACTGAAGCTGATTGCCGCGGCACAATCCATGAACAGATTGTTGTCCACGATATTGTCTTTGCCGCCGTGAATCTGGACTCCGCCGAACCCAAGCTTCCCGGCGGAGCAGCGCTCGAAGATGTTGCCATAGATCAAGGTCCCGCAAATGGCGTCATCCAGGCGAATGGCCGCCTGCCCGCATTTGGGCTGTTCGCCGCTCATGCGCCAGTTTCCAATGTGGTGCCAGTAATTAAACCGATACACATTGCCGCGGAAAGTCGGGTTGCCGAACATATCCACGGCCCCCTGGTCATCGGATTCGAGGACCGCGTTGAAGACCTCGTTGAACTCGATGGTGTGGTCGTTGCCTTCGACCCGCATGGCACTGCTCAGCACGTCGTGCTGCCGGTTGTGCGCGAGCCGGTTTCCGACTCCCTCCAGCAACACGGCCGGCGTATAGGTATGATCGATGCGTGACAAATCGTGAATGTCGCAATTCTCGACGAAATGTTCCCCTGGGGTGAGCGTCCGGCGGTCGCCCCCGCTGATGACGGTGCCGCCGCGCCCCATGGAATAGATATCGCAGGAAAGCAGGCCGTGGCGGCGGCCTCCGTGAATCTCGACCCCGTTGCCGGCCATCTGCCGCACCACGCAGCCCGCAAAAAGGCAGTTGGACCCTCCAGTCACGATGATTCCGTCGCCGCACCCCAGTTCCCAGGTCAGCCGCTCGAAGCGCGCGTGGGAGACATTCTCCAGCCTTGCCATCGGTCCGGGAAACAGGGACAAGTCCACCGTTGCGGCGGCCGGGTCCGAGGGCGGGTAGAGGAACAATCGCAGGCTGCGGCGGTCCAGATAATACTCGCCCGGCTGGTCGAGTTCCGAAAGCGCGTTGAGGGCATAAAAGGGGGCGCCCACGCTGTAGCCGTAGGTGTGGTAAGGCTCGGCCAAAGTGATAAGCCGCTTTTCAGGATCGATGGCCGCCACGCGCTCGTAGGAATCGGCCCAATCCCAGAACCAGTAACCGTAAAGCAACAAGTCCGGCTCCCCCACCCATCTCTTCGGAAGGTCCCCCTCGTAAAAGAACTTCCCGGTCTTGCTTCCCTCGCGGTCGTAACCCTTCGTGCCGTCCTTCACTGCAACGCCCGCAACGCGCAAGAATCCTTCATTCGGACCCCGCGCCAGGCGCAGCGCCTTGCCGTTGAAGAACACCTCATGCGCCGGGTGCGTCCCAAAGCCGCGGCCGCTGGCGAAACCGCCCAACACCAGCGGCAGGAGACGCGTCACTCCAGCCGAACGCAGGTCAAGTTCGAGGACCTTCCCCGCGGTCTCCCGTGGCAGGCGGTTCAATGCCTCGGCGTCTCGAACCGGCCCAAAGCCGCCCAGATGGACGCCTCCCGTGAACCGAGGCGCTTCACCCGGGGCCGCTTGATAAACGACCGGTGATTCCCTCGTCCCGGAATCCTCCGTCCCAAGGATGAAGGTCTGTGTGACGCGGTATTCGCCGCCGTGGACCAAGACCGCGACGCCGCCATCAGGCAATGGAGCGCGCTTCTTTAGTAAGCGGATGGCGTCGCGCGCTCCCTCCAGCGTGGCGAACGGCTTGTCTTGCGTTCCCGGATTGGCGTCGTCTCCCGCGGGGGAGACATGGAAGACCTGGCCGGCCCGCGGCAGCGGGGACAACTGCACCCGGCTCGAATTGGGGTCCCTGGCCGGCAGACCGGCCTGCCGCCGCCCGATCTCCTCCAACCGGCAACGCGCTTCCCAACGGTGATGTTCCGGCGCCTCGGACAGGTTGGCCAGCTTCTGGTATTGTCGTTTCGCATCGTCCAGTTGCCCCGCCCTCAAGAGAGTGTCCGCCGCAGCCAGTTGCGCAAGGCTCTCCCGGGCCTGGCTCTGATCCGCAGCCCTAGCCTTTAAAAGGCCGCCCGCTTGAGTCGCCGCCGCCAAACAGAGAAGAAGGCCCAGAGTGCGGAAGCGGCGGCCCCTACCCTGGGCCATTATCCCGCTGCCCCGCCGGGGCGCCGAAAGTCTGTGGAGTTTTTCGCTGTCCGGACCGGATTCGGGTTGTCTCACGAGGCCGATTCTACTCTCCCGCGGGACAACGTCCAGCCGGGTTCGATCTGAAACTTGCCAAACCGAACGATTCCTGGTCGGATTCCCATCGTCGGCGGCTTCTTACGGGTGAAAGTGAGCATCGCCGGTCCGCCGGGAACCGATGGCCGGATGAAGACCCTGCTGCAAGCGGAGGCCCCCTTCACCGTTCCCGCCGAACCGCCCAGCGGCACTCTCGACCTGGGCAAGATCGCCCTTCAACCCGTCCATTGAGGCTATCCAGGACCGGCGCAATCTGTTAGCCTGGGGACCAATGGATGCGAGAATGTTGATCGATGGGGCAATCCTTTATTTGGGCCTCCTGGTGCTGCTGACCCTCCACGAATTCGGCCATGCGTGGACGGCATACAAGTGCGGCGATGACACCGCGTACTCCGAGGGCCGGGTCTCTCTGAATCCCGTCGCCCACATCGACATGCTCGGGACGGTCATCCTGCCCCTGTTGATGATCTTCCTGTCAATGAGCGGCTCCGGTCGCCTCGCCGGGTTCGTGGTCGGCTGGGCCAAACCGGTGCCGGTCAATTCGGCCAACTTGCGCAATCCCCGCGTGGATGAAATCCTGGTGACCCTGGCCGGGCCGGGAATGAACCTCCTGCTGGCCGTGGTCCTGGTCGGCCTGGCGCGCCTGGGATACGCGGTTCAATCTTCGAGCATGGCAATCACGTGCCTGGACATGGCCGCACTGAGCCTCTTGCTCTTCTTCTTCAACCTCCTGCCCATCCCGCCCCTGGACGGGTCCCAGGTGGTCCGCAGCCTGACCGGCATGACTTACGAGACCTACCAACAGGTCGCCCGGTATGGCTTTTTCATCCTCATCATCGCCATGCAAATCCCCATGGTGCAACTGTTTCTCAACGCCGCCACCCGCGGCTCGCTGGCCGCCATCGCGGCCTGCTTCGGAATCGGCGGCTAATCCGCTCTGCCCGCCGGCTCGGCGGGGGCATTGGTCCCCCGCTCCCCCATCTGCTCCATGACCTCGCCCAGTGTCGGCAGTTTCAGAAACTCAATGGCGTCGGCGATGGCCGCCTTTTCGTGGGGATCGTCGGTTTGCTCGGCCGCCTCCATGAGCCTCGGAATGGCATCCCGGCTCCGCGCCTGCAGAGTGGCGTCCAAAGCCGCCTTCCGAATCCGCGGATCGCGGTTGGTCAGCTCCGAAAGAATGGTGTCGATGGAGACCGGGTCATCCCGGAACGACAGTTCCATCAGCTCGGCCACCCGGCGTTCGACGTATCCCCGCTGCCGCGCCTCGCCTGGACCTTCCGTTTGCTCGTGTTTGGGCTCTGCCGCCAGGTTGGTCGAATCCGTCGCCCCCATCGCCGCCCGCCCCCCTCGATCCGAGGCGCGCGCCTCGACCGGTTCCAGGTTGCCTCCCGACCCGGACGAAGCGGCTGGACTCTTCCCGGGCTGGCCGCCCCCTTGCCGAAAGAGCACCACCCACCCCGCCAGGAACCCGCCCAACAACAGCGCCGCAAAGGTATACTTAGAGCGCGTTCGCAAATCCATACGCAGAATGGTTCGCACAATTGGAGGCGGAGGGCAAAAACGATTTTGAGACGGGTGCCCGAAGACGCCGCCCGAAGCTTGACGCCGCTCCAGCCCTCGGGCTAATGTTACTGTCAGCAGCGGGCCAGTGACGTGGGACCGGAGTGTGTTGTGAGAATAGCGCGGGTTTTGGCGGTTGTTTTCGCGGCGGTTCTGTGCGAAGCCGCGGCAGAGGAGACGGGAACAAATGTTTTCGAAAATCCCGCCCCCCCGACAGCCATGAGCCGGCTCGACAAACTGGCCTTCGCCCAGTTGGCGCGCTTGAACATCCAGCCCGTCCTTTGCTCCGATGCGGTATTCGTCCGGCGCGCTTACCTTGATGTCATCGGCACTTTGCCGACCGCAAAGGAGGCCAGGGAGTTCATCCTCGATGCGGACACGAACAACAAACGGCGCCTGCTCATTAACCGTCTGTTGGAGCGGGACGAGTTCGCCGATTACTGGGCCATGAAGTGGGGCGACATCCTCCGAATCAAGGCGGAGTTCCCGATCAACCTCTGGCCCAACGCCGCGCAGGCCTATCACCGCTGGGTCCGAGCGTCCATCGCCGAAAACAAGCCCTATGACAAGTTCGTCCGCGAGATGCTCACCGCCAGCGGCAGCAATTTCCGAGTCGGCCAGGTCAACTTCTACCGCGCGGTGCAGAATCGGACGCCCGAAGGCATCGCCGGCGCGGTGGCCCTGACCTTCATGGGAGCGCGAGCCGAATCGTGGCCGACGAATCGTTTGGCCGGGATGGCGGTCTTTTTCTCGCAGATCGGCTACAAGCCCACGAGCGAGTGGAAGGAGGAGCATGTATTCTGGGACCCGCTCGGTTCCAGCACCGTGGCCGGCAACAGCGCCCCTGGACGGGCCGCCATCGCCGAGATCGCACAGCTTTCCAACGGCGTACCCCAACTCCCGATGCCGCCCCTGACGAAGCGTCCACCCCAGGAGGCGGTGTTCCCCGACGGCACGAGGCTCGCGCTGCCCGCCGACCGCGATCCCCGCGCCGTTTTCGCCGACTGGCTGATTACTCCCCGGAACCCCTGGTTCACCCGGAGCATCGTCAACCGCGTCTGGGGCTGGTTGCTGGGGCGCGGCATCGTTGACCCGCCGGACGATATTCGCGAGAACAACCCCCCGGCCAACCCCGCGCTGCTGGCCTGTCTCGAAGAACAAATGGTCGAGCACCGCTACAACCTCAAGGCCCTCTATCGTTTAATCCTCAACTCCAAAACCTACCAGCTTTCCTCGATGCCCCGGCTCAATACTCCCGAGGCCGAGGCCAATTTCGCCGGCTATGCGCTGCGCCGGCTGGATGCGGAGGTGCTGATTGACGCCATCAATAAAGTCACCGGCACGTCGGACCTTTACACCAGCCCCATCCCGGAGCCGTTCACCTACATTCCCAAGGACATGCCGGCGGTTGCCATCGGCGATGGCAGCATCACCAGTCCGTTCCTGGCCCTGTTCGGGCGCTCGGCTCGAGCCACCGGCATGGAGAATGAACGCATCAACAAGCCGACGCCCGCCCAGTGGCTCTTCCTCCTCAACTCAACCGACATCCAGCACAAGCTCGAACAAGGCCCCAATCTCCAGGCCATCCTGGCCTCGAACCGCAAATCGCCCGAAATCGCCGAGGACCTTTACCTGACGATTCTGTCGCGCTTCCCAACGCCCGGCGAGCTCGAGACGATCGAGGGTTATGGGCGGGTGCAGAACGTCAAGCCCGCCCCGGCCGCTGGCTCCGGCCAGGCGTCCAAAGCGCCCAGCAAGCCCGTCGTAGTGAAGCGCCGCCCCGACTGGATCGATGTCGCATGGTCGTTGATCAACAGCGAAGAGTTCCTTTACCGTCACTGACTGCATACTCCATACTTTATACTTTATACTTTCCCATGAACACTCCCCACCGCCCCGAATTGATGGGCGCGCAACTGAGCCTGCCGATGACCCGGCGTCAGGCCATGCGCGTCAGTTTGTTCAGCACCGCCGGATTGTTGGTCGGCACCCGCGCGATGCTGGGAGCCGAGCCTGGGCCGGGCGCCGAGAGCGCGCCGCTCAAGGCCAAGGCCAGGTCCGTCATCCAGGTCTTCCTTTGGGGCGGCATGTCCCACATCGACACCTGGGACCCCAAGCCGGAGGCCGGGCGCGACTACATGGGTGATTTGGCAAAGGCCATCCCCACCAACGTGGACGGCATTCAGATTGGCGAACTGTTCCCGAAGCTGGCCCTGCAAGCCGACAAGTACTCCCTTATCCGGAGCATGACCCACCGCAACAACGGCCACGAGACGGCCGCCTACCTCATGCAGACGGCGCACACCCCGGGCGAGCGCCTGGCCTATCCGAGCATCGGCGCCGTGTTCGGACTTCTCAAAGGCCCCGATTACAAGGGGCTTATCCCGCCCTACGTGGTGCTGACACAGCCGCAGGGACGATTCTCCGAGGAGGGGTTCCTCGGACCGATGCTGAAGCCGTTTGCCACCGGCGGCGACCCCAACGCGGCGCGGTTCGACGTGGAAGGGGTGATGGCCAAGGGCATGACTGACGAGCGCCAAAAGGCCCGCGGCGCCTTGCGCGAAAAACTCAATACGATGGGCGAGGCGATGAAAGCCAGTCCCCGGCTGGCCGCCTCGGCAGAGGCCAGAAAACAGGCTTATGAGCTGATTCTGGGCCAGGCCCGCGAGGTGTTCGATCTCTCGAAGGAGAAACCCGAACTGCGGGACCGCTATGGCCGCCACACCTTCGGCCAGGATTGCCTGGCGGCGCGACGGATGGTCGAAGCTGGTGTCCCTTACATTGTCATTAACTACGCCGGCGGATGGGACACCCACAGCAACCACTTCCAGACCATGCGCCGCCAATGTCCGCAGCTCGACCAGGGCCTCGCCATGCTGCTCCAGGATTTGCACGACCACGGCCTGCTCGAGAGCACCCTCGTCTGGTGCTGCGGCGAGTTCGGCCGGAGCCCCAGGATCGATTGGCAGCCCCCTTGGAACGGCGGACGCAACCACCATGGCGAGGCCTTCACCGTGCTCGTCGCCGGCGGCGGCTTCAAGGGCGGCTCTGTCGTCGGGGCCTCCGACGCCAGGGCCGAGGAAGTCAAGGAGCGGCCCGTGTACCCGTCTGACCTCCTGGGCGCCATCTACACCCTGGGTGGCATTGATCCATGCGCCAAGCTGCCCCATCCGATGGGCGCCGAAGCCCACGTCCTGCCCTCGCCCTCCGAGGGCGCGAAGTCCACCGGGCCTCTCACCGAAATCCTGTGACCTGCATCAGACCAGTTTTTTCAATTTGGGGTCCTCGGCCAGTTTCCGGACCAACTCTTTGACCTTTTGCGCCTGGCCCTTGTCGGCCACCAGTGTGGCGTCATCGGTCTGGACCACGATGGCATCGCGCAGGCCAACGACGGCGATGAGCGCGCGGCGGGCTCGAGTCCGGGCGTCGAAGATGATGTTGCGCGCACCGTCCACGTGGATGAAATCGGCCACGGCGCAGTTCCCCTCGGCGTCGGCCTTGAGATGCCGGGCCAAGGCCGTCCACGAGCCAAGGTCGTCCCAGGAAAACGCCCCATCGGCCACGACCACATTCCGCGCGCGCTCCATGAGCGCGTAATCAATCGAAATTTTCTTGAGCGCGGGATAGTCCCGGGCGAGGACCTGTTTGAGTTTGGACGGGCTGCCGGCGGCTTTGAACCAACGCTGGCACGCCTCGTACATAGCCGGCTGGTGTTCCCGCAATCCCTGGGTCAGCGTGACAAACGACCAGACGAACATCCCGGCGTTCCAGCGGTAATGGCCGGAGTTGAGGTATTCAAGCGCCTGGTCGTATTGCGGCTTCTCGACGAATTGCTCCGCGCGATGGAAGGCGGTCTTGCCGGCGGCGGCGCCCTGCGGAGACGGCAGCGGTTCGCCTACCCTGATGTAGCCGTAGCCGGTGGCCGGTTCGGTGGGCCTGATCCCAATCGTGACGATGGCCTGCCCGCTCCCTGCCAGGTCGAAGGCGTCCCCCAGGACTTGCTGGAACTTCTTCTCCTCGTCGATGATATGGTCGGCCGGCAGCACGGCCATGACACCGCTGGTGGAACGGGCGCCCACGAGCGCGGCCCCCAGAGTGATCGCCGCGCACGTATCGCGGCCCACCGGTTCCGCGACCACGTTTTCGCGCGGCAACCGGGGCAGTTGCTTGCGGACTTCCAGGGCCTGGCTCTCGTTGGTGATGACCAGGATATTCCGAAGCGGAGCCAGGGGCAGCACGCGCTCCACCGCCTGCTGCAAAAACGAACGCTCGCCCAGCAGCCGGATCAACTGCTTGGGTCTCTTGAGCCGGCTCACGGGCCAGAACCGCTCGCCCCGGCCGCCCGCCATGATGATCACAAAACGCTCCGGGGCATTAATCGTCGTCTTTTTCATGCTCACATCCATGCCTTGAACTGTTTCCATTCTGTGCGAAGCGCGCGGCTTGTCAATTCAGCCGTGCGGGCGCAACGGACGCGGACTATGACCGGCTGCGCCAGGCGAGCGAAGCGCGACACCGCTTTGGCTCCGGTAGCGCCTGCCGTTGCCGGGTATCCCGCGCGGCCGAGAGTCCCGTCCCCGCTTGCTCTGCCGGCGCATTCCAAAAAGCCCGGCTCTTGGAGTTGAACGCCGTCCGTCCGGACCGAGCACGGGCCGCGTGTCATTGGCTCAGCCGCTCGATGAGGCGGGCGACCCGGTCCCGGTGGGCCAGGAGCAGGCGCGGGTCGGTGGTGAAATGGCGCGTGTCCTGGGAAATCTCCGCGGGCACCCGCAGCAAGCCGGCGGCCTCGCGGACGAGGTCGGCGCTCGTGTTTGACGCGGCGGCCTTTTCGACCGCCTCTTGGAGCAACCAGAGATACTCGTAATCCTCCATCCCGTCCCGCAGGTTTTCCCAGCGGAACGAGGTCACCGGGGGTTCGAGACACGGTGCGTCGTTCGTGGCCGCCCCTCGGGGCGGATACAGGAAGCGGCCATCGCCGTTGCCCCAGTAGCCAATGTGGCCCGGCTTGAAGTCGTAACCCGAGACGTAGCTCATTGGGTCGGTCCACGGGTCCTGGATTTTGGGCGGCGGGAACGCGCTGCCGCTGGTCCAATAAGTCGTGGACCAGATGAGAATCGCCTGCGCGCCGTACTGCCAGGATTGCCAGGGCCACAGGCGCAATTCCGTCCCCGGGTGATCGATGAACTCGGTGACATAGGGGGCGGTGGGTCCGCAGCAGATGTACCACCAGGCTTCCTGGCCGGCGGCGCGGCGAGCCCGGACCTTCTCCGGCGTCCATTCCGGGGTCAGCCCGCACCAGAGTTCAACGTGGCCCTCCAACTCAGGCTCAGGCTCCTTGGTCAACATGCGCCGGATGCCGGGGGCGGCAGCGCGGATGCGCTCCATCCCCTGGACCACAAACTCAAAATCCTTGCGGTCCGGCTCGTCGAACCAATACGTATATGCCTTCGGCAGCCAGCCGCGTTGCCGCAAATGCGTCTCGACCTGGCTCAGGTAGTCTTTGAAGAGCCGGGCGTGTTCCGCGGTCCCTTCCTTGAAGCCCTCCAGTTCGCCCAGGCTTCGGCTTTGGAAGGTCCCGCCCCCCATGCCGCGCAGCGCCAGGTTGAACGTCGAAAACCGGTACTGGTCCAGCCACTTGCCCGCCTCGCGGTCGAAGGCGGTGAAATCCACGTTCGCGTGCTTGTTCGTCCCATCGCCGGGAAACCGGACCTCGATTGGGGCATAGTCGTAAAACGAATAGGGCGCGATCCGATGCGCGGCGAAATTGGTGAGGTAGCTCTCATACACCTGGCGCTGGTGCGCGGGCTCTTTGAGGTGATGGAAGAGGGCGATGTCCGAGGCGCCGAGGCCCAGCGCGCTCTTGAGGTGGCTGTCGCGGGGCAGCTCGAACCCATAAACGTGGAGCCTCAACGGCACGGCGAAGCTGCCGGTCGAAGTCTCCAGCCTCAACTCTCCCGTGTAATCGCCCGCGCGGGCGCTTGGGTCAACATGGAAGGAAAGCCAAATCGGCTGGCAGCGAGCGGGCTCGAGTTTCAAAGGCAAGCGTAGCGGCGGCAACGGGTCGGGATACCAGCCCGGTTCGCACGTGGCGTCAGTGGGATGGGTGACCTTCACATACGCCACTTCCAGCAATTCGGCCGTAATCGTCCCTGGCCGGCCCTGGTCGTCATGCAAAGGCCCCACCGTGGCGCCAAGCAACTCCGCGGGCTTGCGTGGATTCAAGATGACCTGCGCCGCCTCGAATTCACCCCGCGCGGCGGAGAGGCTCACCGGCCGGACCCTCCCGTCTTGAGGTTTCTCGGGCACCGCGTGTTCCCGGCCGATCTTCCAGCCGCTCTCGCACCACCACAGGCCCAGGTCCGGCCCTTCCGCCAGCCAATAGCCCGGACGCGGGTCTTCCAAAACTCCCAGGCTCACGCTCATCTGCCCGCCAAAAAGCGCCCGCCCTCGCGCATCGCTGATGGCGAGGTTGACCTCCTGCGCGCCCGGCCTGGCGGGTTGGACAGGGACCGTGATTGTGCGCAAACCACCCGCCGGCAGGGCCGGCGAGTCCGCCACCGTCTTGGTCTGCCCATCCATCGTGAGCCGGACCTGCAAATCCAAGGGCGAGGACGACGTGTTCTTTGCGGACAACTGGAACTCCAACGCCCCTGAAGGTCCGCGCCGCCACAGACTTTCCGGGGAGATTTCCAGTTCGGGGCATGTCTGCCTCCTCTCCAGGAAGAATGTTTTTCCTAGGCCCTCTGCGCCGCGAGTCTCCTTCAACGCGGCTTCCAGTTCATAACCGCTGACCTGAAGATTGCACGAGGGACCTTCACCGGTCAGCCGGATGAAGATGTGACCGGAGGACAACACCGAGGGCGGGAGTTCGATCTCCCCTCCCGGACGGCCGCCCTCCAAAACGGACACGGTTTCCCATGCCTCGCCGTTGGAGCTGGCTTCGACCTTCAATGCGCCGCCAACATAGTAGCTCATATTGATCTTGAGCCGGGCGTTGGCGAACGCGCCGGACGCGAGTTTGTGAGCGTAAGCCACCCGTTGGCCGGCGGAAAAGGTCCAGCGATCCGAGTTGAACCCGCACCGGCTCTCGATCAGCGCGTGATGGTAGTTGCCGCCCGGACCGCCGAGGTTGACGACGCAACGGTAAACACCGTTGTCCAGACTCTCCCCATCGCCCAACTCCAATGCCTTCCCGTAGCCCATCGAAATGGCCGCCAGCGGCGTCAGTTCGACATCGTCAAAACACACGGTGCCCTTCTGTTCCCATTGCCCAAGCCGGATGAAATCCTTCGCCCCGTCGGCGGGAACGGCCAGCACGAAGCTGTAAGGTTGCCAGGTCTCGGTGAACCGGAAATCGTGGTTGACCCGGCTGGAGCCTGCGGTCACGCATCCGCCGCTCACGTCCCCCTCACACCGCCCCCAAAACCTCAGCCGGTAGAGGCCGCCCGGCTTAAACGACAACTCCTCCGAGCGCCAGCAAAAGGAATTCTTGCCGTCCCCCGTAATCGCAAGGCACCGCCGGCCCTCGTGGCCGGGCGAGGCCCAGGCGCCCTGGTCGCCGCCGCTCAGTGTCCAGCCCGCCGGCCTATCCCCGCCTTCCTCCATGCCTGGATTGGGCAGGAGATTCTGGGCGCAAAGCGGCAAACCCAGGCCCGCCAGCGCCAAATGAGAGCCGTGTCTGAGCAAACGGAAAAACTGGTGCATATAGAGTGTCTGACGGTCCCGGCGTGATTCTATTCTCTGAAACCACCGCCGGAACTTCGTACGCCGGCCGAAGCCCAGGACCGACATCCCTCAAGAGATTCTCCCGCCAGCCGGGCGACAGTGCCGGGTTGATGCCGAGGTCGGGCCTTTAAGCTTCAAGGCCCGGCGCACCTCCGCACGGACAGAGCGACAATGCTCCCGCGCCGCCCTGGCCTCCCGCAGTGACGCCGTGTGTCCTGGATAGCGGTAGTCCACGGCTTGACCCATTCACGCGTTGTCGGCTTCATAGAGAACCGTGCCCTTCTCCACCAACTCGCAAATGAAGGGATCCTGCCATCTCAGCCGCTTCGCCACGTCCGATGGGGTCCTGACGAGCAGGTCGAGCGGGAAGTCGCGCGGGATAGCCTGCAGGATGCGCACGGACATCCTTTCTCCATGGGAGCGAGTGCGCGGCATGATCACCAACAGATCCACATCCGAGCTCTCCGTCGGTTTGCCGTATGCGTACGAACCAAATAACACTATCTTCCGCGGTTGGAATTTCCGCGCGACCGCGTCGCTGAAGGCGCGTATCTTTGAACGCTTGACCATAATGGAACATTGAACGAAAGGAAGTTGGTCCGCAAGCACATCATCTGAGACGCCAGGGCACTGAAACCCCTGTTCAATGCCCTCCCGCCACCACGGCTCCCTAGTCCGAACGCGACAACCGGTCGCGCACGGAGTCGATATTGCCGCGCAGACCATAGAACTGGTCCGCGGACGAGATGGGCACTTTCATTTGGCTGACGGCAGCCTCGATCTCAGCCAGGCGGACGATTAATCGCTGGCGCTCCTGCTCAGTCAGCGGCCCCAACATCTCCCGCTCTATGCCCAGCAAGGCGCCGTACCACTTGTAAAAGCGCAACTTGACCCGTAGCGTCAAGAAAAAGGGAATGCTCCGCAAGCCGGGGATTAGCAAAACCAGCAATGGCACGAACACAAAAAGAACACGGTTGACAACGCTCGCCAGCCCGAACGGCAGCGAGCGATAGAAAAAGCTCTTGCCGGATTTGTAATAGCGGGTGGCTTCGGGGCTGATCGGATATTCATGCTCGTGCGGTGCGGGAAACTCCCCCTTCCGCTTGAACAAGCCGGCGTTCCCATTCACCTCCTGCGCCGCCTCGATCAACAAGTCGCATAGCACCGGGTGCAAGTCAGGCCGGGCGAGCAGTTCGACCGTGGGACTCAGAAGATGCACATCCTGCGGCGGAATGTCCTTGCCGAAATCGAGGCAGCCCCTCGGCAATTCGAGCTTGGTAAGGTAACCGATGCGGCGGATATAAGCGTCGGCCTGGGTGAAGTCCATGAGATGGACTCCCGGAGTCCGCAGGAGACGGCTCATGAGCTGCGGTGACGCGGAATCCCCCATCACAAACACCGCGTCAACATCGCCCTCTTCGAGCGCCTTGGCCGGATCGGCGGCCTTCAGGTCGGCGAACGCCGTCTTGCCGCCGGGCCTGATCCCGTTGAGTTCCAGGAGCGCCAGGGCCAGGGCCCGCGTGCCGCTGCCCACCGGCCCAACGTCCAATCGCTTGCCTTCCAATTCCGAAAGCAACGCCAACGACTTGGAACCCTTGTAAAAGACAAGCAGCGGCTCGTAGGAAACGCTCCCAAGCGAAACGAGTTTGAGCCGGTCCGCGACGTTGGTAATCCCGCCCTGAACGAATCCAACGTCGACATGGATCGACGGATCATTGAGCCGCTGCAGGTTCTGCAGAGACCCTTCCGAAGCAAGAATCTTCAGAGTGACCCCTCTGCGCGCGAGAAATTCGCGGTACTTCACCGCGTTTGTCTGGAAACTGCTTCCCGCCACACCGCTGGTAATGACAATCCGGCGGGGCGGAGCCGAGTAGAAGAACCAAAAGAACGCTAAGATCACGATCGTGCCTACCACGGCGACAATAGTGAGCGCCAGGGCGCGGCCTAAGCCGAAGATCGCCATGACCGGTTCCACCAACCGGTTCAAAAAAGTCGGGCTGGATGTTGCCATACGTTTGTGCCGGAGGAGCTTACTTCCGCCTGCCTCTCGTTCAAGCACAAGGAGCTATCGCCCGCGTCCTCGCGCTTTGAGCCGATGCGGAGCGGCCGCCTTCACGCCAGGAACAGATCGGCGGACACCGCAAAATGCTTTGCGAGCGTGCGGACGTGATTGAGCGTCAGCTTTCGCTCACCGCGCAGAATCATCGCACCCAGATTGCGGCTGCCGCCCAAGAGCCGTGAGAGGTCCGCCGCCACAAGCCCTTGCTCGCCGAGGAGGTGCTTAAGCGCGTCCACTCCCGTCACTTTCGGCCACCTCACGTGTGTCGAGTCGTATTCTTCGAGGAGGGTGCAAAGCAGGTCAAAATAGTCTGCTTGGTCGCGGGTGAACTCGTCGTGCCACAACACCATCGCATCGGTTACTTCCACCATGTTCGCGTAGTCCACTGCGTCGTGGATGGGGCGCGGCAGCAAGACCCGGCAAAGGTTTGCGTAGTCCTTCGGCAGTTCCTTGAAGCCACGTTTCGTCCTGGTGTTCATAATTCGTCTTTCCAGTTGTCCCGGTCGTATTCTGCGTGCGTGAGAAACCGGAGCATGTAGGCCATCCGGCTGTTGAAGTGCAGAGCCACGACCAGCCGATAGCTGTTCCCGCAGGCGTTGAACACGACCACCGGCCTGCCACTGCGGACACGTACGACGTCCGCGCTGCCATAGCTATGGCGTACGTCAGCCATGCTTCGCCACTGAGCAGCTCGCACGGTCGCCGTCCAGGCAGCCAAGTACCTCGCGGCCTTCGGATGTTGTTCCGCCGAGTCGCGGAGGAACTTTTCCTTAATGATCCGCACGCATACATTCTGTGTTCACTGCGCGGGCTTGTCAACCGCCAAACAAGAATGCTCGAACTCCGGCCCGTGACGGGACACAGCTTGGGTTTCTCGCGGTCGCAGCGGAGCTTGATTTGTGGAATTGCGGCTAATGTTTGCCTGAAAGGAGCTTCTTCGCTGCGGGCGGCGGGGGCTTCGCGACGGTGGCATCGAGCTTCGTCTTAAGGTCGTCCAGGTCTTTGCGCAAGTCACGGTTGGCCTTCTGCAGGTCGAGGACTTCCTGGCGCAGGTTCTTGAAATCATCCACCGGCTTGCGCCCGGCTCGAAGTTCGGCAACCGCCCGCTCCGCGGCGGTTTGCTCCGGGACGCCTTTCGCGGCGGTCGCGAAGGTCTGGAGGACGGGAATCGCGCTGGCATCTCCCAAAGTGCCCAGCGCGTTGATCGCCGCCAGTTGAACGGATCGCCTCTTGTCATTCAGGTGCCGGAGCAGGAATTCACGCTCCACATCCTTTTTCTCCTCGTTCCGCGCCAGGTAAGCCACCGTTTCGAGGCCCCGCCCCAATCCGGGGGAAGTCAAATCGGCCCCGCGCTTGGAGAGGGTCTCCATGAGCGGCGGCAGGAAGGCGGGGTCGTCCTCCGAGCGCATTGCGGCGATGGCCGCATTGGCCACCTCGTTGCGGTAGGAATCGGAACCGAGGAACCGGAGCAGGAGTTGGTGCGTCTCGGACGAGCCATAGCAAGCGAGATTGCGGATGGCGGCAGCCACGATGTCGGGGTTCTTCTCGGAGTCCAGGACCCGCCCGGCGGCCGCACAGGCGCTTGGGGCGTAGAACCCCCCCAGGCAGCTCACGACCTCCAGGCGGACACGGGCGTCCTTTTGTTTTGCGGAATCCAGCAACGCGGTCAGCGATTCCTCGGAATGGATGGCGCGGAGCGCTTTGGCCGCTTCGAGGCGGACGCCGTAAAACGCGTCGTTGTTGAGCGCGTTGCGGAGCAAGGCCACGCTTTCCCGGTCGCGCCGGCCCGAAAACTGCTCGATGGCCAGCAGGCGTCCAATCATGTCGTCCTTGTCCGCAAGTTGTGCCCGGAGCATGGGGTTCGGCACGTTGAACGTGAGCTTGGCCAGCAGCGTGTAGTCCGGGTCGAGCCTGACGCTCTCCGGCGCGGAATCCAGGGGGAAATAGAAGTCCTCTTCCTTTTGAGACACCTGGATGGCGCGGTCAATCGCGCCGAACCGGCCTTTGAAGCGAATGGCGAGCGGAAAATTGAAAAGCAGGACGTTGTCGCTGAGCTTCTGCGTCTGGCGGAGCGAGACCTTGGCGAGGCGCGCCGTTTCATCCCAACTATACGTGGCCTCGATTTCAGGATGATGACCGTGGTAGAGCCATTGATCGAAAAACTGGTCGAACGACCGGCCCGAAAGTTCCTCGATAACGGCGCGAAGATCCTCCGTGACCACGTTGCCGAACTGGTGGCGCTGAAGGTAGGTCCGCACACATTGGCGGTAGAGGTCCGGCCCCAGGTCCGAGCGGAGCATGTGCAGGACCCAGCTCGCCTTGGGGTAGGAGAGGTAGCCGAACATGTCGCCCGGTTTGTCATAAGTCCGCCGGACGATCGCCTGGGTGTCGTCGGGGATGCCTGTAATCATGCGCGCCCGCTGGTAGAGTTCGTAGAGCATCGCCTCGCGCCCGTTCTTGTGCGCGTCGTAGAGCGACTCGTAGTAAGTGGCGAACCCCTCGTTGAGCCAGATGTGGCTCCAGTCTTTGCACGTGACCAGGTCTCCGAACCATTGGTGCGCCAGCTCGTGCGACATCAGCCCGTCGCTCTCCCGCAAGTTCTCCGTTGCCTCGGTGAAGAGCGTGCGGTCGGTCAGGGTCGTGGCGCTCGTGTTCTCCATCCCGCCCGCCACGAAGTCATTGACGCACACCTGGTCGTACTTGGCCCACGGATAAGGCACCCCGATCTCCTGCTCGAAGAACTCGACCATGTCCACCGTGTCGCGGAACGAGGCCGCCGCCTCTTTGGCCTCCGAAGGCGGCGTATAAAAAGCCAGCGGCAGGTCCCTGTGTTTGGCCTCCAGCTTCGTGAAATAACCGGCTGCCAGCGTAACGAGGTAGTTCGCGTGCGGCTTCTCCTGCGACCAATGCACCGCCACCAGCCCCGTCGCCGGGTCCGCCTCCCGGCTCGTCATCCGGCCGTTGGAAATCACGGTCATTCCCGCAGGCACCCGGCAGGTGACCTCCGAGGTGAATTTCACGTTCGGCGAATCCAAACACGGATACCAGTGGCGCGCCTCGATCTCCTCGCCCTGGCTAAAGAGGTGAGTGTCCCCCGGCTTGTAGCCCTGCTCCGGCGTCCGAAAATAAAGTCCCTGGACGGGCTCGGCCCGGTAAACAACCGTCAGGCTCACCTCCCGGCCCGCGGCGACGGGGGCCTCGAAGGTCAGGACGACGTTCTCCGCCGTCACCTGCCACGCCCGCAGTTTCTCGGTGGCTGTCACCGAATGTACGTCCAGGCCGACGGCGTCCAGCTTGAGTTCGCGCACGGGGCGCGCCACCGGCCGGAAGCGGAGCGTGGCCTTGCCTTCGATCGTGCGCTGCTTGAAATCCGGGGTCACGTCCAATGCCAGGTGCAGAACTTCCACCTCGCGGTCGGCAGCGTATTGCCGGCGGACACCCGAATCGCCCGGTGCCGCGAACCGCGCCGACTCCCGGCATTCGAGGCCGGCCGAGTCCTCTTCCGCCCGTGTGCCGCCCGCCCAAAGGACCAGGACCAGCAAGGACACGAAAGAAGCCAGGATTTGATGCGCCCTCGCATCCTCCGGCCCTCTCGACGGTATATATTCCCAACCACCCATCTTCTGCGGCTTTTTCATTTTTGGTTTAGTTCCGTGGTGCTGACATTGCCTGCGGCGCGGCCGGCCTCCACATACATTCGACCTTCTTGGCTTCCATTGGCGGCTGTGCGGCCTACTTGTGCTTGTCCGGGTAGGGCGGGGGCTGGGGAATGCGCACCGGGTTCCTGGCCAGCGCCGATTTGATCTCGTCTATGGCCCGATTCAGTTGGTCGTCCACGCCGGCGTATTCATGCGCCGGATCGTTATCGACGACAATGTCCGGCTCGACCCCTTTGCCTTCCATAATCCACTCTCGACCCTCGAGGTCGAAGCGCGAAAACTCGGGGCGGTTGAGATAACCGCCATCGAGCAAGGGCAGCGACCCCCGGATGCCCACCACACCGCCCCAACTCCGAAGCCCGATCACCGGCCCGAGCTTGTACTTCTTGAACCGGTAAGCCACAATGTCGCCGTCGCTGGCGCTGAACTGATCAAGCAGCAGCACCTTGGGACCCAGGGCCATCCCGCTCGGATCAACCCCCACAGCGCCGTTGCGGGAGATCGTCCAGAACGCGGGCTCCCGCCGGAGCCGCTCGATGATCTGGGGTGACACGCTCCCCCCGCCGTTGCCCCGCACGTCCACGATCAGCGCCTCCTTGTAAAGTTGGGGATAGAAGAACTTCGTGAAGTCGTTCAGCCCCTCGGTCTGCATGTCCCGGATGTGAACGTAGCCCGCCTTGCCGTCCGTCGCTTTGTTGACTTTCTCGATGTTCCCTTGAATCCACTTCAGATAGTAAAGGTCCTGCTCATCCGCCGTCGGGATGACGACCTCGTCGTGCGCGCCTTCGGCCTTTGGCGCGCTGTTGACCCGCAGCGTCACCTGTTTGTTGGCCTTCCCGACCAGGGCCGAATAAATGTCGGTCATCTGGTCCGCCGGCTTCCCATCGACCGCCACGATGAAATCTCCCGTCTTCACATTCACCCCGATCTCCGTCAGAGGCGACCGCAGGCTCTTGTCCCAGTTCTGGCCCGGGAGAATCTCGGCGACCTGGTAGAAGCCGGAAGGGGCGTGGCGGACCAGCACGGCGCCAAGCAACCCCACCGGAATGCGCTCCGGCTTGGGATAGTCCCCGCCTCCGACATAACAATGCCCCAGGTTCAACTCGCCGATCATCTCTCCAATGATATAAGTCAGGTCGGCTCGATGCTCCACGTAGCCGACCAGCGGCTCATAAAGCTTGCGGATGCCCTGCCAGTCCACCCCGTGCAAGTTCGGGTCGTACACGAAGTCCCGCATCTGCCGCCAGCATTCCTGATACATCTGCTCCCACTCCGCGCGCCTGTCCAGGCGGACCTTGAGATCGCCCAAATCGAGCGTTTCCTTCGCCTCGATCTTGGCGGTCGGCAGGTCGATGATCGAAAAAGACCCGCTCTTGGAGACCAGCATCTTCTTCTGGTTCGCCGAGACCTGGTAGCTTCCAAAATCCCCCAGCTCGGTCTCCTTCTCCTTTTCAAAGTCATAGAAGAACAGCTTCTCTTTGCGGACGTAGTACAGTTTGTCGCCCACAGAGGTCAGATGATCGTAGCTGGACGCCGGCGCCGGCAGCACGGCGACGCGCTGCTGCAAACCCTCCGCGTCCACCTTGACCGTCACCTTCTTGACCTCGTTCGTCTTGGCCGTCTCCGAAGGCGCCTGGGAGCCGCCTTTGTTCTCTCCCTCCGCCTTCTTGCCCTCCTTTTTCTCGTCCTCGCCCGCGATCTTGACCTCGTCGCTCTTCGGGGCGAATGGCGACTTGACCTCCTTGGCCAGCGTCAGCAGGTAAATCTTCTGCATATCGGTATAGACATGGTTCCACTCGGTCTGGCCGTAGGTCGGGTTGAAGCTCCGCTCCGAAAGAAAGAACAGGAACTTGCCGTCCGAGCTGAACTCGGGCCCGCCGACCTGGAACCACCCATCCGTGGCCTGGACCCTCTCCCTCGTCGCCAACGAGTAGAGATGAATGTTCGCGAAGCGGAGTTGCTCCGGGCGCGTGTAAGCTATCCATTGGCTGTCCGGCGCCCAGGTGTAGTCACGGATTTCCCACGCCGCCGACTGGTCCACGAGCGTGACCTCTTTCGTGGCCGCATCGACGAATTGCAGCCGGTTCTTCTTGTCGGACCATAGGACCCGCTTCGAGTCCGGCGACCAGGCCGGCGAATACTTGTACGTGTCTCCGTTGCTCGTCAAGCGCGTGGGCGTGCCCCCGCCGTCCTGCGGGCGAATGTAAATCTCATCCTCGCCGCTGGCGTCCCCGATGTACGCTATCCACTTGCCGTCCGGCGACCACACCGCCTCGCGCTCGTGAACCCCCGGGGTCTGCGTCAGGTTCCGCGTGGGGCCGTGCTTGGCCGGGACGGTGAAGATGTCGCCCCGCGCCACAAACACCGCGCGGGAACCGTCCGGCGCAATATCGCCGCTGGTCGCCGACTTGCTCACGTCGATCAGATGGCCCCGCCCAATCGCAAAGTCCTCGTGGACCTCGATCGGGACCTGCACGACCCGTTCCCCGTCGAAATCCATGCGGTAAATCCACCCGCCCTTCTCGAAGACGATGGCCGTGTCCCCCAAAGAGGGGAACTTGATGTCAAAGTCGTTGAAGTGAGTCACCTGCCGGGTGCTCTTCGTCTTGGTATCGTACGCAAACAGGTTCATCCGCCGGCTCTCGTCACGGTCCGACAGAAAATAAATGCTCTCCCCGTGCCACATCGGAAACACGTCCTGCGCGGGGTCGTCGGTCACCCTCTGGGTCGTCTTGTTCTCGAAATCGTAAATCCATATATCATCCGCCTGGCCGCCGCGGTAGCGCTTCCACGTGCGGAACTCGCGAAAGACCCGATTATACGCCAGTTGCTTCTGGTCCGGAGAAAACGAGCACCAGCCCCCTCGAGGCAGAGGCAACTCCTCCGGCAATCCGCCCTCCACGGAAACAGAAAAGAGATGTCCCCTGAATGGGTTCCAATCGGCGCGCCTGGACCGAAAAATAATCGTCTTGGCATCCCGCCACGTCATCACGATGTTGTTCGGACCCATGCGGTCCGACACGTCGTCCCGTTCCAGGGTGGCCGTGTAGGTCAACCGCTTGGGCACTCCCCCCTCGGCGGGCATCAAGTACACCTCGGTGTTCCCGTCATACTGCCCCGTGAACGCGATCCACTTGCCGTCCGGCGAGAAACGAGGAAACATCTCGTAGCCCACGTCGCTGGTCAAACGCCGGGCCAGCCCGCCCTTGGCCGGGACCGTGAACAAGTCGCCCGCGTACCCGAACACCAGTTGCTCCCCATGAATCGCCGGAAACCGCAGCAACCGGGCCTCCTCGGCGCCAACCAGGTTGGAACCGCCCTCGATCAGCGCCGCAATCGCCAGCAGAACCAGCGTCAGCCTCGGCATTACTGGGACCGTCGTCCCGCCCGATGCGCCCCGCGCGTGTGCCGGCGCGCTTGCTCTCCATACGCCGCGGCCACCCTCGCGGCCATGGATGGACTCCCCAAACCTCGTCCTCCGCTCACCGCTCACGACGAACTGTTCGATTTCGGGACTCGTTTTGGACTCAGGGGCCGATCCTGGCGCGGCTTCTCTTTCAACGGCGGTTGACATAGTCTATTTGTTTGCCAAAACCGCAGCGCGGCGTCAAGAGGCGCGACAATCCGGTGGTGTCCTAATTTGATTTGACGTTTTTTGCGTTGCGCCGTAAACCGGGGCCTGAACGAAAAGCCACATTATGATTGAATTCAAGGTCTCTTTCTGGGATGCCCCCGATGGGCAGCCCAATTATCCGGTTTACGGCGTTGCGCACATCGATCTCACCGAGTCCGAATTGAGAGCCGTAGGGCTTTACCTGGGCTCTCAGGCGGAGGGAATTGCCCGAAGTATTCTCGCAGCGACCAACTCACTGCCCCAGAAATCGACGCCAGCAGCAGCGCCGCCTGCCGATGCGGCTCCGGGTCAGACACAGAAGGCTCCAGCGCCGGCCCCGTAAATTCCACGTTGCCCTTGCCAGTTGCCGCCGAGAGGATGGTGATGGAGCATCCGTGGAGCAGATCTAGGAGATGCGTTTGATTTTGCGTAGTCATACTTTAGAGGTCCAGGTGCCAGACTCGCCAGACCGCAACAAGCGGCCCAGCGCGTAACCTGGGGGGATTAGGGATGAAGCCCCACGCTCTGGCCGCGTGGGACGGCGGGGACCAGCGGAGACGCTACTTGAGGCGGTTCTTTACTTCGCTGGCGATGGCGACTTGAACGGCTGTGTGAGCGTCTTTGACGGGCGGGATTTCAAGGACGGTGACGAATCGCTCGTCAGCGTCGTTGTGCCCTTGGCGATGGCTCCAGGCGTAACAGCGGGGGGCTTTGGAGTGCTTGGGGATGTCAAAAACCTCGACCTTGCCCCGCCACACGGAACGCCTCAGTAACGGGCACGGTGCTGCTGTGGGCGGCTGCGCACCCGTGCAGGTGCTCGACCGCCAGCTTCAACCGATCCAGATACTCGCGCTTACTCGCCACAGCGTTCGACCAGATCCGCAACCGTCCACTGGCTGGATTCGATGTTCGCGGCCTGGGCCGGCGTCATGCGGATCGAAATGTGTCGCTTACAGAAATCATAGTAAGTCAGGTTTAATGCAATAGCCGCCTTGAAGTTTTCAGGTTTCTTGCTGAAATCATTAGTGAGCCTTGTGAGCCTCCGGCAGTGCATCCGCAGGGTGTGGTTCTGCTTTTCGACATGCGAGGTGCAAATGCTGCGCACGTCGGGTGACCCCTTCACGACAACTCGCTCGACGTGAACGACCTCTGCCGGGCTATACCTACTGGCGGCGTCTTTGTTGAGGTTGATGACGGCGTAGGTTTTTACCACTTGGCCAAAATCAACCTCGCAACCAAAGGCTCGCTCGAGCGCGTCGGGGTAGGCAGCGAGTTGATCGGCGGAAACCTGGATGCGGTTCGCCATGCGGGACGCCAAATCATACATGAAAGCTTTGGCGTGGTACGTGTCCCGCTTCCCGACCACGAACGAGGGAATGAGTTTGGTGTCGGAATCCAGGGCGATGAACGTCCAAACATCACCCGCGCCGGTGTTCCGTTCTTCGGGCGTGGCGTTCTTGTTCTTCTTGCCGATGAAGCCCCAAAGCTCGTCAACCTCGATGTGGCGAGAGCGGATGTTGCGCATCTTCTGATCGTGGATTTTGGCGCACTCCTCGCCAACGCGCACGCCCAGGCGCATGATGGTGTCGCGGCGAACGCCGGTGACGCGCTCAATCGCCCGGATGCTGCTGTCCTCGGCCAGCATGGAAATGGCCAGGACTTTCTTTTCAAACGGAAGGTTGTTTGCCATAAGCATTTTGCTCTGGACATTTGGCCGTCTATGGGGTACGGGTACTTCGTAAATTGTGGACACGGCGAGAGTCGAACTCGCAATCCCGGGGTGTAAAGACGCGGGGTTTGCCAGTTAGCTTACGTGCCCATCAATTTGCCTACCGGCCCGCAGGCCGAGCGTTGTGACGGACACAGCCTGCTGGCCGGTGTTTTTTTTGTGTTCGCGCTACGTGTTCGGCCCGGTCACGCCGCGCTTGGGATTATTACTTGCATGGTGTTCCTTTCTTAAATCAACCCCGGTTGCCTGGAAGGTTTTCCGGTCCTCGCCGTCTTTGGCCACCGTGACTAGGCCCTTCGTGGCCAAGCGGTGGAGGGTGGCGTTCAGTGACTCGGAGAAGTTTTCCTTTGGCGGATCAAACCCGCCGCGCACCAGCATCTCCCGCAATTCCTTAAGGGTTCTAGGGGTGCCAACCGCGTGTTTCAAAACCTCATGGACCGCGGCCGTAAGACCCATCCCCATGTACGGCCTTTGGGGATCGGGGTCCCCGAGGTAGCAAACGTCGTCTGGAATATCGCCCAGTTCCAAGAGCATTCCCTCGACCTCCTCAATTCGTTTGAGCTTAGCTTTCACGTCTTCTAGGGCGCGGGCGTGGTACTCAAATCTCTTGAGCAGCAGGGCCTTGATCGAATCGATCTTGTCCATTTTCTTTAGCATATATCTCCTATATCCAATTGTCAACTAGAATTGTTATGTTTTTTTCAAATCATTAGGAACGGGGCGCAACGGCTTTTTTAAGCGTTGACTTTGCGGGCAGCGGGAATACAAACGTGGAATCGTGGACGCCAGCCAGAAGTACTACGACGTCGTCGGCCAGGAGTTGCAGGACCGGCAGGTTGTGCCCGGCCTGTGGGCGCGGGCCGTTGCCGAGACCGGAAACGAGGGCGCCGAAGCCCGCGCCCGATACATCAAGCTTCGGGTGGCCGATCTGGTGGAAGAGGCCCGGATCGAGACCGAGAGGTTGCAAGCGGCACGAAAACGGCAGGCAGAGGCAGCCAAGTTGCAGCAGTCGCACACATCTCGACCGGCCTGGGCTATCTTCGCGGGCATTGCGCTTCTGTTGATCATAACCTTCTCAGTAATCCTTGGCGTTTCCCAAGCCAACCATGAGGTGGCCGTACAGGGCATCATCTCTGCCGCCGAGAGGGCATCCGCCTTTAAAAACAACCCAGAGGCCATGAAGACGCTCTTGCATTATTACCGCGCCACCGACCTGGGGACCGGGAAAACTGATGGCGAGATAATCTCCGAAATTACCAACCTTCCGCCCGACAAATTGCTAAGCTTGGTGAATATGGAGGCGGCCTGGAGAATTAGGCGCGCCTCCGATCCAAAACCTTCAAATTAGGACACTACCGACAATCCTTGCCGGCAATTGGGCGCGTCCGAGCTTTGTCGAGGGCGGCAGACGCGAGAGCGCGGAAACCGTCATCACGGTTGATATTCACTCCTTAGGCGCGCAGCACCCTGCTGAAGCAGGGTGTTAATGGGATTGACCCCACCTTCAAGCACTCCCGCAATCCGCTGGCCAGTTCTCATTGAGCCGCCGACAGCCCGCCCGCCTGCTCTCATTGACACCGCCGCTTCGGCGCGGTGTGTTCGGCAACCGGAGGCTCTCTGGAACCGTTTCCAACGGTTTCTGTTCTTCTGTCCAAATATGCCACGGAAAACGTCATCTACATGAAGATCAACTACGTGAACCCTGATTATGTCCATGTCCTGTTGGATTTGCCCACGCACCTGTGCATAGAAGAGGCGATGCACCTCTTTATAAGGGGGCTTCGTCTCACTGGATAAACGAGAACAACCTGGTGCCAGGCAAGTTCGGGTGGGCGCGGGGCTACGGGGCATTCTCAGTGTCCCACTCCTCGGCTGGACAAGATGCCGCCGGGATTTTGTCGGCCAGCGAGGCGCACGCGAGGCGCATATCCGCATGGATCTGTAACCAGCGCTCAACGAAGCTGGACGGCAAAAGACCAAGGCAGGTTGTAAAGGTTATTTCTTTACGGCGACTAACCGTTTTCAACGGTTTTTCGGCGCCTTGGAGCCCGTGCGCCACGTCGGAAAATCCTATCCTCGCCTGCTTCGCAAAAGAAAGTCCAAGATAGTTGTTGACGACAACTGGTTTGTGCTGCAAACTAGTCTTCGTGAACGATACTCTTCAAAACTACATGGAGCGGCCCAAGCGATATGAGAATATCGACGGGACCGCCGAGATGGCCATGGGTGTCATGATGCTGAGCTTTGCCCTCGTGGCCTACCTGTCGGCCGTCCTGCCCGAAGGCGCGCTATGGCGGAAAAACGGGATCACCACGTTCGAGTTTATTCCCGTGGTCATGATACCGATCTTGGCTTTCCAATACTGGGGCGTGAAAGCCATCAAAAAGCATATTACTTGGCCGCGCACCGGCTATGTCGCCTACCGCCGTGGCGGATGGTCCCGGTGGATGGCGATTGTCGCAACATTCTGCGTCAGCGCCGTTTTGGGGGCCTCCCTCGTCTGCGTGATGGTGCTCGAAAGGCGGTTCCATGCGATGAGCCTTGAACGGGCGGGCTATCTGGCCGTCCTGGTGGCGGCGTATGCGTTCTTCGTCTTCCGCTGCGGCGGGGAACATGCATGGAAATGGCTGGTAGTCATCCTCATGGCACTGGGGCTTCTTGGGATTGCTCTCGTCGTCCCTGGTGATATTTACCAGACCTTCCGGTATGTGGCGTTGTTCGTCGGGCTTGTGTGGCTTGGGTCTGGTCTGGCGACTCTGTTTTCGTACATCCGGCACACACAACCGCCCTCCCCCGAAACAGCGTGAACGACCAACTTCAAGCAATTTCCGGGTTGGATCGGGTCATTCATGAACCAGGGCGGCTGATGATCACGGCCTTGCTGGCCGCCGTGAAGGAATGCGACTTCCTCTACCTGCTCCACGAAACCGAGATGAACAAAGGCAACTTGTCAAGCCATCTCGCCCGCTTGGAGGAGGCCCGCTACATTGAAATTGAAAAGACGTATCGTGGCAAGGTGCCCCTGACGTTGCTCCGGTTGACGAAGGCTGGCCGAGCGGCGTTTGACGACTATCGCAAAAGGCTCAAGGCAGCATTTTGAGCGCGCGCTTGGATCATCTCCAGGCGCATGCGAGTGAACGCCCAAAGCCGGAATCCCCGAAGGATTCCGGCTCTACTCAACCGGCCGGGATGCACGTCAACTTTTTTGCCGGGAGTGCTCTTGAATCTCCGGGCGTGGCGCCGCCCCCCAAGCTCGGGCGCCCCAAAGGGGCAGCGAGATAATAGCCCAGGGCCAAGGCCCGCCGGAGCGTAGCGAAGGGGGCCGCCGCCCTGGGCCCGCGCGGGCGGGCGGCACTGTTGAGGCGATTGAGCGCCCCAATGCCTGTTCGGTCGAAGCGGACTTGGCATGCCTATTCTACCGCACTCCGGTCGGCACAGGCGCCCTGGATTGGTGGCTATGCCTGCCTATTGCCACCGCAACCCGCGCCGAGGTGACGGGGACCCGAAACCTTCCCGAGGCCGTACGCCAACCCATCACCAACGGCACTGGAGCAGCCCAGCGAACCAACTGCCCTCGGGTTTCGGATTTCGGATTTCGGATTTCAGGGCTGCACCCTGTCAGATCAGTGGCAAGACCGGAAACTCCTTGCCGAGGATAGGTTGGCTCGGGGTGTTGAGCCATTGCTCGAGCACCGTGGCATAGACGGCCCGGAAGTCCACCGTGTAACTCAAGTCGCCCTGGAACAAATCAGCGGGCGCGAGACTGGGATAGCGGCCCGCAAGCCCGGCCTTCACCCGGCCCCCGGCCAGGAACATCGGTGCCGCGGCGCCGTGGTCGGTCCCGCCGCTGGCGTTCTCGGCAACGCGGCGCCCAAACTCGCTGAACGTCATCAATAACACACGGGGCAGGTTGCCTTGCCCCTCGATGTCCAGGAGAAAAGCCTTTACGGAATCGCCGAGGTCCTTGAGCAACCGGTCGTGGGCGGCCAGTTGGTTCGTATGCGTGTCGTAGCCGCCCTGCGAGACGTAAAAGACGCGCGTGGTTATCCCGCCGCCAATCAGCTTCGCGACCAGCTTCAGCGAATTGCCGAGCTGTGAGGCCGGGTAGGTTGCCAGGTTCTGCCCGCGCCCGGCGATGGCGCGGATGGTGTCCGAGCTGACCTGCGCCTCCATCGCCGTGCGTTCCAGATAATCAAGGGCCGAGCTCGCTCGCGGTGTCGCGCCGCCTACCGTCCCGATTGTCCCGCCGGGGTTCTCAGCCATATCCTCCTCGTTCATCTTGCGGAATGAGGCCTCGGCTTGCCTGGCCTCGTCCGGCCGGCCTCCCTTCGGCGGGACGTAGCGGAAGTTCTGCGGACTGTCGAGCGTCACCCCGGCCAACCCCTTCGCGGCGAACGCCTGCGGCATCTGCCGGCCGATGCTCACCCCGACCGTCGGATCGCATCCGGCGCAGGCGTTATCGAAGTACCTCCCCAGCCACCCGTACCGCTCGTACGCCTGCGCGTCCGCCGCCGTCTGCCAGATTTCGGTGGAACGGAAGTGCGACCGATTCGGGTTGGGATATCCGACCCCCTGGACGATGGCAAGCCGGCCCGCGTGGTGCAGCTCCGCCAACCCCGTCAAACTCGGATGCAGGGCCACCTCGTCGTTGAGCTTCAGCACCTTGCTGTCGGACAACCCGAGCTTGGGCCGCGCGCGGAGGTAGTGCTCGTTGGCGAACGGGACGACGGTGTTGAGTCCGTCATTGCCGCCCGCCATTTGCAGCACCACGAGGATCGTCCCATCCCGGCCCGTCACCGGTTGGGTGGCCGGGTCGGCCGCGCGGGCCTCCAGCGCCGAGAATGTCCGGGCCAGGAAAGCGGGCACCGTCCACGACAAGGCGCCGCCAAGCACCGTGGCGCGCAGAAATTCCCGCCGAGTCTTGAGTGAGAGTTCGTTTTTCATAAGCCAATGGAATGGGTCCAACCAGACGCCCTCGCGGGCGCGGTTCCTTTTGCTCTAACACAACTGGTATTCCGGCGTGCTCATGACAAGCCGGATGGCGTTGCGGATAACCCGGCGGTCCAGTTCGCCCTCCTTCGCGAGGTAGTCGCGCAGCACCTTCTCCTGGCCTGGCTTGAGCTTGGACTGCAGCAACCGCCGCTCCAGGGCCGCCACCAGCAGGTCCTTGTCCGAACGCTCCTGGACGGCGAACAACTTCTCCACGTCCACGCCGCCGACCCGGGCCTCCTGGAGCCTCTGGCCGGCCACGCGCTTCGAGTCCGGCCGGTTGGCCTGCGCCGCCGCGGCCAGCCCCGAGACGTCTCCCTCAACGAGCACCGCCGCCTCGTTGTAGCGCGCCAGCAGCGTGTTGGTCGTGATCCAACTCAGCCCGCCGTCCCACCCCTTGACGTTCGGCGGCGCGAACAGCTCCTGCCCCAGGTTGCGCGTCAGGTTCGAGCAGACCGCCGGCGGCGGCAGCTCCCGCTCCAACACCCGCGCGCTCCCGGCCAGCCATTGCGCCGGACTCTTCACCTGGTTGCGCAGCAGCGACGCCGCGTAAAACTCCCCGCTGAGGAACATCGCGCGGAGCAGGGGTTTGAAGTTACCGCCGCCGTCTCGAAACCGCGCCGCCAGCGCGGCTCCGAGCGCCGGCTCCGGCTCCGCGCCCGCGAAGAAGGTCCAGAGCTTCGCCGTGATGAAAATCGCGGCCTGGGGCTGGGCCACGATCAGCTTCAGAAAATCCTCGCCGTCAAAATTCCCGCGCCGGCCGAAAATGACCTTTTCCCCGCGGTCGTGCCACGCGGGCCGCTCGACAAAACACTGTCTGGGCGGGGCGTATGACCACCCGGTCAGCGCCCGGGCCCCCTCGGCAATGTCGGTCTCGGTGTAGTGGCCCTCGCCCAGGGTGAAGAGCTCCATCACCTCGCGGGCGAAGTTCTCGTTCGGATGCTCCTTGCGGCTGCGCGCCTGGTCCAGCCAGAGCAGCATCGCCGGGTCTTTCGCGACGGCGACCAGCAGATCCGGCCAGTTGCCCGTGGCCAGACGGCGAAACAACTCGTTCTGCCGCCACATCAGGTAGGCATCCCGCACCTTTTGCACGCTCGTGGCGAAATGACCGTGCCAGAACAAAACCATCTTCTCCTGGAACGGGCGCGGCCCGCAAGCCATCCGCCGCAGCCACCACCCGCGCAGCGCCACCGTCCGCTCGCGCTCCTGCTGCTGGTATTCGCGCCGGACCTTCCGCCGTTCCTCCTCGCCCGCCATCCGGGCGGCCCGCAGCCTCTCCGCCCGCTCCGGGTCCGGTCTGGCCCACGCCGGGTCCGCCGTCGCATCCGGAATCCCCTCGTAATCCACCAGGGACCCCACGGCCTTGCCGGGACCCATCTCCACAAGCTTCTCGATTTCCGGAGGCGCGCCCCCGAAACCGGCCCGGTTCAGCAGGTGCGCTGCCTTCTCGAAATCCCACGTTGCCGCCGATACAGCCTCGAGCATACTCAATCAAAGACGCTGATAGGCTTGAGAAGGTTTCAGAATGTGCGGCCGCCGCCCCCGCCTGTGCCGGAACCAGCCTCGTCTCAAATTGGTTGCTGGCATCGAAGCTGTCTGGTAGGCTCGCGAGCATGGACAAAGGAATGCAATTGGTCTCGTGGTTGTTTGCCTTCGGCACCGCCGTCTGGTTTTGCGTGATGGCCCGCAGGGCGGGCCGGACCCGGTTGTCATGGACGGTGGGCGGGGCCGTCCTGGGGTTGGTCGCTACGACCCTGGTTCAGGGGTTGGCCAACGCGGTCTCCCTCCCCGTATCTCATGAAGCGATTCTGATTTCGCGGATTAAAACGATTGCGGCCGCGTTTGTCGTCGTCGTTGTCCTGGGTTCGATATTCACTCTGGGCATGCAGCGCTGGTGTCTCGGCTGGCGAAAGCAGCGCCGCAACCCGCCTGCGGAAGGAGCGAATTGATCTACCCTCTCACATCAGCCGGCTGCTCTTCCGGGCGCTCGGAGCGCAACATCCTTTGACATTGTTCGAGGTTTTCCATGATATGTCCCAGCTCGGCCGCGCTTGACCCGGAGCGCGCCGCGAGCTCTTCGAGCGCGCTCAGTTCCTCCAGGGCCTGTTGTTCAGCCTGGCGGGTCAACCGGTTGATGCCCGCGGCGACCCGATCGCGCCAGTCCGCCGCCAGGCGTGAGAGGTTCTTCTCCACTTCCCAGCGCGCCTTGCGAAGCAGGATTCCTTCGATGGGCCGCCTGAATGCCGCGAGAGGAATCAAGTGTCCAGCCATGCTGAAAGCCACGTCGAAGGCATAGCCCACGTCCACCGGCGGGGCGGATGGTTCGGGCGCTTCGAGGGTGAACTCCGGCGGGGCGAGGGACACCCCCACCGCCGCCTTCACGCGCCCGGCCAGCCGGTCGTGAAACGCCTGGAGCGTGCGCGTGAGATGTTGGCGGGCCTTGTGCAGCGGCGATCGGAACATGGCCTGTTGGGCGCACGACACCTCGCTCAACTCCCGGTTGAGAAACTGCCCAAGCCATTTACGCCAGGCCTCCAGCAGCGGGGGCAGGCGCAGATGCCAGCGGGACAACTGCCCCCGCAACTCCGCGGTGACCCTGGCCTGGAGTTCTTGCTGAGTCGGGCCGAGCTGGGCCAGAGACCAATCCAGCGCGTTGGCGGACCATTCGCGGGCGAGCACATTGAGCTCCGCGCGAAGCAGATCAAACTGTCGGCGCTCCTCCGCCAGGCCCGCCCGCAGGGCCTGGCGCGCGGAGTCGGCTTGCGTCGCGGCGGCCAGAGCAACCTGCACGTAGCTGTGCGCCTGGCCGACAAGCGACAGCAGCTTGTGCCGCGCGATTTGACCGGCCGCCTGGTCCCGGTTCCGGATGAGTGGGAGAAACAACTCCTCCTCGATCCGAGCTTTTAGAACGGACTCTTCGGGCCGCACAGAATAAAAAAACACCGGCAGCGCGTCTGCCCATTTGCGGGCCAACTGCCGCCGGACGAACTCAAGCACCTCGGCCCGTTGTGCCTCGTTCAGCAGGTCCGCTTTGGTCAGCAACAGCACGATCCTGGGCGTGTGCGACCGCAGTTCTTCGAGCAGCGCCAGGTCCCGTTCGGAGAGCGGGGCGTCGCAACTGACCGCCACCAGCGCCGCGCCGACGTTTGGCAGCCATTGGAGCGTGACTTGAGTATTGTGGGTGAAGGCGCTGCCCAGGCCCGGCGTATCCACGAATTGCAATGGCTCGAGCCCCTTGAGCGCCGGCAACTCGACTTCAACCGAGGCGACCTGTCTGTCGTTGTTGGGATTGGCGTCCTCGCCAACGTAGAGGCCGATTTCCTCGATAGATACCGCTTGCGTCGTCGCGTTCAGGAAACACACCTCGGCCCTCTCCGCCGGCCCGTAGCGCAGCCGCGTTACCACCGCGGTAAGCGGCACCACCCCGATGGGCAGGACCGCCCGCCCCGTCAGGCTGTTGAGGAACGAACTCTTGCCGGCCTTGAAGCGGCCAAATACCGCCACGTCGATGCTGTGGCTTCCGTTGCATAGCCTCCGGCAAGCGGCAATCTGGGGCTGAAGATTCGCCAGCTTCAACTCGCCGGCCAGGTCCGAAACCCGATCAAGAATGCCGTTGACTGTCATCACACAAAACCCGCGAATTCTCGCTGGTCATTGTCGCGGTGGCCTTCCACCTTGGAGCCGGATTCCCGCTGGGCCGGATTGACCGGGTGCTTTCTTCGTGTAAGTCTCGAAAAGCTCTTCGGGGGTGATTTCCATTACTTGCGCCAGGGAAATGACAAAATGCAGGACCTCCGCGATCTCGAGTCGGGCATTCCGCCTGTCGAACTTCTGGTGGCTGGCCCACCACTTCCATGGCATGCAGTCCGTCAGCCTGGCGGCCTCCTGGGTCAACGCGCGGCAGTAGTTCAACATCCATTGCTGGCGCTGCGCGTCATCCATCGTATCCGTATCGACCCCAATCCGGCGGTTGAGCAATTGCTGGAGGTAAAACAGGGCCGCCAATTTGTCAGGGTGCGTTTGGCAGTAAGCATTGAAAAGCTCCTCGGGGGTTTGGTCCAGCGCCAGATGCCCGCCCGTGCGCAGCACCTCCGCGAGCGTGTCCGCAATGCGCGGTTCGAGCCCGAGTCCCTGATAGGCCGCAACGGTTTTCTCAACGTCATAGGCAGCCCGGCGAAGAGTGACCTCGCCGTCGTCCCATATTGCGTAGGCCGCGCGCGGGTCGCCGTCTCTGGGCTGCCCGACGCTGCCGGGGTTGACCACCAGCGTCCGCCGGATGCGGGTCTTCATCGGCAGATGCGTGTGCCCGACAAAGAGGAAATCCGGCAACTTCACCGAGTTCAACTCCGACTCCCACACTGTCATCGGCCCGTTCTCGGGCAGGTAAAGATAGAGCGGGTCCGAGGGCACCGCGTGGCAAGCCACGCAGATGGCCGAATCAAGCTGAAATCGCTGCAAGGTCTGGAGGCCCGCCAGGAACTGCTTCATCTCCGGCGTCAGGACCTGCCGGCTGAGCGCCTGGGTCGCCGCTGCCAGGGCTTCGTAAGCGGCCGAGGAGCGGGAACTCTCGTCCAGGGCGGCGGCACGGTCATGGTTGCCCTGCACCAGCCAATCCGGGGTGAGGTTCCGCATGGCCCAGGCCACACATTCCGCGGGTTCAGGCCCGTAGTCGACCAGGTCTCCGAGGCACAGAACCTGGTCCGCCCCCGGTTCGGCGGCCAACACGGCTTGCAGCGCCGGCCAGTTCCCATGAATGTCTGAAACAAGCAGGATTTTCATCACTCATCCAGTCACTCAGTCTTCGTTCCCGCGAGAATCTCCTGAATCACCTGGGCGCTATCGCGCCATCGCTCCTTTCGCTCGGGCCGCAAGATGAGACGGTGCGCCAAGGTCCGTTCCGCCAACGCGTCGACTTGGGCGACGGACACACAATCCACGCCCTGGATCGCGGCCATGGCCTGGGCCATGCGAAATAACCCCAGGGAGCCGCGCGGGCTGGCGCCGAGCACCAGGCCGGGATGCCCGCGGGTTTGCCGCACGCGGGCCAGGATGTAATCGCACACCTCCGAATCGAGCCGCACCGCGCGCACCGCCTCCTGACACCTCATGATGCGGTCCGGCGTGACGACGGGTTTAAGCGTTTCAATCGGGTGACCGAACTGAAAACGCTGGCACATCAGCTTTTCGTCCGCAAGAGAAGGGTAGCCCAGGCTGAGCCGAATCAGGAATCGATCCAACTGCGCCTCCGCCAGGTGGAAAGTGCCCTCGTGCTCGATGGGGTTTTGCGTGGCGATCACCATGAACGGCCGCTCCATGGGATAAGTGACTCGCTGCACCGAGATCATTCCCTCCCCCATCGCTTCGAGCATGGCCGCCTGGGTGCGCGGGCTGGCCCGGTTGATCTCGTCCACCAGAACGATTTGCGCGAACAACGGCCCGAATCGGTATTCCGCCCGCCCCGTTTCCGGGTCGGTAAACGGCTCTCCGAGAACGTCGGACGGTCTCAGGTCCGGGGTGCATTGGATGCGCTTGAACGTGCAGCCCACGCTCTGGGCGAGCGCCCGCCCGAGCATCGTTTTGGCGACGCCCGGGATATCCTCCACCAAGAGGTGCCCTTCCGCAAACAGCGTGGCAACGGCCAGCGTGACCTGCTCGTGCTTGCCGACGATGACTCGCTCCACGTTGCCGATGATCTCGCGGGCGACCTCGCCTGCTTCTTCTGGAGAAAGCCCTTTGGACTGAGCGATCGGAGAAATGGTCATCTTCGGTGCGTTCAATCCCCTCGACAATGGAGATGCTGGGTTCGTCATTTTTTCCAACTCTCTGCCATGACACTCAATCTCTGCTCGGTAGGAGTCATTAGCCAAAGGCGATTTCCTGTGCCGCAGGAGGCAAACTCCATTGCCTCGAAAAGACTACTCTCGCCGGTCTCTCCAGGCAAGATGAGATTGCTCAGATCTCGGGCGGCGGAGTCTCGACATCGTCGCCCGCCCGGTAATGGATCACCCTCACCTTTTCCAGCGTGACCAACCCCGCGCCCATCATCTCATTCAGCACGGGCAGGAAGTCGTTCAACTTCTCTTCTGTGTCGACAATTTCGATGACCACCGGCAAATCGAAGGAGAGACGCAGGATTTTCGCCGTGTGGAGGCGGCTTGATTTTCCAAAGCCCAGGGACCCCCGCAACACCGTCGCGCCAGCCATGTGCATCTCCCGAGCCTTCAGAACGAGGGCCTCGTAAAGGGGTTTATGTTTCCAGCGATCAGCTTCGCCAATGAAGATCCTCAGCAACATGGCATCGTGAGGCAGGTGCATATCAGAGACCTTTCGTTGAACTGAGCTTGAGGGCCAGGACGTGCCCCAGATAAACCGCCGCCAAGCCGAGAGCGACGCTCAAGAGGATGTTCAGCGAGGCGTAAAGCCACTCCTCGTCCCGCACCAGGTTCAGCGTCTGCAGACTGAAGGAAGAAAAGGTCGTGTACCCACCGCAGATACCCACCATGAAGAAAACACGGAAAGTCGGCGAGACGAGCCAACGTCCTTCCGGCGCCGTGAGTTGCGCGAACAGGCCGATGATGAATGAACCTGTGACGTTAATCACCATCGTGCCCAGGGGGAATGTTTGGCCGAAACGCTCCGAAATCACGCCGTTCAAAGCGTACCTCGCGATCGTGCCGAGCGCACCGCCCAAAGCCAGCCATAGATATACAACCATAAGCAACTTCTACTGGACGTCTTTCATGGTAGGAGTCATCGACTCTGAAGGACATTCAGGCGGTTTTCCCCGCAGGGACGGCAAACTCCACTGCCGTTGCGCCTCAAATCAACATTAGAGGAGCATTTGTTGCAAGCGCATTTTGTTCAAGGGGTTCTGGACTTCTGGACAAAGCCGAGACTGCCCTGATTGGCATTGTGGAAACAGTTACGGATAAATAATATGAAGACGATGAAAACGAATTGGCTTGCGCTGGCCGCGCTGGCGCTGATCGGCGCGACAGCCTGGAATGCGGTCGCCGCGAGCGGGGGGACTTCCCAAGCTCTTTCACTGCGCTTCCGGCGATTGGTCGAAACCGAACCGGGCAGCGGCCAGTGGCGCCACGTGGAGACTGCTACGAACTGGGAGCCTCACGCCACGGCCGTGGTGATATGCGACATGTGGGACAAGCATTGGTGCCGGGGGGCGACGGCCCGCGTGGCCGAAATGGCGCCCCGCATGAACCAGGTCATTGCCGAACTCCGCCGCCGTGGGGTGCTTGTCATCCACTGTCCGAGCGAGACGATGGACTTTTACCGGACCGCCCCGGGCCGAAGCCTGGCACAGAACGCCCCGAAGGTGGATTTGGAGCCGATGATGCAGCGATGGGTTGCGCGCCAACCCCGAGTTGAGCCGCCGTTGCCAATCGATGACTCCGATGGCGGCTGCGACGATGTGCCGCGCTGCCAGGAGGGCAAGTGGCCGCCCTTCCCCTGGTCCCGTGAAATCGCAACGCTCCAGGTTCAGGACGGCGACGCGATCACGGACAACGCGGAGGCTTATTACCTCATGCGTCAACGCGGCATCACCAACGTGATGGTGATGGGCGTTCACGAGAACATGTGCGTTCTGGCACGGCCGTTCGCCATCCGGCAGTTGGTCAAGCTCGGCCAGAACGTCGTGCTCGTCCGAGACCTGACCGACACCATGTATAACTCCCGCCGGCGCCCGTGGGTGGACCACTTCACCGGCACCGACCTGGTTTGCTGGCACATCGAGAAATATTGGTGTCCCACGATGACCAGCGATCAGATCATCGGCGGGCAGCCCTTCCATTTCGCGGCCGATACCAAACCGCCCCGCGCATTCCATAATTAGTCTGGATATCTCGCGGAAGATACAGATGCGGGTCAGGAACTTCCGATGAGAATTCCGACCAGGAAGACCAGGACGCCGCCGAGGACGACCTGGATTATCGCGGAGGACCATGGAGTATCCATAAAGCGCCGGCGCACCCAGGCGATGACGCCGAGTTCGACGAGGACGACGCAGACGGCGACCCAGGTGGCCAAGCGGTAATTATTGATCAAATAAGGCAGGCTATGCCCGAGACCGCCCAGGGCGGTCATCAAACCACAGATTGTGCCGCGCGCCCAGGGATGTCCCCGGCCCGTGAGGCTGCCATCATCGGAGAGCGCCTCGGCGAAGCCCATGCTGATGCCCGCACCGAAACTGGCGGCCAGGCCTACACGGAAGGTTTCGAGGCTGTTATGGGTCGCAAACGCGGCGGCGAAGAGGGGGGCCAGCGTCGAGACCGAGCCGTCCATGAGGCCGGCCAAGCCAGGCTGGATGACCTGGAGGATGAAGAGTCGCTTCTGGCGGGCGGATTCTTCTTCGCTCAGCTTTTCCTGGGCCATGCCTTCGGCGGTGTGGGCGTGGAGGCGTTCCTCTTCCGCCAGGTCGCCCAGGAGTTGGCGGACGCCGGCATCCGTGGTGCGGCGCGCGGCCGCCTCGTAGAAGCGTTTGGTCTCCAACTCCATCAGTTCCGCGTGTTTGCGGGCGGCGTTGAGGCCCAAAGGACGGACTTGCCAGAAGGGGCGGCGGCGCACGAATCCGCGCACGTCCTGGCGTCGGACCAGCGGGACGTGGTCGCCGAACCGGCTCCGGAAGAGGTCCAGCAGCCGATGGCGGTGGCCATCTTCCTGGCGCCGGAGTTGGTTGAACTGCTCGGCCTGGGCGGGAAAGTTCTCCTTCAGCGCATCGGCAAAATCGTCATAAATGCGGGCATCTTCTTCTTCCTGGGAGATAGCCAGGGCGAGGATTTCCTTCTCGCTGAGGCTCTCGAATGACAGCATAAAAAGTGTTCTTTCAGGGTCAACGCAACAGGTTCAACCTAACGCGGTCTTGGCCGGATGGCGATAGAAATCAGCCGCAAAACTCCTTGCGATTTTGCGGCGGTCATGAAAAAATCACATACTTTATGGGACACATCAAGCTGCACATTCCGGGACCGGTTGAGGTGAGCGAAAAGACCTTTCGGGCGTTTTGCTCGCCGATGATTGGGCATCGAGGCCAGGGGTTCAAAGACCTTTATGCCAGTATCCAGCCCCAGCTCCAAAAACTTCTATATACGCGGCAACTGGTTTTCATCAGCACCTCGTCGGCGTGGGGCGTGATGGAAGGGGCGATTCGCAATTTGACGGGCAAGAAAGTGCTCAACTGCATGTGCGGCGCTTTTTCGGACAAGTGGTTCGATGTGTCGAAGCGGTGCGGCAAGGAGGCCGAGGCGCTCCAGGTCCCCTGGGGCCGCCCGATTCGCGGGGGCGACATCGATAAGAAGCTGGCTACCGGCCAATTTGACGCGCTGACGGTGATTCATAATGAGACCTCGACCGGTGTGATGAGCCCCATCGATGAGATCGCCGCCTTGAAGAAGAAGTACCCCGACGTGATGTTCATCGTGGACTCGGTCAGCTCGATGAGCGCCGTGCCGCTCAAGTTCGACGAACTGGGCATCGATGTGCTGCTGGCCGGCACGCAAAAGGCCTTCGCCCTCCCGCCGGGGACGGCCCTCTTCGTCTGCTCCCCCGCTGCCCTCGCCAAGGCCGCCACCGTGAAAGACCGGGGCTATTACTTCGACTTTGTGGAGTTCCAGAAGAACGCGGAGCAGAACATGACTCCAAGCACGCCGAGCATCGGCCACGTCCATGCCCTGGCCTCCAAACTGGAGGACATTTTCGCGGAGGGTTTCGAGACCCGCTTTGCGCGGCATCGCCGGACCAACCAGATGGTGCGAGATTGGGCGGCCAAACATGGTTTCAACCTGTTCCCCGAGCCGGGATACGAATCGGTGACGCTGACTTGTGTGAGCAACGGGGCCCGGCCCGGAGGCCGGGTCGTGGACGTGCCGAAGCTGCAAAAGCTCGTGAAGGACCAGGGCTTCCTGATCGATGGCGGCTATGGCAAAATCAAGGGCACGACCTTCCGCATCTCCAACATGGGGGACGAGACCGAGGGGACCATGGGACAACTGCTGGCCGCGATGGATTGCGCCATGAAGCAGATCGGCTGAGAAGAGGGTGAATCGCCGCGCGTTCCTGAGGACCTCGGCCGCGGCAGCGGGCGCGGCCTTGCGGCTGTGATGAGGCGCCTGCCGCCGCTCCCGGCGGGGACCAACGCATCGTGTAGAAAGTTTGTCGGATTTTGCCCGTCGGCGCCGTTATGCTTATGAACATGACCGCGAACGACCATGATCTGCTCGGGGAATTCACGCGAGAGCACGCGCAGGATGCCTTCACCGCGCTGGTGGACCGGCACATGAACCTGGTCTATTCCGCCGCCCTTCGCCAGGTGCGTTCGCCGCAACTGGCGGAGGAGGTCTCCCAGACCGTCTTCACGCTTCTCGCTCGCAACGCCCCCAAACTGAAATCGGACACCATTCTGAGCGCCTGGCTCTACCAGGTCACACGCAACACAGCCATCGACGTCATCCGCTCCGAAGCCCGGCGCCAGGCGCGCGAACAAATCGCCTTCCAGATGAGTGACATGAACGACACATCCCCCGGCTGGACGCGCGTCGAACCGCTGCTCGACGAGGCGATGGAGTCCCTCGACGCCACCGACCGCACGGCCATCCTGCTTCGGTACTTCGAGAACAAATCTCTGCGCGAGGTTGGCGAGGCCCTTGGGGCGAGCGAAGACGCGGCGCAGAAGCGCGTCCAGAGGGCCGTCGAGCGCCTGCGTGAGTTCCTCGTCCAACGCAAGGTGACCGTGGGGGCGAGCGGACTTGCCGTCTTGCTGGCGGCCAACGCCGTCCAGGCCGCTCCATCCGGGCTGGCCGCCGCCGTCGCCGCGGGCGCGGTCGCGGCCTCGGCCCCGATTTCCACCTCAGCCGCAGTTGCCATCACCAAAACGATCGCTATGACTACCCTTCAAAAATCAATCATCGCCGCCCTGGTCGCCGGGGCCGTGGGAGCGGGAATATACGAGGCGCGAGTCGCCTCCAATCTGCGCGCGCAAGTGCAGGCGCTCAAGCAACAACAGGAGCAGCAAGTCGCGCTCAGCAACCAGGCCAGGGAATTGCAGCGCGACCGCGACCGCGCCACAAACGCGTTGGCCGCGCTCGTGAACGAGAATGCGGCGCGGAAGAAAGGCACCAACGAGGTGCTTAAACTGCGCGGCGAAGTAGGCCGATTGCGGCAGGAGAACGCCCAACTCGGCGCGACCAACGCGCTGAGCAAGGCGACCGCCACCCCCGAGGCGCGGAAGATGCTGCGCGACATGCAGAAGCTCGGGATGAGCGCAATTTACAAGGCGTATGCCCAGCAAGCCAAGCTCACACCCGAACAGACCGACAAGCTCAACGACCTGCTGGCGGATCACATTATGGACGGCATAGGCCAAGTCACCGCCGCCCTCCGGGACAAGCCTGCCTTGGAGGAGATCAACCGGCTTTTTGCGTCGCAGGAGACGGCGTTGCAGCAACAGATTGAGGCGCTGGTCGGCCAGGACGGCCTGGCCCAGTACAACGATTACACCAAGGACCTGCTCGCCACGCTCAGCGCGGACCAATTCAAGGGGATGTTGAGCGGGACCGATGCGGAGAAGGATCAAAAGGCCAGCCAGCTTCGCCAGCTAATCCAGCAGGGGACCCAGACCGTCGTGGCCAACGCCGGTCTGCCCGCGGATTACCAGACCGTGCCGATGCTAAACCTGGCCAACATCGCTTCCGAGCAGCAAGCCGAGCAGAGCCTCAAGGTCCTGGACGACATCTACCAGAGCGCGGCGGCGGGCGCCGGTTCGTTCTTGAGCCCGGCGGAACTCGCCAAATTCCAGGAGTTTCGCACCACGGCAATCAGCAACAGCCGAGGCGCCCTGAGCATGAACCGGGCAATGATGGCGCCCATTTCCAACTAAGGAGTCATCGCGACTCCATCCTTGCAGTGGTTCTATTCCTACGTCACCTATAAGCGCGGAGCACGCATCGTGGTCGGCGGCAACACGGGATGAAAGGGTCGATTACTCGTTTCGCAAAGCGGAGATCGGGTCCACCCGCGAGGCTTTGCGCGCCGGGAGGTAGCATCCGAGCAGGACAGAGGCCAACAGCAACCAGGGCATGGCCAGGAAAGTGAGGGAATCCCGGGGACTGACACCCTGAACCAGGCCCGCCAGAAGGCCGGTGAACATCCAGGCCAGGACCAGGCCCAGCGCGCTGCCCACCAGCGCCATGCGCCCGCCCCAATTCAGGACCAGAAAGACCACCTGGGTCCTTTGTGCGCCCAAGGCCATGCGCACGCCAAACTCGTGGGTCCGCAGGGTGACGGTATAGGCGATGACGCCATAAATCCCCACCACGGCCAGCACCAGGGCCAAGCCGGCGAAAGCGGCCAACAGCGTGGCCAGGAGGCGGGTCTCGCTCGCCACATCGTCCAGAAGATGGTCGAGCGTTTGCACCTTCGGCACAGGAACATTCTTGTCCAGCTCCCGGAAGAGGTCTCGAATATGGGAGGCCATCAGAGCGGGTTCGATGGAGGTCCGGACGACCAGGGTTCTCATGAAGGGCATTTGGTAGCTGGGGACATAGAATTCGGCACGGCGGTCGCTCTCGATTCCGCCCGGCCGGAGGTCGCCGACCACACCCACCACGGTAATCCACGAGCTGCGGCTTCGCTCGCGACCGTAGAGAAACTGTTTGCCAAGCGGGTCAACACCCGGCCAGCAACGCCGGGCCATGGTGTGATTAATCACCGCCACCTTCGGCGCTCCCTTTCGGTCCTGGGGGTTCAGCTCGCGGCCCCGCAGCAACGGGACTCCGATGGTGCTAAAAAAGCCCGGAGTGACTCCACATAGACTGGACCGGCGCGCCGGAGCATCCGCCTCCTCGGGCCGACCCGCCAAGAAGATGTCGAAAGGGAGGCTGATGGCAAAACCGTCGAACGTGGCCGCTGCGGCCGCCTCCACGGTGGGCCAGGCCTTGAGCCGCGTGATCGATCGCTCGAAGAAATCCAGGAGTTGCTCATGTTCGGAATAACGCTCATTAGGCAGGTCCACATCGACGACCAGCACCTTACGCGGGTCCACTTTCAAGCCGGTGTGCATCAGATGATAAATGCTCCGCAGCGCCAGCCCCGCCCCAATGAGCAGCACCAACGCCAAGGAGACCTGGACCACCACGAGGCCCGACCGCAGCCAGCCAACAGAAGAGTCCGAACCAGCGCGTTGTCCGCCTTGCTTGAGGCGCTCATGCAGGCCGGCCCGCCAAATCCGCCAGGCCGAGACCAGGCCGCAAAGCAAGCCGGTGGCCACGGCGGCGGCCAGGGTGAACCACCAGACGGTCGCGTCGATCCGGATTTGGGCAAATCGCGGCCAATAGGGCGCCACCCAAGCCGACCACACGCCTCGACTCCAGGCCACCGCGACAAAGCCCGCCGTCGCTCCCAGGCACGAGAGCAAGAGGCTTTCGGTCATGAACTGGCGAACCAGGCGTCCAGTTCCGGCGCCGACGGCGGCGCGGATGGCGAGTTCCTTCTCGCGCGCCAGGCAGCGGGAGAGCTGCAGGTTTCCCAGGTTAGCGCAGGCGATCAGCAGTGTGAAGAGTGCCACGGCGACGAGAATTGGCAGCACGGGCCGAATCGGGGCAATCATTTCGGCGTGGAGGGAGATGACGCGAACGCCCGAGCCACGGTTCGAGTCTGGATACTGCGTCTCGAGATTCCGGGCGATGGCGTCCATGTCGGACTGGGCTTGGGCGAGGCTCACTCCGGGTTTGAGCCGGCCGATAACCGGATAATTCTTTCCGCCGCGATCACCAAACTCTTTTCCGCCCTCCGGCAGAGGCATCCAAAGCTCGGTGCGGTCCGGGAAGTCGAAGCCCTGGGGCATTACTCCGATGACCTGGACCCGTTGGGTGTTGACCACGAGGGTCTTGCCGCTGAGATTGGTTTCCGGCCCGAACAAACGCCGCCATAGGCCGGAGCCCAGGATCGCCACACCGCCGGCTTTTTCATCCTCTTCCAGGAATCCCCGGCCAAGCAGCGGAGCGACTCCCCACGCCGGCAGCGTGTCCGCGGAAAAGTATGCGCCGTTGACCGACCGTATTTGTTCGCCTTCGGTCAGGCGAAAATCGCCGTAGCCGCATATTCCGAGATGGGCGAAGCTCCGGCTAGCCGCGCGCCAATCGCGGTAATCGGGCACCGACGCCCCGAACTCGTTCTTGAGGTGGGTCGAATTGAGCTTGACCAGCCGGTCCGGATGGGGGTAAGGCAACGGGCGCAGCAGCACCGCTGATACGATACTGAAGATGGCCGTGTTGACGCCGATGCCCAGGGCCAGCGTGGTCACCGCCGCGGCGGTGAAGCCCGGGCTCTTGCGCAGCATTCTCAGGCCGTAGCGCGCGTCCTGCAGGAATTGTTCGAGCCACAGAACCCCGCGCTGCTCGCGGCAGGTTTCCTTGGTACTCTCGACGCAGCCGAATTGCCTCAGCGCGTTGCACCGCGCCTTGTCGGGAGCCATCCCGGCCTCGATGTTCTCGCGGGTCTGCATCTCGATGTGCGAGCGCATTTCCTCGGCCATGTCGCTGTCCAGGTCTTGTTTCCGGAGGAACGCCTGGAGCCAGAAGGGCAGCTTTTGCTTCCAGTTCACGGATCGGCGTTCAGGTAGTCCTGAGAATGAGGTTGATCGCCCGCGAGAGTTTCCCCCAGTTGGAGGTCTCCTCGACCAACTGTTTGCGCCCGGCCGGGGTCAATTTGTAGAATTTAGCCTTGCGGTTGTTCTCCGAGACGCCCCACTCGGAGTCAATCCAGCCTTGCCGTTCCAGCCGGTAAAGCGCCGGATAAAGCGAGCCCTGCTCGACCCGCAGCACCTCCTCGGACATCTGCCGGATGAGCACCGAGATGCCGAAGCCGTGCATCGGTCCCAGCTTGAGTGATTTCAGAATCAAGAGGTCCAAGGTCCCCTGCAACAAGTCCATTTTTTCTTTGCTCATACTTTTCCTAGACGTTCGACATGAGGATACGCCGGAGTCCTGTAGAGAGTCAACAGGAAAAAGCCGCCGGGGCGCGGCGGGGGCGCGGCGGCATCCCGGCAGAGCGCCGCCGGTCGCCGTTCCGGGCGTTCCTGGGTTACGCCCTTCCCCATTTTAATCCCGCTCTGAATCCTAACCTCAAGGTCCTTCTTTCGTGCAAACGACATGCGGCTTTTCGTAACTGTTTAGAACAGGCCACTGCCCAGGCTGTTGGTCTGGGGCGGCAGCCCGTTGACGAGGTCGCTCGGACGTTGCACCACTCCATGAGAAACTGTTCCATCGCGCTTACCATAGCACTTCGGCCAAGCCTGTCTGCCGGGGAAGAGCCCATTCGATGCGCAGTGTAAAGAACTACACCGCCCGGCTCGGATGACTGCGCGAGAGTTGCAGGCGGGCGCCGATTGGGTTTATGCGCAGTACTATCGGCTGGACCGCATCCTCTGGCGCTTCGCACGGGCGGTGTTCACCGTCGGCTGCTTGCCGGCGCTGCTCGCCCTGAAATTGGGGCTGACCTATCGCTATGACAACCGGCGGGAAGGGATAGCAGGATGGAACCCGGCAAATCGCCGGCGCCTGGCAGCTTCGCCTTCCCGCCTTGGGCGGCGATGCGAAGGTGGGCCCGTCTGGGGATAGATTGACATTCTAATAGTGTCTGCTCCGGGCGGGGATTGGGGGCGATGCAAGTGCTTTGACCCGCGGCGAGAGGCGCGTATAATCCGGCTCATGAACTACAGCCCGATGTCGCCAACAACTCGTCGTGAGTTCCTCAAAAGCACCAGCCGGGTCGCGGCCGGGGCCGCTCTGGCCGGCGTAGCCCTTCCACACGTCCACGCGGCGGAAGACAACACGATACGCCTGGCCCTGATCGGCTGCGGCGGGCGCGGGTGCGGGGCGGCGGCCAACGCGTTCGACTCGCCGAACGGGCCGGTCAAGCTGATCGCGATGGCGGATTTCTTCGAGGATCGGCTCAGCAAGGCCGACCAGGCGCTTTCCGAGAAATACCGGGACCAGATGGACGTGCCCCCGGAACGGCGGTTCGTCGGGTTCGATGCCTGGCACAAGGCGATCGATTGCCTGCGACCGGGAGACGTGGCGATGCTCTGCGGCTATTCCGCGTGGAGGCCCCAGCAAGTGGAATACGCGGTGGAGAAGGGGGTGAACGTGTTCATGGAGAAGTCCTTCGCGCCGGACGCGCCGGGCCTGCGGAGGATCATCAAAGCGGGAGACGCGGCGGCGCAGAAGAATATCAAGATCGCCTCGGGCCTGATGTGCCGGCACGCCGCGAGCCGCAAGGAACTCGTTCAACGCATTCAGGACGGCGGTCTGGGTGAAATCCTCCTGATCCGCGGCTACCGGATGCAGCCGGTCGCGGCCCTGCCCAAGCGTCCGCCGCAAGAGAACGAGCTGACGTGGCAAATCCGCCACTTCACGGATTTCCTTTGGGTTTCGGGTGGCTGGTTCGCGGAGATGAACATCCACCAGATAGACGAGTTTTGCTGGATCAAAAACGCTTATCCGGTTTCCGCCCACGGGGTGGGGGGGCGGACGGCGGACAGCACGGATTGCGGCCAGACGCTGGACTCCATCGCGGTCGAGTGGACGTTTTCCGACGGCGCCAAGGCGACCCACGTGATCCGCTGGCTGCCCAATTGCTTCGACGATTGCACCACATTCGTCCATGGCACCAAGTGCATGGCGCAGTTCCCCGGCAGCGCTCACCCGGGACCGGTCTCGATCCACAAAGACCAGCGCGCGGCGACCGACAATGTTGCCTGGCGGGCAAAGCCGGACGAGTTTAGCGCCTGGCAAAGCGAGTGGAATGTCCTGCTCGATGCGATTCGCAAGGACAAACCGCATAACGAGGCCAAGCGGGCCGCCATGTCGAACCTGGCCGATCTCATGGCGCGCGCCGCGGTGCATTCGGGGAAGGTCATTACCTGGGACGAAGCAATGGCGTCGAACTTCCAGTTTTGCCCGAACATCGACCGCCTCACCGGCGACAGCCCGCCGCCAGTCCGGGCGGACGGCCAAGGGCGCTATCCCGTGCCGGTGCCCGGCAGGTGGGTCGAGATTTGAGTTGCTCGCTCCTCGAAGGTCAACGCCGAGAGGGAGGTTGTGCGAGGGGCTGCAGAGTGGCTTTGACCAGGTTGAATCGGTCATGGGCGTTGATGCCCTTTTTCGCGCCGTCGCCGTAGGCGCTGAAGGTGCTCCAGAGGGTCAAGCCGTCGGCGCTCATCCATTTCTGGGGGAACCCGCAGGTCAGGCCTTCGCCCTCGACGCCCATCCGGCCCCAGTCTTCGTAGTAGGCGATGGTGGTCCATGGACCCCAGGGACTTGGGGCATCGAAGAGGCCAAGCTGGCCCGGCCCGACGTGGAAACAGGTGAGAAGGAAGCGCTTCAGGCCAGGGTCATAGACGATTGAACCCGGGGCCACGCCGTTGGGGTCGGTGAAGATCGGCTTGGCCTCGGCGCTCTGGGCCACCCAGGCCGGTTTCGCGGCGGCATCAAGTCCATGGAAAAACTCGTAGGCGGCGCCCTCACGCAGCCTGGCCCGTGGAGCCCGGGCCAAGTAGAGCCGATTGCCGCCCTTGAGGCCGGTCGAATGCTTGGGGCCAACAATATAGACGTACCCCGCCAGAGAGTCGGGGACCCCGGTGTAATCTTTGCCGAAGTTGAGGAAGACCCCCGGCTGAAAATTGCCTTCGCCTCTGGGGAAGAGCCAGTCGGCCCTGGTCCAGGTGGCGCCGTTATTCGTGGACCAGGCGAGGACATGGTCCACGTCGGGCCAGGTCCCGTTCTGCAAATTGACCGTGGCGTAGAGAACGCCGTCGACAAAAGCGACTCCCGAGGTCTTTCCCTTCCGGGGGAATGACGCCGGGTGTTCGGGGTCTTTCCCGCCGTTGATATTGACTCCGCGCCAATGGTCCGGCCCGCCCTCGATGCGGGCGAAGCCCATCGCCACGCGGCCATCGGTATCCGAGCCGCGGAATCCGCCGCCGTCGCCCCAGGCGGTGTAAAGGTGGTCGTCCGGCCCCCAGGTGGTCGGCCACAGGTCGCTTCCCGGCGCGGCGGTGGCGTAAGTGTCCCAGTGCCATTCAATGCCGCCAATGACCGGGCTGCGAGGATAGGGAGGCTCGAGCGGAGACGATGCGGCGGGCATTTCGGACGCGCTCACTTCCGCCAACCCGGTCGTCCAATTCAGCGTCACGACGCGTCCGCCCACCGAAAAGGTCCACTCATCGCCTTCGGTGCTCGCCCGCACCGTCCTGGGTATGTTGCCCGACTTCGACCAGGTCAATGCCACGGCGTTGCGCCATACTGCCGCCTGCTTGCTCAGCCGGAGGGTGAACATCGATTGGTTGCGCTCACCTTCCCGTCCTTCGACGGCCAGGTCCTCGGCGGATACGGTCACATCGGCCTCTGTCGGCAGAGGCTCGAGGCGCAACAGAGACTTGGAACCGCGCATCACGAAAGCGGCGCCGTCGTGTTCCGCGCGCCGGCTTTCGGGATGAAAGCGCAATTCCAGCCGCCGCGGCTTGTCGGTCACCACTTCATCGCAAACCAGCAGCATGTCCGGCTTAAGGAAGAGCAAGTGCCGCAGGTGCCGCCGCAAGCCCAGGTCGGACGGATATGCCTCGGTGGCATCGCCGGTCATTTGGTCCAGGTCCGCGCTGGAAGAGACGCGCACGATCTTAGGCCGGGCCTTCACCGCCAGCGGCTTCGCCCCGTCGAACCACTGGCTGCCCTCGCCGAGCTGGCCGCGCCCATCCACCAGAAGCGTGTTGTGCTGTCCCGTCCATTTGGCGCGGTAGCCGTCGTCGCGGATCAACCACTCCCCCGCTCCAAAGAGGACGAAATGGTTGGCGTCCGGATGCACGTGGCCGCCGCCGGCGTCGTAAGAAAACTCCTGGGCCGCCTTGTGCCCGAGGAAGGGGCCGCACCTGAAGACCAGGAGGGATTCGTCGCCCGACCAATCCGAGCGGGCGGAGACGATGCCCAGGTCGTCGAAGTGGCGCAACGTGGGCAACGAGGACGGGGGCGCCGCGGGCACGGTGGGGTCGAACCAGAGGAGGTTCAGCCAGGGCGCTTCCGGCGAGGCAACGTCCGCGTCGTCGATCTCCCGGGCCAGCCATTGGGCGTGCCCGTCGTGGAACTCGCGGGCCAGTGCGCGCAGGATGTAGTCGGGCCCGTACCAATGGCCGCGCGGACAGTCGGCGAGATCGACGACGCAGTCATCGCGCGTCCAGGCGCGGCGCGGCAGGGTCAGATACTGCGCGTACCTCGCGGTATTGCGCCACCACTGGTTTGTGTAGAGGTCCACGTCCAGGCGGGCCCGGGCGAGGTCCATGAACTTGAGCATGTATTCGGCGCCGTACTCCCAATAGCCCATGCCCTCATGACTTGCCCCGTCCGGACCCAGCGCGGCCATGGTCCGCCGGAACTTGTCCAGCGGCAGGCCAATCCAGGACGAGGGGCCGTCCACTTCATCGAACAACGTCAGGCCGGCCGCGGCCATCCCGCAGATGTTCACCCAGAGATGGTTCTGGAGGTAGGAGCGCCGCCACCACGCTTTGCCGGTCTTCGCCGCGTCGAACATGGCTGACGTCCGCTTGATGAGCGTGTCGCGAATGGCGCGGCGCGCGTCCTCGCCCAGGTCGGCATAACACCAGTCATAGACAAGGGCCAAACCGAAGAGTTGATGCCCGGCGGCGAGGTCCATGCCGTCAATCGGCCCAAGGCCCCAGGTCGGGTAACCGCACGAGGCCAAGGCCCATTGGCGGGCCGCATCCAGGTACTGCCTCTCGCCGGAGAGCACCCAGGCCATCGCGAGCACCGGCATGGCGTTGCCGACCTCGCGCTGCCATAGTTGCTCGTCGCCGCTATAATTGTCGCGTTCCCGGTAGGCGGGCGGCCCTTGCTTGACGGCGCGGTCGGCGCGCTCGCGGACCGCCTTCCACATCGGCGCGTGGGTGGTCTGGATGGCCTGGCGGAGTTCGGCGATGCGGGCGGTGTCGAGATAGAGCCGGGGGTGGATTCCACGGACCTTCTCCAGCGAGGCCGGGAGGGGATGGAGGCGGTATTGATCAACGGGATGGAAGAGCATCCGGTTGATGAAAGGGGCCTGTTCGGGGCGCGCCTTGCCATCTTCCCCAACGCAGCCGTTCGGGTTCTGGCCGGTGAGACAACCCCAGGCCCACCAATCTCCGCCGATGGGCTGCCGGCCGCCCGAGAACGTCGGCGCGCCGGGGCGCTCGCCATTCATGTAGTCGAGGAGGGTTTGTCCCCAGGCTTTGCTGGCGGTGCTGGCCATTGATGCGCCCATTTCGCCGATCCACACCGGCGCGGCGTTCTCCGCGACCAGCCAACCCCACATCCTATTCATCCGCTCGACATAGCCGCCCCCCGACTCCGCTCCCCCGTAGCCGCCGATCTCCTTCGGGTATTCATGCACCGAGTAAACGAGCTTCGCGGGATTGTTCAGCCGGATCGGGAGGCTGCGCGCCACGGAGAGGTCGCCCTCGTAAGCGCCGGTTTTATAGTTGATGACGCCCTCGCAGATGATGAGGGCGTCGGGGTTCACGGCCAGGACCGCATTGCCGACGGCTTCATACATCGCATGAATGTCGGTCGGTCCGTTGCCGCCCCAGAGGGCCGGGGTTCGCGTATGGGCGCAAGGCTCGTTGCGGAGGTCGAAACCGATAACGGTCGAGTTGCCGGCCCAGTGCCTGGCGAAGCTCACCCAGTCCTCCTGGAACTTCGCGGCGGTGACGGTGCCCTTGTTGCCGGCGCCGTCGGTGCCGTCGGTGCCCGGGCCGGTGTCGAACCACAGCCCATTCTTCTGCTGGGCTGCGTTTTCCCAGTCGGCAGGCGTGGCCTCGTTGTTGTGGTTGTCGAAAACGACCTTCAAACCGACCTTCTTGGAGGCGGCGACGAAGGTGTCGAGTTGCGCCATGGCCTCGGGATCGTCAAGAGTCTTATCGATCCAGTCAACGCGGACACAATTGAAGCCCATCGCGCGCATCGCGGCGACGTGTCCATCGATCCCTTTGAACGGCCCCGCCAACTGCAGTCGTCCGCCGACCACGTTCATCCCGGTCAAGCCGACGCTGGCGATGCGGACGGGAGTGCCATCGGGACCGAGGAGTTGGCTGCCGCGAGCGTTCAAAAAGCCATCCGGCAGGAGGGCGCCGGCGATATCCGCGGGCGAGCTAGGGACGCTCGGCGGCTTGGCGATGGCAGCGCCTACCAAGGCAAACGCAACCCCCGCCATCGCCACGCGGCGGAAAGCTCCAGCGATGCGGAGCGCCAGGGCAACCAGCTTGGGCCGGAGGTTGTCGAACGTCCCGCTTTGGGCCGGCAGAGGTGGGCCTTCGGAGAAAGCACTCACTTTTTCCTCCCGGCAGGTTCGGTTTCCGGCCTTCGGCTCATGTCTTGCATATCCATAGTCGTTTCGAGTGAGACTTGTCCTGGTCCCCAACGGAAACCGCCGGCGCGGGCCTCCTGAACCGCCCATCCAGCAGATGGCACAGGCTGAGCCAAGGGTGCCGCCAAAGCATCCGCGGGCCCGCGAACCGCATCACCGCCTTGACCTGCTCTCGGCGGTCTCGTTGGTAGCAATGCACCGGGCATTTCGCGCAGGTCGGCTTGTCCTGGCCGAACCGGCAGTGATCGAGCCGCAGGTGGATGTAGCCCATCAGCCCCACGCACTCGGCGCACCACGGGCCGCCATGGTGTTCGCGGCAGTAAATCCGCAGCATCGCGGTGATGGTCTTCCACTCGCGCGCGAGCCGGCGGTTGCTGAACCGCACGGCTGGCGGCGAAATGAGCGGCGGAGCCGGTGAACGGGTTGATTTACTGGCACGCATACTGTGAATGCACGTTCACAATCTACGGGAGTTCGGGGCGGATGGCTTTGATCGTGGTCAAGGTTTTTGGAGACCGTCGTTTCCCTTGTCCAGGTCTTTTTCGACATAAATTGCGGCCAGGGTCCTGGCGACGACATGGCCGCTTTCAAAAGTCCTCGGCTGCGTCGCAGGGCGTGTGTCCGGAGTTGCGGCAGCGGCGGCAGGCGCTTGAATTACCATGGGACGATGCTGACGGTGTCCGGCTGTGATGTCAATAACCGGCCATCGTGCTCCGATCTCGGGCTATTTTCGCAGCCGCCAAGATTCCCGCCGGGAACACTATTTGCATTCAGGCATGGATTTCGATTAGGCTCCGGCCATGCTTAAGACATTGCTTCACTCAACAGGCTTGCGGCCATCGAGCCGGCTGTCCGGGGTTTCTGGAATCCTCGCGTGCTTCTTTGCCTTCGTCCCTGCTTGGTTCTCCACCTGCGACCTCCGAGGGGCGGACACCACGGAGGTCAAGAGCGCGCTGGAGACCGAGCCACAAGGCTGGACCGACATTCTGCCCCCGGAGGATCTGAAAGGGTGGTATCGCGTGCCGGTGCCGCCCACGGGCAAACTGGGCCGGGAGCAATGGCATCTGGACGCCGCGAGGAAGGTGCTCATCTGCGACGGCGACGGCGGCCACGATATGCTGCTGTTCGACAAGGAGATGGGGGACGCCATTTTCCACTTTGAGTTCTATTACACGAGGATTGAAGGCAAGACGGGCTACAACAGCGGGGCCTATGTCCGCAACTCCAAGGACGGCGCGATTTGGCACCAGGCTCAGTTCGGGGACGCCAAGGACGGATACCTCTTCGGAGTAACGCCAACCTCCGACGGCAAGCAGAAGTTCTTCAACCTGGCAAAGGAGGTGAAGGACATGCGCGTGAAACCCGCTGGAGAGTGGAACATCCTGGAGGTAACGGCGCGGGGCAAAACGCTGACGCTCTGGGTCAACGGCGCCGTCACCTGCCAGTTTGACGCGTGCGGGATGGCACAGGGCCGTGTGGGCCTGGAGGGAGAAGGATACCGGATTGAGTTCCGCAACCTGAAGGTGAAACCGTTGCCGTGACGCCGCCTCGGAGCAGCCCGCGTTGGGCACTCCTCAATGTGGCAACCTACACGTTGCAGAATTGATTGAGATGATTCGCTCCGTGCCGGAAGCCCTCTTCCGGGCCGAAGGTCGGGTCCTCGTGCTCGATGCTGAGGACTCCCTTATAGCCCACGTCACGCAGATGGCCGACGTATTGGCCCCAGTTGATGTTGCCGAAGCCGGGAATGGCATACCGCCACCAGCCGCCGCCTGAAACGCCGACGTACCATTTGCCCCCCAGCACGCCCTGCCAGGCCCGCTGACGCTCGTTCAGGAGGGTGTCTTTGGCGTGGGTGTGGAAAATCCTCTTGCCGAACATCGTGATCGGGGCCATGTAGTCGCATTGCTGGTGGACCAGGTGCGAGGGGTCATAGTTGAAACCGAAGTGCTCGTCGGGGATGGCCTCCATCAGGCAATCGAACGTGTCGAGGCCCTGCAGGTTCGTTTCGAACCAGTTCTCGATGGCCACATGGATCCCTTTCTCTTTGGCATGGTTGATAATAGGGCGGAAGAGCCCCGGGATTACCTCTTTGATCGTCTTGATCCTGCTCATCCCTTGAACGGGTGTCCCGAGGTTCATACAGACCGTGGGCACGCCCAAGAGGACGGCAGCGTCAACGGTCTTAATCATGGCCTGTTGCACTTCTCCGGATTTTCCCGGCGCGGTAATGTTCATGAAGTTGGACAACGCGCTGATTTCGAGCCGGCGCTCGGCGAGCTTCTCTTTGATGGCCTCCGCTTGAGCCGGGGCCAGCGTCATCGGGTCGATGTGCGGGTTCCCGGGCTCGGTCACGACCTCCAGCGCGACGATATGGCAGCGCCCGGCCATGTCGAGGACTTCCTCAAACGGGAGGTTCTGGAGCGGGGCCGTCAGCATGCCCACCCGGATGTCCTTCGGCTTCTTCACCTCCGGCGAGGTCCTGCGTGATTGCGAATTCATGGACACGCATCCTCGACAACCATCGTTTGGGACGCAAGCTCATAAACGCGCCGGCTCACTCGAACACTTGGTCCCAGGCGCTCCGATCTCTGAGCATCAACTCGCGTAAGAGGCGGATGGGCGGGGCCCCGTGCCGCAGCATCTCGTCGTGGAATTTCCGGAGCGAGAAGCCGGCGCCCTCCTGTTTCCGGTAGTCTTCGCGGAGTTTGAAGATCTCGAGTTTGCCGAGGGTGTAGTAGAGATACTCGGGATCGAAAGTCCCGCGGACGGCCTCCGAGCGGGCGGCCTTTGGCTCGTAATAGCAGTTATCCTGGAAGAATTGGGTGGCTTCATCCACGGTCATGCCTTGGCAGTGCATGCGGATGGAGACACAGAGCCTGCAGAGCCGCAGGAGGGCTTCATCGGCTTGAGCCAGGCGGTATTTCGCGGCGCGGACGCCGGGGGCGCCGCTTGTCCGGCCATCGCCATCCTGCTCCGTCCCGGCGGGGCCGGTCTTGGCGTCCTGGCCGAAGCCCTCGTCGAGCATCATCTGCTCCGCGTAATGCGCCCAGCCTTCGACGAAGGCATAGCTTGAGAAGATTTTTTCCACCCGTGTGGCCGGGGATGCCTTGAGGCAGAGAAACTGGACGAAATGGCCCGGATACACTTCGTGGATGGAGACCACGTCGGTAGTGTAATAGTTGAAGGCGGTGAGCCATTCCTCCTTTTGGCGCGGGGGCCAATCGGGTTCCACGGGGGTGACATAATAGTAGGCCTCGGTTGCCTTGGTCTCGAAGGGGCCGGGTGTGTCCATGGAAGCGAAGCTGGTGGCGCGCAAGAACTGCGGGGTTTCCGCCACACGCGGGCCGAGGGATGAGGGCAGCGTAATGAGCTGGCGGTCGACCATGAAGCGGCGGATCATTTCAAGGTCTTTTGCCGTATCGGCAACGAGGTTCTTTTCGGTGGGATGGTCATGCTGGATGGCCTTGAAGACATCGAGCGGCTTTTTGTCGGGGTCAATCTGCCGGGCGGCCCGGGCAAAGACCTCCTGCTGGCGCCGAAGTTCGCGCGCCCCAATTTCCAGGAGGCGTTCCGGCGAGGCGGTCACCAGTTCACCGTACTGGAGCAGTGCCACGTACTTGTCGCGGCCCAGGGCGTAGCGGTCGTTGGCCTTGGGGAGTTTCTCTTGCTTGAGCCAGGCGGCGTAGCCGCGAAGTTCTTCAATGGCGCGCTGGTTGGCCGCCTTGAACTGTTCCATCAACTTGTCGTCCTTGACCTCACTGAGCGCGGCAACCAGGTCTTTGGCCAGGAAATCCGCGACGCCCTCGGTCTGGTCGATGGCGGTCTCAACTTCCGGACGAGGCAACTCCGCGGCCAGGTTGGCGCGGGCGGCGGCGAAGAGCGCCGGGGCTTGATTCAGCATCGCGATGACCGAGCGCGCCCGCGTTTCCAACGGCGCAAAGTCGCGCTTGATGTAAATGCTCGCGTCCAGCGCCCCGGCGTAGGTCATCGGGTTCTGCCGGTAGATGTCCATTCCATCGAAGCTGAATATCTCCCGTTGAACCGCGCTTCGCAGAATGCGGTAATCGTAGAAGGCGCCGGTGCTTAGGCCGTTGGTGCTCAAGGCCGCCATTCGCCCGGCAAACGACTTGAGACGGCGCAACTCCGCTTCGACGGAGGCGCCGGAGTAATCGGTCAGCTTTCCGTCGTATTCATGAAGTCCCAGGGCCGTGCCGGTCTGCGGACGCCAAGCGAGGTAACCCGAGAGGTATTCCTGGGCCAGGCGGGCAAACGCGGCATCGGCGCTGTCCGCGGCCGGCGCAGCCGAAGGGGAGAGCCTGGCGCAGCCGGCGGCCAGGCAGAGTGAGAACAACAGAACGGATGTTCGCATCCGCGGAGATTAATGGGGACGGGAGGTTATGAGAAGAGGGAATATTCGCCTCAATCGCGAGGCTCGATTTCCGAGTGGAAAGAATGATCTGAATAGGTTATTCTTCTCACATTCAGGATAGCAGGTGACATGAAATGGCCCGTTCGTTCGTCCAGGGGTCCGGGGGAGAGGCTTGGCCCACGTCCTCGGTTAAGCCGGGCGCGAGGGGTGAGCGGGTTTACGCTGATCGAGTTGCTGGTGGTGATAGCCGTCATCGCCATCCTGGCGGCAATGCTCCTGCCGGCCCTGAGCCGGGCCAAGGCCCGCGCCTACAGCATCAATTGCCTGAGCAACCTTAAGCAACTGGAGGTCTGTTGGCACCTCTATGCGGTCGATAACCGAGACCTCCTCCCCCCGAATGATTCCATCACGCTGATAAACACGAACGGAAATGCGGGCATCGATGCAAAGAGTCTTTCCTGGTGCCCGGATCACCCGATGACCGACACCACCGCGTCGAACCTGATGCAGGGTGCGCTTTTCCAGTATAACACGTCCGTTGCCATCTATCATTGCCCGTCGGACCACTCCACCGTTCAGGCGGCTGACGGAACACCGCTCCCTCAACTCCGGAACCGCAGCTATAACATGAGCCAGTCCGTCAATGGCTACCCCCAATACAAGGACTCCGAGGGCATATTGGCTCTGTTGCCCTGTTGGGACAGGTACACCTTGATTAACGGACCTTCCCCCGCCCAGGTTTTCGTTTTCATCGACGAGAACCCGAACACCGAGCTCGACTCTCAGTTTGGAAACCCCGTCGGTCTGCCGTTCTGGCCGGCGGAATGGTTCGACATGCCCTCCGACCGCCACAACCTGGGCGCCAATCTCTCGTTCGCCGACGGCCATGTGGAACGGTGGCGATGGAAGGCGCCGATGGCTTTCAACGGCTGGGATGAATCACTGGCTCCGCAACAGATTCCCGATTTCCTGCGCGTCCAGAACTCCATGAAGATGGCGACGAGCAACTGAGCGGGGCGAGCGCCTGGAGCGTGCGGGCGTCGGGGCGCGGAGGCCGCGCGGGTCCGGAATTCTTCCGATCAGGGCTTGTCGGAGAATCCAAGCTCCGGCGCCGTCATCCATCGAACGACAAGCTCCGCGGACGCGCCGGACGCGGTGCTCAGGACGTTGTGGTCGGCGCGCAGGATGCGATATTCGCGCAGCGCCCGGCAGTTTCGCTTGAGCCACGGCCGGACCAGGAACCAGGGGACGATGGGGTCCAGGAACCCGCTGAGGGCGTAGAGCGGGGCCTGAAGTTGGCGGGCAATGGCAGACGGATCGTTGGCGGCCAGGAGGTGAAGTCGGTGCTTGGCGGCCTGGCGGTCCAAGTCCGTGCGGCGGGCGATGAACTCACCGATGGCGGCCAGCACCTCGGGCTCGTGTCGAAAGCGAAGCCTGGCCACGCGGGCGTAGCCGAAGAGTATCCGGGTCAATAGCCCGAGGGAGATGCCGCCGCAGAGGCGCTCGGCCAGGCAGACTCCCCAGTGCATCGGATACCGGGAGAAACCGCCAGCCAGGATAGCGCCCTTCGTCTGGAAGCGGTTGCGGGCCGCCAAAGCCCAAAGCACTTGCGACCCAAACGACTCGCCCAGGAGCCAGCCGCTGCGGATGCCCTCTTGCGCCAGGGCATCCTCCACTGCGCCCGCGTAGTCTTCCAGCGACCACACGAGCGTCCTGGGGTAGGTCATCTCGACAAACCGGACGCGGTCTCGGAGCGCCTTGCGGAAACCGCCGATGAGCGTCCAGTCTCCATGCAGGCCCGGCAAATAGACCAGCGTCGGCAGCGTCGCGGGACCGTGAACCCGGACCTCAACCCCTTCGCTCATAACATTGCCTCCAACCGGCGATGGTCCACCTTGCCTGTTCCCAGGCGCGGCAAATCCGGAAGCACCTTGAGCTGGCGTGGCACCGCGAGGTTCCCAAAGCCGCGCGCCTGGACCGCCTCGCGGACCTGGGTGAGCGTGAGTTTGGACTCGTTGGTGACCGCAATCAGCCGCTCGCCATGGTCCTCGTCCGGCCGGGTCATCACCGCCACGGCAAACCGCGTGCCGTATTCCGGGAACGCCCCCGCCAGGGCCTCTTCCACCGCGCTGAGGCTGACCATTTCCCCGCCGATCTTCGCGAACCGCTTGAGCCGCCCCAGGATGGAAACAAACCCGTCCTCATCCACCCTCGCGACATCGCCCGTATCGTACCACCCGCCCAGCGCCTGGAACCTCGCATTCGCCTCCGGGTTCAAGTACCCCCGCATCACATTCGGCCCCCGGACGAATAACCGCCCCGCCCGTCCCTCGTTCCTTCCTCCCTCCAAGGTCCCCTGCCCGGCCCGACCTTCGGATTTCGGATTTCGGATTTCGGATTTTGCATCCCCGTGCTGTCCCATGCCATCGACCGGCTCCAGCCGGTACTCGATGCCCGGCAGCAACTGCCCCGTCGAGCCGGGGCGCGAGTGCATCAGCAGGTTGACGCTAATGACGGGGCCGCATTCAGTGACGCCATAGCCTTCCAGCACACGGACGCCAAACTGCCGCATCCAATGGGATGCGGTGCTTTCCTGGAGCTTCTCCGCCCCGGCAAAGACGTAGCGCGCCGTCCGGAAATCGTACGGATGCGCCTTGCGGGCATACCCGGCGAGAAACGTGTTCGTGCTCAGGAGGATCGTGCAATTGAGATTGTAAAACGCCGACGGTACGACGCGATAGTGCAAGGGCGACAGGTAGAGGAAGACAAACACCCCTCGCACCAGGGGCAACAAGAGCCCCACGTTCAGCCCGAAACAGTGGAACAACGGCAAGGCGTTGAAAAACCGGTCGGTCTCCATCAGGTCAACCACTGAAAGCACTTGCCGCATGTTGGCCAGCAGATTCCGATGCGTCAGTTCGACCCCCTTGGGCTCGCCCTCAGAACCGCTGGTGAACAAGACCACCGCGGTGTCTTCGGGCGCCGCCCCGGATTGGCAGGCATGGACGCCGAAAAGGCCGCGAAGCAGGGCGCCCAACCTCTCCGCGCCGCTGATGCCGGCGCGTATGTCTTCCAAAAAGACCCACTCGATGCCGGCCGCCTTGAATGGGGCCGGATCGAGCCCGAGGTGATCGATAAAGCTCCTCGCCGTGATGATCCGCTTCAGCCCGGCCAGGCGCGCGCACCCCAGGAGCACTCCCGGCCCCGCCGAGTAGTTGAGTATGGCGGGGACCTTTCCGGCGGCCCACAGACTCAGCAACACCACCGGCATCGCGTTCACATTCGGAAGCAGGACCCCCACGCGGGCGGCCTCTTCCCCCGGCCATTGCCGCCACCGTGCCGCCAACAAACCCGCCCCGCCCAGCAGCCGCCGGTAAGAGAGCTCTTTGAGCGAGACATCCTGCACGACCACCCGCCCCGGCCATTGCCGCGCCATCTCCAGGATCGCCGCGGGCACCGTGGCCGGCCCAAACTCCCGCTCCGTCTCGAACTGTTGCCGGACCATTTGGGCGCGCAGCCAATCCGTCAGCCGGCTCCGCCCTTCGGTGGCGGTCACGTGCTCCACTCTGGGCGCACTGAGCACCGGGCTGAAATGGACTGAGAGGCGCGGAAACCATCGCTTCGCATCCGGGTTGCGCGAAAAAGGCAGCCGGTGCGCGCCGCGGAGGTAGGCGGTGACCACCTTGGCGCGCGTCTTGAAGATAAGAAAGCCGGTGCCGTCGAACAGTTTCATGAGCGACCCCGTGCAGGAGAGCCGGCCCTCGGGAAAGAGTACGAGCCGGCCGCCTCCATGCAAATACTCGGCGACGTGCTTCATGGCGTACGGCGAGTTCATGTCCACGGGGAACGTGCGGCGATTGACCATCAGCCACCGATGCGCCCAACTGACCTCCGCCGCCGTGCTGGAGGTCACGAAACGCCAGTCATCTTCGAGGCAAACCCCGATCAACAGCCAGTCCCACCAGGAGACGTGGTTCGGCAGCAACAGCACCGGTCCCGCCGTATCGAGGACCTCCTCGTTATAGGCGCGAAAACCATAGAGCAACCGGAGCAACCCGCGTAAGAAAGGGCGAATCATGCGTTAGTCCTGCGATCTCTTTCAATGCTTGTGCCGGCGGGAAACCTCGCGCGACGACTCTGGAGGGCCAAACTCAGGCCGCGGCAACCGGGCCGCGCCGCGCTTCGCGTTTTGCGCGATTTGCCGGAAATCGGCGATTAATTCGGCGGCCCGTCTCTCGGAAAGATGCTCGCATACCCGCCTGGCCTCTTCATAGTAGCGCGGCAGGACCTCCCCAAGCAACCGCGCGCCCTCGGGCGTCAGGACGACCCGATAGGCCCGCCGGTCGCCGGCGGCGTCCTCGCGCTTCACCAGCCTCCGTCTCTCCAACCGATCCACCAGCCCGGTCACATTCGAGCGGTGCATGACCAACTGCCGGCTCAACCCGGTCTGGGACAGGCCCGATGGGTTGCCTTCCAGGAGGTTCAGCACGTTGAACTGGCTCGGACTCAGGTTCCAACGGGCGAAGAAGGCGCGGCTGGCATCCCAGACGGTGTCGGCGGCGCGGAGAAGCTGCACCAGGGCCTGGTAGGGCTTGTTGGCGGGAGACGAGACCGCATTCATGGTTATTGTCTAGTTTCACATTGTTTATATGTCAACAATGATTTTTCGTGCGGTCGCGCCGTCCCGCGACTAGTCTGCCCGCTCGTTGACCGATTCCGGCAAGAAGACAAATAACACGGTGCTATGCCTTGCTCTGCTGCTGGCCATTTTTCTTTGGGGCGGCACCAACGCGGGCACGAAGTTCGTTTTGACCGCCTGGCCGCCGATGTGGACAGGCGGCTCGCGTTTTTTGTGCGCGGGCCTGTTGCTGCTGGGGACGTTGCGGTGGACGGACTGGCTGGGGCGGAGCGACCCGTTGAGCATCGAGACCCGGCGCCGGCTCTGGTGGCGGGGCGGGCTGAGCCTGGCGGTTTATATCGTGGTGTTCAATTTGGCTGTCCGCCACGCTCCGCTCTCCCACGTGGCCTTGTACCTGGGAGCGGCCCCGGTTTGGGCGCTCTTGTGGGAAGGGCGCCCCGCCCTGGCGTGGAGCACCGTTCAGCGGTATGCGGCGGCGGCTCTGGCCCTGGCGGGGGTGTGCGTCCTTTTTGGCCCCGCCCTCCGGACGGCCACGGGAAGCTGGCGTGGAGAAGTCCTCGGGCTGGCCGCCAGCGTGCTCTGGACCAATTACGGCCGCCAGTGCCGCGTCCTGGGAGCGCACCTGTCCGGGGCCCAGAGCAGCGCGCACACGATGTGGCGCGCCGGCGTGCTGCTCATGCCGTTTGGGATGTTGGAGATTTGGCGCTCCGGATTGGTTTGGCGGACGGACCTGGTTTGTGTCCATGCCTACTGTATCGTCGCAGGCGGGGTGGCGGCCTTCGCGATCTGGAGCCAGGCCCTCCGCCACTGGCCGACCAGCAAGGTGATGCTCTTCAACAACCTGATCCCTCTGAGCACGATGGGCTGGGCCTGGGCGTGCCTGGGCGAACCGGTGACCCGGACATTTTGGCTGGCGATGCTCCTCATCGTGGCCGGGGTGATGCTGGGCCAGACCCAATGGCAAAGGGTCTTCGCTCTCTCCCGCCGCCAAACCCCGTAGCCTCCGGCAGGGCGTGTATTTAGGCATTTAGGCGTCATCCTGCTCCCAATCGGAATTCCGTCCCCTCCAAGTTGTGAATTGACCTCGATGGGGCGGGCTATTTTACTCTTTGTATGCGCGTTTCGCTTTCAGTCGTTTTGCCGGTGGTCCTGCTGGGGTGCGGTTGCGCTAGCCACAAGCCGAGCTCACCCTCACCCGGAGCGCCCGCGGTTGTCCAGAGCGGGAACAAGGAGCTGATCGTCACGCCTGACACCGCACCGGCAGGCAGAGTGGTCAAGGTCAACCAGGCCGGACGCTTCGTGGTGCTCAACTATCCGGTGGGCCGTCTTCCGGCCGTGGAGACGCGCTTGGGTTTGTATCGCCGCGGCCTCAAAGTGGCCGTAATCAAAATTGTCGGCCCGCAGTACGACGACAACATTGTGGCCGATATTGTGGAAGGGGAGGCGGCGCCTGGAGACGAAGCGCGGTATCGCTGAGGGCTTGCTAAACCTCGGCCTTGGACTGGCCGCCGCCGATGGGTTCGGTCATCGGTTTGGCAGTCTTGGGGAGCACTTGTTTCTGGTACGGGGAGTGCAGGTTGAAGTAAATGCCGCAGAGCGGGCGGGGGCTGTCGTTCTGGCTGAGGATGACGGTGATTTGTTTGTCCAGGGCGATGCCGTGCCGAAGCTGCGGCCCGCGGTTCTCGTATGCCTTGAGGGCCTTGCTGAGAAGTGAAATCAGGGATGCCTCAAAGTCCGCGGGGGTCTTGTCGATGCAAATGACGTACTTGTCGTACGCTGCGATGGCTTCCGCAATTTCCGGCCTGAACGTTTCTACTGTCACGCTCTTGAGAATAATGGCACCCGTATCAAAAGTGAAGGCAAAAGTAAAGCAATCTTCACTCTTCTCCCGGCAGTTTCTGGCCCGCCCCCGGGTACAGGATATGATAATCGATGGCCTGGACGCCGACAATGGCGGCGACGCCCAGGATATCATGCGCGCTGGAGCCGCGCGAAACGTCCGCCGCCGGGCGGTCGAGTCCCAGCAGAATCTGGCCATAGGCATTGGCGCGCGAAATATGGCGGACCAGCTTGCTGGCGATATTGCCTGAGTTGAGGTCGGGGAAAATCAACACATTGGCCCTTCCCCCGAGCTTGCCCTCGGGCAGCTTGCGCGCCGCGATATCCGGAACCAAGGCGGTGTCCACCTGGAGTTCGCCGTCAAAATCCGCATCCGGCCCTGTTTCCTGCGCCCGTTTCCCGGCCAGGGCGGCCGCGGCTTGCACGCGCCCGGCCGAGGGATGCAGGGAGCTGCCTTTGGTGGAGAACGAAAGCAGGGCGACCCGCGGGCGCACGCCCAGGAGGTGCCGGGCCAATTGCGCCGTCGAAACCGCAATGTCCGCCAGTTGCTCCACCGTCGGGTCGGCAATCACGCCGCAGTCGGCCATGAAGAGCACCCCGTTTTCCCCGAACCGCGAATCTTCCACTTCCATCACCATGCAACTGGAGGCTGTCCGGGTCTGGGGCGCCACCTTGATAATCTGAAAAAGAGGACGCAGCACGGCCCCGCTGCTCTGGTTGGTGCCCGAGACAAAGCCGTCCGCCTGGTGCATTGCCACCATCATGGCGCCGAAATAATTGGGTTGCAGGAGCGCCTCCCGGGCCTCCAGCTCCTTAAGCCCCTGGTAGCGGCGCAGGGCCTCGAACCGCCGCGTGAAGTTCTCCAATTCATCGCTCTCGGCGGGGTTGATAATGCGGATGCCCTCCAGCGAGATGCTCAAGGCGGCGGCCGTTTCTTTGACGCGGCTGCGATCCCCCAGCAAGATCGGCGCGCCCAAGCGCAGCGAGTAATACTGCCGCGCCGCCTGCAGGACGCGCGGCTCGACGCCTTCGGGGAAGACGATGCGCTTCGGGTGTCGCTGCAACTTCTCGATTACGCTGCCAATGAATCGCATCAGGCTTTAGTAACTTACCCGCCCGGAAACTGCAACTGCCAAACACCGGCGCCCACTTTCACCTCCAGGGCCAGTGACAAAGTCCGTCGGAAGGTCCCGGGCAGGCCGCTCAGGTCTTGCCGTAGAGCGGGCCGAAGTTGGCGCAGGCGCGGAAATCCGCCGCCTCGAGGTCGGAGGTGCCGAAGGCGCCCCAGGCCGAGGGCCGAAACACCTGTTCCTCGCCGACGTTGTGCATAAAGACGGGGATGCGGAGCATGGCGGCCAGGGTGATGAGGTCGGCGCCAAAGTGTCCATAGCCGATGACTCCATGGTTCGCGCCCCAGGCGTTCATGACGGAGTAGGTGTCGCGGAAAGGCCCTCGCCCGTTGAGCCTCGGGGCGAACCAGTGCGTGGGCCAGGTCGGGTTGGTGCGGGCCTCCAGCACGCTGTGTATCTCCGCCGGCAAGTCCGCAAAGTGGCCTTCGGCGATTTGGAGGGCGGGTCCAAGGCCCTTGATCAGATTGAGCCGGAACATAGTCGCGGGCATGTCGGCGCGAGTGCCGTAGCAGCCGGAGAAGCCGCCGCCGCGGAAGTATTCATAAATGGCGGGCGGCCACGTCGTTGCCTGGAGGCAGTCGAGGGCTTCGCGCGGGGTGATTTCCCAGAACGGTTTCATCGCCGGCAGTCCGTCCTTCATCTGTTTGCCGCAGGCGTCCAGCGCGGCGGCGCCCGAGTTGATGAGGTGCAGCAGGCCGGCGGAGGCCAGGCCGGCGGCCTGGTGGCCGGTCACGCGCAGGATCGCCTCCGGGCTCCAGTAGGTGCGGACGTCGGCAAAAACCTGGGCCGTGCCGGTCAGCAGATGGCCCAGCAGCATGCAGACCCCGTTGAGGGAATCGTTCTCGGTGGCCACCAGGTACGGCTCGCGGATGCCGTTCCAATCGAATGACGTGTTCAGCGTGGCCTCCAGGAAGTCGCCGTTGGGGAAATGGTCCGTCCATTGGCGCTGACCCTGGAAACCGGCCAGGATGGCGTTGTGGCCGAGGGCCTCCTCGCCGAAGCCCGACTTCGCCAGACGCGGATTACCCACCATGAGGTCGCGCACGATCATCGCGGACTTGACCACAAATTCCCATTCCGCGTCCTTCCGCTTGCGGCTCCGAGGCGCCGTGTTGTAGTCCTTGCCTTCCGGACAGTGCTGGCGCACCCAGGGATATGCCCGCCTGAATTCCTCTTCGTCATAGACCTTCTCCTCGATCCGCCGGACCAACTCGCTCATGTCCACGCATTCGACCCGCATGCCGAGGCTGTCCTCGAAAAAGTCCTGGTTGACGATCGACCCGGCGATGCCCATCGAAACGCCGCCGACGGACAGGTATGACTTGCCCCGCATCGTTGCCACCGCCAGACCCGCCTTCACAAAGCGCAGGACTTTTTCAGCCACCTCCGCGGGGATGGCCGTGGTGCCCACGTCCTGCACGTCGCGCCCGTAAATGGAAAAGGCGGGCAAGCCCTTCTGCGAGTGGGCGGCGCTCACGGCGGCAAGATAAACCGCGCCGGGCCGTTCCGTCCCGTTGAAGCCCCAGACCGCCTTGGGTATCAGAGGCTCCATGTCCATCGTCTCGGAGCCGTAGCACCAGCAGGGGCTCACGGTGAGCGAAAGCCCAACGCCGGCCTTGCGGAACTTCTCGGCCGCCATTGCCGCCTCGGCCACGCCCCCGATACAGGTGTCCGCGATGACACATTCGACCGGCAGCCCGTTGGGGTGCCGGAGCTTGGATTCAATGAGGGCCGCCACGGCGGTGGCCAAACCCATCGTGGTTTTCTCGAGCGATTCCCGAATGCCCTTCCGGCGCCCGTCGATGGCGGGGCGGATTCCGACTTTCGGCATGGCGCCGATCAGACGGTTGGAGGGCAGGTTCATTTTCATTGTCGCGCGTCGATTTGTCGTTGGCATATTCACGGACCCGAGCGTAGCAGACCTCCGGTTCCCTGCCAAGACGTTCCAACTCGCGCGACCGGCCGCGGATTTCATTCCCCATCGATCCGGTAGCGCCGGTGGGAGTAAAGATCGTCCGCGACCTGGTAGAGGGCGATGGCATCCCGCTCCAATTCCCGGTCGGCCTCCGTGGGGTTGGACACCAGCTTCATGTCCACTCTCTTGGGGTCGCCGGCGTAGAACTCCACCGTTTGCAACAACCCCAGGACGGCGAGCCGGTCCCGAGCCAGCAGGCCGATGTCGCGATTATGATTGAGCAGGGCGCGCCCGGCTTCGGGATCGCTGCGCAGGAGGTCCTGACCGAAGAACATTGTCTCGTAGGGCCGCCCAATCAGGCCGAGAACGGTCGGAGAGACATCGAGGGAACTGCCCAGTTGGCCGATGCGGCGGGGGGCCTTGACCACCGCGGGTCCGACGATGAGCACCGGGATTTCGTAGGAATGGATGGGAATGCTCTGCTCGCCATAAACTCGCGCCCCATGATCGGCCACAACAACAAAGACCGTGTTTGTCCAAAAGGCCTCTTTGCGCGCCGCCCGGAAGAACTGGCCCAGGGCGAAATCGGAGTATTTCACGGCGTACTCCCGCTTTCGGCGGCCGGGGTCTTCGGGGATCCTCCCCTTGGGATAGGCGTAAGGTTTGTGGTTGGAAACCGAGAGCGCCGTGGCAAAGAACGGTTTGCCTGCACCGGCCAGCGCGCGGCATTCCTCGATGGTCCGCGCGAAGATGTCCTCGTCGCACACGCCCCAGATCGTCGTGAAGGTCGGATGCGCGAAGTGCTTCTGTTCGATGAATCGGTCATACCCGTTGCGCACCGCGTAGGAGCGCATGCTGTCGAACAAGCCGCGCCCGCCGTAAAGGAAGAGAGTGGAGTAGCCGTCCCGCTTGAGCACGCGCGCCGTCGTCTCGACGTTGTCCGAGAGGTCTTGTTTGACAATCGAGCCGCCCGGCAGGGGCGGGAACGACGAGAGCACGCCTTCCATGCCGCGCACCGTGCGGTTGCCGCAGGCATAGATGTTGGTAAAAAGAATCCCCTCCTCTGCGGCCAGTTTGTCCATCTCGGGCGTCAGGGTGTGGCGGCGGCCCAGGCTGCCCCAGAACTCCGAGCCGAGACTTTCCTCCAGGAGGATGACTACGTTCAGTCTCGGACGGGCGGGATTGCCGGCCACTCGGCGCCGGATCGAGCGGCCGTCGGCCTCGAACGAAGCGCCCGGCGCGGCCATGAGCCGGCGCGCCCGTCCATAGGCGTCGTCCAGGGGCATCGTCCTGTAAAAATCGGCAAAGTCCATGTGATGCGTCCAGGCAGCCGCGAAGAACGAGAGCGCGCCATTGTTGGCGACCTCGTTGACCGTGCGGTCATTGCCCACGCGGGCGCCCCTGATGTTGATGGACGGGACGAGCACCGCCGCCAGGGCCGCCGCCCCAGCCAGGTAGAGCACCCGGCTCTTGCGAGAAACCGGCGCCTCCCACATTCCGCCAAACAACCGCCGGGCAACCCACATCCACAGCAGCGTCAGCCCAAGGCAGGCCAGCAGAAAGAGCACGACATGATAGGATTCCCAGATGTTGACGAGGACCTCCCTGGGGTTCTCCAGGTAATCCACCGCCACGGTGTTGAAGCGCGACTTGAATTCATCGAAAAAAAAGAACTCGGTGAACAGCAGGAAAATCTGCGCGAACCAGAATGTGAAACCGGCCCCGAGGAACAGGAGCCGATGCCAGCGGGCGGCGAACTGCCGGTTCGAAACCAGGGCCAGCCAGCAGAGGAGCGGAATCAACTCAACCACCGCGGCAAAGAGGTCCCGGTGGAACCCGCTTAACAGCGCCAGCACGGCCTCCGTCGGCCTCAGTCCCGCCGGCTTGAACGCGCACAGCAACACCAGCCTCAGCCCCAGCCACCCGGCCAGGAGCGACAGCAGACAGAATGCCGCGAAACCGTAACGGGATCGCGCCCGCTTCGGCCCCGCAGGCGGAGCATCGAGCTTCATAAAGTCCAGCGTATCCGGCGGCCCTCTCCGACTCAAGCAATGAAGAGGAGCGATAAGGTTTCACAAGGACACCGCGCGGCTGCGGTTCTTCCGTCGATCTCCCCACCGCTTGAATTGCGCCCTTTCTGGCCAGGCAAGTCAAGGCGGGCCGGGCTTGAGCACCCGCAGCCGCGGGAAGTAACGTCGTAGATAGCCACGGTCGACAGCGGCAATGCGATCGGCGTGGGTCTGAGCGTGAGCACCGATCAGGAAATCCGGAATGAGATGTTCCCTGGGACCGCCCTCGCGACGATAGCCCTTGAAAATGGAGCCGGCCAATTGGGCCGACTCCAGCGAGCTCGAACTGAATGAAATTGCCAGCGCGGAAAGACTTTCCCGGAATCTCCCCTGATCGAGCAGCAGCGCAAAAAACTCAGCCGCCACGACATCACAGATCACCAAGTCCCCTTCGTTCGAGGCCGCGGCCAAGACACCGACCCAAGCGGCCGCGTCAGCCTCGCCTTTCGCGATTGAAATCAGCACCGACGTATCGACCGCGGTGGTCATTTACGGCGGGGTAGCGCAGGCAGCTCCACGGGTCCACGCAATTCCTCCAACCACTGGAGGGCGGTTCGGCCTGCCAGTTCGTCTTTCCCGATTCCGATGGCCGCGCGCATACGTTCCGGATCGACCGCTTTAGCCGCCTTGAGACAATCCGCCCGCTCGTCGAACTCGAGCACCGTGCCTGCGTGGAGCTTGAGCCGGCGCCGGATAGCCAACGGGATGGTGATCTGGCCCTTGCTTGTCACAGTCGCTTTCATCATTACAAGAGTAAGGAAACGAGTAAGGAAGTCAAGTTTGAATGCTGCGGGCGTAGTGACGCCTCGTCGGAGCGCCGCACTCCGGTCTTGGAGGCCCAGGGCGAGACAGCGCGGCGTGCGTGCTCGCGGGGAAAGGCGGCGCTCTTCGGAGAGGCCGCTACGGGGTGGGGCGGACGCTCAGGGTCCTTTGGGCGTTCGTCCGTTCACTCCTTCCGGGCGCTGGTCAATTCCAGCTCGCGCTCCTTGTAGCATAGGGCGATGAGCATGAAGATAATCGCGACGCCCAACGTCAGCCCGGCATAGAGATAGAAGGTCGACGAATTGACCGAAACGCTGTCGCCCGTGTCGCCCGTGTGGATGATCCAGGCCTTGAGGCGGGTGATGAGGGGCACCATGAGGTTGCCGAAGGCGACGGTCAATAGCCAGAAACTCATTATCGTGCTCTTCAATTCCGCGGCGGCCTGGGTGAAGGCGAACTCGAGCCCGGTGGTCGAGAGCAACACCTCGCCGGTCGTGAGCATGAAGTAGGGCAGCGTCTGCCATAGCACGGATAGCTTCACCCCCATGTCCACCCGCGTCTGCAAGAGACCCACGACCACGTAAGCCAGCGCCCCGAGCACCAGGCCCGCCCCCATCCGCCGCAGGGGCGATACCCGCATGCCCGTCAGCTTCTCGATCCGGGGATACAGCCACAGCATCACGGGCACGAGGATCATCACGAGGGCCGGGTTCATGGACTGCATCTGCTCCGCGCCGATCTCGAAGCCGCCCAAGACCTTCAGCGCAGTCATCTTGCTGCCCTGCATCACCCACGTCGAGGTGGTTTGATCAAACAAGGCCCAGAAAATGCACAGCGGCGCAAAAACCGACAGGATGGGCGGCACGGTCGCCGCCGCATCGACGGAAGACTCGACGAACTTCTCGCGTGCCGTGTCCCAAAACCGCTGCCCGGTCTTCCTCGTGAAAAACCGTGTCAGCGCGTACCAGGTCACAACCATGAAGCCGCCGGCTTGCTTCTCGCGGGTCAGCGCCAGCCTCCGGTGCAAGCGCCGAGTGCCAGCCGCCGAGATGACGGCCAGCGGGAGCAAGAACACTGCAAGGCCGGCAGCGGTCGCCCAACGGCCGTGCAGGAGGCCGTGATCGACCCATTGCCGTCGGGTCCAAACTCCCGCGTAGAACAGGGCCGCAACCCCGGCGGCAAAAAGGACTTTCTTGTACCACCCGGGGTCGCCCGGGGCTGGACACCGCGTGTATTGTTTGCGTCCGACCCAGAAGATGAGCGTGGCTACCAACATGAGCAGGCCCGGAACACCGAAGGCCACCCGGTAGCCCCAATCGTCTTTGAGCCATGGAATGACCAGGAACGAGAAGAAGGAGCCGAAGTTGATGGACCAGTAGAACAGGCCATAGGCCTTCTGCAGCAGACCGCTTTGCTCCGGCCTGAACTGATCCCCGCAAAAGGCCGAAACGCAGGGCTTGATGCCGCCCGAACCGAGCGCGACCAACCCCAGGCCGATATAAAGCCCCCAAACCGAACCGACCCCGAAGGCCAAGGTCAAATTCCCGAGGCAATAAACCAAGGAAACATACAAGATGGTATGGTAACGGCCCCACAGCTTATCGCTCAGCCAGGCCCCCAGCAGCGGCGTGAAGTAGTTGGCGAAAATGAACAGGTGGATAATCTCGGTGGCCCTGTCGCGGGCCGCACCCTCGGGCAGTCCCTGGAACAACACCTTGCTGATGTAGAGCGCCAGGATGCTTCGAATCCCATAATAGCTGAAACGCTCGCACGCTTCGTTCCCGATTATGAACTTGATCGGCGAGGGCCACCGATTGGCGGCCGCTTGTCCTTCGGTCGGCCGTCCGGCGGCCTGTGCTTTGGCGCTCATAGAGTGCTGGTCTTTTGGAGGGTGTACGGCAATCCGCCTTCGGTGTCCAGCCGAACCCTCATCAGACAGTCCAAAATAAGGTTGTTTTTTATGGACGCGTCGAGTAAATGGGCAGGTAACGTGGAAAAGAGAGCGTTTGATGTCGTTCTGCAGGCATCGAATCGCCGGATAGGCTTGATCGCCCTGGCGGTGGTGGTGCTGGACCAGATCACCAAGCAGATCGTGCTGCGGCATTTGAGCGGCGGGCAGGAGAAAGTCGTCATCGACGGCTTCTTCCGATTCGTATACTGGGGCAACACGGGGGCGGCCTGGAGTCTGTTCCGCGGGCGCAACGCGCTGCTGGCGCTGGTCGCGGTGGTCGCGCTGGTAGTCCTATTCCTGAGCCGGCACCACTTTGACGCCCACACGCTGCTGGGCCAGGTTGCGCTTGGCCTTATTTTCGGCGGAATCATCGGCAACCTCGTGGACCGGGTGACGGTGAGACACGTGATCGATTTCATCTACTTCTACATTGAGCAGCGAGGGGGCAAGGAGATTGGTTTCCCCGCGTTCAACGTGGCCGACAGCGCGATATGCACCGGTGTGGGGTTGATGTTTCTTGTCACCTGGAAAGGCGAGCGCGGGGCCAAGGGAACCGGGCCGAGCACCGAGGCCGGGGCCGCCGCCCCGAGATAATGTCTCCCCGCTCGGAAATCCTCATCATCGAAAAATCTCTCCCGTCAGAGCGGCTGGACACCTACCTGCGGCGGCGCTTTCCGGCGGTCTCGCGGGGCGCGCTCCAGCGGCTCATTGAAGAGGGCCATATCCGGGTCAATGGCCGCACCATCAAGCCGACCCACTCGCCGCGCGCCGGGGAAGAGGTGGAGGTGCATTGGCCCGAAGCGCGGCCTGCCGAGGCCCAGCCCGAGGAGATGCCGCTGAACATTCTCTACGAAGATGAGGCGCTGGTGGTGCTCAACAAGCCGGCCGGGCTGGTGGTCCATCCCGCCGCGGGACACGAGGAGCACACGCTGGTCAATGCCCTGCTCCACCATTGCGCCGGACAATTAAGCGGCATCGGCGGAGTCGCCCGGCCCGGCATCGTCCACCGCCTCGACCGAGGGACCAGCGGGTGCCTGGTCGTGGCCAAGACGGACTCCACCCATATCGCCCTTGCCTCCCAGTTCGCCAGCCGGAAGGTGGAGAAATGTTACCATGGGATTGTCTGCGGGGAATTGCCGCGCGAGCAGGGGGAAATCCGCGCGGCCATCGCGCGGCACCCCACGCACCGCAAGCGGATGGCGGTGGATGACGAGTTCGGGCGTGAGGCGCGGACGACCTACCGGGTGCTTGAGAGGTTGCGCGGCGCCACGTTCATCGAGGCAGCCTTGCACACGGGACGAACTCACCAAATCCGGGTGCATTTCCAATTCCTTGGGTTTCCGCTTGTGGGCGACGCGACGTACGGCGACCGGCAGAACCAGCGGCTAACCGAGTTGACGGGCTACGAGGCCCCGCGCCAGATGCTCCATGCCTTTCAACTCTCGTTCATCCATCCCAGGACCGGCCGGCGCGTGAGCTTCGAGGCGCCCCATCCTGCGGATTTCCTGGACGCGCTGACAGCCCTGCGCAGCCCGGAATAGCTGGCGGCGGGAGCGCGAGATTGCCCGGGCATTGCGGCGTTGTCACGCGCTCCACTCTCCGACGCTCCCATAAGGGCCTCAGTCTCGGGCTTTGGCGGGGATTTGGAACCGCAAGGAAAGCACGGCGCTGCCCGCCGGGCCGAAGTCGCCGGTGATGCGGACCTTGGCCGCCTGGGAGCCGGTGAGGCCAGTCAGGCGCAACAACAGTTCTTTGCGTTCTCCCGGAGCAATGGTCACCTCCTGAGGCAGTTCGGCTTGCCACCGGTCCGGGACGGCGGCCACAAGACGGCCATGCGCCGGCTTGTCGCTGAAGTTGTACGCGAAGATCGGAACGTCGTTCGGTTGGCCGGCGGAGAGCCGATAAGCTGATTCGTCCAATGCGATGCCGGACTCCGGCAGCACGGCCTGAAGCACCACGGGAGAAGGACGGCCGGGCAGCACAGGTGGACGGGCCGGAGGCGGCGTCAGCGAAAGGGGCGTCCCGTCCCGGAGAACGATGAACCGCGGCGCCGGGCCCAGGGTCAATTTCCCTCCCGAAACCTCGAGCGGGCGGCCCAAGTGATCAAAAATGGCCTTCGGCGCCTGCGGCAGCGCGAAGGTCCGTTCTTCTTCGGACCAGGCTACGAGCACTTGGGCGCGCCGCCCGTCGGGTCTGGCATTGAAGAGATAAGCACGCACGGCGGGATCGTCCGCTTGGACCCGGCCCAGCGGGCGGGCCGAGGCCAGCAGCCGTCCGGCGGCGGCCAGCGCGAGGAATGCCGGGCGCGGGGTCAGGTCCTTGCGGAGCAGGCCAAACTGGGTCTGGCCCTCGACGAAATGGGGCAGGATGAAATAAAAGACCGCCTCCGCGCCCTCATGGATGGCCAGCGCGTAAGTGATAGGCACACGCCGGCTCTGGAGCCTGGCGTCCTCGGGGCTCGGCTCCTGCAGGCGCGGGTCCCCTTGCCACTTCACCGGCACGCTGCACTCCGTCACCCAGAGGGGGCGTCCGGCGGAAACAGCACGGAAATCCGCGTAGAGCGAGGGATAAGCGGCGAACGGCTCGTAGTGATGGAGGTTGAAGGTGTCAAAGGACGGCCAGGCCTGGTTGTCCTGAAAGTCCTGGAGAGTGGTCTGGCGGTGCAGAGCGAAGACGTTCAAACAGGCGGTCACGTTCGGGTTGCCCGCCTTGAGGCCGAGCCAGGCGGCCTTCTGAAGCGAGGCCATCTCGCTGCCGGTATGGCCGCCGAACATATCGATGTCCGCCTCGTTCCACGGCTCGAATGCGGCCACCTTGCCCTGCCAGCGGGAGGCCAGGGCGCGGTGGAACGCGTAGGCATCGCGGAGATCGAGCGGAAACCGTTTCCGTTTGGGATTGGCCCAAGCCGGAGAATTATGGCAGACTTGGAGGACCTGCAACCCGGCGCCGGCCTGGACTTGGACCGGGTAATCGTAACGATTCGTCGGCGCGAACCCCCCTCGTTCCGGCTCCATCTCCCCCCAATCCATCCGGTCCCTGACGCGGTTCAACCCCGCCAGCGCGCACAAATTCGCCACACTCTCCATCTGGTCGCGCGAAACCAGCCAGCCCATTGCCACGTCCGCTCCGATGGGTGAATTCGGCGGCGTCGGGGCCCGCAGTTTCGCCAACACCCCCACGGAGACATGGGCTGTGCCACGAACCACTTCGTAATATCCCGCGGCCAGCACCCCCAACTCAGCGCGGCCCTCCTTCACCGGCCCGCGGAGCACTGTCTTACCGTCGTAATCCTCCGCTCGCCAAGTCCCGTCCTCGCCGGGGGGCGCCGCAACGATGACCGGTTCCCCGGCAACAAACACGTTGCCCGGATGCGAGGGGAACGGCCGCGGAATGGCCCTCCTCGAACCGGCCGCCTGGCCAGAGAAACAAGCGCCGAGCAACGCACCGAGAATCAACGTCAAGAGTTCTTGTCTCATCGCGCCCGACGTTAGCCGGAACCCTCCGGGCCGAACAGCCTCAAATAGCGGGTGAGTTCGGATTGCCGGGGACAGCCCTTAGGCATGGCCGGGGAAGCGGTTCATCTCCAGCCACCAGCCTTTAAGATGCCGGGCGAATTCGAGCCGTTTCTGATTATCCGCCGCTTTGACGACGTACGAGTTTATCCCGCATTCATAAGCCCGTTCGATGTCAGCGGCATGGTTCGAGGACGTTAAAGCAATCACCACTGTCCGCTTCAGTTCCGATGTCTCCCGCATCCACTTCAAGACGTCCAATCCGTCCCTGTCCGGCAGTTTCAAATCCAGCAGCACCAGGTTCGGCAACGGGTATTTCTCCCGGTCAGCGAACCGGCCAACGCCGGACAGGTAGTCCACCGCCTCCTTGCCGCAGGGCGCCACCTGCACGGTGTCCCCGATGCCGGCTCGATCGAACGCGTAGCGAAGCAGCAACACATCGGCTTCTTCGTCTTCAACCTGTAAGATGCAGTTTCTGGCCATACAGCAAGAATTTCCGACTGGCGGTCCGACAATTAGTCTTTCCAAGGGCGCCCGGTTCCGGTAAAAACAGCTTGTGCTCTGTTCCCACCAGCAGAGCCTCGGAGCGTGTAGGGAGAATAATGCCCACGCGCGAGAAAAAGTCAAGTCTAATTTATGAAAGGCCCCGCAGATCCGGCGCCACGACCCCCTGCCCCGGCGCCTGAGCAAGTCGTCCAACGCAAGGGCATGAAAGACAATACCG